>CAKUXX010000004.1 GCA_934702355.1 uncultured Methanomassiliicoccales archaeon
TGTCTCGTTCGACATTTGCTACCCTCCTTCTGAGGTGATTTCTGTAAGAGGTTTCCCGGTGCCTGGGCACCGTAAGAGATTTGCAGACCTCTCGGTAGGATCTACCACAAAAAGTACGTCAACAAAACAAGGAAAATGGACAGTGACTAGAGTCGAATTGCCTTCTGGCCGGGTGATTTCCGAAGATTATCGAAGATGCTGGCCAGAATTGCGGTGAATCTCGCCCTGTCCACCATTCTTCATACTTCACAGTGTTTCTGAGTGATTCACCGTATCATTGATACATTCATAGCGGCGTGCCGGTGTGATCCTTTGTTGATCAGATGATTGCGGATCCATTGACGGATTCAACATTCAATCCCCGGATCATCACAATCTGGGACGATCAACAGCATGCCACAGATGGTGGGGTTTTGTCAGGTCATACGATCATGGTATCAACCGTGTTAGCGACAGACTAAATATCATCCACCCGCTCTTATATCCAGGTGAACGAAATGGTAAACATACCTGAAGAAGTTCTCAAAGCTATGTCTGAGCAGACGACTGTCAAGGCCCTCGTAACCGCGGATGCATCCGGACAGCCCCATGCCATAGTCTGTGGATCGATCGTCGCCCCTGCACCTGACAAGGTCATTGTCGGCGAGGTCCTCATGAAGAAATCATCCAAGAACCTGGATGCCAACAAGAAGGGAGCAATACTCGTTTCCTCCGGAATGACCGCATACGAGATCATCGTCACCAACCCGGTCCGTATCGCCGAGGGTCCCGCTCTCGACCAGATGAACGAGAAACTTGCCGCAGTCCATCTGAAGGCCAACGCACTTTGGATGTTCGATGTTGCGGCAGTGTACGACCAGAGCGCAAGCCCCAAGGCCGGAACCCAGCTCGCATGAAAACATGGCCCTCCGGGGCCTTTTTCCCCATTTTTATCTTCACGATCTGTAGGTCGTTCACTTCCTATGTACGTCTATAATGTCTAACGACGGTAGTGTCGGGATTAGGATTAAATCGTCACCAGTTCATGAACGGTCATGGATTCGTCTGAGATTACATCTGGAATCATAGACCATATGCCTGAGACACTCCTTCTTGTCGGCGGACTCATTGCTCTGTTGATAGTCATAACATATGTGAAGGACAGGAATTCGGCGAAATACAAGCTGATGATGTTCTTGGGAGTGGTATTCGGGGCCATAATGGCATACGAAGCGGTAACGAAATACGGCGATTGGCCGATGAGCACTTCCATCATAATATTGATCTCAGCTTTCGCATTGATCATCCGCCCGTTCAGGGACGTTCACTTTGCAGTGATCATAGCCGCACTCATCATGGGTATAGTGTACATCGCTCTCGCAGGCCTCAACGGATGCATAATCTTCGACAATATCGATCTGACATTCCTCTCCGAGGGCTGGCCGCGCGTCATCATCGCATTCCTCTGTGGTTCTGTTGTGTACATGGTCCTGAACTTCGGTGAATCGTTGGTCAAGATGGCCGGAAAGATTCTGAACTGGTGGCCGCTTCTGTTGGTTTTGGCATTGATTTGTATAACGGAATCTGTGCTGATGTTGACCGGAAACGGTTCAATCGCCGATTTTATCGATACTAGTTCGATGAGGATCTGACGGCTTCGTGGATAAGCTTTAAATCAAATGAGTAAATGGAGGGGAAGAGTGGGCTCGTGGCTTAGCCAGGATATAGCGCTGGCCTTCTAAGCCAGACGCCCCGGGTTCGAATCCCGGCGGGCCCGCCAAGGATGCATGCCTCACGGCAACATTCAGGGAAGGATCACAATGAAGAGAAGCTCGCGCGCCTGGAAGAAACGCGGCAACCAGCGTTGGAAATGGCGCAAGAAGAAAATGAGAAGAAGAAAGAGAGCAGCAAAGATGCGCAAGAAGTGATTGCAACTCGCTATCACACTCACCCCGGGGGTATAGGCTAACCTGGCAGACTGGCGGGCTCCAGTTATTGAGAGTGATTGAAAATGGGTTTGCTGACAGTTGATGATTAACTGGAGCGATGACTCATTGATTCCGCGGAAGGTAGCTCCTTCCGTAGTGGAAACCCGCTGACGGGGGTTCAAATCCCTCTGCCCCCACCTTGCGCTTCTTTCTGAGCTCTTGCTTGGGCACTTCGGTGCCCCAATCCTTTTTACCTATTCTTTACAATTTTATCACAGAACTTCACGGATTCGCAATCGTGCGATTCCCATAGCACGATCGTATCGTTCTGCAGGTGTCATAGCAGGGATCTGTGGTCTGATCAAAGAATAAGAAATGGAAAAGATGGTGCGACCCGAAGGCCGCACCGAATCAGTTTTTGAAGCTGTGGATGGGCGCGGGGATCCTTCCGCCGCGGTTGACGAAGTCCGCACAGCTGTAGGGGTTCACGGGCATGATGCATGCATCGCCCAGCAGACCTCCGAAGTGGGCCCTGTCTCCGACACCCTTTCCGATGACGGGGATGACCCTGACCGCTGTGGTCTTCTGATTGACCATTCCGATGGCCATCTCATCTGCGATTATACCGGAGATGGTCGTCGCAGGCGTGTTACCGGGGATCGCGATCATGTCGAGACCGACCGAGCATACGCAGGTCATGGCCTCCAGCTTCTCGAGGGTCAATGCACCAAGTTCCGCCGCTTCGGCCATGGATTTGTCCTCTGTGACGGGGATGAATGCACCGCTGAGACCTCCGACATAAGACGATGCCATGACTCCGCCCTTCTTCACCTGGTCGTTGAGGATGGCGAGTGCGGCGGTCGTTCCGGGGGCACCGGCATACTCCATGCCCATCTCGTGGATGATGTCCGCGATGGAGTCTCCGACCGCGGGCGTGGGGGCCAGCGAGAGGTCGACGATACCGAAAGGCACGCCAAGTCTCCTGGATGCCTCTTTGGCGAAGAGCTGTCCAACCCTTGTGACCTTGAATGCAGTCTTCTTTATGGTCTCGCACAGGACCTCGAAGCTCTGTCCGCGGACCTTTGAGAGTGCATTGTTGACGACACCCGGACCGCTGACACCGACGTTGATGATGCAGTCCGCTTCGGTCACACCGTGGAATGCCCCTGCCATGAACGGGTTGTCGTCCGGCGGGTTGCAGAACACCACGAGTTTCGCGCATCCTATGGAATCCGCATCCTTTGTGGCCTCTGCGGTCTTGACGACTATGTCACCCATGAGCCTGACAGCATCCATGTTGATGCCTGTCCTTGTGGATCCGAGGCTGATGGACGAGCATACCCTCTCTGTAACTGCCAGAGCTTCGGGTATGGACTCTATGAGGTTCCTGTCCGCAGGGGTCATGCCCTTCTGGACAAGTGCGGAGTATCCTCCGATGAAGTTCACGCCTATCGTCTTGGCTGCTCTGTCGAGGGTCTCGGCGATCTTCACGAAGTCGGACGGACATTTGCACGCGGCGCCTCCGATCAGGGCGATGGGTGTTACGGAGACCCTTTTGTTGATGACGGGGACTCCGTACTCCAGTCCGATCTCGTCTCCGACGGATACGAGGTTCTCTGCGTATTTCGTGATCTTGTTGTAGATCTTGTCGCAGAGGGCGTCGATGTCCGGATCGATGCAGTCCAGAAGACTGATCCCCATGGTGATGGTCCTGACATCGAGGTTCTCGTGTGAGACCATCTCGTAGGTCTCGAAGACCTCATTAAGCTCTACCATGGGATCAGATCCTGTGCATCATTTCGAAGATTTCCTCGTGCTGGGCCTTTATGATGCACCCGACCTCTTCGCCGACCTCGTTGAGTCCGTTCACCAGATCGTCGAATTTCCCTTTGTACTGGGTGGTGTCCACGATGAGGATCATGTTGATGAAGTCCTGGACGGTCGTCTGTTTGATGTCGAGGATGTTGATGTCGTTGTTCGCAAAGTAATTGCACACCTTGGCGATGATGCCGGTGTGGTCTTTTCCTACCAGTGTGACTATGGTCCTGTTCATTGGTTCACCTTTATGCTTGAAACGTTGTTTTGAAGAAGCGCGTATTCCAGGGAATCTATGAGGGCTATGAGACTCGCTTCGATGACGTTCTCGGAGACACCGACAGTGGTCCAGCTCCTCTCCCCGTCTGTCGTCCTGATGAGGACACGGACGCTTGCCGCCGTGGCGGACTTCTCGTCCAGTACGCGTACTTTGTAATCTGTCAGCCTGACATTCATCAATGACGGATAGAACTTTGCCAATGCTTTCCTCAGAGCGTGGTCCAGTGCGTTGACGGGACCGTTCCCGTCGGCCGCAGTGTGTTCTATCTGGCCGTCAGGGCTCCTGACCTTGATGCTGGCCTCGGACTCCATCCTGTTGCCTTCGGATTCGTACATCGAGATCCTGAACGCATGGACTTCGAACATCTTCCCGATGTCGCCTCTGAGCCTCTTGACGAGCAGCTCGAAGCTCGCATCCGCACCGTCGAACTGGTATCCGTTGGATTCCATGTCCTTGACCCTGCGCGTGATGTCCGGGCTGTCATCGCCTATCTGCAGTCCGAGTTCTTTGAGTTTCTCGGATATCGTCGCCTTTCCGGCCATGTCCGATACCAGTATGCGACGCCTGTTGCCGACTTTGGACGGATCCATGTGCTCGTAGGTCCTGGTGTCTTTGACCAGGGCCGACACATGCATGCCGCCTTTGTGGGTGAATGCCCTTTCGCCTACGAAAGGCATTCCCGGATACGGGGGCATGTTGGCAAGTTCCCCCACGTAATTGGAAAGGGATGTGAGTTCGTCGATCCTGACGTTGCCGAGGTCATATCCCATCTTCAGACCTAGGTTGGGAATGACTGCGCACAGATTTGCGTTCCCGCATCTCTCTCCGATCCCGTTGACGGTGCCCTGCACCATGGTGCATCCCGATTCCACCGCCGCAAGACTGCATGCGGTGGCGAGGTCGGAATCGTTGTGGCAGTGGATGCCGAGTCCGACCGAGTCCAGGTTGGATTTCACATCGCGGACGATCCCGGAAACGGCCGCAGGCATGGTGCCCCCGTTGGTGTCGCATAAGACTATCCATTCCGCTCCGCCTTTCTCGGCCGCCTTGATGGCCTTCAGGGCATATTCCCTGTTGGCGTTGTACCCGTCGAAGAAATGCTCCGCGTCGAACATGACGCGTTTCCCCGATTCCCTGAGGAAGCGCACGCTGGCCTCTATCATGGAAAGGTTGTCTTCGAGGGGGATGCCGAGGGCATCGGTGACATGGAAATCCCATGTCTTTCCGAATATGCAGCACCATTCCGCGGATGATTCGGACAGGGATACGAGGTTCTGATCTTCTGAAGGGGGGATTCCGTGACGGCATGTGCTGCCGAATGCCACCAGTCTGGTGTTCACGAGTCCGGTCTTGGATGCCCTTTCGAAGAACTCGTCGTCCCTGGGGTTCGAACCGGGCCAACCGCCCTCCACGAAATCGACCCCGACGGAATCCAGTCTGTTCAGGATATCCAGTTTGTCTTCGCATGAGAACGATATCCCGTCTGTCTGGGAACCGTCCCTCAGCGTCGTGTCGTAGATCAGAACCCTCGTCATCACAGGGCCCTCTCATCCATTATCGCGATCAGGTCGCTCAGGATGGCCGAAGCGGTCTCTTTGCGACCGGCACCGCGTCCAGTCACCGTTATCGGGCCGGCGAAGTCGCACATGATCTGTGCGGTGTTGAGTGTTCCGGATATGCTCAGGGGGTGGCCTTTGGGAACGAGCCTGGGACCTACTTCGAGTTTTTCCTCGGTGATCTCCCCGATGAGCCTTATGACCATGTTGCGTCCTGCTGCGAGGGCGATGGCCTCCTCGGTGATCCCGGTTATTCCCGTGATCTTCACATCTTTGAACGTGACATTCCTTCCGAAGACGGAGTTGGCCAGGATCGCGACTTTGCATGCGCTGTCGTAACCTTCCACGTCGTTGGTGGGGTCCGTCTCCGCATAGCCCATCTGCTGGGCCTCCTTCAGTGCCTGTTCGAAAGGCTGACCCTTGTCCATCTTGCTCAGGATGAAGTTGCAGGTACCGTTGAAGATACCGCAGATGGATGTGATCTTCTCGCCTTTCAGGTTCTCATGGCAGAGGTTGATGATCGGCATCGCACCTCCGACAGAGCCTTCGAACCTGATCTTGCACTTGTTCTCCCTGGCGAGGGATATCAGTTCGTTGAATTTGAGGGCCAGGGGACCCTTGTTGACTGTGATGACGTCTTTGTGATTTTCAAGGGCGTGGGTGATGTTTATCAGTCCGACGCCGCCCGTGCTGACGTTGGTGGGGCTGACCTCGACCAGTATGTCGTAGTCGGCCTTCTTCAGGACCTCCACGGAGTCCTCGTATGTTTCGGTCCCTACCCTTCCGGTCTCCTTCTTCCTGTTGACCAGTTCCAGCGGATCCAGTCCCTCATCCGACAATGCGTATGTTTTGGAGTCCATCACGCCGGTGATGACGATCTTCTGGTTGTATCTGGACTCGAAGAAGTCCTGGCGCATGCTGAGGACCTCGGCGAAGCCCTGTCCGACGGTTCCGAAACCGCAGATGAATACCCTCATCTCAAACACCCCTCACATAGACGATGCCGGTCTTGGCGCATTCTTCCGAAAGGAACCTGTCCAGTTTCTCCAGGTCCTCTTTGCTGCGGGTCTTGACGGATATCATTCCGCTGGTCTTGGACGGGTCGTCCGTTTTGGATGAATACCTCACGTCGACGGCATCCAGTGTCGCCACCTTGGAGGCTTTCCCTATGAGCTCCTCGATGTACTGGGCGTTGATGCTTCCGATGAGCAGATAGTCCATGGTGTAGGTCTGATAGACGGATCCGATCTTCGAGATGATGATGTCCTTGGATTTCCAGATCTTCTTCAGCTCGTTGAGTTGGCATTCCTTCTCGACCTCGAACGTTATGTTGATGCATATCCTGTGGTTGACGATGCGGTTACGGTCGTGCATGACTCCCAGGATGTTCCCGTCGACGAGGGATATGGGTTCGATGGAACCCACCAGCTGTCCGGGCAGGTCCTTTACGAATAACTCGGCATTGACTATCATGAGGTAGGACTCCTAACGGAAGACCCATAAGATGGCTATTATAAAAACGCGCGCGAAGAGATTTTCAAAGGATAGACGGGGAAGTCGATACTACGTTGAGAGCTGTATTTTGTGATAGACGTTCCAGATGGGCATGTTCAGGACGAACGGATATCGTCTGTTCCGAAGAAGATCGGGGAGCGAAGGTCTGGTTCGATACATCTGCCCAGATCTAAAAGAGATCTTCATACCACTCTGATAAAACCGAAAAATCATCAATAATCAATCCGAAAAATCATCAATATTATATATTTTCAACAGAATGTTAGATTATGACCATGAAGAAGGATGGATACGTACCAAGGCTCATAGACAGCGAATTGGAAAGGTGTCTGTCTCTCTTCGGTGCCGTCAGCATCATTGGCCCCAAGTGGTGTGGTAAGACCTATGCGGCATACAACTGCTGCAACAGCGCCGTTCTCATATCCGATCCCAAGGGGAACTATCAGAATCGCAGACTGGCCATGATGGATCCAACCCTAATTTTCAAGGACGATTATCCTCAACTGATTGACGAATGGCAAGATGTTCCCGGCATATGGGACGCTGTAAGATACAGGGTCGACGATGTGGGCAGGAAGGGGATGTACGTCCTCACAGGCTCCGCCACCCCGAACAGGAGCGGGTTCGTGCATTCTGGCACAGGTCGTATCAAGGAGCTTCGTATGAGGACCATGACGCTCTATGAAAGGGGGCTCTCTGACGGCAGAGTGTCCCTAAGAGGGTTGTTCGACCGTCCCGAGTTCTCCTTCTCTACACAGGAGGCAGAGCTGAGGGGTGTGATCGACTACACCGTCCATGGGGGCTGGCCCGGGGTCATAGACATGTCATCCGATGCCTCGCTGGAGGTTGCCAAGGGATACATCGAGACTCTGGTGAGCAATGACACATCCTTCGACGGGGTGAGTCGCAACCCTGCCAAGATGCTCCGTCTCATACGTTCTCTGGCGCGCAATGAGAGCACCACCGCATCCAAGAAGACCCTCAAGAAGGATATGTTGGAGAATCAGGACGACCCTCAGATCGCCGATAATACATTGGATGATTATCTTTCCATTCTGGAAAGGTTACATTTCACGGATTTCCAGCCTGCATTCAATCCGAATATGAGGTCCTCGGTGAGGGTTGGGAAAACTCCTAAGAGGCATCTTGCGGATCCGTCCCTCACAGCCGCAGCCATGGGGATGAACGTGGAATCGTATATCAACGACCTGAACTCGTTCGGATATCTCTTCGAAGCTCTTTGTGTGCATGACCTCAAGGTGTACGCTATGTTGTCGGAAGGCAAGGTGATGCACTACCGTGACGGAGACGGGAACGAGATCGATGCGGTCGTGGAGATGCCCGACGGGAGGTGGGGCGCATTTGAAGTCAAAACCGGGGCCCACGAGATAGACGAGGGTGCCAAGTCCCTTCTGAAGATGGATCGGAAGATACGCAATCAGGAGAACGGGAAGGCTCCGGAGTTCATGTGCGTGATTTGCGGCATGACGAATGCCGCCTATCTCAGGGACGATGGGGTATATGTGGTCCCACCTACGGCTCTGGGGCCCTGACTATCGTCAAGACTCCGGTTCGGCGAAGATCATCCATCCTTCCTCTTGACTTGCATCCTACTGTCAGGATATGCTAGCCATGCGATCATGATGTGGTCCGTTGTCAGTTTGGTGCTTATGTGAGGATCCGGCCCGCCAACTTCATAGAGCAGAAAGCGAACTTTATGCGCAGAAGCGTGAAGGCTGATGGATTTCAGATATCACGGTCACGATGAATCGGGAATAGAAGAGTAGAATGGCGCCGAGAGGGAGATTTGAACTCCCGAGGGAAAGTTCCCACGAGCTTTCCAGGCTCGCGCCTTACCGGGCTGGGCCATCTCGGCTTTCAAGTCGGAGGAATTGGTTGTCTTATTAAAATTTTTCTGATATCCGAAGTGAGTTACAGTGGTTCAAACACCCCAATCCACGTCGGTTCTGTAGTTTTCGAGATGTTGACGTACGTCGCGGGCATCTTCCAGAGCCTCCAGGTCGATATCCGCTATCGCAATGCGCTCCTCGGTACCGCATCCGGATATGACATCTCCGAACGGATTCAGGATCCTGGAGCATCCGTGCATCCCGCAGTCGTTCATCGCCCCGATGTTGTTGGCATAGGCCAGGTATGTGACGTTCTCCAGAGCCCTTGCCGGAAGCACAGTGTCCAGGAACCTCTTGGACTGGACAGCGGATGCTGCTGCGCATATGTTCACGGATGCGCCTCTGAGCGAGCATCCATGGAGGATCTCCGGGAAGAACACGTCATAGCAGATGCACATGCCGAACAGGACGCCGTGGTACGAACCCATCGTAGGTCCCTGCCCATCGGAGAAGCCGTCCTCGGAATAGATCCCGAAGCGGGCCAGGTGCGCCTTGTCGTAGTATGAGTCCCCGTCAGGCGAAAGGAATGCGAGGGAATTGAAGAGTCCTTCCGAACAGAATCTCGGTGTCCCTATGCATACAGCCTTGTCCAGTTCGCGGCATTTGTCGGAAAGCAGTTCCAAGGACTGCACGACCTCATCCTCCAGACCGTCCAGCGGCGATCCGTATCCGGTCAGGAACATCTCGGGGAACACCATGACGTCCGCCTCATCCGATTCCATGACTCTGATGACGGTCTCTGCATTCTCGGACGGCGATCCCGGGACCGGTCTGAGCTGACACACTGCTAAGGGGAAGTTCACGCATACCCATCTGGCTTCAGCACATAAAATCCTTGTCCGAGATGGATAGTAATAAATCGGGTTGGGAAGATGCTTTGCCAATGTCAGGAGTCAAGATCCCCAATATCACAAAAGAGGATGTGAATAACCTAGAGGGATTCATAAAGAGGACCATCGATGGGATAGGGTGCGACGGAGTCGTCATCGGTCTCAGCGGAGGCATAGATTCTGCCACGGTCACCAAGCTCTGCGTCGATGCAATCGGTGCGGACAGGGTCCTCAATGTTTTCATGCCGTCCAGGGTGACGCCGGCCGAGGATTACAAGACGACATCCGAGCTCAGCAGCATCTGGGGGACGGAGTACAAGGTCGTGGACATCCAGCCTGCCGTCGATGCATTGGCCGCGGTGCTCCTGACCGGGAAGGAGACCCCGTTGGAAAGGGGGAACATCTCCGCACGCTGCAGGATGATCGTCCTGTACAATCTTGCCAAGAAGCGCAACTACATCGTCATGGGAACATCCAACCAGAGCGAGATCATGATGGGGTACTTCACCAAGTTCGGAGACGGCGCCTGCGATGTCACGCCTCTTGCGAACTACTACAAGACCGAGGTCAGGCAGCTGGCCGCGTTGATCGGGGTTCCAGAACCCATAATCGCCAAGCCCCCGTCCGCAGGCCTGTGGGAAGGTCAGACGGACGAGTCCGAGATGGGCATCACCTATCACGACCTGGATGAGATCCTGTACGACATGGAGCACGATTGCACAGACGCGCAGATCGCGGCCGATACCGGACTGCCGCGCGAGAAGGTTGCCGAGATCCGCAAGCAGGTCGAGTCCATGGCCCACAAGAGAGTCCCTGCGATCAGGCCAGATGATTACTGAAAATCAGTTCTATCACTGAAAACAAACCATTTTCCCCTCCTTTTTCATCATGTTTTCCTGCGGGAAAAATCGTTGAGACAGAAAACTTTATTAACAACTTATACTTGCCAAGGAATGTTGCTCCTGTGGTGTAGCGGCCAATCATGAAGCCCTCTCGAGGCTTCGACTCGGGTTCAAATCCCGACGGGAGCACTCATTTTCTCCACTTATCATTTCCAAGGTCAGACTATATCGGTCTGCGTTCTATTGACTAAGTTGTCAGACAGTATGTGGGATGGAATGCTGTTTTTGTGCGATCCCGGAACGGCTTGGAGTCGTTTCAATCAGATCGGGATTCCGAGCTCAGTTGAAAACACCGAGCAGGAACGCAACCAATCCGATCATCATACCGAGTTTGGCCTTCTTCTCTGCTTTGTGAGGGTCTTTGAACACAGATGCCGCACAGTACACGAACACGATGTCTGCGACGATCACGGTGTAGTACAGCGGTCCGTAGGTCTGTGAGATCATCGGAAGTATGCTGAGAACGGGTCCGAGGATGAAGAACACGCATGCGATGATCGATGATGCCTTGACTCCGATGGACATGGGGAGCGTCTTCCTTCCCTCATCCGAATCCATATCCTCGATGTCCTTGGCGATCTCCCTTCCGATGGAGACCAGACATGCCATCAGGGCGACGACCATGTTGGCCATGACATCCCCCACAAGGGCGCTTCCCAGCAGGAAGACCATACCTGTCAGGACAGCTATCGTGAGGTTGCCGACGAATCCCCTCTGTTTGAGGAACGTCTCGTAGGAGACCATGAGGACGGCCGCGATGGCGACGATAGCTATGCAGACAACATCCATCGTAAGGAACGATGCGACCACCGAGAGTCCGAGCATGGCGATTCCCGCATTCCTTGCCTGAACGGGCTTCAGTCTGCCCGAGGGCACGGGTCTTTCGGGATGGGCCGTCTTATCGATCTCGCAGTCGATGTAGTCGTTCAGGGCGTTCCCTCCGCCGATGAAGATGAAAACGATCACGGCGGATACGACGAGATTTCTCCAGTGATCCGGCAATCCGGTCCCGACAGCCATGAATGAAGCTATCAAGACGCCGAAAACACCCATTATCGCGTTTTCCAGACGGAATAGCTGGAGATACCTGTTCATGCGACTTCGATACATCGGTCGGATAAATACCAATCCCCGGTTCCGGGGCAGGGTACATAGCATCCTTATTATCACGGGGGCCGTTAGACCGTCCGGTGCAGCAATCATCGTCAATGCCATCGACATGCATCATCACCGATGCGGTAGACCCCGTAGCGGATATGCTGTGCATCCGGGAGGCTGTTCCATCATGACCTGGTTCGTCGTCGATGGTATGGACGGTTCCGGAAAGACCACTGTGTCGGGGGCTCTGAAGAAGGAGTTGGAGTCCCGCGGGCGGAAGGTTATGCTCGTGGAGCATCCGAACCGCAAGACCGCTCTGGGCCGGGTGGAAGCGAGACTCCTCCAATCCGATGGGGTTCCTGCGATGCTCTTCGCGATCGCCCTCTACATGGTGGACGTTATAAGATCGGTCCTGAGGATGAAGATGGACGACGATCATGACGATTTCATATTCGTCAGATACACGATGGCGGTGTCGTACCTTCCCGACGGTCTCTCGAAGAAGGCGTACAAGATATTCGCAGGCATCCTTCCGATCCCGGATGTGAGCATCCTGGTCGATGTGGATGCGGATCTTGCCTATTCTCGCATATGCGGAAGAGGGGACGATCTGGAACGTTTCGAGAATCCGGAGTCCCTTGCGGACACACGCAGGAAGATGCTGATGTTGTCCAACGGATGGGTGGTGTTGGACAACACCGGCGGTTTCGATGAATCCTGCGATGAGATTCGCAGGCTTCTTGACGGTCTTTGATCAGAACGGGAGGACCTCGCGTCCGTGCTGTTCCGAGAGCACCTCTGCGAATGCGGTGTACATCGCAAGCAATCCGCAAACTACACCGACGAATCCTCCTGCCGTGAGCAGTCCGTCCACTCCGCCCAGGTGTCCTGCGGCAAGGAGCATGAATGTGATCGTCAGTGTTCCGAAGACGAGCATCGTCGACTTCCTTCCCTTGACGGTGCCCATGAAGAGGAACAGGGTCAGTATTCCCCAGAGGATAAGGTATGTTCCTATGGACGATTCCGCGAACTGCATCCCGGGTATGCCCAGATGGGTGGATACGAAGGTCAGCCAGAACATTCCGTAAAGTGTGAAGGCAACGGTTCCGAACGTGTTCCCGTTCCTGTATTCCATGATGCCTGCGAGCACCTGGGCCAATCCGCCTACGAATGCGCCCATCGCCAATGTTATCCCATCCAATTCGAGGATGCCTGCATTATGGAGTGAAAGCAATACTGTCGTCATTCCGAATCCGAGCAGTCCGAGCGGTGCCGGATTGGACATCTTGGTCGGCTGTGTTGTGTCGGCCATGGTTTCTGATATATCATTTCGTATAAAAAGAATATCAATCGACGAATGCTCAGTTCGTCATTCGTCGATTGATTTGAAGTTTGAACGAATATCGGAATATCCCGGACAGCGCATCAGACGCTGCCGGGCGCATTCACCTTCTTTGCATGGAGGAGGGATGCGACAACCGTCACGGCAAGGACCACGAGGATCACAGCCAGCGAGACGATGATGTCGATCTCCAGGAAGCTGTGTGTGAGCAGCTTCATCGCGACGAACAGCAGGATTACTCCGAGTCCGTATTTCAGGTAGCAGAGGGAGTTCAGTCCGCCCTTTATGACGAAGAACAGGGACCTGAGACCCATCACGGCGAATATGTTGGAAGTGTAGATCACAAGGGTGTCCGTGGATATAGCCAGCACTGCGGGGATCGAGTCGAGGGCGAACACGATGTCGGACAGTTCGATGACGATGATGCACACGAACAGGATCGTGATGATCCTCTTCCCGTCGATCTTCACCATGAGTTTCCCTCTCGTTTCCTCGGACTCCGCATAGTTCAGATGGTTCTTCATGAACAATGCGATCTTGTTCTCCCCGTCATCTTCGCCCTTGTCCCTCAGTGTCTTGATGGCGGCGATGACAAGTACGATTCCGAAGACGTAGAGGAGCCAGTCGAATCTGTTGATGAGCTCTACGCCTGCAACGATGAATATGGCGCGGAAGATTATAGCTCCGACAACACCATAGAACAGGGCCTTGTGCTGCTCCTCGTCCCTGATCTCGAAATAGGCGAAGATCATTATGAAGACGAAGAGGTTGTCCATGCTCATCGCTTCCTCGATGGCGTATGCGGTGTAGTATTCCATCGTCAGGGTGGAATCGTTGGTGACCCAGAACAGGAGGACACCGAACAATAGTGCGAGTGTTATCCATGTACCGGTCTGGATGGCCGCAGTTCTCATCGGGATGTGGTGGGCTTTACGATTGAACCAAAAATCTGTTATCAGCATTATCGCCACAATCGCGGCGAACACATACCACAAACAAGATTCATCCATAGCGACGGGATTAGGACTAGTATATAAGGGGTGGTGGTAAAGTGTTTCAATCAAACGGCGAGAAAACCATCGCTCCAGCAATCGTTCCGGTCTGCCGTCAGTGGGTGTGAGGGAACAGGATCGACACCAGGAGGATCAGTATTATGCCTGCCACGACGAGCATCATCGAGGCCGAATCCTGCTTCTTGCGGTGGAATGCCTCGGGCAGCATGTCGCACATGCTCACATACATGAACGATCCGGCCGCGAATGCCAGCGGGAGTCCCGTGAATCCGTCGATATCTATTCCCGAAAGGGCCAGGAAGAAGATCAGTCCGGATATCGGTGTGATCATCGAGAATATGAAAAGGCGCGAGTATGCGCTGTGATTGTCGTTCCCGGCGAGGATCATGGTCGTCGACAGTGAGAACAGGACGACGAACTTGTGTATGCACATTCCGATCGTGGCGATCAGACCGACCTCTTCTCCTGCAAGGAATGTGGATGCGAGGGCCATTCCGTCGCATGCGGCATGAACGGACAGTCCGATGAACGAGGACATGGATGTGATCTTGTGGCTGTGAGCATCCATGCAGCATTCGCATGAGCATGTTCCCATGTGGCGGTGCTTGATGATGCTCTCAATCAGCAGGATGGTGATGAATCCGGCTGCGAGGGCGCACATCATCACATGAACTCCGATTCCTCCGTGTTCGCATTCCTCAATGGCTTCAGGGAGAAGGAGGAAGAACAGGAGGCCCAGGAATATCCCTGCGCTCAGAGAGACCAGGAGATGTGCCTTGGTGTCATCCATTTTCTTTATGCGGGGCAGGAATGCTCCTGCCATGGAGACAATGAGCAACAGTATCGAGTAGATCGCGAATGTCAGGACCGTGTCCATGTATGCCGTGTGCGATTTTGGATATTAAAACATTGGTGAATTGTTATTAACTATCAGGGACATATCCGCAGATTGTTATTAACAGGTGTCCGAATGGGTGTAGTAAGCATATCATTGAACGATGACAACATCTCCGCACTGAACACGATACAGAAGGCATATGGGCTGTCGGGAAGGTCGGAAGCCGTCCGTGCCGCCATCAACGCAGCACTGGCCGACATCAGGGAGACCGAGAATCTGTCCGGTGTCGTGGAAGGCGTTCTGATCATAGTACGCGGCAACCATGCGGATCCCTGGATGAGCATGATTCAGGCCAAGTATGAGAATCACATCAAAACGCAGATGCACTCCCACCTTCAGAACCACAAATGTCTGGAGGTCATGGTGATCTCCTGTGATTCCGAAGTTCTCGTAGATATCCTGGGAGAGATCCAGAAAGAGGGCAAGGCGGATTATGTGAAGTTCGTCCGCGGATGATGCCGTTTTCATCGTCATTGGGATCGTAATCCGTAACAGGGCCTCATTCTGAACGACCGCCTTAGTGGTTTTTAAATATAGAAAAACCATATCTTCAAGAGGATGGGGTGCGCATGGGTAATAACTCACGCAGTATTAGCGGAAGCTCTCTAAAGAGCATCAAGGATCGCTTCCAAGCAAAGCCTTTGCAGGACGATCTGAAGAAGGGATTCAAGAATCTCAGTGACAAGACTCGGAATATCTTTCAGGGCAAGACCGGAACACCGAAGCCGGCCGCCAAGGATTACTCCGTAGGCGAGCGTCAGCTGGATCCGTACGGTTATGAGAAGATCAACATCGCGGACGACGGTTCCGACATATTCATCTTCAAGCGCCCGGACAGGCTGTCCTTTGACGATATGGATGTAGTGCCGGTGAGCGCTGCAGGCGATTACGTGGGAATTCTCGATCCCAAGCCTGCCGAAGTCGAAGTGCCCAAGGCCGCATCTGATGATTTCTTCAACGAGGATTCCTTGGACGAGATCCTCTCCGGAAAGTCCTCGAAGATGTCGATCGAGATCTCATCCGGAGTCGTCGATGACAACGGGAACATATCCAAGGTCGATCACAGCAACATACTCAACAAGATCAAGGGAGGTTACACCGACGAGAACAAGGTGTCCTCCATCCACCGCGTGGAGTTCGTGGACGATGTGGAGGAGCCCGAACCTGTCGAGGAAGCACCGGTTCAGGCAGAGGTCGTCGAGGATGTCGTCGAACCTGTTGTCGAGGATGTCATTCCCGCAGAGGAGACTCTCTCCGTCGATGATATGATCGAAGAGTGTGCCGTTCCTCAGGCCGAGGAGTCGGCCCCCGCCGTCGAGGAGATCGTCATGGACGATATGGGATCCTTCGAGGTCGAGGCCCCTGTCGAAGAGATGTCCGTCGAAGATGCGGACGTTCAGGAAGCAGAGGACATCGATGTCACAGCAGATGACTTCTACTCGCTCATCGAGGCCGACGACGAGTCCGCCGAGGACATGGTCGAGGCAGATCTTGCAGATGACATCGAAGAGGATGTCGAGGAAGATGTCGAAGAGGCCGTCGCAGATGACGCCGATGAGATCATGCGCATAGCTCCCGATGAGCCCGTCGAGGTCGTCGCCGAGGTCGAGGCAGAATCTTCGGACGTTGCAGACACCGCGGACGTCTCCGATGTCACAGGTGTTGTCAGTGCGGGGCTCAAGTCCTTCGAGGTCCCCGAATCCGACGTCATCACAGGTCTCATGATGGACGGAACCAAGAGTTCCTCCGTTTCCGAGGCAAGTGTCGATACAGTCGTGAAGGAAGAGGTCCAGGTCACCGAGACCGGTGCTTCCGAAGTGGTCCAGCCTGTCAGGCACCCGAACCTTACAGAGGACGGAGAGGGCCGCAGGACACTCACCGACCCCAAGGTCAGGCGCCCTACGCGCACGATGCGTTTCAAGAACGGAGTACTTCAGAACGTGGAGCCTCAGGAGGAGCTCCGCCGCCCTTTGGAGTAAGTGGCCGCTGCGCCATCGCTGTAAGGGAATACACAGAGGTCACGGACCATGTCCGCGATCTCATGCTGATGACCCTTCCGGGCCTGAAGGCCGACAGTGAGGAATCCGGCGTGGGGCCAGATGTCATCTTCGCCGATGACGGTCTCGACGGAGTGTTCACCAAGGCCTTCATCAGGGACGAATACCCCTGGATGGACCTGAAGCACGAGGTGCGCGACCTGATGGTACTGGTGGAGCCCACCCTCGCGGAGCTCGCAGACGTATCCATTGATGAGCAGTACATTCCCGATGACGACATCATCGTGGATTGGGAGGAGGAGACGCGTGTCGAATCCCCCGAGAGCACATCTTGCGTCGAAGCGATCCCGGAGGTAGTTGTGGAGTCCGCCGAAGAAGTCGAATGCGGCACAACCGACGATGTGAGGATGATCTCCGCACCGGTGAAGCTGATGCTTCCGTCCCCGACACATGTCGGGGAAGAATCCGAACAGGGTTCGGATGACGGATCCGCAGAGGCGCCCTGTGAGGACATCAGGACCGTTGCCGATCAGCCGCAAAGTGTATGGAAGGTCTGCTTCTCGTTCTGAGAACAGACGATGCACCCCTTTTCGGGTGGGGCCCGATCCTCACCCGCTTCCATCACAGTTCCGATCCGCAGGTCCGAGAGATCCCGGATCGCATGATGCGGATGCCGTTCCGCATCCATAGTTAAGACTGGCATCACCTGATGCTGGCTATCATGAAACATATTCCGGCCTTCGCATCGTGTCGACGGTGGCAGGTTCCATTCTGTTTTTATACGGCGATTGAATCCTCGTCGCATGGATCTTCTTCAGCTGCTTCTCGCACTGGTAGTCCTTTTCGCACTCGCCCGTGTGGGATCGGCTATCGTCTCAAGATTCGGATTCCCAGGTCTCATAGGTGAGATCGTCATGGGAATCGTGATAGCCAATCTGGCAATCGGAGACTTCTCACTCATGGGGTCCCTGCACATAGAGATCTCGGATCCGTTGACGGACAATCCCGGCAGCACGGTATATCAGGTGATATACGCATTCGCCGAACTCGGTGTGATATTCCTTCTGTTCACCGTAGGTCTGGAGACCAAGGTGAAGGACCTAATGTGCTCGGGAAAGGCCGCATTGCTCTGCGCCATCCTGGGAGTCGTAATCCCGTTCATCTGCGGTTATGCGCTCGTTCTGACACTCGGAGACGGCGATTCCAACCATGCGCTGTTCCTTGCGGCATCGATGGTCGCCACTTCCGTGGGAATCACTGCCAGGATAATCAAGGACATGCACCTCATGGATACCAAGGAGGCACGCATCATCATCGCCGCGGCGGTCATCGACGATATCCTCGGAATGATCGTTCTGGCGATAGTCAAGGGAATGGTGTCGTCCGGAGAGCTCTCCATAGGCAGCATCGCCTCGATAACCCTGCAGGCCGTTGCCTTCGTCCTCGTGATCATCGCCGCATGCAAGTGGGTGGTCCCGAGGATCTACGACTACTTCGAAGGCCGCAGGAAAGCGATAGAGGCCAAGGGCGAGGTGCCGAGATCCATGAACAAACTCGTGCTGGCGATCATCGTCTGTCTTGCGATGTCCGCATTCGCGGAGTACATCGGACTGGCCGCGATCATCGGTGCCTTCCTGGCCGGTATGCTCTTCGCAGACCACGCTTGGGAATGGGATCTGGAGCACAAGATAGATTCCATTTCGACATTCATGCTCTCGTTCTTCTTCCTCAATGTCGGTATGCAGGTCAACATCAGTTCCCTGTCCGACATGAGCATAGTCATCCTGGCCGTCGTCGCCGTCGTGCTCGCCCTGGTGTCCAAGTACATAGGATGCGGACTCGGTGCGAAGCTCGGGGACAGGTCCCTGGACAAGCAGTCCATGGGAATAATCGGTGTCGGTATGATGCCCAGGGGAGAGGTCGGTATCATCATCGCCTCGATAGGTCTGAGTATCACCGTCATGGAAGGGGACACCCTCGTACGTGCGATGTCCGAGGAGCTCTACACCGTCGTCGTCCTGATGTCCGTCATCACCACGATCGTCGCGCCTCCGATACTCGCGAAGCTCTTCAGGAGGAAGTACGACGAGGAGTACAAGATCCTGGCAGAGGACACACTCTGAGTGATACGATGGCAAGCGAAAGATGGATGGATGCGTACTCCGAGAAGAGGGAGCTGACCCGGTGCCCGACGGACCTGGGTTCATACTTCAGTGGTAAGAAGATCGCCGGCCTGCAAATGTCCGTCATCAGGGCCGGCATCTGCTCCGTCCCATCAGGCAGGATGATGGTGAGGGATCCGATGACATATCTGGCGGATCCCCACGAGAAGCCGTACATGGGCATGTGTCCCTGCGGTGATGCACCTGCAGAGATCGCAGTCGTGACCCAACCCGACGGTCGCGATGTGTATGCTGCGGCGCGTCTCGTCTTCTCCGAGGAACCTGCGGTCTCATACTATGAGGCGCTGGTCGGATACGAGGACATATACAGATTCAATCCGGGCGAGTACTTCGGATTCAACACGGAATCCGGTCTGGCCTGCATATGTGACGAGGAGGCCCATGCCGAGTTCTCCGAGTGGATCGATGTGATGTCGGAGGACGGTGATTTCGAACTGTACTCGGATGTCCTCGAGGAGCTGTTCATGAACAGCAAGATGGAGCATCCCGAGCATCAGGGCCCTACCGGGGATTGGATCAGATGGACCATTCCCGGCACCGATCTTTCCGTCATAATCCTGCAGACCGGTTACGGCGAGGGAGCATACCCCGTATACTGGGGATACGACTCCGAGGGCAGGATCTGCCAGCTTGTCGCTCAGTTCCTCGAAGTGGAATCATTCTAAACAATCCGCAGGTCATCCTTCGGGATGATCTGCAATATTTCTCATTCAGGATACGATCCTGATAATACAAAATCAAAAAGGAAGGGGAAAAGTCTAGAGCACAAGCTGGAGCATGTGCGAGTTGTGCTTCAGACGATCCGTTTCAAAGCGGAACGAACGTGTTCAGAAGCAATACGACCACGATCATCCCGATGGCGATACCGATGACGGTGCGGGGGCTGACCCTGACTCCTTTCTCGTTCTCCGTGTCGAAATATCTCATCAGACCTGCGGAGGACTGGAATCCGCTGTCGTTTTTCTTTGCCATGTTGGGGGGTTAGCTCAGGTCAATATAAAAACATAGTTCTTCTCGTCCCGGATATTAGTATTCATACCGAAAGCGTCTTTAAGTATATCCCGATAGGCGGATGATTAGTATGCATTGGGCAGATGTCATAGCAGAGGAGGTCGCGAAGACATGCGACCACCCTTTGATAGCCACAGGAATCAGTCCGACCGGTATCATCCACGTCGGCAGTCTGAGAGAAGCGATCACAGGCGAGTCGGTCCGCAGTGCCGTCGAGGCAATGGGAAAAGAGGTCCGCCTGATTTATCTCATCGATTCGTTCGATCCTCTGCGTAAACGTTACGACTTCCTGCCCGAGGAATTTGAGAAGTACGTCGGAATGCCCATATCCCGCATCCCGTGTCCCTGCGGAAAGCACAAGAACTACGCTCACCACTTCGTGCAGCCTTTCCTCGATGCAGTCGATTCCCTCGGGGTCAAGTGCGAGATCATATGGACCCACGAGCTGTACGACCAGGGGCTGTTCGCCGAATGCATCGGCAAGACATTCGAGAAGAGGCAGGAGATCATCCAGATCCTTCACGAGGTCACAGGCAAGGAGGCCAAAGAGGACTACGCTCCTTACAATCCGGTCTGCGAGAAGTGCGGACGCTTCACGAAGCCCATATTCGATTCATACAAGTTCCCCTACGTTGAGTACGACTGCATCTGCGGACACCACGGCAAGGCCGATATCCGCAAGGGAGACGGAAAGCTCACATGGCGTCTCGAGTGGCCTGCGAAGTGGATGATCTTCGGAACATCCGCGGAGCCCTTCGGAAAGGACCATGCTGCCGCCGGAGGATCGTACGATTCCGGAAAGAGGATCGTCTCCGAGATCTACGGAGGTGTCGCACCCTGTCCCATACCCTACGAGTTCGTTCAGCTCAAAGGCGTCGGTCAGATGCACAAGTCCCTCGGATGCTCCGTCACAGGTCTGGATGCCATCAACATGACACCTCCCGAGGTGCTGAACTACCTGTTCCTCAGGGTCAACCCCTCAAGGGCCATCGACTATGACTCCGGAATGGGAACTCTCGACATGGCCGATGAGTACGACAGGATGGAGAGGGAGTACTTTGCCGGTGAGTGGCCGGAATCCGAGGAGAACTCGGTCAGGGCCTATGTCATCGCACAGCACAACCACGTGCCGTCGAAACTTCCCCTGCAGATCCCGTACCGCCACCTCGTGAACGTCGTTCAGATGGCATCGGATTTCGACGGGGTCATGGAGGTCCTCTCCCGCACCATCGATATGTCCGAAGCAACTGAGGATGACATCGAGAGGCTCAAGAGAAGGGTCTCCTGCGTCAGGTATTGGCTCAACGGATTCGCTCCCGACATGGTCAAGTTCTCGGTCCTGCAGTCCATCTCTCCCGACATCGAGCTCTCGATGAACGAGAAGGTCTTCTTCCAGGCACTTGTGAAGAGGATGAACGACTGCGTATGGGATACGGACACGATCACAGGCGTCGTCTCGGATATCGCCAAGGCCTCGCCCATAGGATCCAAGGGCGGATACAAGGCCCTGTACAAGATCCTGATCGGCAAGACCGCAGGACCCAGGCTCGGGCCGTTCCTGGCATCCATGGACCAGAAGTTCGTCGTGAACAGGCTGATCCAGGCATCCCAATGAGGATAATATGAAGGATATCAGGGCCGTCGATCCGAAGCTGTTCCTGTATCTGTCCCTGGCAGGTATGGTGCTGGTGGCCGCAGGCATCACCGCATACGTACTCGAGCCCGGACCGTTCAAGCAGGCGGTGTTCGTCATCGGCGTCCTGATATTGATCTCCAATTACACCCTCCTCTATCTGTCCAACAGCAGGACCTGTTCGGAACTGAAGGTCCTTCAGGATAAAGCGGACGAGGAGGGATTCTTCTATGTCCTCGACGAGGACTACACCCCGTTCGTCGGGGATGCGACCATCATCGATCTCACCAAGGAGTGATGACGTGGCCGCACTGAATGCCGATCTTCTGTACCTTCTGTTCAATTCCGTGAACATGCACAGATGGAACGACCATATGCGTCCCGTCGACCTCACCGAGTTGGACAAGCAGGCGCATAAGGCCGCCATAGCATGGATCCTCGGAAAGTACGAGGAATCGGCAGGCAACAGGATGGATTGGACGCTTATCATCGAGCACACGCTGTTCTCGTTCATCCAGAGGTCCGTCCTCACGGATCTGAAGCCCCAGGTGTTCCACAAGATCATCTCCGAGAAGAGGGCGCAGGTCAATGAGTACGTACTCTCCGAGTACGACCGTCTCGTTCCTGATTCCGATCCCGGGTTCAGGGACCGTTTCCGCAATTATCTGATGGGTTCAGACGATTCGAGGGAGGATGCGGTCATCCGTGCCGCGCATTATCTAGCTACAAGATGGGAGTTCAATCTCATCTACGATTCCAACCGTTCGCTGTACGGCATAGATCGCACGCGCGAGGAGATCAACATACAGATCGATCATCACAAGGATCTCATCGGTGTCAGGGAGCTCAGCGAGGAATCGTTCGATTTCATCGATCTCGTCGGACAGCTGAGGTTCCAACAGCGCTGGGCCAGGACTCCGCGTGTTCCGCGCACGACGGTCCTGGGGCATTCGCTCATGGTCGCGAACATGATGTATCTCGCCGATATCGATGCGGGGGCTTCTGACGAGCAGATCTACAACGATTATTATAGCGGACTGTTCCACGATCTCCCCGAGGTCCTGACCAAGGATGTCATATCCCCGATCAAGGAGAATGTATCAGGACTCGCGAGTCTTCTGGAGGAGTACGAACATGAGGAGGTCGAATCGACAATCATGCCCCTGCTCAAGGAGGAATGGCGCGAAGGCTTCCGCAAGATGGTGTACGAGCCCTTCTCCGATATGGATGACGACAGGTTCGGGAAGAGGAACGGCACGGACCTCAAGACCTGCGACCTCATGGCGGCCTACATGGAGGCGATGATCTCCCGCAGATACGGGATATCGTCCAACACGCTGTTGGAAGGGGAGAAAGGTCTCCGGGACCGCCTGATGGGCCGTTCCGGCATGATAGATGTCAGGTCCTTGATGAAAGGCCTTGATGGGCTTAAGATCTGACGATTCTGCGAAGGATTGGATTGTTTTAAAAGGAAATGAAGAGAGGTCTTGCGACCCCTCTTGTTTCAGCGCCTTCCGATGGTCTCCTGACCGCGCATGTAGGGTCTGAGTACCTCGGGGATGGTGACTGTTCCATCCTTGTTCTGATAGTTCTCAAGGATGGCGACCATCGTCCTCGGGAGGGCGAGACCGGAACCGTTCAGGGTGTGTACGAACTCGCTCTTAAGGTGGGGTTCGGGCCTGTATTTGATCCTGGCCCTCCTGGCCTGGAAGTCCGTGAAGTTGCTGCAGGACGAAGCTTCGAGCCATGCATCCTTCCCGGGAGCGTAGAGTTCGAGATCGTAGCACTTGGAGCACGAGAAGCTCATGTCGCCTGTGCAGAGCAGAAGGACCCTGTAGGGAAGTCCGAGGCCGGTGATGAGGTCCTCGGCGTTCTGCCTCAGCTCCTCGAGCCTTGCATAGGAGTTCTCGGGGAGGACGAAGTTGACCATCTCGACCTTGTTGAACTCGTGGACCCTTATGATTCCCCTGGTGTCCGCGTGCTTACCGACCTCTCTCCTGAAGGAGGGGAGGTATGCGGTGTAGTAGATCGGAAGCTGGGATTTCTCGAGGATCTCGTCCTGCAGGAGGTTGGTTATGGGGACCTCCGCGGTCGGGTTGAGGAACATGTCGTCCTTCTCGAGGTAGTACATGTCGTCCTTGAGGTTGGGGTACTGTCCGGTACCGATGACGGCGTTCTTGTTGACAAGCACAGGGGGGAACAGCTCTGTGTAGCCCTGGTCCTGGTGGGTGTCGAGGAAGTAGTTGATGAGGGCCCTCTCCAGCCTTGCACCGTCGCCTTTGAGGCAGTAGAATCCGCTGCCCGCGACCTTGACTCCCCTGTCGAAATCGATGATGTCCAGGTCCTCTGCGATCTGCCAGTGCTCCTTGGGCTCGAAGTCGAACTTCCTCTTCTCTCCCTTCTCGTACACGACCACGTTGTCGTGCTCGTCCTTTCCTATCGGGACGGACTCGTGGGGGATGTTGGGGATGTTGAGGACGCAGTCCTGGCGGATTATCTCCAGCTCGGCCATCCTGTCGTCGTTGGCCTTGATTTTGTCGGAGACCTCTCTCATCTCGGCGATGCTGGCATCCTTCTCCTCGCCCTTGGGCATCTTGGAGATCTTGAGGGACACCTCGTTCCTGGTCTGCCTGAGGCGGTTGTTCTCGTCGGTCAGGGTTCTCCACTCGGAATCCGCCTCGAGGAACCTGTCCAGAATGGCATCGTCCTTGTTCCTGTTCTTGAGCATCGTCCTGATCATGTCAGGATCGTTTCTGATAACGTTGACATCAAGCATCGAAAGCACCTCAGAATTTCTTCTGACTGAGGGACGACCACGTGCGCTTGTCGGTCAGTACGATTACACTTCCGCGGACATCCACTGCCACCGCACCGGTCGACTCCTCTATGCTGGCGGCCGCACCCTTGGCGTCGTCGTCGGAGTTGGAGAGCACTTTAACCTTGATCAGGCGGTTCTTCTTCAGCTGGTTGACGATTTCGTCGAAGACCCCCTGGTCCAGGCCGTCCTTTCCGACGTGAACGGTCGGACTGATGTCGTTGGCCCTTCTCATGAGTTCCTTCCTTGCGTCCTTCTCAGTCATGTGATTGCTCCTTCAGATACGGTTTGCGACGGATCTCTCCGCACATGCCGCAAGTGACGCACACCATGTGATTGTTGAGACGGACCCTGCTGTTCAGTCCCGATATGAGCGGTATCCCGCATCTGCGACAGACATTGAAGTCGCGGGGCATCGGAACCTGGGTCTTGGCGCTTATACGTTGGGACAGCTCCACATACCTTCTGGCACGCTCGGGCCTGTCCTCGCGGACGGCGACCTCGGCCAGGGCAAGCAACTTCCTCATACGCTCCTCGCCCAGATCGGTCAGTACCTTTTGCGAGATGCGCCTCTTGCTCATATGATGTGCTCCGGGTGCTCCGATTACTGCCCAGTATTTAATAAATGGCGCGCGACTCAGCGTATATATTCCATGGAGAGGAGGAGGTTCCTGATGTCCAGTTCCTCTCCCTCGAACTCATCGTCGCTTTCCCTGTAGGTCTCCCAGAGGAACACGAAGTAGTCCTGGAATGCCATCACGCAGTCGTCCCAGGACGGCTTGTCGACGGAAATACCCAGGTCTTCGCATTCGAGGGACCATGTGCCCGTGGTCGCATTGTACGCGGGGATCGCCTCTGCGGGGTTCAGAAGGACTATGTCCCTCTCGCCGGTGATTATCCTGTGGAACTTCACGTTCGGGAACGAGTAGACGCCTGTGACATCGGATATGCCCGACGGGCATCCGTCGCCGTCCATCTGGATCATGCCGGATGCGATGACAGGTCCGGACTTGGAGAAGATGGGGATGTCCTGCTGGGATATGTTCGCATTGAATGTGATCGGAGCTGACAGCCTTCCGTTCGAGATGTTCCAGTGGTTCTTCCTCGTCGGGTCGCGGGATATCACGCCGATGAGCGCACCCGGGAACTCCGAGCCGTCGAACGAGGCATCGGATTCCAGGCGTTCCCTGCGGTTGACCCTGAACTTCCTGAGGTTCCTTCCGGTACCGTAGAGCATCTCGTACCCTTCCAGATGGTCGTGCAGGTTCAGGATGTCGCGGGAGATGTTCCTGCGGCCGATCGCCTCCGTGTGATCGGACGGGGCTTCGAACGTCTCGGGCATGATCGCATGGTCCAACTCGTCGAACAGCTTGTCGAGGGCATCGAGCATGAGTGTGTCGTCACCCTGGGTCACGGCCTCGCTGTCTTCGTCGGAGACGTCTTTGAAAAGATCGAATCTGGCAAGATATCCGTCGGGCACCTTACCCTGCAGCCTCAGTTCCTTCGTTATCATGACCCTGCCGATGTCCGTCAGAAGAGTCTGGACGTCGGATATGACCTGTTCGGCCACGGAAGCGGGCACATGTGCGGATTCGTCCCCTTTGCGGACGATCTTGAAATTGAACGGCTGCATCAGCACCTGCATTATTTCGGAACGTACTTATTGGTTGGGGAGTTCGTCACGCGTGCGCGTACTAAGAATACGAGTATTTTCTCAGCGAAATGCTTATATCAGGGTCAGGTATCGGCACTCATAGTTAGACGGAGCCATGGTGCTCACGTTATTCACAATCCAGGTGGTTTGAATGGTAAGAAAGCCAGCATCAATGTACAGGCAGATCAAAGGACAGGCGTACACACGCCGCGAGTACATGGGAGGAGTCCCCGCAAGCAGGGTCTCCCAGTACGAGATGGGAAACCTCAAAGAGGAGTTCCCCGTCGTCCTCACCCTCAGGGTCAAGAACCGCGTTCAGGTCAGGCACACCTCCATCGAGGCCGGCCGTATCGCAGCCAACAAGGTTCTGAACGGACAGGCCGGAGTGGCCAACTACCACATGACCGTCAGGGCATTCCCCCACGTCGTCCTCAGGGAGAACAAACTCGCTACCGGAGCAGGAGCAGACCGTGTTTCGAGTGGAATGCGCCAGGGATTCGGCAAGACTGTCGGAACCGCGGCCAGGCTCGAGCGCAACCAGGCCATCCTCACCGTCCGCGTCCCCGCAGACAAGGCAGTCATCGCCAAGGATGCTCTCTGGAGAGCTTCGATGAAGTTCCCCTCCCCTTGCTACATCGATGTTGAGCAGGGTCAGGAACTCATTCTGTAAATGTTCGATTTCGAACTGGAAACTATAACACGCTGGATAAGCGACGGGGGATTCTCCTCCGTCGCACTCCAGATGCCTGAGGGCCTGAAGATCCGGGCCCCCGAGATTTCTGATTATATCGAGGAGACGACCGGCGTCTCCGTCATCATCATCGGCCGTCCTTGCTACGGTGCATGCGATCTGTTCGATTACCGCGGCTGGGCGGATGCTCTGATCCATTTCGGTCATTCACCCATACCGTCGCAGGGCGACGATCCGAACGTCCTGTACATAGAATCCCGGTCGGATGTTGAGTTGGACGATTCAATACTCGATGTCCTGTCCGATCTGCCGCAGAGGGTCGGCCTTCTTGCGACCATCCAATATCTCGGTCTCATCCCTATAGTAAAGTGTATATTGGAATCCACGGGGAGAACGGTGTCCGTAGGCGAAGGGGATGACAGGATAATGTATCCCGGTCAGGTCCTCGGATGCAACTGCACCGCGGCCGAATCCGTGAAGGACGATGTCGACGGGTATCTCTTCATCGGAGAGGGGGACTTCCATCCGTTGGCCGCTGCGTTCGGCATGCAGAAGAAGATCATGGTCCTCAATCCGATCACCAGGGAGGTGCGCGACATGTCCGAGACGCGTGACCGCATACTCCGCAGAAGGTTCGCCGCCATACAGGGTGCGAAAGAGGCCCACAGCTTCCTGGTCCTCGTCTGCAGCAAGATCGGTCAGAACCGCTCTTCCCTTGCGGACGATGTCGTGCGCATGCTCAAGGAGAACGGCAGGACGGCCCACAAGGTGATAATGGAGGAGATATCCCCCATGGCACTGATGTCGTATCAGGTCGATGCCTTTGTCAACACGGCCTGCCCCCGCATAGCCATGGACGATTCGGCCAGATATCCCAAACCGATGCTGACCCCTTCTGAGCTGGAGATCGCATTGGGTATCCGTGAATGGCCGGACTACGTCTTCGATCAGATACGCGGATGACCATTCTGCGCCCGTATCCTTCTGACGAAAAGCCATGCCCATGCGAAAGGGTATATGGAACGATGTGTTGCGAGGGCTAATGTTCACCTCTAAGACCCTCTTGAGCGGCGACCTTCCGGATGTGAAGGTCGGTATCGGCCGTGGCTCGGATGCTGGCAACGTAGAGCGTAGCGTCTTGGCCATGGAGGGTCATGATGTCCGCATCTATGATAATCCGCATGAGCTCGTCGCAGATCTGGTATCAGGCAAGATCGATGCCGCTGTGCGCGGAGACATGTCCTCCTCGATGCTTCTTCCCATCCTCAAACACGGATTGGGATTGGATGCCCTCGAAAGGGTGGCGTTCATGGAACCTGTGGGCGGAAAACTGCTCATCATGTCGCCGGTAGGAATCGACGAGGGATGGACCGAGGATCAGAGATACGATCTTGCGGTCAGATCCGCGTCCTTGGCCAAGAGGATCGGGATGGGTGCGCGCATTGCGATAATGTCCGGCGGGAGGGATGAGGACGTCGGCAGATGTAAGGCCGTGGACAGGTCCATCGAGAACGCACGTGCTCTGGCCGAGAGGCTTGTGAAAGACGGATATGATGCGTATTCATGTCAGATCCTGATAGAGAATGCCGTCCGTGATGCGGATATAATCATCGCGCCGGAAGGTATCACAGGAAACATAATATTCAGGACGATGCACCTAGTATGCGGTGCGAAGGCATTGGGAGCGCCGCTCGTCAACAGCGACAAGATCTTCGTGGACACATCACGTGCTAAAACCGATTACAGGGATTCCATTGCCTTGGCGATGAAACTAACGGAGGAATGAGATTGTATCTAGAAATTGATGGCGGATATTCCGGGATCAGATTCTCGGCATGTCATTTCATACCGAGACACGAGAAATGCTCCAGACTTCATGGGCATTCGTACATAGTCAGGCTCAGGCTCGAGGGAGACATAGGCGCAGAGGGGATGATCATGGACTTCGTCGTCCTGAAGAAGGCCCTCAAGGCCATGATAGACGAGCTCGATCACAAGACGCTCCTTCCTACGGAGTCGTCCGATGTCAAGCTGGATGTGACGGAGACCTCCGTCGAAGCCGTGAGCTGCGGCAAGAGGTACGTCTTCCCCCGCGAGGACGTGGTCCTTCTGGAGATCCCCAACACCACCGCCGAGGAGATGTCCAAGATGATGACGAGGAGGATCGTCTCCGAGATCGAGTTCCCCGACAACGTGGCATCCGTATCCATCGGATTGGATGAGGAGCGCGGTCAGACAGCATGGTACACGGAGGTGCTTTGATGACCAATGCGGTCGTCCTGCTCTCGGGTGGTCTCGATTCCACCACCACACTGGCCCAGGCCCTTGCCGACGGATGCAAGGTCACTGCCATAAGCTTCAGATACGGGCAGAGGCACACGAAGGAGCTCGTGTCCGCCGAGAACGTCTGCAAGTTCTACAACGTGGACCATGTGGTCATAGATCTGAACCTGAGTTCGTTCAGGTCGGCCCTCACCAGGCCCGACATCGATGTCCCGCTGGACAGGGAAGGGGAGCTGGACGCCCAGATCCCGATCACATACGTTCCTGCGAGGAACATAATATTCCTGAGCATCGCCGCAGGTCTCTGCGAATCGATAGATGCCGACCGCATCTACATCGGTGCCAATGATGTGGACTATTCTGGATATCCCGATTGCCGCCCCGAATTCTTCAAGGCGTTCGAGGAGATGATCTCCAAAGGGACCAAGGCCGGAGTGGAGGGACATCCGGTCAAGGTGATGACCCCCATTATTAATGACAGCAAGGCCGATATCGTCAGGCGCGGAAAGAAGCTGGGTGCGCCTCTGCATCTCACCTGGTCGTGCTACAACGGCGGTGAGAAGGCCTGCGGTCACTGTGATTCATGCCGTCTCAGACTGAAAGGCTTCGAAGAGGCCGGATATACCGACGAGATCGAGTACGAGCACAATGAGAATCTCTGAGATATTCAACTCCATACAGGGCGAGGGCCTCACGATGGGCGCTCCGACCGTTTTCGTGAGGACGGTCGGCTGCAATCTCCGCTGCTCCTGGTGCGACACATCCTACTCCTTCGAGGGAGGGGAGGATATGTCGTTGGACGAGATCATGTCCAGGATAGGGGAGCCTTTCAGGGTGTGCCTCACCGGAGGGGAGCCGATGCTCCAGTCCGAATCCCCCGAACTGATGGAGCGTCTCGTCTCCAAAGGGATACAGGTCATCCTGGAGACCAACGGGTCCGTCGATCTGTCCGCCGTTCCCGACAGTCCCCTGATAATGATCAGCATGGACATCAAGTGCCCATCATCCGGCATGACGGACAGGATGCTGATGTCCAACATCGACATCCTTTCTCCGAAGGATCAGCTGAAGTTCATAATCAAGGACGATGAGGATCTGGACTTCGCCGTGGATTTCGTGAGGAACCACGACATCAGATGTCCCGTGATATTCGGGCCCGTAGGGGGCACCGACCGTCTAGAGCATCTTGTCGAGCGCGTCCTCGAAGAGAAGCTCGACATAAGGGTCCTTCCGCAGCTCCATAAGATCATATGGGGCGACCGGAAAGGGGTCTGATGGATTCTTAAAAAAAGTTGATGAATGGGGCCAAGGCCCCTTTCATCAGTTCGTGTTCTCGAAGCTCTTCCTGCGCTCGATGCGCCTGACATAATCCTTGACGCATTGCTCGACAGTCCCTTCCTCATCGTAGGAGACGTCGATGCCGCCGTCCTTCAGGATCTTAATGCCGTGCATGCCTATGCCGCCGGTGATGACGGCATCGACATTCCCAAGTGATACGATGGCGTTGGCCACGGCGAATCCTGCGCCCTGCTCCGAATCCTTGTACTCGTTCACTATGACGTGATAGTCCAGGGTATCCGAATCCACGAGAAGGAAGAAGGGGGCGTGGCCGAAGTCGTCGGCCACATACGAATCCAAGGATTCCCCCTCTGAGATCACTATTATCTTCATCTCAGTTCACTGTCTTGATGATCTTGTCGATGATGCCCTCGAAGGCCTTGGCGGAAGCCGAGTCGGGGTATTTCAGGACGACAGGCATTCCGGAATCTCCGGAATCGGCGACAGCGGGCTCGATGGGGACCTTTCCGAGGAACTGGACGTTGAGTTCGTTGGCGGCCCTCTCTCCTCCTCCGCTCTTGAAGATGTTCGTGACCTCTCCGCAGTGGGGGCAGACGAATCCGCTCATGTTCTCGACTATTCCGATGATCGGGATCTTGGTCTCGGCTCCGAAGGTCAGGGATTTCCTGCTGTCGAGAAGCGCGACATCCTGAGGTGTGGTGACGATGACCATTCCGTCCGCCTTGGGCATGAGCTGCACGATGGACAGTGCCTCGTCTCCGGTTCCCGGAGGCATGTCGACTATGAGGTAGTCGAGGTGTCCCCAGTTCACATCCTCGATGAACTGCTTTATGGCACCCATCTTCACGGGTCCGCGCCACATGACGGGGGAATCGGGACTGGGAAGGAGGAATGCCATGGACATGATCTTGATGGATGGCGGGACCGTGACCGGGATAAGCATGTCGTTCTCGGCGCGTATGGGCTCTGTCTCCACTCCGAACATCTTGGGGATGTTGGGTCCTGTGATGTCGACATCCATGATGCCCACATCCTTTCCCTGCATGGCGATGGCCGCGGCAAGGTTGGACGATACTGTGCTCTTACCGACTCCGCCTTTGCCGCTCATGACGATGATGATGTGGTCGATCTGTCCGAGGGCGTTCTGGAGTTTGGTCTGCTCTTCAATAGCCTCTTCAGTGAGTAACGGTCCGCTCATAATATCCTTCTATGCCCTGAATGGTGACAGTGGTATAAAATGTCCAGCAGACGGGTCCGACGGACGGTCAGCAAACATCCTATAAACGCGCCGTGCGATACACGTCCAAGATGCCAGAAGCCACAGTCGGTGAGTATATGGTCCGGGACGTCCACACGGTGAGTCCGGACATGACGGTAGAGCAGGTCAGACAGGAGATCATCAACTCCAACTTCCATGGTTTCCCGATAGTCGAGAAAGGCTATCTGCTCGGATTCGTCACAGCCAAGGAACTGCTCAGACATATCGACAAGCCGGATGCGAAGATCCGCAGTGTGATGAAGCGCGGTACGTTGTGCGCCATCCCCTCCATGAACATCGATGATGCTACGAGGATCCTGTTCAGATACGGTCTGAGGAACCTCCCCGTCGTCGACGAGGAGAAGAAGATCGTCGGTATCATCTCGAACATAGACATCGTCAGATCCCAGATCGAGAAATCCCGCCCGGGGAAGGTCATGTCAGTCAAGAATTTCCTGGAGCAGCAGAACGGGATCCGTATGAAGGTCGTCAACAAGGAGATCCCCGTCGACCAGATCATCCCCACCCAGAAGGAGGTCTATATGGACGAGCTCATCGGAAGGCAGTACGAGCTCAAAAGAGGTCTGAATGAGCCTCTGATAGTCGTCGAGAGGAGGAGCGGGTTCCTGCTCGTGGACGGGCATCACAGGATAATGGCCGCCAAGAAGATGGGTCTGAAGACATTCAAGGCTATTGTATTGGTCCCTAACGATCTGGATGTCAAGTTCGGTCTCGAGAAGACCGCGGAGCGCTGGGGCTTAAGGAGTCTGGACGATGTGAAGATCATCGAAGGGTCCAAGCATCCGTTCATGGAGGTCACCACCATGCTCCTTCCGAGCGAGGAGGCCTCCGCCATAAACCAGAGGCTGATGGACAGCACCATCGGCAACCAATGATATTTCAATGATCCCGGGTCACCGACCCGAGATCATTTTTGAAAAGAAGGATCCGGAGACAGGCTCCGGAAGTTGTTTCACTCGAAGTTCCTGTTCCTGAGGTTCCTGAGATCCCTGAGGATGACCCTCTGCTCTGCGGAGGCGATGATCCTCTTGGTCTTGGCGAACGTGTCGGGGTTCAGGGAGATGCAGTCGATTCCCTGCTCGACGAGGAACTCTGTGAACTCGGGGTAGACCGAGGGTCCCTGACCGCAGATGCTGACGTGCCTTCCGTGCTCGTGGGCGACCTTGATCAGCTGGGCGATGGCCCTCTTGACACCCTCGTTCCTCTCATCGAAGTATCCCATGTGTCCGAGGATATCGGAATCCCTGTCGCTTCCCATGACGAGCTGCGTGAGGTCGTTGGATCCGATGGAGAACCAGTCGCAGTACTCGCAGAACTTGTCGGCCATGAAGATGTTGACCGGTACCTCTGCCATCAGGTAGAGCTTGAAGTCCCTGCCCCTCCTGAGACCTACGGACCTCATCATGTCGGTGATGTCCTCGACCTCTTCGACGGTCCTGACGAACGGGAGCATCATGTTGAGGTTCTTGAGGCCCATCTCGTCCCTGACCTTCTTGATGGCCTTGAGCTCGCAGATGAATGCCCTGCGGTAGCTGGCTGAGACGTACCTGGAGCATCCCCTCCATCCGATCATGGGGTTGTCCTCGTTGGGCTCGTAGTCCGCGCCGCCTTTCATGTCGCGGTACTCGTTGGTCTTGAAGTCGGAGGTCCTCAGGGTGATCGGGCGGGGGTAGAATGCCCTGCACACTTTGGCGATGCCCTCTGCGAGCTTGTCGATGAGCTCCTCCTCCCTGCCCTCCTCGATGACGGCGCAGGGGTGCTCTCCGATGTAGTTGGTGAACAGGAACTCGGATCTCATGAGTCCGACTCCGTCGCACTGGAGCTTGGCGACCTCTTCGGCCTTTGCGGGCATGGACATGTTGACCATGACCTTGGTCCCTGTGACGGGCACGTACTCTGCGAATGCCGAGGATGCGGTCATGGTGGTCTGAGCAGCCTCGGGGCTGGATTTCTTGAGGATGCCCTTGTAGACCGTTCCGGTGGTTCCGTCGACGGTGACGTCCATGCCGTCCTTCATGATCTCGGTGGCGTTGCCGGTTCCGACGACGCAGGGTGTTCCGAGCTCCCTGGAGATGATGGCTGCGTGGCAGGTCATTCCACCCTCGTCCGTGACGATGGCGGCGGCCCTGCTCATGGCGGGGACCATGTCGGGCATGGTCATCTGGGTGACGAGGATGTCCCCTTCCTTGATGGCCTCGAGGCTCATGCTGGTGTCGTAGATGACGACCTTTCCGGTGGCGAGTCCGGGGCTTGCTCCCAGACCGCTGGCGATGATGTCCTCGCTGGACACGGAGTTCCCGACGGATTCGTTGGTGGCCGAGTTGCCTGTGGCGGTGATGGGCCTTGCCTGGACGATGTATGCCTTGTCGTCCTCGATGCACCATTCCATGTCCATGGGCTTCTCGTAGTGGATCTCGATCTGCCTTCCGATCTCGGCGATCTCCTGGATGCGGGAGTCGGGGATCTTCTGGGCCTTGATCTTGTCGCCGGGGATGTCCTCTTTCTCGCATCCGCCGTTCTTTCCGCGGACGTATTTCCATGTCTGTGTGGAGATCCTCTTCTTCAGGACCTCCATCTTCTGCTTGTCGACGACGTATGTGTCGGGTGTGACCTCTCCGCCGACGATGGCCTCTCCGAGACCGTAGCCTGCTTCGATGACGATCTGCTTGGCGCCGCTGTTGGGGTCCACGGTGAACATGATCCCGGAGAACTCCGAGTTGACCATCCTCTGGACGACGACCGCGAGTTTGACGTCCTCGTGGGCGAATCCCTGTTTCTCGCGGTATGCGATGGCGCGTGCGGTGAAGAGTGAGGACCAGCATTTCCTGATCTTGTCGAAGAGGTCATCCTCGTCGACGACGTTGAGGTATGTCTCCTGCTGTCCGGCGAAGCTTGCGTCGGGGAGGTCCTCGGCGGTGGCGCTGGACCTTACGGCGACGAATCCCTTCTTCCCCTTGGGGAACAGGAGCTTGTAGCGGGATACGATGTCCTTCTTGAGGTCTGCGGGAATCTCGCACTCCTCGAACATGTTCCTGATCTTGACGGATGCTTCCGCGAGGCTGTCGTCGGAGCTTCTGTCGATTCCGGACAGGGCCTTGTTGATCCTGTCCATGAGTTTGGCGTTCTCTATGAAATAGTCGTAAGAGGCCGTCGTGAGGACAAAGGCCTCGGGAACGGGGAATCCCGCGTTTGTGAGTTCTCCCAGATTTGCACCTTTTCCGCCCACGATGGGTATGTCTTCCACGTGCAGCTCGTTTACGTCGACGATTTTCTTGTCCATGTGAATCACTGCGAATTGAACTCGTTTGTGATGGGCCCTTGGCCATCGTTGTGTCTCGGTATCCTTTAGTTCATTTAAGTGTTTAGTATATACGCCTGGATTCGGGTCACGGCTCTACTTCCCATTCTCTATAGTTATTGTATATTATGGGCTGTTTTTCAACGTTTCAGGCCAACCGTACTACGTTTAACATCAATATTCTACGAAATCAGTAGAATTATTTACGATTTCCTGCAACAATTCGAATTAGTTGTTCCGAAAAACAATGTTAGGGGCCTCGGGAACTACAAAGGGTTTAAATCATCGGGGTTATACGGACTTCTAGTGGTACTAATGCACATGGAAATTTGTTGGCATGGCAGAGGTGGACAGGGAGTCGTCACGGCTAACGAGATCTTGGCCGAGACCGCTATCGCTTCTGGTATGTACGTCAAGGCGTTCCCGGAATTCGGTCCCGAGAGGATGGGTGCGCCTATCAGGGGATTCACAAGGATATCCGACACGCCCATCAGGGTACACAGCCAGGTATACGAGCCCGATGTCGTCATCATCATGGATGGGACGCTCGTCGGCAAGGTCGATGTGACGAGAGGCATCAAGAAGGACACAGTCATCCTCGCCAACTATCCCGGCACATCCAAGGAGCTTCAGGAAGCACTCGGCACCGATGCCGCCTGCTACACCCTCGACGCGAACAAGATCGCCATCGAGGAGATCGGAAAGCCCATGGTCAACACCGTCATGCTCGGAGCCCTCGTCAAGTGCGTGAACATCGTATCGTACGAGATGCTCGAGGACCAGATCACCAACAAGTTCACAGGAAAGCTTTCCGAGAAGGTAATCGTGAAGAACCTCTCGGCACTCAAGAGAGGATTTGAGGAGGTGCAGTGAGATGTCAATGGCAAATATCAAGGACCTCGTCGTCGGAGGTCGTATCATAAAGGCAGGGAACTCCGAGAACTTCTTCACCGGAGACTGGAGAAGTTTCGTCCCGGTGATCGACCAGGACAAGTGCATAGACTGCTACACCTGCTGGATCTACTGTCCCGACAACAGTATCGTGTTCAGGGATGACAAGATGTCCGGCATCAAGCTGAGCCACTGCAAGGGATGCGGGATCTGCGCCAAGGTCTGCCCCAAGAAGGCCATCACAATGAGGGAGGAATGAGTTTGTCCCACGATATCGCGATCAACGGAGATAACGCAGTAGCACTGGCATGGAGGCAGATCGACCCCGATGTCTGCGCCGCATATCCTATCACACCTCAGACCATCATCGTCGAGAAGTTCGCCGACTATGTGGCGAACGGAGAGGTCACCACCGAGTTCGTCTGTGTGGAGTCCGAGCACTCCGCGCTCACCCTGTGCACATCCTCTGCATCCGCCGGAGCGAGGACGTTCACCGCAACAGCTTCGCAGGGACTCGCATACATGTGGGAGATGCTCCCCATCACCGCCGCCATGAGGGTTCCGCTCATCATGGCAGTGGCGAACAGGGCCGTCTCCGGACCTATCAACATCAACAACGATCACGGAGATGCCATGTCCGCACGTGACTGCGGATGGATCCAGCTGTTCTCCGAGAATGTTCAGCAGGCATATGACAACTCGATCATCGCTCCCAGGATCGCCGAGCACCACGACGTACAGCTTCCCTGTATGGTCAACCTGGACGGATTCATCCTGACCCATGCCATCGAGAGGATGACCATGATGGACACCGGCGATGTGAAGAACTTCGTCGGAGAGTACGAGCCGCTCTTCCCGCTGCTCGACATCAAGCACCCGGTCTCCCACGGTAACATGGACGGACCCGACTTCTACTACCCCCACAAGTACCAGAGCGTCCTCGCAATGGACAAGGCCCTGGAGGTCGCTGAGGAGGTCTTCAAGGAGTTCGCGGACCTCACAGGAAGGGAGTACCACCTCGTCGACGAGTACTGCTGCGATGACGCAGAGTTCGTCGCCATCATCCTCGGTTCCTCGTTCGGAACCATGAAGGAGACCGTTGACGAGCTCCGTGCCGAGGGAATCAAGGTCGGATGCGCCATGCCGCATGTCTACAGGCCCTGGCCCGAGGCAGCGCTCGCAAAGGTCATGAAGGGAAAGAAGGCCGTCGCGGTCTTCGACAAGCATCTGAGCATCGGTGCCTACGGACCCATGTTCCCCGAAGTGGTCACAGCCGCCACCGATCTGGACAAGATGCCCAAGATGTACAATGTGATTTACGGTCTCGGAGGAGCCGATGCGACCGTTTCCGGATTCAAGAAGATGATGGAGGACATCGCCGCGGAGAATGCTTCCAAGATCACCTATCTGGGGGTGAAGGTATGACGTCACTGTCGCTCAAGGAGCTCAACAAGTTGCCGGTCAGGCTCGCCAGCGGTCACAGGCTCTGTGCCGGATGTGCCGAGTCCATTATCGCAAAGCAGATCATGATGGGTACGGCCGATCCGATCGCTGTCTCGGCATCCACAGGGTGCTTCGAGGTCTCGACCACGATCTTCCCCTACACCGCATGGAACACACCGTACATCCACACCGCCTTCGGAAACGGAGCCGCCACATGCGCCGGTCTCGAGACTGCCTATGTCGCTCTGAAGAAGAAGGGAAAGATCGAAGAGGACATCAAGTTCGTCAACTTCGCCGGTGACGGTGCGACCTACGATATCGGACTCCAGGCCCTGTCCGGAGCCATGGAGAGGGGACACAGGATGATGTACGTATGTCTGAACAACGAGGCATACATGAACACCGGAATCCAGAGGTCCTCCGCAACCACGATGGGAGCATCCACCACCACATCCTGGGCCGGTTCCGTCCAGCCCGGAAAGAAGGAGTTCTCCAAGGACATGACCGAGATCATGGTCGCCCACAACATCCCCTATGTCGCACAGGTCTCCCCCCACAACTGGAGGGACACCGTGACCAAGGCGACCAAGGGATTCGCAGCCAACGGCCCCAGCTTCATCAACGCCATCTCCCCCTGCCCCAGGGGTTGGAGGTTCCCCTCCGATGAGACGATCAACATCGCCCGCCTTGCGGTCGAGACTTGCGTCTGGCCTCTGTTCGAGGTCGTCGACGGAAAGTACACTCTCACTGCAGAGAGCGCCAGGATCGCAGACGGAAAGGCCGAGAAGAAGCCTATCGCCGACTGGATCGCCTCCCAGGGAAGGTTCAAGCACCTTCAGCAGGAGAAGTGGGAGCCCATCGGCGAGTCGATCCAGAACGAGGTCGACAGGCGCTGGAACAGGCTGATCAAGCTCACCGAGCTCTGATCTCAAAACACATTCCGGCCTTCGGGCCGGTTTTTCATCTCATATCAGCCTTTGATGGTTGTTTTAATGTGCCGATTCTGCGTTCGGCACGATTCGCAGGTTTTCCAGAATTCGATGCTATTGTCGAGTTTCCACGTGATCGATACCTTTCAGACGGATGAAAATCGATATAGGATGGATATCGAAATAAAGAAGAAGAAAAGTGGCTGACAGCGTGTCTGAGTTCCCGTACGCTTGCGCAATACAGTACAGACAGATACGCGGGCGGACTTTACTGCCGGGTTCGGAATGGGACCGGGTGTGACCCCGCCGCTATGGCCGTCATACCAATTCCTGCGATATCATACTATTATTTAAAGATTACTACAGTTTAACTGGCCGCATACCTCGATGAATGTATTGAATCGTATCAGAGAAAAATGATGAACAGTCCCGGATCTGCGTCGAGCAGACTTCAGATGATCATATAGATCAAAAGTCCGACGAATGCACCGATGATCGCTGTGGAGCAGTTGTTGGTATATTTCGAGATGTAACCCGGATTCTCTAGTACTGCACCGAAAACGCTGTCCAGCAGGTTCCCGAGAACACCCATGGCGAAGGGTATGAGCAGCATCCAATCCAGCCCCTCGGTCATCACGAACCAGCCCAGGACGGCTATCATAAGGGCAGCAACGGTGGATACGCCGGTTCCAAGGCGGGATACGCCGCCGTTGATCCCGGGTTCGATCTTCTCGAACGTGGTGATCATATAGACATTCTTGTCCTTGACACCGATTTCGCTGGCGATGGTGTCCGCTCCGGCGACGGCTATCGTGGATACGAACATGATCACGAATGCCGTATGGTCCAGGAGTCCGAGTGCATTGAGCACAACGATAAGACATGGAGGTACTCCGACACCGGCCACGTTCTTCCACGTGCGCTCTCCGTTCTTCCCTTCTTGGAGTCCTTCCTCCTTCTTCTTGTTCAATCCTCTCATCGTCGCGAAGAATCCTGCGATGGTGAAAATCGTGAGAAGGAAGAACGCATTCACGGATGCCAGGACACCCACGAACGACCCTACCAGGAAAGATGCTACGGCACCGTCCTTCGTGAGGCATTGGAGCTTGTAGCTTTCCAGTGATAGTATCATCGACAGCAGGATAGCCACTGCGATGATGTATATGGACTCCATGATGGACAATCCGGACGATGATAAAAATTCTTATGGTGTCCGTTCGGGACGGATCACAGGGATTCCAGGATCTCCGTGGCGTATTTTATGCAAAGGCGTTTGTCTTCCAAAGGGAAGAACATAATCTTTCCCTGGCAGTAGAGCGTGGTCTCCATACCGTTCCATTGGAAGACCGCCATCATCTCATCCTGCTGGATGATCTTGCATCCTTCGGCCTCCAACCGTTTAGTCGCCGATGGGATGTCTATGTCCATCTCCTCGGCCGATATGGCCATCAGTGCCTTTCCGCCGCACAGGCGGGCCGTGGTGAACCTCACAGGATCTCTCCCAGGGCCTCGGCCACCTTGATCTTGAACGACGGAAGGTCGGAATCGTTGGTTATCATCATGTCGGCAAGGGCAAGGACCTCTGCGAGGCCCCATCCCATCTCCCTGGAATCCCTTGCCACGAACTCCTCTACGCTCTTCGGGGCGTCATCGCGTCCGCGGATGATCAGACGTCTGTAGCGGTCATCGGGGGATGCATAGATCCCCACGATGACCACATCGTCTGAAAGTCTGCGGTACGAACGTACCTCATCCATGCTCCTGCATCCATCTACGAGGAATATGTCGCCGCTCATGCGCTCCAGCGCACGTTTGGCCCATATGTCCTTTCCGAATGTCTCCCTCTCGGAGTTGGCGAATGCTCCGACCGAGAGGTCGGTACCGGACAGGCCGTGGTATTCTCTGACGATGTCACCCATTCTGAGGAACGATATCCCCATCGAACGGGCGACGGTCAGGAACTCCTCTTTCCCGGCACCCGGCATTCCGGCGATGAGCAGGATCTTCATGGGATCACAGCAGGTTGTCCGAGATGTTGGTCAGGATCCTGTCGCAGTAGCTGCATCTGAGCTGCGGGGGGTGCCTTCCGATGACGTTGAACTCCGGACTGACGGGTTCTCCGCGGTTGGTGATGCAGTTGGGGTTGCTGCACCTCGCAAGTCCGACGACATGGTCGTCCAGCTTGACGGTGTACTTCTCGGCGACGTAGAAGTCGCGGATGATGGAGATCGTGGCGTCGGGGGCGATCAGGGCGATCTTGTCGACCGTCTTGGAATCGAGTTCCCTGTCCTCGATCTTGACTATGTCCTTCCATCCAGACTCTTTGGTGGATGTCACGTGCATGCCGATGCTGATGGACGAGTCGATGTTGTTCTCGTTCACACCGAGGATCTTCATGACGTTGAGCGCCTGACCGCATGTGATGTGGTCGATGACGGTACCGTTGCGGATCGGGGGGAGCTTGACCTCCTTGATCATTCCCTCAGGCATCGATATCACCTCCGAGGATGGAGCAGAGCAGGGCCATCCTGACGGGGACTCCGTTGAAGGCCTGTCTGAAGTAGCGTGCGTGCGGGGTGCTGTCGACCTCCTGTGCGATCTCGTCGACCCTCGGCAGAGGGTGCATGACTATGAGGTCGCTCTTGGCCTCCCTGAGGATGGCGTTGTCGATCCTGTATGTGCCCGCTACTTTGCGGTACTCGTTCGGGTCGGGGAACCTCTCCTTCTGGATCCTGGTTACGTAGAGGACGTCGGCCTGCTCGATCGCATCGTTGAGGTCGGCCGTCTTCGTGGGGTGGCATCCCCTGTCGTTCAGGTGCTTGACGATGTCGTCGGGCATCTGGAGGCTCTCGGGGGCGACGAGCGTGAGCTTGGCCCCGAACATCGTGAGGGCGCTGGCAAGAGAGTGGACTGTCCTGCCGTATTTCAGGTCGCCGACGAGTGCGATGTTGAGTCCCTCGAGGGATCCCTTGGCCTCGCGCATGGTGAAAAGGTCCAGGAGCGTCTGTGTCGGATGGGATCCGGCGCCGTCTCCGGCGTTGATGACAGGATTGATGGAGCAGTTGGCCGCAAGTCTTGCAGCCCCCTCGTACGGATGCCTGAGGACGATGACGTCGCAGTAGGCATCGACCATCCTGATGGTGTCGGCAAGGGTCTCTCCTTTCGATATGGATGTCATGGACATCTCGGAGACATCTATGACGTCGCATCCGAGTCTGTATGCGGCACTCTCGAAAGAGAGCTTAGTACGTGTGGACGGCTCGAAGAACAGGTTTCCGAGAATCTTTCCGTCCAGGGCGCGTTTGGTCTTCTCGCCCATTGCATAGGGAACCATTTTTTCGGACAGGTCGAGAATCTCCTCGATCTGGTCCTTCGTAAGGTCTTTGATGGAGACAACGTCCTTGTCAAATAGGTCCATGTTACAGAGTAAAACGTCCACGTATTTCTAAGGAACGAGTCGACGCAGTCCCGACCATGTCCACGCATCCGTCCAGGGCGCGTTCCACGGCATCGGAACGGATGCGGGACGACTGCGGAGTCTTTCCATAGTAAGATTGATATCAATTGCGAACGTCGTCCGAATCATGTTGGATGTCGTGGCAAGATCCCAGAGAGGAAGGGTCTGCGAATTCTCGAGAGATGGGCAGGCGATCAAAACTCCCTGTATGATAGGAGCGGACAGCGAGCTCCCGATCAGTGTATCGGTGACGGATTCCGGCAGGGTTCTGAGATTCTTCGGTTCGGAGGTACCTCTGGAGCAGGGATTGCTGACCACGGCATCATCCGGTATCGCCCAGCAGACTTCCGTTAACGGAGTCGCTGTTGTGAGGCTGCCTCTTCCCGAGGAACTGATATTCGACGATTCCGTTGAGGTCGTTGTGGTCCCGAACGCATTCGAGCTCAGGAAGGATCCCCGCAGGACCGTGTCTGCGATAGTCCGTCTCAGAGAGGCGGCCGGATTCAACAGACTGCTCGTCATGATGGGGCTCGGAGAGCCTTCGGACGTATCGATCCTCTCGTACATGGGTGTGGACGTCTTCGACGATTCCCTTCCCAGGGCCGCCGGACTCGAAGGCATCAGGCTGATGCCGGAGGCCGAGGTTCTCACAGGTTCGGACGAATCCCAGTACAACATCGATGCCATGAAAGGGGAGCTGGAGAAGGTCCGCATGTTCATAACGGCCGACAGACTGAGGGAGCTGGCAGACCAGAGGTCTTTCTCGTCGCCGTCATCGGTCGCTCTTCTCAGGCTCTACGATCAGGATGCATACGAGTACGCGGAGGAGACATGCTCCACAGTCGGATGCAGGTTCTCATGCAACACCACGCAGGCGCTTAGGCGCCCGGACCTCAAGAGGTACCGCGAGCGCATCGCACAGTACAGGAAGCCGGAGCACAAGAGGGTGCTTCTCCTTCTGCCCTGCTCGGCCAAGAAGCCGTACCATATCTCCAAGAGTCACAGGGCGTTCGCTTCTGCGATCCACACGGCACAGCATGACACCCTCATCCACGAGGTCATCGTCACATCCCCTCTCGGCGTCGTTCCGAGGGAGCTCGATGCGTGCTATCCCGCCAATTCCTATGACATCCCGGTCACGGGCGAGTGGAAATGCGAGGAGAAGAAGATGATCCGCGACATGGTCGGGGACATCATAGCACAGGGTTACGACAAAGTCATCTGCCACCTCGGGGACGATTACGAGCTGGTGGAGGGTCTGGCAGACATGGAGTGCACAGTGGTCGGTGATCCCACATCCCCGAAGTCCCTGGAGAACCTCGACAAGACGCTCAGGGCCGTCACAAAGGGCATGGACGGTGTGGATTACCTCATCGACAGGAACAACCAGGCCCGCAACATCCTCGAGTTCCAGTTCGGAAAGGAGGTCTCGGACGTGCTCATGGACGAGAACACCTATGCCATCGGCAAGTTCCCGTACTGGAAGTACATCAGAGAGGACCCGCAGGACCGCAAGAAGAGGACACAGCTCGGCATGATGACCCCGGAGAGGGGTCTGATGTCCCTCACACTCGAGGGTGCGGAGATCGTCGCGGCGACAGGGTTCGGGGTCGTGGAGATAATGGACTTCGAACTCAAGGGCAATCTCTTCGCAGTGGGTGTCGTCGATGCCGATCCGAGGATCCGCATAGGCGACGAGGCCATCATCGTCTGCAACGGCGAGGTCCGCGGTGTCGGAGTGGCGATGATGTGCGGACGCGAGATGAGGGACCTCAAGCGCGGAATCGCGGTGAAGGTCCGTCATAAGAAGAAACTCTGAATCAATTTTTTCAATATATTCGGTCCCGGCCATAACATCCGGCCGGGACCGTAAATCGTTTTTCAGATCGTTTCGGTATTCCTTACTCAGACTGCCTTGTTCTTCTTGCCGTTGATGACGAACATGGCAACGACCAGCAGAGCGATCACAACAACGACTCCGACGACCATCATCGTGATGGAGCTGGACTCTTCGTTGCTGACGTTCTCTCCGACAAGCATGTATGCGGAGCAGTGGAGAAGATCCATCTCCACGTATCCGTTCTTCACAACGTCCTTTCCGGAGTACTCCGCGATTCCGCGGTCGGTGTTGTCGTGGTAGAACACCACAGTGGTACCGTCGCTGAACGTGTCTCCGACATAGTATCTGAATGTGGTGTTGGAAGGCATTTCGCCATGCGCGTTGAAGTCGAGGTATATGGTCGGCTTTCCTTCGGCGACCGCCTGGAGGTAGGCCTTGTCAGGGGTGTTGGTGGCCGAGACCTTGGGTACGATGGTTCCTTTGTTGGTTCCGTATCCGCCGGAGAGGTTCCACTGGTAGAGGACATTTCCATCCTCATCGGTCACTGATATGTACAGTGCGCGGCCTCCGTAGATCAGGTCGTTGGCGATGGTGTTGGCCAGAACGTTGTCGTTGTTCGATACATTCCAGAAGATATCGTTTGTTCCTTTGAAATCGGAATCAACGGGTGCACTTTCGACGATCTTGGCGAATACGGGCTCGAGGACGAGGTTGGTCTTTATGGGGTAGTTCTCGCTCCACATGATGTTGTCGTAGTTCACCCATCCGATGAATTTCATCTTTCCATCGGGGGTGTCAAGGATCTTGTCGTCATATTCAGACGAAAGGTCGACGAAACCGCCGTATTTGACTGTCTTCGTCTGGAGGACATTGTCATCGACATCGAGGAACTTGACTTCGAATGTCCTGTCGCCGGAGTTGCTGTATTTCTTCTTGATGCCGTCTATGGCGTCGGATACAGTCTTCTTGGAGTCGCCATCGAGCTTGAGGCTTCCTCCGACCAGCAGTTCTTCGGGCACGAGCGAATTGTTCTCGAACGGATATGTGTAGAAGATTCCCTTGTCGAATCCGGGGATGCCGTTCAGGTTGTCCATGAAATCCTTGAAGTCATCATCATCGACGACGGGTGTCATCGTGTATGTTCCGTCGGACTCCTTGACCTTTACTTTCCAGGTTATGTCCTCGACGCTTGTCACTTTGGTCTGAACATCGCTCAGATCACCCAGCTCGAACGAGCTGTTCAAAGCAGCGCTCATTGTGAAGCGGGCCTTCGTATCATCTGTCCATCCTTTCTCGTGGCCTTCGTAGGGAAGGATGTGGATGGGGTCGTAGAAGTAGATCTCGATGTCGTATTCGACGGCCAGGCTCTCTTTGATGTCCTTGGCAGCCTCTACGAATTCCAGATCTCCGTCCATGATGGCCAGATTGGCCTTTCCCTCGATCGATGCCTTGACATCCAGAGAAGCATCCATGCTGGTCATGGCGAAGTCGTTGTCTGTGCAGATGGTGGAGTTGAATGTGGCATAGAAGCTCATCTTCAGGCCCTGTGCGGTGAGAACCTTTGAGTCCTCCGCATCATCCGCGTCATCATCAGCATCCACATCATCATCTGCGTCTGTTTCGTCATCATCTCCGAGATCGATGTCATCGGGTATCGTGACGGTTCCGGAGAACAGGAAGCTCAGTTCAACAACACCGTCGACGGACATGGTGTATCCGTCATCGGTCTTCTGAATGATCTCGGCCATGGTCCAGAAGTCGAACGAGATGCTCAGTTCGTCGATCTTCCCATCCATTCCGGCGAGTTTCATCATGTCGTTGAGGAATGCTTTCAGATCTTTGTATTCTGATTCGAGACCTGTCAATTCTTTGTAGATCTGGTTGACATATTCGACGGCCTTTGCGTCGTCGATATGCATGCCAGCGCCCCAGGCGTCTCCCACCTTGAATTCTATAGCAGACGCGTCGGATTCCGGGGTGGAATCCACCGCTGCGACCGTGACGCATGACAATGCCATCACGAGGCACACTGCTACTGCGAGTGCTTTGCTTTTCATATTCATCATCGTCCGGGGTCGGACGGTAAAAGAACGTCTGGCCAGAGTATATATGACTATCCAGGGACCCATCCAATTATCGGTCGATTCCAGTCGAAATGCCTGTTTCTGGGAGAAAAGGGTCTTCGGAGGTTTTCGGAGGTCTTCGGACCATAGCCAGATTCCAAAAAGTTTAGATACCTTTTCGGTGCACCCCCCTGATTCCGCTTAAATATCCTGCGGAAGATGATAATTCTGAAGGCAACAAGTGTGCATCACCCGCTACTTGGATGTCTCCGAGGCGGACGGAATAATTAATCCATCCATCCATCCATCCACCCTATCCCCGCCGCCTCGGATTTTTTTTATCATCATCGTTCCGAAAGTCCAATATGTCCGTTCGTCATCCATGGTTCACCATGGCAGACATAATGATTCGCAAGAGGAAGAGGATGAGAAGCAAAGAAGTCAAGACTCTTGCAGATGAAATGGAGGGCATCTTCGAAGTTCCTCTTTTCTCGGAAGCAGACGGAGTCGATATGGCAGAGAGCTCCGACTATCAGCTGATCTTCGTCAAGAGCGACATCCTGGGCCTCGTCTACGATGGCAAGCCGTTCCTCACGATCAGAGGCATATTGAAGTACAGGCCGCAGAAGAGGTCCGTCACTGTCGACATGGGCGCCGTCCCATACGTCACCAACGGTGCGGATGTCATGGGGCCCGGCATACTGGAGGCCGATCCCGGGATATCGGAGGGCGACCTGGTCTGGATCAAGGATGTCAAGAACAACGTCCCGCTGGCGGTCGGTGTCGCACTCCGTTCCGGCGAGGAACTGTCGTCCAAACAGCCCGGCAAGGCCATCAAGACCATACACTACGTAGGCGACAAGCTCTGGAAGACCGGTGAGTGATTTGGACCGTTCTAAGGTGATCCAGGACCCCATCCACGGCAGCATAGAGGTGGACGGGGTCTTCCTGGACATCCTCGACAGGCATGAGATGCAGAGGCTGAGGGCCGTCAAACAGCTCGGCCTGGGCAATCTCGTGTTCCCGTCGGCCAACCATACAAGGTTCGAGCACTGCCTTGGAACGTATCATCTCGCAGGCAGGATGGCCTCCGCCATAGGTCTGGGGGCCGTCGATTCCGATTCGGTCCGCATGGCCGGATTGCTGCACGACATCTGCCACCCTCCGTTCTCCCATGCCATGGAGGCATTAATGGAATCCGCCACCGGCATGGACCATATGGAGTTGGCAAGGGCGCTGATATTCGGGGACATACCGACATACCGTCCGGAGGACGAGGACATCTTCGGAGGATTGGACACGATCGCCGAGGTGCTGGAATCCGCAGGGATCTCCGCCGAGTCAGTATGCGGGTTCATCTCGTCTCCCGAATCCACCGGCGAGGAGGCCCTCGACTGTTTCTGGAACAAACACGACTACTTCCCGTCGAAGGATTACGCCCATCAGATCATCCATGGTCCTGTCGATGCGGACCAGATGGACTATCTGATGAGGGATGCATACAACACAGGGGTCATCCACGGTACGATCGATTCCGAAAGGCTCCTGAAGACGATGATGGTGATGAACGACCGCATCGTACTGGGAAGGGGAGGGATAACCGCGGCTGAGGGACTCATGGTCTCCAGGTCGCTCATGTACACATCCGTGTATTTCCACGAGACCGTCCGCATAGCTCAGAGGATGGTCTGCAAGGCCGCAGAGCAATCCGGCGTCGACCTTTCCGATCTGTATCTGATAGGGGATGCCGAACTCGTTTCGAGGGTCTCCGAATCAGGAGGGGAGCCGTCGCGGATCGTCCGCAGGGTCATGGCCAGGGACCTGGACAAGAAGGCCTATGCGATATACAGCGACGAGATGGACGACGAGAAGGCCCGCACGCTTCTGGAATACGCCGGAAAGGGCGGAAGGGAGAGGCTGGAATCCGAGATTGCGGCGACTTCCGGCATCGATCCGCTGAACATCTGCGCAGAGCTGACCTCCGCATCCAATCTGCAGGGTCGCATGAGGATCGGGAAGACGGATGTGGCGATAGCTGACAGCGAGGGAAAGATAAGGTCCCTTACGCGCTTCTCGCCGATAGCAAGGGCCCTGCAGTCCAGGGACCCGTTCGGATGGGCCCTGATAGTGTCGGGTCCGAAGGACAGGACGGAGGAGGTCCGCAGAGCGGCCTCCAAGGTCCTAGGGATCTGATTTCAGCCTTTGATCACACCGATGGGTGTGAGTTTTGCCACTTTGGACGTCAGTCCCGCGTCGCAGACGACGCTGATGACCTCGTCAACGTCCTTGTATGCTTCGGGGGCCTCTTCGAGCACCCCTTCAATGGAGCCGTTCCTCAGGTAGACGCCCTTGTCGGACATCTCCTTCATGACGCCCTCCACCGTGAGCGAGGTTATGGCGGCCTTTCTGGACATCTTCCTTCCGGCGCCGTGACAGGACGAGCCGAACGTCTGCTCCATCGAGCTCTTCCTTCCGGCTAGGACGTATGTTCCCACGCTCATATCGCCGGGGATGATGACGGGCTGTCCGACATCCCTGTACTTCAACGTAATCTCGCTTCTTCCGGGTGCGAAAGCCCTCGTCGCACCTTTGCGGTGGACCAGCACATCCTCGTGATGGCGGTCTATGTCGTGGCGCTCCTTCTTGGCGATGTTGTGGGCCACATCGTAGACCACGTCCATTCCCATGGACTCGGCGGAATCTCCAAGAATGTTCTCGAAGGACTCCCTCACCCAGTGGGTTATCATCTGCCTGTTGGCCCAGGCGTAGTTGGCACCGCAGCACATGGCCTTGTAGTAGTCGTCCCCGAGTCTGGAATCCAGCGGGGCGCAGGCCAGCTGCCTGTCCGGCAGGTTGACCGAGTTCTGCTTGATGTAGCGCTCCATCTCCTGCAGGTAGTCGGTGGCGATCTGATGTCCGCATCCTCTGGAACCACAGTGGACGGTTATTGTGAGCGTCCCCTCCTTGAGTCCGAAGACCTTGGCGGTCCTCTCGTCGAAGACGTTCTCGACCAGGTCGAGCTCCAGGAAGTGGTTGCCTGATCCGAGGGATCCTAGCTGGGGGAGCCCCCTCTTGCGGGCCTTGTCGCTCACGACGCTGGGGTCGGCATCCTCCATGTGACCGTATTCCTCGGTCACATCCAGGTCCCTCCCCCATCCGTATCCGTTCTCGACAGCCCATTCCGAGCCTCTGTTCAGGATCTCGTCCAGTTCCTTGTAGCCGATCTTGGTGAGACCTTTGGAACCCAGTCCGGACGGGACGTTGCGGTACAATTCGTCGATAAGTTCGTCCTTCCTCCCGCCCAGGTCGTCCAGGGTGAGGTCGGTCTTGATGAGTCTGACCCCGCAGTTGATGTCGAACCCTATCCCTCCGGGGGAGATGGATCCCGTCGATTCGTCCACGGCGGCGACACCGCCGATGGGGAATCCGTATCCCCAATGGATGTCCGGCATGGCCATGGAGCTGCCGACGATACCTGGGAGGCATGCAACATTCGCGGCCTGCTGGGGCGCGTTGTCCGCCCTGATGGAGGCTATCATCTCCTCGTTCGCATATATGACGGCATTCGTCCGCATGCCTGCGGATTCGTCTATGGGGATCTCCCACCTGTTGTCGTCGATCCTGTTGAGCTTTCCTTCCCAGGTCATATCAAGTGCACTGTCCTATGTGATGGGCCGATGCTTAAAATCTATTCTCCACCGGCAGTTTGTGGTATCTCAGCGAGGTGTCGTCGCCTGTTCCCATGGCGACAAGTTCCGTGATGTAGACAACTGGTTTGCCGTCCGGGACGGAATCGTATTTGTATAGGCAGAGGGGACATCCCACGACTATGAGGTCTGCCTCTTTGGCGGCCTCCTGTCTTTCGGACATCAGGGGGGCCGCGACCTTCCTCGACCTCTTGCCGCAGCATCCGGGCTGGTTCCCTACCCATGCGAATCCCATCTTCTCGACGACCTCGCGCATCTTGTCGAGATGGATTATCGCGGCGCATCCCGGCTCCAAGGAGACCTTCCTACCGTTCCCGAAGACTGGGAGCCTGTCGAGGTTCCTGTGGAGGAATTCGATGATATGCTCGCATTCCGACCCGTCCATCTTGGTGATCTCGGCGCATCCGGGGCACATCATCACGAGGTCCCTGTCGCCTGCGGTTCCGCACATCTTGGTGCGATACGATCTGCGTTCGTCATCGGTCATGATCCCGAACTGTACGGGATACATGCAGCAGGTCATGTCCGGTATCTCCGTGGCCTTTATGCCCATGCCCTTGAGAGCGGCGGATGTGGCATAGACCGAGAACGGCACATCGCATTTGGCCGTGCATCCCGGCATTACATACACGTCGTCGCCGGACCATACAGGCTCCAGATCGATCCCGGGCGCATTATCGGCGGGATATCTCGCAAGGCCGATGTCATAGAAGGCAGGCTCTATCCCGCGGTCGAGAACGATGGTGTATGCGGCCAGCATCATCTGCTTCGGGTGGGTGTGCTCGCAGACCCTTTCGCAGGATCCGCATCCGACACAGTCGAAGACCATCTTCACATCGCCGGATGCCACCGCCACGGGGTCGCATCCTCCGTGTCTGTAGGAAGGACAGACATCAAGGCACTCGCCGCAACCGATGCACAGCTTGCGAAGCATCTCGAATTTCTCAACGGCCGGATTCATGAGAACCGTATCGAACCATCGGAGATAATAGTAACTTGGAGAAGTGTGGTAAGATGAGGGCCGGGACCGAGATTTGAACCCGAGTCAAGGGATCCACAGTCCCCTAGGATAACCAAGCTACCCTATCCCGGCCATGATGTAAGACCGCTTAATCCGTTCCCTTACATAAACATTATCCTCGCCAGCAGGAGCTGTCCTCGCCAACTATAAGAACGGCTAATCATAATCGGTGCGCATTGACTCCTTAAGTGCGCGCCCGCGTGCCTGCGAGTCGGAGATGATTAACAATGAAGGCACTTTTTGCTGACGGCTCAGTGCGTGAGACCGAGGATGAGCTTCCGGTCATAAGGCACACGGCGTCCCATATCATGGCCCAGGCGGTCCAGAGACTGTATCCCGGTACCAAACTGGCCATCGGTCCTGCCATCGATGATGGATTCTACTACGACTTCGACAAAGAGGGCGGATTCAGCCCCGACGACCTCGAGAAGATTGAGGCCGAGATGAAGAAGATCGTCAAGGAGAACCTCAAGCTGGAGACGTACACCCTTCCCAGGGATGAGGCTATAGAGTTCCTGAAGTCGAAGGGAGAGGACTACAAGGTCCTACTCGTAGAGGACCTTCCCGCCGACGCTCCGATCAGCTTCTACAAGCAGGGCGATTTCGTCGATCTCTGCGCAGGCCCCCACGCTCTCTACACCAAGGCCGTCAAGGCATTCAAGCTCCTCTCCATAGCGGGAGCATACTGGAGAGGCGACGAGCACAACAAGATGCTCACCAGGATCTACGGTACCGCCTTCGACAGCAAGGATGCTCTGGAGAAGTACCTCAACATGCTCGAGGAGGCCAAGAAGAGGGACCACAGGAAGCTCGGAAAGGAGCTCGGCCTGTTCGCCATAATGGAGGAAGGCCCCGGATTCCCGTTCTTCCTGCCCAAGGGAATGGTCCTGAAGAACACGCTCATCGAGTACTGGAGGGAGCTCCACAACAGGGAGAACTATGTGGAGATCTCCACCCCCATGATCCTCAACCAGGCCCTTTGGCTCAGGTCGGGACACTGGGATCACTACAAGGACAACATGTACACGACCACGATCGATGATGAGATCTACTGTATCAAGCCCATGAACTGCCCCGGCGGAATGCTCGTCTACAAGACCGAGCCCAGGTCGTACAGGGACCTTCCCATCAGGATGGGGGAGCTCGGACTCGTACACAGGCACGAGAAGTCCGGTACCCTCCACGGTCTCTTCAGGGTCAGGTGCTTCACGCAGGATGATGCGCACATCTTCATGACCGACGAGCAGGTCGAGCAGGAGATCGAGGGCGTCGTCAGGCTCATCGACGAGGTCTACAAGAAATTCGGATTCAAGTACCATGTCGAGCTGTCCACCAGGCCCGAGGATAGCATGGGTTCCGACGAGGACTGGGAGAAGGCCACCAATGCTCTCATCAACGCGATGAAGCAGATGAACCTCGACTACGTGGTCAACGAGGGCGACGGTGCGTTCTACGGCCCCAAGATCGACTTCCACCTGGAGGACTCTCTTGGAAGGACATGGCAGTGCGGAACCATCCAGCTGGACTTCCAGATGCCCCAGAGGTTCGAGCTCGAGTACACCGGTTCGGACGGGGAGAAGCACAGGCCGATCATGCTTCACAGGGTCGCATTCGGTTCCATCGAGAGATTCATCGGAATCCTGACCGAGCACTACGCCGGTAAGTTCCCCGTTTGGCTCTCGCCCGTTCAGGTGAAGGTCCTCTCCGTGTCCGAGAAATCCTTCGGATACGCATCCGATGTCGCCGCCAAGCTCAAGGCCGCCGGAATCAGGGTGGAACTTGACAACAGGGATGAGAAGATCGGATACAAGATCCGTGAGGCCCAGCTCCAGAAGGTCCCGTACATGCTCGTCCTCGGAGAGAAGGAATCCGACGACGGTTCCATCGTGGCTGTCAGGAGCAGGGATTCCGGAGACCTTGGTGCAGTCAACACCGATGAGTTCATCGCCAAGGTCCTCAAAGAGACGAAAGAGCGCCTCTGAAACCAATTGCCGTCGACGGGGACCCCCGCCGGCGGTCTTCTTTTTTCACAAATGTCATAGATTCGGATTGAAATCCAATCTTCGGTCCGAATTCTGTAATCTGTACAAGGGTTTGATAATGCAGAGGAGGCACGGACGGATCCGTGCCTATGGTGGTACTTGGCTGCCGAGTTTCAGATCTTTATCGTGGTGACCTCTGTCGCGGTTATGGGGATGTTCGGGACGCTCAGAAGCACCAGGGCCTCTACCAGACTGTCCCAATCTTCCTCGTTGATCATCACAACATTCCCATTTTCCGTCTCGATTGTGATCTTCTCACCCTCCAGACTTCTTTTGGTAAGCTCCTCGAGCTTTTTTGTTGCTGTTTCAACGGTATATTCCGCCATGAATTAGACAAATGTCTAATGATATATGAAATTATCTATGCGGATGAATAGTGATTCGATTAAAGAGTACATTAATGAACAATCAATGCAAAAAAGGCACAACAGATGCGCTGTGAAAAATATTGAAGGAATTAAGGTCCTGGTCCCGAGGGGCCAGGGCCATGCCGATTGTCGCTCGGATCGATCGGAAAGAAGTTCAGATCTTGGCGGCAGTCTGCTCTCTGGCTTCGTGTCTCTTTTCCCTGGCTTCTTTCCTTTCTTTTCTCTTTGCGATCGCATCAGCTCTCTTGCCCATATTTCTCACCTTTTACTTCATACGAAGTCGGCGTGGCGGGAGGAGACTCATTTCAGGTGGGCCTTCTCCTCCGCGGCTCCAATATGTCCTACTCACGGACTAGGATTTAAAACTGACGATTATCCTGCGTAATCATGCGAAACATCGTCGAAAAAGCGTAAATAAGAAGGTTTGAAAAAAGGTTTAGGGTCCGCAGGTCCGTTCAATCCTGAATGACGCGGACTTGGATCTTCTTGTCCTTGTACTTGGCCTTCGGGAGGTCCATGGTCATCCTGTTGCCGAAATCCTTGTGGACTTCCACGATGGATGATTCGGGACCGACGGTGATCTTACCGATGGAGACGTCCCTGACCCTGGCGTTGCGGATGATGAAGTCGGCAAGGGAGACCTTTCCCATTCCGTCATTCTTTCCGAGGTTGATCTCGAACTTGCACATTCCGAAGACGTCGGAAATCTGGTCATAGTCGATGACCTTCTTGATCGTGTCCTTCTGTCCGGGCTCGACCTCGGGCACATCCCTCTTCTCGATGTCCATTCCGGTGCGCATCTCGAACTCTTTGATGAGGTGCTCCTCTTCGGCGGTGACGAAGGATACTGCGGTACCCTCTTTGCCTGCCCTTCCGGTCCTTCCGATGCGGTGGATGTAGGTGTCGATGTCGTCGGGCATATCGTAGTTGATGACGTATGTGATGTCATCAACGTCCAGGCCCCTTGCGGCAACGTCCGTAGCGATGAGGATGTCGGTCTCATCCTCTTTGAAATCGGACATGACCTTCTCCCTCTTGGACTGGGGCATGTCGCCGTGGATGGCCTCGACCTTGTATCCGTACTTGGTCAGCCTCTCGTCGAGGGTGTCAACCATCTTCTTGGTCTGGCAGAAGATGATCGCCTTGGGCTTGTCGATGTCGAGGATCCTGCAGAGGGCCCAGGACTTGTTCCTCCTTCCGACGGAGATATAGTACTGCTTCGTCAGATCGAGGACGACCTCGTCCTTGGAGACGGAGATCTCCTTGGGGTTCTTCATGTAGTCGAATGCAAGCTGTTTCACATTCTCCTGCATGGTGGCCGAGAAGAGCATCGTGTGCCTCTCGGCGGGCATGCTCTTGAGTATGTACTCGATATCGTCGACGAATCCCATGTCGAGCATCCTGTCGGCCTCGTCGAGGACCATGACGGAGATCTCGCTGAGGTTCAGGACCTTCCTGTTGACCATGTCCCTGACACGTCCGGGGGTTCCTGCGACGATGTCGCATCCGGCCTTCAGTTTCTTGATCTGTCCTTCGATGCTCGCACCGCCGTAGATGGGGACGCACACATGTCCGGAGTATTTGGCGAGTTTTTCGAGTTCTCCCGCAACCTGGTTGGCAAGCTCCCTTGTCGGAACGAGGACTATGGCCGAAGGGACCTTTCCGCCTGCCTCTATGGTGGCCAGGACGATGGATCCGTAGGCGCCTGTCTTTCCGGTACCGGTCTGAGCCTGTGCGAACATGTCGCAGCCTTTGATTCCCAGCGGGATTGAATTTACCTGGATGGGTGTGGGCTCTGTCCAGCCCATGTCTTCCATGGCTTTGGCGACATCCTCGGGGATGCCCACATCTGTAAAATTGGAGATCATTTACATCACTGATCTGAAACTCTGCCTGGGACACAACCCAGACGATTTCCTCTTATCGGCAGGACGTACCTGTTCATACTTTATAAATCTAGTATATAAGGGACGCATGCACGGCCCAGGATCGGTCAGGACCGGGGCCGTCACAGATGAGGTCGAGACAACATGATAGTGACTTACTGGTCTGATTTCTCATGTCCCTTCTGCTACATAGCCGAGGCGAGGATCAGGAGGGCGATGCGTGAGATGGGCATAACCGAGCAGTGCAGGATGGATTTCAAGTCATTCAGGCTGAATCCCATGGCCAAGATCGTGCCGTCGCATCCTATATTCGACAGCTATGCCAAGCGCTACGGTCCCGAATCCGCCAGGATGCAGATCGAGCGCATCGACGAGATGGCCGCAGGGGAGGGATTAGATTTCCATTACGGAACGGCCCTCAACTCCAACACGATGGATGCGCACCGTCTGACGAAGCATGCCTATTCGATCGGCAGGGATTTCGGAGACAGGTTCGCGGACAGGCTCTGCGAGGCGTTCTTCAGAGAGAACCGCGTTTTGGCGGATCACAACGTGCTTCTGGACATCGCGGACGAGATGGGGATGGACCATGATGAGGCCGTATCGGTGCTCGACTCGCTCAAGTACAAGGAGCAGGTCCTCGCGGACGAGGGCGAGGCCCATTCGTACGGCATCACGGCGGTCCCGTTCTTCATAGTCAACGGGAGGTACGGGATCCCGGGTGCGGTGGACATCGAGGATTTCAAGCGCATACTGAAGGCTGCTTTGGACGAAGAGGATGCGGAATCGGTGGAAGGTTCCGTGTGCGGCCCGGACGGATGCCGCTGACATATCCCTAATGTGATGCGTTTGTCGCAGTGGTGGTCCGAGTCGGCGATTCGATATGTTTATATCAGATGAGAATATCCTCGGATTACTACGTGTGGACGTGGTGTAGCTGGTTATCACTTGACCTTGCCAAGGTTAGAACTCGGGTTCGAATCCCGGCGTCCGCACTCATTCTCTACATTCACATTCTTCGGCAACTCTTATATGCGGTATCCGTATCGTGCGACACATGATTCAGTGTCCGCGTGGCACCAGGGATTTCCTCCCTGATGAGATGGAGAGGCGTAGGTTCTTCGAGAACAGGCTCAGGGGCACCGCCAAGATTCACGGTTTCAGGGAGACGGAGACTCCGATATTCGAGGATGCGGAGCTCTTCATCCTGAGGTCCGGTCCGAATGTTCTGAAGGAGCTCTATTCCTTTGAGGACAAAGGCGGAAGGCAGATAGCTCTGCGTCCCGAGATGACGGCCCCTGCGATCAGGATGTTCGTCAACGGGATGAGCAACGACCCCAAGCCGATCAAGATATTCTACTTCGGTCAGTGCTTCAGGTACGAGAGACCTCAGAGCGGCAGATACAGGGAGTTCTTCCAGTTCGGTGCGGAGATCATCGGCGGAGCGACTCCGGAGACGGATGCGGAGGCCATCGCCGCGGCATCCGACATGATCAAGGAGCTCGGTCTCAAGGACTACAGGCTCAGGATCGGACACATAGGCGTCCTGAGGCAGAGGATCGCCGACGCAGGCGTCCCCAAGGAGAGGACCGCGGAGGTCCTGCAGAAGCTCGACAAGAAGCTCTACGACGAGGCCCGCCCCATCCTTGCGGACATGGGCGTCTCCGAGGCGGATATGGAGGACATATTCGCACTCACCGAGACCGTCGGCGGCACCGAGGTCCTGGACAGGGTCCCGGGAGAGGCCGGAGGCTGGCTCAGGCAGGTCGTCAACTATCTGGACGCCATGGGTGTGAAGGATGTGGAGATCGACCTCGGCGTCGTCAGGGGACTCGATTACTACACTGGAATGGTCTTCGAGGCGGAGGCTCCCGCACTCGGTGCGGAGAAGCAGATCTGCGGCGGAGGATCGTACACCCTCTCCGAGCTCTTCGGAGGCGAGAAGGTGTTCTCCACAGGATTCGCGATTGGATTCGACAGGATCCTCCTTGCACTGGAGAAGGAGGGCATGACGTACGAGCCCAGGGGCATCGACGCCTATGTCATCTCCGTAACGGACGATGTCAGGATGAAGAGCGCCGAGATCGTCGCCAAGCTGAGGTCCTCGGGACTTTCCGCGGACATCGACATCATGGGCAGGAAGATGGCGAAGGCTCTGAAGTTCGCATCATCCGCCAGGGCGAGATATGCCGTGATCGTCGGTTCCAAAGAGCTCGAGGAGGATTCCGTCACCCTGAGGGACATGTCCACGGGGGAGCAGGTCCTTGTGAAGATCGACGAGATCGCAGACAGGATCCGCGCATAAAACTACAGAGGGGGTGGTCACCCACCCCTTAAATGATTTTTTCAACCCAGGAAGAAACCCTTCACACGGGGTCTGAAAAGGTAGAAGATTATCACCAATTGGACTAGGACGCCCAACAGTACCGTGAAGTTGCCTATCACCATGTTGTATATGTTGAACAGCAGGCCCAGGCCGACGATTATCACAGACAGATCCCACATGATGCTCCAGCCCTTGTAGAATCCGTAGGCGACTCCGGCCACGATCAATCCGCAAACGAGCATGACGATTCCGCTTGCCGTGCCAAGGCCTTTCAGGGCATCCAAATCCGGATTCTGGTTTACCAGATCCTGAATGAACGTTTCTCCGAGTCCGATGATCATAATCCCGCCTATGATGAGGACCAATGCACCGAGAAAATACAGGATCGCGAGTATCGTGATCAGCAGAGGACGGCTTCTTGAGTTCTCCGACATGTATGACGGATTCACGTATTCAGTATTTATCGATTGCATATTGACAATGCAAAGTGCGTTATGTACTGCTTTATATGCGCGTGTGCATGCGACTCTCGGTAACAATGTCAATCCTTTTAGCAGAGGGGGAGCAGGTCATCCGCAAATACAACTGCGTGAGTGCGAATTATGCGTCCTCCGACAAGAATCTTGACAACATGGGCATCAGAAAGAAGAGGGCGGACACCGACGGTGTTGTCGTGGTGACCAATAAGAGGGTCATCTACTATGCCGAGTCCCGCACATCGAAGGGCTCCAACCTCCCTTCCATGCACCTTCAGGAGGCATTCATCGATCGTGTCGCATCCACGGAGTTCATCCAGGCAGACGGTAAGAAGAACGCCGCATTCCCAATAGCGCTGGTCGTTATCGGACTCCTCGTCCTCATGTTCGGCATCCTGGACAAGACGAATCTGATGTATATCGTCCCCGGAATCGCAGTTCTGGCCATCGGGGCCATGCTCACAGTTCTCTCCCTGACCGGTGCTGGTGCTCTCGTGATGATGAAGATCAACACAGTCTCCACCGAGACAGGCATCCACGTTTCCGGTATCAGCCGCAAGGACGAGCAGGCCATCGCATTCTACATGGTCCCCACCGAGGACTTCAGGAAGATGGCCGCCGAGATCGGCGCTCTGATCCTTGACATCCAGGCCAACGGCGACGGATGCATCGCCAAATGGACATCGCAGTGAGTGATCCCATGGATGATATGAAACTCGCCGACGGCGAGCGCATCGTCCGCACATACCGTTGCACGGCCACGGACGGATGCAGGGTCATCGCGGGGACCGCACTGCCCACGAAGAGGTCCAAATACGATTCGGAGGGGACCGTGACGGTCACCAACAGGAGGTTGGTATACTCCATGACCGCCAGATCCCGGAAGGGTGACAGCATGATCCGTCAGGAGGTCAGGATCTCGGACATAACCTCGATCTCGGCCCTGGTGGCGAAGTTCGGTCGCGACATCCGCGTTCCGATGATGATGGTCATCCTGGGATTCATCCTGATGTTCGCCCCGTTCGTCTATGCCACCGAGACAGGCATGCTGGACCACGGGCAGGACTACAAGGACGGATACAATGTGGGGACGGAGCTCGGATACTACGAGAAGTATCTGGGCGTGATCTCGGCCGGAACGGTCAAGAACACCATCCCGTCGGGATATTCCGCACCCGAGTACGATGCATTCGGCTCCTCCGAATATGTGAAGGGGTACGAAGAAGGTGTCAAAGCAGGCGAGGACCGTGCCAAATCGGATATCGAGGGGCAGAAGCCCTTCGCAGTCCCGTCCGATCTCAGGATGGGCGTCGGGATCGAAGGTGCGATCGTAGCGGTCGCCGTTATCGGAGCAGTCGTGTTCGTGATGGGTTCGGTCCTGTATGCGATATCTTCCAGGACCAAGGATTGGGTCCGTTTCGAACTCGGTTCCGGAGCAGGGGCGGGAGTATGCCTCAAGTCGTTCGCATCCGGAGAGGATGCAAGTGCCATAGGCCCGCTGTCCGCATCCGAGGGGTATTCTCAGATGGTCGGAGAGCTCGGTTCGCTCATCGCAGAGCTCAGGACAAAGGAATCAACAGAGACTGGGGTGAGGGTGTGAAAGCAGGCATCCCGATGATCGCCGTCGCCCTTCTTCTGGGTGCTGTCCTGATGGGCGCGGTCGTTTCCACTGATTCGGATGCGACGGACGGTACTGGTTCAGGTCCCGGCACCACATCATACAGCGGTACTTGCGGCACAACTTCTGCAGCCAAATGGACTGTGGAATCCAATAAGCTGACGATAACCGAGACAGGCAACGTATCCGCTACATCATCGTGGAAGGTCACGGCCCCAGCAGGCTCAACTACCGTCAAAATCGATGACGTGCTGAAAGATGTTGAAAGCATAGAGATCAACAACAAAGGAATGGTGACGAAGCAGGCCTTCAACAGCATGGCCAAAGCCACATCAGTATCCTTCGGAACCAATCACACATCTGTCGATGAGAGTCTGTTCGAGGCCAACAAGAAGATTACAACCGTGATTCTCAAAAATGTGGTCACCATCGGTAAAAACGCATTCAAGGGTTGCACGGCATTGACAACTCTGAAGGATCTGTCAAGTGTGACGACGATATCCGAATCGGCCTTCGAGGGTTGCACGGCACTCAAGACCCTGGGTTCCTCTGCCACGGATATATTCGGTGCCGTGTCCATAGGCAAGTCTGCATTCAAGGGATGCACAGTCCTGGAGCAGTTCAACATCGGAAAGGCGACGGCAATCGATCTGTCGGCCTTCGAAGGATGCACGAAACTCACCAAATTCATTGAACTTGCGGATTCAAAGACACCCACGGATTCGAAGAAATTCACGGTGTCTAATGACATCATCTATTCAGACGGCAAGAAGACATTGTACATGTGTCCTCCCGGCAAGACCGGTGTTATCAACAAGATCGAACCGACCGTGACCAAGATCAATTTGGACTATGCCGATGTGGACTACATCATAGACGCATCGGTCATCGGCAACAGGGACGATGTGACATTCAACACGACATCGACCGCCAGCAAGTCCACCGGGATGATCTACTACACTCAGAGCATCAACGGTGCGCCTGCGGTAAAGATCGAGAAAGACGTGTTCACGATGACATACAAGCTCTACAGCGGATGGATCGTGGACAGCACAACCGTAAATGTCAAAGGCGGAACCGTGACGTCTGCTGACAGCACATCGATCAAGATGTCTGTAGCTCAGGGTAAAGGCTATTCCGTCTACCCTGTTGGATACAGCAAGGTCGTCAAGAGTGATCTCCTCGCCACTACCATCAACAACTGGAGCGTCGGGGATATTACTCTGGATTGCAAGGAAGATCCTACAAGTAATGCTGTCACCGACATCACGAAGTACACATGCAGGATCATAGGATACTCTGGAACCGGTTCAGCTATTCTGGAGCAGCAGCTCAAGAACAGGGGCGCTCTCTGTACGGTCACCGGTATGGAAGCCGGTAACTATGCCTCTCTGGTCAATCTGACCATCAAAGGGGATATGATCCTTGCAGACGGCACATTCGCGAACTGTTCCAAGCTCAAGACGGTGTCGATGCCCGGAATCACCGAGATCAAGTCCATGTTGTTCAGATACTGCACGGCATTGGAGAGTGTGGATGCCAAAGCATGCGCCAAGATTGGTTCGTTCGCATTCGAGGGATGCGTGAAGATGACATCCCTCACTCTGGGTGCAAAAACTGTGGATGTATCCGACGGAGCATTCGCCAATTGCGGTTCCCTCAAGATGCTGAAAGTCAGTGAAAGCACGGAGGTGAAGGGCAATACGGGACTGTTCATCCTGCATTCCAACGACAATGTGTCCTTCGAGATATACGGAGATTCCCTGATCGTGAAGGGATCCGGCAAAGGATCGCTCACATACCGTCAGAATCTCGCAGATGAACCGAAGACCGAGAAGTTCTACTCCGGTGGAATGGCATCCGTGTTCATCGGCGGAATGAGGCAAATATACCTCAGCACGGTCTCCGGAACACCGGAATCCGATTGTCTGGTGGTCATGGAGTCGCAGATGGGGGCCGATGTCAAGAACAAGGTCGTCAAATACGGCTCACAGCTGAGCGATCTGGAGCAGCTTTCCGCGAAGGGCTACACCTTCAAGGGATGGTACACTGAGAAAAGCGGCATCCTCTCTCCGGTCGACGAGAAGACCAATGTCACCGGCAGCATGGTCCTGACAGCCATGTGGGAAAGGGACGTGTCTTCGGACAAGACGTCCATGACCCTGCTGGTCCTGTTCGGAATCGCAGTATTGGCATCCGTTGCGATACTTGCAGTCAACGCCCGCAGATGAAAATCCTTACGTGCCTTCCGGCACGGGCCCATTTATGGGAAAATGAGGGGCAATGCCCCTCTCAGGTCACTTGGACCATCTGGGTTTGAGTGATGCGAATATCATTATCGCGAGGACCATGATGGTGATCGCGGCACAGATCGAGACATATGCCGTCGCCGAACCGTTGGGCATACTGTTCCCCCTCACATCGTATGTCACATCAATATACAGCGGTGAATCCGCCTGGAATTTTATTACGACCTCAGTGGGCTTCAGACATTCGTATTCTAGATCGGGGTTGATGTAGCTTATGCCGACGGTCGTGTAGATGAACGGGATGACCTTCGCACCTTTGTAATCCGTGGCAGTCATAGAGATCCTGATGGTGTCTCCCGCTTTCACGAAGAACACCAGCGACCCATAAGGATCCAAGACCTTTGTCAGTACGATGTGTCCGTCATTGCTTACATCATCCTCGTAGGAATCCCCGTAGTTGTATGAGTACCAGCGATAGACGTGTACCGTCCCGGTCCATCCCGAGGTCATGATCTTCTCCCTGTCCGCGGAATCATCGATGGATACAGACGCATTTGTCGGGTCTGCAAGGTATCTCTTCATCATCTCATGGTCGGGCGAATCATCGATGAAGCACAGGAATGATGGGTAGATAGGGGCATCCGTGGTCTTCTCGAAGGTTCCTTCGTAGATATATAAATTGGATGTGCGTTGTTTCTCGGCGGCATCGGAACCGTCGGTAACGATCGGTATGCAGCATGATATCATCAGTGCTACAGCGGCAACGGTCAGTGTGGTTCTGAGGTTCATCACATCTCCCTCCTCATTGTTTTGTACAATCCCAATGCCAGGAATGCAATCCCCCATACGATGCCTATGACGATCATGGGCATTATGGTGGTGACGTCCACATACTGAATGGACAGCATCCCGACCGACGGCGACAGTGGAGCACCCAGGATGGCCAGTGCGCCCTCCCCAATGAAGCAGGGCAGTTGGAAGATCCATGCTCCTGTTATTCCGTTTGCAGTCAGGTCCGTATTCATCATCGCGAATGATACGCCGAGTATCGTGGGCAGGACTATGCTCATGAATATGAACGGAACGATCGAGGATCCCCTCTTCATGAACGAACCGACACAGAATGCAGTTGCAGAATATGCGAAGACCCCGACCACTGTGATAATCAGTGATTGGCTGAGCAGATCTGCGAATATCGAATCATACTTCATCATTGCTGTTGCGATGGCGGATCCGTATGCGAACAGGAAGATTCCGAGAGACAGGACGAATCCTGCAAGGTACTTCCCGATGTAGAACGAGGACCTGTCGATGGGCAGAGAGATGTTCATGTACGCCGTTCTGTCCTTGAACTCCTGGGGGATCTGCTTCCCGCAGAGGACCGAGGTGAAGAGTCCCAGCAGGAGGGGCAGGAATGCGAGGAGCCCTGCGATGTAGGTGTTGGAGTATGTGGTCTCGAATTCGAAAGCGGCCATTAGCGGTTCTATCGTACTGTTGGCGGCAGTGGAAAGGATCGGTATGAGAAGCGCGACGAAGAGCATGAAGTAAGTCCATTTCATCTTGCCGAATGCCTTCATCTGCGTCATGAACACGATGTACGTCTGTCTGAAATGCGACGGGATGGAGTACACTGCATCGCGGTGGGCCTCCGAATCTGTGGCCGAGTAATTCATGCTGCCCCAGGTGCCCTTGCGGTCCTCCTCAGGCTTCTCATGTGAGAACAACGAAGTGGGGCCGTCTTTCTGGACATCATCCTGGGCTTTCTCTTTGAACAGTCTGTTCTGTTCCTCTCTTTCTCTGAGTCCGATCATTGGATCTCATCCCCCTTGGTGAGGTTCATGTAGAGGGATTCGAGGTCTGCACCGGTCTCGTTCATGGACAGAACGCCGACACCGCTTCTGAACACGGTCTCGGTGACATGTGCCTGGTCTTCCACAGAGCCGGAGAATTCCAGTTTGATGCCACATTCACCCATGATCTGCGCAGAGGAAACCCCTTCGCAGTGTTCCAGATCCGAGACAATCTGCTTGGTCACGGGTCTGAGCGTGCGTATGTCGAGGGTGATGGCCTTTCCGCTGTCGACATCGCGGACCAGCTTGTCCACATCGCCGGATGCGATCACCTTTCCGTCGCGTATCATAGTGACCGATCCGCATATCTCGGAGACCTCCTTCAGTATGTGCGTGCTGATCAGAAGGCTCCTGTCCCTGCTTTTGAGAGTCGACAGTATCTGTCTGATCTCGATCATCCCTCTAGGGTCGAGTCCGGATGTGGGCTCGTCGAGGATGATGGTGGAGGGGTTTGGGAGAAGCGCCTGAGCGAGTATGACCCTCTGCCTCATACCCTTGGAGAATCCTCCTACGGCCTTATTGCGCCATTCCCACATCCTCATGATTTCCAGGACGTCTCTGGAGCGTATTTCGATCTCCCTGGCGTCCAGGCCGTACAAGCGTCCTATGTAGTCCAGGATCTCCGCCGGAGTGAATTCCGGATATGGTTCCGGGGTCTCGATGACGCATCCGACGTGCTCCATGGCCTTTCTGTGGTCTTTGATATCTATGCCGTCGATCCTCACGGTGCCGGATGTGGGGTTGAGGAGTCCCGTGACCGCTTTGAGGGTGGTGCTCTTTCCGGCACCGTTGGGTCCGAGAAGTCCCATGAACTCGCCCTTCCTGACAGTGAGGTTGACATCAGATATAGCGGCGAACCTGCCGTACATCTTGGTCAGGCCGACAGCTTCGATAGCTGGTGTACCGTCCATGATGTCGGGAGTCGATGATTATATAAAGATTTACAATGGAAACGACCGTTTTCAACGAATTTCAGTGTGAATGGCGGTCCATCTCGGCATTCAGGAGCGCATCCGCTTCGGGGATCCTCTCCTCGGACCTCCTGACGTTCCTGTATGTGACCTTCGGGATCATCGATGCAAGCGCCTGTGCGTCGGCATGGAGCTCCTGCATGTCCCTGTTCTTCACCTTGTACTCCCCCGTCATCTGTCTGATGACCAGTTGGGAGTCCATGACAAACTCCGCCTCGTCGGCTCCGAGCTCGATCGCCTTGGATATCCCCGAGATGAGTCCTCTGTATTCTGCGTAGTTGTTGGTATGGACGCCCAAGAATTCGGAATGGGTGTGGACGACCTTGCCCTGGGAGGTGACGACGATCGCGTATGCCGACGGCCCCGGATTGCCTCTGGAGCCTCCGTCGGAGTAGATCGTGAGCTTCAATAGATCAGCTCCCTGGAGACCCTGTTCTCCGAGTCCACCAGGACGACATTGGCTTTGATCGGGACATCGGTGAGCTCGTAGGCCATGATGATCACGAGGTCCCCCTTATCGCAGAGGTGTGCCGCAGCGCCGTTTATGGCGATGATCCCGCTGCCCCTCTCACCCGGAAGCGTGTACGTGTCGAGGCGGTTGCCGTTGTTGACATCCGCTATGGTGACCTTCTCGCCCACCCATATGCCTGCCTTGTCCAGAAGGTCCTGGTCTATGGTGATGCTTCCCTCGTAGTCGAGACGGGTCTCGGTGACGGTGGCCCTGTGGATCTTTCCCCTGAGCATCCAACGCATATTGTTCTCTAGGGGGGTTTGGTAGATAAGATGTTCGCCCCGACGCCTCAAGGGGTGCGTCTGTTAGCGGAGCCGAAAAGTCTGACGGTCCCGTTCCCGCGTTCGTCGATCTCGTAGCGGGCGTCGACGTTGAAGACCGTGCGCATGTTCTCCGGTGTCAGGGACGCTTCGGGAGTGCCTTCAGCGAAGATGCGCCCTTTGTGGATCAGGATGATCCTGTCGCAGTATCTGGCGACCATGGGAAGGTCATGGGACACGATGATGACGGACAACCCCTTCTCGGCCGCAAGTTCGGACACCAGGTCGAGGACCTCGAACTGCATGTTGATGTCAAGATGCAGAGTGGGTTCGTCCATCAGGATGATCTCCGGGGTCTGAGCGAGCGCTCTGGCGATCATGACCCTCTGCCTCTCCCCGCCGCTCATGGTGTTCATCTTGCGGTCGGCCATGTGCGTTATTCCGACACTTTCCATGGCCTCGTCCACGATCCTCTCGTCCTCGGAGCTGGAACCGCAGAAAGATGCCTGGAACGGCATCCTGCCCATCTCCACCATCTCCCTGACGGTGAATGCGAAGCGGATCTCGTTGGATTGGGGGACCACTGCGACCTTGCGTGCGATCTCCTTCTTCTTCATGGAGGCCATATCGTCCCCGTCCAGGGAAATCGTGCCGTCGAGGGGTGTGAGGTTCCTGTTCAGATTACGCAGTAGCGTGGTCTTCCCGCATCCGTTGGGGCCGAGTATGCCAAGGATCTCCCCCTGGTGGAGGGAGAACGAGATACCGTCGAGGACGGGCTTCTCTGAATAGTTGTAATGTAGATTATCTGTCTCGATCTGGTCGGTCACCATCCCACCTCCTTCTTCTTGCTGCACAGGAGGTAGATGAAGAACGGCGCTCCGATGAGTGCTGTGACCACACCGATGGGAAGAACGCCGTACATCGGCGCCACCACGTGCGAGATGTAGTCGCACATTATGATGAACGCAGCACCGCCCAATGCGGATATCGGCATGATGATGCGGTTGTCCGGACCGAGTATGAGCCTGAATATGTGCGGGATGACCAGTCCTATGAATCCGATGGTCCCTACGAAGGCGACTGCTGCGGCGACCACGATCGATGAGACCACCAGAAGTCCGAGGCGGATCTTCCTGACATCGATGCCGAGGTCCATCGCATGGGCATCACCGAGCATCATCGCATTGAGGTTCCTGCTCTGTGTGAGCATCAGAACGATCCCAACGATGATGACGGGTGCGACCACGGTGATCTGTTCCATCTTGACCGCTCCGAGGCTTCCCATTGACCAGAAGACTATGCTCTGCATCTCCTCGCTCGGTGCTATGTACGTCAGGAACGAGACGATGGCCGAGATGAGCGATGAAACCGCCACTCCTGCGAGCACAAGGGTCTCCGTCCTGACACCGCCTCCGCTGCGTGATATCGAGTAGACGAGTATCATTGTCAGCATGCAGGTGAAGAACGCCATCACGGGCTGGGCTATCGCCAATGGGATCAGGGGTATGGAGAACATGATCGCAAGGGCCGCTCCGAGAGATGCCCCCGACGAGAGTCCTAGGATGTACGGTGTCGCAAGGGGGTTCCTGAACACGGCCTGCATCACCGCACCGGTGACCGCAAGTCCCGCACCGACGAAGACTCCGATCGCTATGCGGGGCATGTTGTTGCGGTTGACGATGATGTCCGTCGCCCAGGTCCCGTTTCCGGTCAATGCGGCCCATACCTGGGACAGCGACAGGTTGCTGTCGCCGGCCCAGGACAGGTCCAGAAGGATGAAGATGAATGTCAGGATCGCAAGCGCGATCACGCACAGGGCGCAGTTACGGACAGTTCTGACATTCATTTTTTCACCGATTTAAGAAGGTTCAAGGCCTCTTGCGAAGCATGACGACGCCGACAACGGCGATGACCGCAAGGACTGCCACGACTGCGGTGATGAGGATGGTGTTGTTATCCTTGTCGGAGTCGGGATGCTCCATTCCGTACTCATCCATGTATCCGTCGTAGGGCTCGCCCATAATCTGGGGGTAGAGGTACTTGGCCATGGTGAGGAGTCCGTCGGCCGACTCGGGACAGGAGTTGTTCCAGTCCTGTTCCATTATGACCACGGGGATGTCGGTGTTGCCGTTGAGGACGTCGTTTCTGAAGTCCTCGACGGTCTTTTTGTAAGAATTGTTGATGAACACGACGGTGTTGGGGTTGTCTCCCAGGATCTTCACGATCATGTTGGTATCCCCGTAATGTGCTCCTTCGGTCGCACTGTATCCGAGGTTGTTGGCCTTGCAGACCTCGAGCATGGAGTTCATGATTGTCGTGTTTCCGACATCCAGCTTTCCGGAGGTGTACCATACGAAGAGTGCGTTTGCGCGGTCCTCGTCTTTGATCCCGGACAGGCCGTTCTTGACGGAATCGATGTTGGACCTCATCTTCTTCACGGAATCGCTGTCACTTCCGGTGACGATCTTCGTGACCGATTCCACGAAGTTTATGATCTCATCGAAGTCCGATATGGTGATCCAAAGGAGCACATGTGTGAATCCGTAGGATGTGAGGTCATCGTAGAGGGCCTTGTTAGCACTGTACGATGTCAGTATGATGGTATCATCCAAGGACATCTTCTTGTCCTCGACCATCTTAACAAGTGTGGTCTTGATGTAATCATGGTTGGTGGTGCCGTAGAAGGATCCGAGGTCCACGGCATCGAGGGTCGAGAGTTTATCGTTCTTAGTGTAGCTGAATGTGGAGTATTTGTCGACGGCCACGATCTTGTCGATCGCACCCGCATCCGCTATGGTCAATGTTGTTGCAAATCCTGCAGAGACCACATGTTCTGCAGGAGCATCATAATGGAATGTCCTTCCCTCTCCGTCCGTGATGTTGAATCCGCTCTCTGCATCCACGTCGATGATGGACAACGGAGCGGCGATCAGGATCATCAGAGTTATCGATGCTATGATCATCGGTTTCATGGTATCACTCTTTGTTACGATTTTTATAATGATAACACCCACATCGAGTGGATATACTTAACGATGGTGATTGAAGAAGCGAAGATATGAAACCGACAGAGCGGAAGCTGTGTCCAGAAAAATCACGAAATAGAAAGATGAGCGCCCTGGACGGAATTCGAATCCGTGTCGAAGCCTCGACAGGGCTTCATGATAGGCCGCTACACTACCAGGGCAACATTCCATGGTATTATGGACAAGTATATAACAGTTGTCTTGCATAAATGCAATATAATCATCAGGCCACATACATTCCGGGGTGGAAATATCACTATGTATCTCTGATGCCCAGGATTCCCGAAAGGAATGCAATGTTTCATTATGACTTCGGCCATGCCATATGCATGCCTTTGGGAGATCCGTGCGGAGGGAATTTCGAGTACACTGTCGAGGGACTGCCTGAGAACATCTTCGCTTTCGACATCCCCGTGAAGGATATCGGACGCTCCGTCGCATTCTACACGGACGTTCTAGGGATGACCCTTCTGGGTGAGGATGACGGTCATGCGTATCTGATCCGTGGCGGATGCAGGCTGATTCTCACGAAGTCCGGATCGGCCGGTATCTGCACAGGTGCGATATTCGGTGTGGACAATCCTTACAACACGCGTCGCAGACTCATTGATGAGGGTGTGGAGTTCGTGATGGACCCTGTTAGGACGCCGTTCGGAACCTGCACTTCGTTCAAGGATCCCGACGGCAATGTCATCGCCGTGATGGAGCAGAAGGCCGAGTTCAGGATCTGAACAATAGGAAATAGAAAAGCCGGCGGCACATGACCGCCGGGATGTGTTTTCAGTCTCCCAGGTTGGCCTGGGCTATGGCGGAGTCGAGCTCCTTCTGGAGTGCGGGGGGCAGACCGTTGATGCTTCCGGAGAGGAATCCCCTTACGATCATGCTGACGGCCTGATCCTCGTCCAGACCCCTGGACATCAGATACTCGATCTGGTCCCTGGCGATCTTTCCGACAGCCGCCTCATGGGTCATCTCGACATCGGCCACGTGTGCCTCGAGCTCGGGGACGGCGCTCGTGGAGCCTCCGTCCTTCATTATGATGCTCCTGCACTCGAGATGGGCCTTGATGTCGGGGGCGTTGCCCACGAGCCTTCCGCGTGCGCACATGCGTCCGCCCATGGAGATGCTCCTGCTCATGATCTGGGCGCTGCTGTACCTTCCATTCAGGTTGACCATTCCGCCCGTGTCTATGTCGGATCCCTCGTGTGCGATGCACATGGTGTTGTACAGAGCCGTCGCACCCTCGTCCAGGATGGCGCTGGGGAAGCTCTGGAGGCTTCCGACCGGGTTGAGGATGACATAGTTGTTGGTGAAGTTGGAGTTCTTACCGACGATGGTGCCTGTCCTGGGACGGACACCCGTCTGCTTGCCCCAGCTGTGGATCATGGAGAATGTGAGGTTGGAGTTGTCTCCGACGTACATCTCGGACACACCTACGTGGAGCGCATCATCGGCGTGGTGCGCGGTGGAGCATCCCGTGATCATCTCGAGGGAGGCGTTGTCCTCCACGATGACGATGTTGTGGACGTTCTGAACGCTCTTGTCGGTGTTCAGGAGCATGCATGTCTGCACGGGGCTCTTGATGTGGTATCCCGACTTGACCCTGACGAAGTATCCGTCCGCGTTCTCGAGGAAGCTCTTGGCGGTGTACTTGTCCTTGGTGGGGTCGACGGCCTTCCACATGTAGTCCTTAAGCCAGTCGTACTTTTTGAGCGCGGCCTGGGTGGACATCATCTCCATTCCCTCCTGCTCGGTGGTGTGGCAGTGGCTGAGACCGTTGTCGATGAACATCAGGGTTCCGGAGCGGTTCATCTCGTCTGAGACGACTCCGACCTTCTCCATGTACTCCTTGTAGTCCGAGCTCTCGAGGTCGTCGATCTGCTCGGGGTCCTTCTCTCCCTCTTCGTAACGGTCGAGGTCGATGTCGGCACCGTATGCGCCCTTCTTGGAGAGGGCCTCCTTCACAGCTTGATTATCTGGCATTCTCCGCACTCTCCGTAGCCGTTCTCTTTGATCTCCTTCAGAAGGTCCGTGGGCCTTCCGGTGCACTGGATCCTTCCGTTTTTCATCACATACGCACGGTCGGCACCGATGTAGTCCATGATCTGACCGGTGTGCGTGATGACAAGCGACGAGACATGCCTCTGCCTTCCGGGACACGATCCGTCGTAGAGGAGGTCGTGGACCTTGTTGCCGATGAGGTCGATGTTCTCCAGGTCGACACCGGACTCCGGCTCGTCCAGGAGGATGAACTCGGGCTTCTGTGCCGTAAGCTGGAGGAGTTCGGACCTTTTGATCTCCCCTCCGGAGAATCCGACGTTGACCTCTCTGTCGAGGAACGAGTCCATCTTGAATTTGGGGGCATCCTTGAGGATGTTCTCCCCGTTCGGTGAGGACACCTTGATCAGGTCGCCGAGTTTGACGCCGTATATGTTCGGCGGCCTCTGCATCATCATTCCGATGCCGAGCTTGGCACGCTGATCGACGGTCATGTCAGTGATATCCTGTCCTTTGAAGAAAATCTTACCCTGGGTAACCTGTATGGAACTGTATCCCATGATGGTCGACAGCAGGGTGGACTTGCCTGACCCGTTGGGTCCGAAAAGGACACAGGTCTCCCCCTCGTTGACTGTGAGGTTGACGCCTTTAAGGATCTCCTTCTCGCCGGCCGCGGCGTGCAGGTCGACCACTTTGAGCATTTCAGTCATGTCATCACCTGTAATATTCCGGAGAATCGGTTTCCAATATATAACGATGGAGACACGCCGTTAACAGAGGTTCCAGGGGAAAACGACACTGCCAGCACCACCTGTAAGGGGGTCCCGGGACCCCGCTACGGTTATCAATCCGTATCAGGATTCACGGTCCATGGCAATGATAAACATCGAATACAGGCACGGCGCGGACCCGGACGATCCGACCATCCGCCGCAGGACCTGTGCGGCGATGAACCAGTACATCAAGGACCTGGTCTTCGAGATGCAGATGGCCGACATCTCCTGCGCATACAAGGAGACGGTCCAGCAGGAGGGGAGGAACGAGGTGTACATCAACGGGATGACGATCCCGGAGATAATCGAGGGCCTGGAGCTCAAGATGCTCGATGCCGAGGAGGTATGCGACAGTGGCCCCAAGCTCGTCTCATTCGGAAGGCCCACGCTGGACTGGAAGAAGGAGTATGTCGAGGACGTCCCGGACACGATAATGAAGAACGCCATCGCCAAGGTGTTCGCAGACGAGAACCGCAATCAGATCGACGTTCTGAACTGATCCCGGGTCTTCCGTACGAAACCGTATGGGGGATGCATCCCCGAGGGGATGCCCGCCCCCTGTTCATCTCTTATTAATACAACCTGCCCATCCTAACCCTGATGTTCGAGATCGTCAGAAGGGACGGAATGGCGAGGATTGGGAAGTTCGCCACGAAGTCGGGTACCATAGAGACGCCCGCACTCCTCCCTGTGGTCAATCCCAAGATATGCACTGTCCCTCCGAGGGAGCTTTACGACACATTCGGATTCAAGGCACTCATCACGAATTCATACATTATCAGGAACAGCCCCGCACTCAAGGAGAAGGCGCAGGAAGTCGGTCTGCACGAGATGCTGGACTTCCCCGGCGTCATCATGACCGACTCCGGAACGTTCCAAAGCCACATGTACGGGGAGGTCGAGGTCACCAACCCCGAGATCATCGAGTTCCAGAAGTCGATCGGCACCGACATCGGTACCGTCCTCGACATATTCACCGAGCCCGACTGGACATACGCCAAGACGAAATGGTCCCTGGAGACCACGCTGGAGCGCACGCAGGAGGCCTGCGACATGAAGGGCGACATGATGATCAACGGTGTCGTCCAGGGTTCCATCTACACGGACCTCAGGGAGTACAGCGCCGCAGGTATGGCCGATATGGATGTGGACGTCCACCCCATCGGCGGCATCGTCCCCCTGATGGAGCAGTACCGCTACTCCGAGCTGGTAGACGTTGTGATGTCATCGAAGAAGGGACTCAACCCCAACAGGCCCGTCCATGCATTCGGAGCCGGACACCCCATGGTCCTCGCGCTCCTGACCCTCATGGGATGCGACCTCTTCGATTCCGCATCCTACGCAAAGTTCGCAAGGGACGACAGGATGATGTTCCTCGACGGAACCTTCAGGCTCCAGGACATGCAGACGCTCGACTGCAACTGTCCCGCATGCAGGGGGCACACCCTCGAGGCCCTCAGGCGCATGGACAAGAACAAGCGCACCAAGCTCATCGCCGAGCACAACCTCTATCAGATCACACAGGAGCTCGCACTCGTCAAGAGATACCTCAAGGAGGGCAGGCTCTGGGAGCTCGCAGAGAACAGGTGCAGGGCGCACCCCGCTCTGCTGGACGGTCTCAGGAGGCTCAGGGAGTACCAGGGACAGATGGAGCTCTACGACCCCATCAGCAGGGACGGAGCTGTATTCTACACCGGACCCGAGAGCAGGTCGAGGCCGGTCTACAAGCGCTACCTCGATAGGCTCGGAAGCAGGTACGTCCCCTCTACGGACAAGGCCGTCCTGTTCCCTGACTGTCAGGGCAAGCCGTACAGCAGGCCCTATGCCGAGATGTTCGACAAGGCCCGCAAGGCAGGCTACACGCCCATAGTCGTCTCCCCGTGGGGACCTATACCCGCCGAGCTGGACGAGATGTACCCTCTCGCGCAGTCTCTGTTCCCGACCATCGCGGATGCAGAGACCGAGACGGAATCCGAGAGACTCACATTCCAGTTCCTCAGCGCCAAGGGATTCACGAAGGCCATCGAGCCCGAGCAGATCCCGGACGACGGTACGGAGGAGTACGATGCTGACCTGCTCAGGGCCAAGGCAGTCGCCAGATACCAGTTCGGACTGGAGGCCGCCGATGCGCTGTTCAGGGAGCCCGTTCAGCTGATCACCAGCAAGAAGACAGGCAAGATCAGGAACGTCATCTCCGATGGGGAGCATGTTCTCTCGATGCGTGCCGGGGACGGTCTGTACACCCTCAGGATGGAGGGTGCCAAGAGGATTGTCTCCACCGTCCCCGCACCTCACATGAGGGTCGTGGTCACAGACGATGCCATACCCTTCGTCTCCGACGGCAGGAACGTGTTCTGCCAGTTCGTCACGTCTTGCGATCCCGAGATCCGCCCCATGGAGGAGGTCATCGTCACCGATTCCTCCGACAGGCCCGTCGCAACGGGCAGGGCGTTCCTTGTGGAATCCGAGATCAAGCGCATGAAGAAGGGAATCGCCGTCAAGGTGAGGTCGGGATCCGACGACGAATGATCATGACCGGGGCATTGCCCCGGCTACGGTCTCCGAAGTGTGTAAAATGGGCAAGATGTCGTACGCCATGAAAAAGGCGTTCCCCTACACGATCCCGATACTGACAGGGTACCTGTTCATCGGGCTGGCGTTCGGGGTCATGTTCGCCGACATGGGCTACAACGTCCTGTGGGCGATACTGGTCAGTCTGGTCGTCTACGCAGGGTCCGGACAGTACCTTGCCGTCAATTTCTTCGTTCCCGGATACTCGTTGGTACAGGCCGTGTTCCTCACTCTGATGGTGAACATCAGGCATGTGTTCTACGGACTGTCCCTTGTGGACCGCTACAACCGTTTCGGCCGCAAGAGATGGTACATGATATTCGGTATGACGGACGAGACATATTCCGTGGTATGCACCACGAAGGTCCCCGAAGGCGTGGACGAGGAGGATTTCATCTTCTCGATCACACTTCTGAACCACATCTACTGGATAGCAGGGACCATAATCGGGTGTCTGGCGGCCACGGCCATGCCATTCGATTCCACCGGGATAGAGTTCGCCATGACCGCGCTGTTCCTCGTCCTGTTCATAGAGATGTGGATGAGCCGCAGTAACAGGGTGTCCGAGCTCATAGGCGTGCTCTCGGCCCTGGTGTGTCTGGCGGTGTTCGGGGCGGATGGCTTCGTGCTTCCCACGATGCTCCTGATCGTCGCCGTGATACTGGTATGCAGGAAGAGGATGGAGCCCGACAGCGGCAAGGAGGAGGGCGGAAGCGATGCTTGACACAGGCGCATCCCTTGTGATGATCGCCGTGGTGGCCATCGCGACCTTCGCCACCCGTGCCGCATCTTTCCTCGCCTTCCCCAAGGGGAAGGAGATCCCGAAGAGCGTCGTGTACATAGGGAAGGTCCTACCGCCCGCCATCATCGGTATGCTGGTGGTGTACTGCCTGAGGTCCACATCTGTCTTCGCATATCCGTACGGCCTTCCGGAGCTGATCGCATGCGTCACCGTCATAGCGCTCCATCTCTGGAAACGCAACATCCTCCTGAGCATCGGGGCCGGTACCATCCTTTATATGGTGCTGGTTCAGATTGTGTTCGTGTGACGGTGCGGGATGACCGCAGAGTCGACCCAACACCGACAAATATACAATCAACATGGTGGGCACGATGTCGCTTGTCGATCAGATTCTATCATACACCAACGTCCTTTCAGACCTGGTAATGGTGATCGTGATAGCGGACATCATCGCCCTTTTCATCATGCTGCTGCTCGAGAAGTACGATCCGAGGGTGTTCCTCACATGGCTGATCGTGATGGTCCTCCTTCCGCCGGTCGGGTTCATCCTGTACATGTACATGGGCTCCACGATCTACAATCGCAGGAAGTTCATGCCCAAGAACATAACCGACCGTCAGCTGATGGAGGGCGCGGAGATACAATCCGGCATCCTGGAGCAGGATCTGGGCGGCGATCCATCGAAGGCCGACGAATACTCGATGGCCAAGGCGATGGAGCGTGCCGGCGCATGGTCGTACTCCAAGGGCAACGAGATGACCCTGTACACCGAGGGCAACGACAAGATCACCGCCCTGATGCAGGATCTGAGGTCGGCGAAGAAATCCATTCTCATAGAGTATTACATCATCCGCAACGACACGGTCGGGAACACCCTCGTGGACATCCTCATAAACAAGGTGAGGGAGGGTGTGGAGGTCAGACTCCTCACGGATGCGTTCGGTATCGGCAAGGGTCCGAAGGAAGGCATATTCAAGTTCATCAACGCCGGCGGCCACTATGCGATGTTCCATTCCTCGATCAACCTGATGCTCAGTCCCAAGAAGAACAACAGGAACCACAGGAAGATCGCGATAATAGACGGGAGGATCGGGTACTGCGGCGGGTTCAACATCGGCGACGAGTATCAGGGAAGCGGTCCGCTCGGTCATTGGAGGGACGCCTCGGTCCGTGTGGTCGGCCCCGGGGTCGTGCCTCTCGTGGTCAGGTTCTGTGCGGATTGGCAGTACTGCGCCAAGCGCGACAGGATGAGGCCGATCGACAATTATCTGGATCCGGAGCTTCCGAAGGACGGGGATGTGAGGATGCAGATGGTGTCCGGAGGTCCGGACTCGATGCCGAACAACCCGGTCCAGATGCAGTATCTGGCGATGATGTCCAGTGCTAAGCACAGGCTGTACATCACGACCCCGTATCTCGTCCCGGACGAATCGATGGTGGTCGCCTTGGGCAACGCCGTCCGCAGGGGAGTGGACGTGAGGATCCTGATCCCGGACAAGAAGGACCACATGTTCGTCTATTGGAACAACATCACATACTCCAAACTGCTCATGGACCACGGTGTCAGAATCTGGAGGTACAGGAACGGATTCGTCCACGAGAAGATGATACTCATGGATGACGACATCTGCTCGGTGGGCTCCGCCAATCTGGACCACAGGTCGCTGGCGCTCAATTTCGAGACGAACGTCATGGTGTATTCGGACAGGATAACCGAGCAGGCGGCCGAGAGGTTCATTGCCGATCTGGATGACAGTGTGGAGTACACCGACGAGATGTATTCTCAGCGCACTGTCATGATGAAGATACGCATGGCGATATCCAAGCAGCTCATACTCCTGGCGTGATACCTCATGAAGACCGACGTACTGATCATTGGCTCCGGGCCGGCGGGATCGTCCGCCGCAAGAGAGCTGACGGGCAGCGGTCTGGATGTGATCCTGTTGGAGAGGCTGTCAGATGAACGCTTCTCAGTCTATCATTCCGTTTGCGGGGAGGCGGTCAGCTCGAGGATGATATCGTTGAACGATATCGCTCCGTCACATCGCGTGAAGGACGTGGACGGCATCACGATCGCGTCCTCAGGCGGGACAGAGACGGTCTTCCCCATCAAGGGGTCGATAGTGGACCGTCCTGGAATGTTGGCCGACATCCGCGGGAGATGCGATGCGAAGCTCATACGCGGGACCGCCGTCAGGGTTTCCGAGGACGATGACGGTTTCATCGTCGACACCACCGCAGGGGAGATCCGCTGCAGATACCTCATCGGCGCAGACGGTGCCCATTCCGTGGTCAGGAGGGACGTCTTCGGAACGAAGCCTGCAGGGATGCTTCCGATGGTCAACACCATCGAGCCCGGCGAACAGGACGATCTGTTGTTTATCGTAGGTTCCGAGTTCGGCGGATGCTACACATGGAGGTTTTCGTCCCATGAAGGCTTCGTGTCCGTAGGGATGCCAAAAGGTGTCGTAGAATCAGGTAAGGCGGTATCGCGCGGAGCACGTCATCTTCCGTTCGGAGGCGTACCGGAAGCCGTCCGCGGCAATGCATTCCTGGTCGGCGACGCGGCGGGATTGGCCAATGCGCTCTGCTACGGAGGGATAGGTGTCGCCATGCTCTCCGGAAGGAAGGCCGCCGCTGCAGTGAAGGCGGGCGATCCCGGGAAGTACCGCAGATGGTACAACCGTTGCATCTATCGCGATCCTCATTTCATGGAGGCCCATAGGCTGTTCTCGGAATGGGATGATTCGGACATACGCGATGCGATGGCTCCGCTGGAGGGCAGGGTCTCCGTTTTTAAAGGTTTTGTCGCGATGGTCCGCAGGCCCAGATATAAACGCATCTATCTGGCCGTATGGTTGGGCTTCCGCTATGGCTGGTAATCCATAGCATGGTATGCATATTCATCCAATTTATAAAAAAATCAGAAATCATTATATATCTTGCGAGTCCAAACTTATTACTATGTCTCCAGAAAAAGCTACGAGTGGCACGCTGTCCTGCGCCCGGTGCTCTTATATCTGGATCCCCAGGAAGGAGGAGCTGCCGAAGAGGTGTCCGAAGTGCCGTTCCATCAAGTGGAACAATCCCAATCTGAAGATCACCTGTTTGCGTTGCGGACATTCATGGAATTCCCATAACGGAACGCCCAAGAGGTGTCCCTCATGCGGGACCCATCAGTGGAACGTGCCTCCGCAGGAACACGAGTGCAAGAGATGCGGTTATGTTTGGCATTCGAAAGGACGCAAGGTCCCCTGCAGATGTCCGATGTGCACATCCCGCTCATGGTCTCAGGACATCGATGAATTCGAGGAGAAGTCCAAAAGGCATGCGGATGAGGACACTCTCTATGATGATATCATCATGAAGGGGTACCGCAACGGAATGTCCTGCGTCGACATATCGATCCTGAACAGCATCCCCTACAGCAAGGTGTATTCCGTCATCAGGAAGAACCTCAGCGCCACCACCAGTATAAAGGTGTGAAAGGTTCCCCCGTGTCATGAGGGTGCTTCTGGTCATCGACTATCAGAACGATTTCGTGGACGGTTCATTGGGAAGCGCGGATGCGGTGTCCATAGAGGATGCCGTCTGCGACAGGATCGAGCAGTACCGCGGTGCGTCCGATGATGTGATATTCACAATGGACACCCATGGTTCCGATTATCTGTGCACACCGGAGGGTATCAAGCTCCCGGTGGAGCACTGCATCCTCGGAACGGACGGATGGGAGCTCCACGGCAGGGTACGCGGGCTCGCGGAAGGCTGCAGGATCCTCAGGAAGGACACGTTCGGATGCAGGGAACTGATGGACATCCTGCCCGATTACGACGAGATCGAACTTTGTGGCGTGGCCACGAACATCTGCGTCATCGCCAACGCGGTCATCGCCCGTACTGCGAATCCCGGTGCCAAGATCGTGGTGAGACGCGACTGTGTCGCAAGTTATGACAGGGCCTTGGGAGAGAAGGCTCTGGACGTCATGTCGTCTCTTCAGATAGAGGTCATATGACCGTGCGGACGCTCCGCATGATGACCCCGCGTCTGGAGCTCAGGCGCTTCGAAGTGTCCGATGCGGAGGCATGCTTCAGGAATTGGATGTCCGACCCCGAGGTGGCCGCATTCACGACATGGCCCCCTCATAAGGATGTCTCCGAGACAGAGGGCATCCTGTCATCCTGGGTGGCGGAATACGGATGCGGATCCATGGATTGGTGCATCGTATGGTCGCAGACGGGGAAGCCCATCGGGAGCATAACGGCGGTCAGGGACCATCCGGACGAGGGATGGTGCGAGATCGGCTACTGTCTTTCCCAAGAATATTGGGACAGGGGCATAATGACCGAGGCTCTGACGGCGGTCACCCGTTACATATTCGACCGTACGGACTACACCTTCATACAGGCCCGCTACGACACCGAGAACGAGGCATCCGGCAGGGTGCTGGAGAAATGCAACTATCGTTCCGTGGGGGAACGGGAGCTTCCCGATCCGAAGACGGGCATCATGCGCACTTACAGGTTCATGAGACTGCTGCGCAGCGATGTGATGCTGTTCGTCGATTGATCAGTCGGGGAGGTTGTCCCTGACCTTCTCGATCCTTCTCACGGCCGAGATGTACTTCTCGTGCTCTGAATCGGCCGCTTTCCTGAGGACGGATATCTGCTCGTGGCATTCCTGTGCCTGGGCCCTGAGCTTCTCCGCTTCCTCCATGAGCGAATGCATCTTGTCATGTGCGATCTGGCCGTCCTGCGAGTTCTTGACGACCTTCTGATGCCAGTTGTTGGCCTGGCTGCGGGCTTCGCCGATGTCGCCGAGACCGCCTGATGCCCTCATCCTGGCGGCACGGTCGTTCCACTCGTCCCTCTTCTGCTTGGCCTCTTTGGCGCACAGGTTGCATTCGTCCCTCTGCTGCTTGAAGACCGATGCCTGAGATGACAACTTCCTTGCCTGTGCCTGGAGCCTGTCACGCTTCTCCACAAGGGTCTGGGCGCGTTTGTTGTACTCGTCCCTCTCGGACTTGTGCTTGGCGGCTTCCTTGTTGAGGTTCGCCAGGATCTCGTCGAGCCTCCTCGCGTCCTCCTCTATCTGTTCGGATATCATGCAACGTCCTTCTTTCTCAGCAGATGGAATTCGGTCATATTGTCTGTTCTGTCCTCGATGTTCTCATGGATCATCTCGAGGCCGAACATCCTGCCTGCGTTCGCTCTGCATACGACCGCGGTATCCTTGGGCAGTTTGCCTTCGGACAGGTATCTGGCGGCGACCGCGGTGTCCTCGACCTCGATGCGGTCGGCATCCGGGAACAGCCTTGTCAGGTTCTCCGATGTCTGGAGAAGCGCCTGGATGTGGGATGCGACATGTCCGATCGAATCCGTTCCGGGAAGGACGAACACGCAGTGGTGTATGGGCACCCATATGCTGTCCACGGTCTCGATGTCATCCCTTCCGGAAAGGGCCTCCTGCGTCTCGATGACAGGGCCCGCATTGATGTTCGCGACCGCAACGACGCCGTAGTCGACGTGTTCGGTGTCCATGGCACGTACAACGCCTTCGGAATCCATCCTCGGAATGAATGTAGGCTCGGCGAATCCGTTCTTGGCAGCGAAATCCATCGCAGCCTGTTCAGAGTTCGATCCGGGGATTCCCATGTATGCCAATGTGACACTCATGACACGCGTTAAATCGGTATTCTAAAAAATAATTTCCAAGGTTAGTTCACAAGTTCATATTCTTCGAGACTAATCTCAGTCACCAGTCTGCATCTCCGGACGTGAATTCTTAATCAGGAGTGGTGTGTAATCTCTGATCCCCAGTGCCAAGTCTGTTTCATCTGTTCAGATTACCCATACACTTTCACCAGGTCCTTCTGTATCATTGCGATGAAACGCGGATCCCCGTAGTCGGTCACCATGTCGATTTCTTTACCTAGTGCGTTCCTAAGATCCCTGAATACTCTTCCGATCTGTATTCCCTGAACTTTATGGGCTGAGACGAACAGGTCGATATCACTGTCGGGTCTTGCTTCCCCTCTTCCATACGAACCGAAAACATATACGAATTCCAGATCGTATTTCTCGGCAACAGGAGCTACTGCTTTCGCTATCTCGTCTATGGAGTAGATCCGGGGTTTTTTCCGGAGACTGCGGAAGCAGGAAAATATTGCCACGATTGAGAATCGCCTGGAGATTATATAAGAAGAACGAGGTGTTTCATCGAAGTCAGGTAGGGGCGAAGATGTCCTAACCGGCGCGAATGGCTTTAAGGACGGCATTGATGCGGTCATCATGGATGAGAGTTACCGCAAATGCCACACATGCAGATTCTGCAAGCATGCCGACGGACTCTGGGTTTGTCTGCCGGAGTCCAGACCTACGGACAGGGACGGTACATGCGGACGCTACAGGCCGGGGTGCTGCGAGAACTGCTCCTCGTATTCCGGAGGGGTCTGCGGACGCACGGGCCAGGAGATGTTCGAGCTGGACGTGTGCTCGGATTACGATCCCTCAGGATCGGTTTGACATCCTGTCATTTCTCTTGGCAAGGACGTTCTTGACGCTTCCCTTGGCCTCGGTGGTGCATGAGATGACGCTCTTCGCCGATGCGGGGATCCCGAAGTAGACGATGTTGTCGCAGATTGACTGATTGCCCTTCATCGAGTCCCTCACGACGGAGTAGCTCTTCTGAAGCGCACCTATGGTGTCGTTGAGGAGCGCGGTCACCTCGAAGAGGTTCCTGTTGATGTGATCCTTCTTGTTCACGAAGCCGCTCTTCGGGAGGATGGGGTTGTATGTCCCGTCCATGTAGTCATCGTCCATATCGTCGACGGCATCCATGACGTACACGCATGCGGTGAGCTCCGTGAACACATCCTTCAGTTCCTCGGAACACGAATCCCCTGCGAAATCCTCCAGCGGTGCGGAGAGGCTCCTGCCGAACGTGCGTCCCATCAGAAGCGGGTCCCTGCAGCCGTCCAATTCCAGATTCCTCAGCTCCTCGAACCCCTTCCCGACGATGTCGTCGTATTCGGGGTACATGCGTGTGGCCTTCTCGATGGCCCTGTTGAGGGTCAGAGAGATCAGATTGGTCTTCAGCGAAGGCTTGTCGGTGTCGTCGTCGTGAAGCTCCCATTTGGTCAGGATGAGCGTGTACGCGGCCATCTGCTCCATGAGTTCGGAAGCGGCCTTGCTATGGTCGAAGACGCACAGATGCCTGGTGTTCGGACCCAACTCGAAAGGTCCGCCCCTGAGTCCGCACAGAAGGATGGTGTTGAACGTCATGTCGTAGTTGACGGTCAGCGTCCCGGTGAGCCCGAACCCGTCCCTGAGCTGATGGCATCCTTCGCAGTAGTACCTCTTGTACTGGTTTATGTCCGAAGGGGACATCTTGACGTACGACGGGGTCGTGTAACCGAACATCGTCGGTGCGATTCGGGGACGACGATATAACACCTGTGCAGGAAAACGGTGCGATCCCGGGTCGCATGAGGATGGGATTTCCCGGATCGGCGGCAGAAACGGATGTGTTCGGAACATAAGCGTGCCTTATCGTCCCGTAATTGGCTGGCTCACATCGGACAGTGAGAACGATTAAATATCCGCACAAGGTACCGCAGTCGTACCGAGTTTATATCTTCGGTAGGTGAGTATCCAATGTCGTACGAGTCAGCATCGGTAGACAAATTGACCGCACTTTACGAGAGCCAGTCCCCTTCAGCGTTCATCGCATTCGCTATGGAGGGACTTCCTGAGACAGACCACAGCGAGCGCTATGACAAGGGAGATCACGAGGGTTCCACCAAGTGCGACTACTGCTGCTGCGACGACAAGGGATGCTGTTCCACCCCCGGATGGTACGGATGTCTCGCCGGAGGCGTCATTGTCTGTGTGGCATGCTGCTGCTACTGCACCAACGGATTCAACGGTGCCTGGACATACTGGCCTTTCTGATAGGCGCAACGCATGAAGCCCTACCTCTCTGTAGTGGTAAAGCCGACGCTGTATTGCAATCATTCATGCAGCCACTGCTACCACACGCCCGAGGAGAGGGTGAAGGGGGAGATGTCCCCCGAGACGTTGGAGAATCTGATACGGAAGTGCTCCGAGGAGTACGAGTCCGTATGGTTCATCTGGCATGGCGGAGAACCGCTGACGCTCCCCATGTCGTTTTTCAAGGAAGCGATATCCCTTCAGGAGAAGTACTTCGGGAAGGATAGGAATCGCTTCAGCAACACTATCCAGACAAATGGTACGCTCATAAACCGCCGTCTGATGGCCTACTGTCGCGAGAAGATGATCAATGTGGGGGTCTCATACGAGGGTCCTTACAATTCCGTTCTCCGCGACGGGGATCCGTCCAAGGCGTTGGGCATGCTGTCCGCTAAGGAGAACAAGTACTCCGTGTCCGCGACGATCTCGGCCGAGACCGCCCTGAAGCAGAAGGAGCTCTATGATTATTTCAAGGTCAACGGCACGAACCTCTCCCTGAATCCGGTGATACCGGCTGGCTGCGCCAAATGCAACGGCACGGTGCCCGATCCCGATGAGTACATCAGAGGGAGCATTGAGGCGTTCGACGAGTGGTTCCACGATTCGGAGGCCCATGTGCCCCTGATCCCCCATTATCTGTACATCCTGAATTATCTGGGCGATCCCGTCCCGGCGGACTGCGCCCATTCCTCGTGTCTCACGAAATGGATATGCGTCAATCCGGACGGTACAGTATACCCGTGCGCGAAGGCATGTCCCGAGGAATTCCGCATGGGGAACATCAACGACGACACGTTCGACGAGCTGTTCCATTCGGAGGGATTCAAGAGGATCCTGATCGGTTCCATTCAGCGCAGGGAGAAATGCGTCTCTTGTCCGGTGTTCAAGTACTGCAACGGGGGCTGCTCCATGGATGCGTATCATGAATGCGGAATGGAGAACAACGGCGGAGATTCCTGCAGGATATTCAAAGAAGTCTTCCTTCACGTGGCCGAAGAGGTCCAGAAGGTGATCGACGGGCGCGGGGATACGACGGACCTCAACGATTTCGTCAGGGACGCTATCGTCGGAAAGCTCGTCAACCCCCGCGTCATTAATCAGTGATTGTTTTTCCCTATCTCGTTCTGATCGTAGGGTGTCAGCTGATAGACGCAGTAGTTCAGCCAGTTGGTGAAGAACAGCGTTGCGTGACCTCTCCATCTCACGATCGGGTCTTTGCAGGGATCGTCGTCCTCGAAGTAGTGGTCGGGGACATGAGGATTCATGCCCGCATTGAGGTCCCTCTCATACTCGTAGGCAAGCGTGCCTGCGTCGTATTCGAAGTGTCCCGTGATGAACACCTCGTTCTTCTCGGACATCACGATGCCCACACCGGACTCATCCGAGGAGCACAGTATGTGGAGGTGCGGATTGGCCGCTATGTCCTCCGCCCTGACCTCGCTGTGTCTCGACTGGGGCATGAAGAAGCGGTCGTCGAATCCCCTGGTCAGAGGTTCGTAGTGGTTCAGGACCTTCTGTTCGAAGATTCCGGATATCTTGGATGCGAGCTTGTACTTGGGTATCCCGTACTGGTGGAACAGTCCCGCCTGGGCGCCCCAGCAGATGTAAAGCGTGGAGCACACGTTGGTGCGGGTCCAATCCATGATCCTGCACAGCTCGTCCCAATAGTCCACATCCTCGAAGTCGATGGATTCCAGCGGTGCGCCGGTGATTATCATCCCGTCGAACTTACGGTTCTTGACCTCGTCGAATGTCCTGTAGAAGCGGTTCAGATACTCCGCTGATATGTTCTTCGACAGATGGGTGGCCGCCTGCAGGAACTCGACGTTTGTCTGAAGCGGGCTGTTACTGAGGCATCTGAGGAGTTGGGTCTCAGTCTCCACCTTGGTGGGCATCAGATTCATGATCAGGATGTCCAGCGGACGGATGTCCTGCGCCACGGCCCTCTTCTCGGACATCACGAAGATGTTCTCCGATTCGAGGATCGATGAAGCGGGCAGGTCGTCCGGAATCTTTACCGGCATGCTATCACTCGTATATGCCCAGGCTCATGTATTTCTCTCCGCCGTCAGGGAGGATGGCGACTATGCGCGCCGACGGCTCCTTCCCGGCCATTCTGATGGCCGCGGCGACATTGGCGCCGGAGGATATGCCTGCGAATATCCCTTCCCTGCGGGCGAGGGCGACGGATGTGGCGATCGCCTCGTCTCCCGTGACCTTCCAGATCTCGGGCACGAGGTCGTCGTGGTAGTTTCCGGGGATGAAATTGGCTCCGATGCCCTGGATCTTGTGGGGTCCGGCATGTCCTTCGGTGAGGAGCGGGCTCTCGGTGGGCTCGATACCGATGACCTTCGCTTTGGAACCGGCATCCTTCAGTGCCATGGCGATTCCGCTGGCGGTGCCTCCGGTGCCTATGCCTGCGAAGATGTAGTCGACATCGGGCAGGTCCCTGAGGATCTCCTTCCCGGTGCCGGTCCTGTGGGCCGCCGCATTGGCGGGGTTGTCGAACTGACCGCAGATGAAGCCGTCTCTCTCCTTGCAGATCCTCTCGGCCTCGTCCACTGCGCCCTTCATGCCCTCCGCTCCGGGCGAGAGGATGACCTCCGCTCCGTATGCCTTCATGAGCGAGATGCGCTCTTTGGACATGGTGTCGGGCATGACGATGACCGCTTTGAAGCCCCTGGCTGCGGCGACCATTGCGATGGCGATGCCGGTGTTGCCGGAGGTGGGCTCCACTATGGTGCCTCCCTCCTTCAGGGCTCCGCGGGCGACAGCATCGTTGATCATCTGCAGGGCCGCCCTGTCCTTGATGGAGCCTGCGGGGTTTCCTTTCTCGATCTTCACATAGACCTCTGTGCCGGGTGGAGTGATCCTGTTCAGACGCACAAGCGGCGTCTCCCCAATGGTCTCGGTGATGCTGTTGAATAGTGTCATAACACGCCGTGATTGACTTCCTGTACAAATAACCGGATGTTCTCAGGTCAGTTGGAGCCGAAAAGTCAGTATTCTATGCCCATGCGTGCATCGATCCCCTTGTCGAACGGATGCTTGATCAGCTTCATCTCCGTCACAAGGTCGGCGTAGTCGATGACCTCCTGCGGGACGCCCCTTCCGGTTAGGACAACTTCTGTGTGGGGGGCGCGGCTTTCGAGGATCTCTATGAGACCCTTGGGGTCGATGAGCTCGAACTTCATGGAGTTGTTGACCTCATCCAGGATGACCAGGTCGTATTCTCCTGATGTGAGGACCTCTTTCGCCTTCTCGAGACCCTTCCTGGTGAGTTCCTCGTCCACTTCCCTGGGCACTGCCTGGCCGCACATGTGGTCGGCTCCCATGGGGATGATCGTGAATCCGTCGAGCCTCTTGGATGCGATGTGCTCGCCATAGCAGTTGTCGGGTTTCAGGAACTGGAGCATTATGACGTTCAGTCCCCTTCCCGTCGCACGGAATGCGAGTCCCAAGGCCGTAGTTGTCTTCCCCTTTCCATTCCCTGTGTAGACATGGACAAGTCCGAGTTCTTTCTTGATTTCTTCAGGACAACCGCTCATAGTATCATCCCGTATCATGGATTCATCTGACAAATAGATAACAAATGCGTTCTGTTGTAAGGTGGGCCCGGCGTCCCGGGCCCTTGAATGTCATTGTTTGGGATCCTGCTTGGCGTCGTCGCACCTGATCTTCCTGCGCATGATCTTCCCGCTGGTGGATTTGGGCAGGTTCTCGACGAACTCGACCGTCCTCGGATACTTGTACGGGGCGGTCTCCTTCTTCACGTAGTTCTGGAGCTCCTTCACCAGGGCCTCGTCGCCCGTGAATCCCTCCCTCAGGACGATGGTGGCCTTGACTAGCTGTCCTCTGACGGGATCGGGCACGCCGGTTATGGCGCACTCCAATATCGCGGGATGGTGCATCAGCACGCTCTCGATCTCGAACGGACTGATCCTGTATCCGGAGGATTTGATGATGTCATCGTTCCTTCCGACATACCAGAAGTATCCGTCCTCGTCCTTCCAGGCAACGTCGCCGGTGTGATGGACCTTCTCCTCCTTCAGGACGCGGTTGCCTTCGTCGTTGGCAAGATATCCAACTGTGATCCCGGGCTCCCTGTGCCAAAGGCGGACGACGATCTCTCCGTCCACTCCTGCAGGTACGCTGTTCCCTTCGGGGTCCACCAAATCCACGTCGAAGAGCGGTGACGGGACGCCCATGGAACCGGGCTTCGGCTCCATTCCGGCCCAGGTCCCCACGATCGGAGGCGTCTCGGTCTGTCCGAATGCCTCCATGAGCTTGAGTCCTGTGGCCTCGTACCATTTCTTGAACGTGTCCGGACTGAGGGCCTCTCCGGCTATGCCGGTATGCGTCAGCGAGGACAGGTCGTGTCCCTCGACGCCGGCGTTCAGGAACATCCTGAACATGGTCGGGGGGCTGCAGAGCGTGGTTATGCGGTACTTCTCGATCTTGTCCATGATGTCGGAGGGTTCGAACTTCTCGAACTCGTAGACGAATATGCCGCCCTCCATCATCCACGGGGCGTAGAGCTTTCCCCATGCGCATTTGATCCATCCCGTGTCCGCGATGGTGAAGTGCAGTCCGTCGGGGTTCACGCAGTACCAGTTCTTCGCGGTGACGATGTGCGCCAGAGGGTACGAGAAGTCGTGCTGGACCATCTTCGGGTTCCCTGCGGTCCCCGATGTGAAGTACATCAGCATGATGTCGTCGGAGTTGTTGGGCACCCTCGTCCACGATTCCGGTGCTGCTTCCACTCCCGCATCGAAGTCGATCCATCCCTCCCTCTTGCCGTTGAGGATGAACTTCTTCTCCAGAGTTGGTATGTTCTCGGAGATGTCCACCTGGTCTGCGATGTCGCATGTGGTGGTACATACGCATGCCTTGATGCCGGCGGCGGCCACCCTGTACTCTATGTCATGCTTCCTGAGCATGAACGTGGCCGGGACCATCACTACGCCGATCTTGTGCAAAGCGATGGAAAGATACCAGAACTGGTAGCTGTGCTTCACGACCACAAGGACGTAGTCGCCTTTGGAGATGCCCTGGGACGAGAGATAGTTCGCTGTCTTGTCCGAGAGGCGTTTGATGTCCCCGAATGTGAACATCCTCTCGGCGCCGGTTATGCTGCACCACTGGAGCGCCCTGCGGTCGGGTTCGGCCTCGGCGATCCTGTCGACGACATCGTATGCGAAGTTGAATCCCGGAGGGACTTCCAGATGGGCCTTGGTGACGATGCCCTTCTCGTTCTTCACCTCGCGGAGGTAATCCTTGTACAGGCCTATCAATCGGAACCCTCCTTCTTCAGGACGATCGCCAGGAACACGCACCCTTCGGGCGATGTGGCGATCATCCCGTGGCCTTTGCCCGAGTCGTAGTACAGGGTATCTCCCGGCCCGACGTCGACCTCCCTTCCCTCGTGGGAGAATCTGAGTGTTCCGGAGAGGATGTAGTCGAACTCCTGGCCTTCATGATGGGACAGGTGGATCTCCTTGTCCTGCTCCTCCTGGATGAAAGGCGCCTTCACGAGGAACGGTTCCGCCATCTTGTCCTTGAACGTGGCCGCGAGGTGGTAGTAGCTGAATCCCTCGCGCCTCTTTATCGGCAGGCCGGTGCCCGACCTGGTGATCGTGAAATCGGTGAGATGGGGGTTGCTCCCCGTTATGATCTCGATCATGTCAACTCCCAGTTTCTCGGCGCATTTGAAAAGGAACGTGAATCCGAAATCATTCTCGCCGGACTCGAGTTGGATGTACTCTTCTTCCGTCACGCCTGTGGCCTCTGCCATCTCGGCGGTCTCGAATCCGCAGATCTCACGCAGAGCGCGGATCCTCTCGGCTATCTCTGGGATACGGGGGTCCATACCCTTAGATTTGGGTCTCGGATTTATCTATTGTCCCGATCGGTCCGTGTAATATGTGCATCCGAGGGGATTGAGAGGCACCGCACCCGGCTTTCGTGTTAAGAAAATTCTATAATAGAGGGCATTTTACGTGACGAGGGTGGCAGATATGGGAACCTATACCGAGTCGGAGTGCAGAACCGTTCTGATAGCATGCTGCATAGCGGGTTTCATCACGCCGCTCATCAGCACGATGATGAACCTCTCGCTTCTGAACATCGGCAACGAGTTCGGCGTCGGTTCCCACGAGCAGGGCTATGTGAACACCGCATTCCTTCTTTCATCCGTCGTGTTTATGGTCCCTCTGGCCAAGTTTGCGGATATACACGGCAAGAAGATGACGTTCATGATGGGCACGTCCGTCCTGGCGGTGGCGTGTCTCATAGCGCCTCTGTCCCCGTCGTTCTGGTTCCTGATCATGTGCAGGGTCATCATGGGATTCGGATCCGCAGCATTGGTGACCACGAGCATAGCGATGATCACCGATGTGTTCCCGTCGGACCTCAGGGGAGGGGCGATAGGGTTCCAGACCATGTGCGTCTACATCGGACTGGCCGCAGGACCTCCGTTGGGAGGGATCCTTAACGACCTGTTCGGATGGCACAGCCTGTTCCTGGTGATAATCCCCATAGCGGCCGCAGCTCTGATGTGCATATCCCGCTTCGGACACGAGATAGTGGTCGATCCCGGGTCGTCGATGGACGGGACCGGATCGGTCCTGTACGGATTGGCCATCGCACTGAGCATGGGCGGTGTCATCAACATGCCCCAGCCGTGGGCGTTCGTCATGCTCGCGGTGGGATTGGTGTTCCTGGTGCTGTTCATCCGCTCCCAGATAGCGTCCGACGGGCGTCTTCTGAATGTAGGGCTCTTCAGGAACAGGGTCTTCGCAGGCTCCTGCCTGACCGCTTTCCTGAACTACGCCTCGTCATATTCGATATCGTTCTTCCTTGCGCTGTACCTTCAGACAATAGGATGCCTGACCGCAACGGAGGCAGGTATGCTGATGCTAGTCCAACCGGCGATCCAGGCCGTCGGCACCCCGTATTTCGGCAAGCTGTCCGACAGGATGTCTGAGAAGAGGATCCTCCCCACGCTGGGGATGCTGCTATCCGCAGGCGGGACGTCATTGTTCCTGCTCTATGGCCTGGAGGCTGATTTTCCGCTTATCGTACTGACGATGGCCGTCGTGGGATTGGGATTCTCCCTGTTCTCGGCCCCGAACACATCCATCATAATGGGCTCCGTGGACCGCAGCGAGACCGGGGAGGCATCCGCCATGGTCGCGGTCATGAGGCAGACTGGGATGATGGTCAGCATGGGCGTCGCGATGCTGTTCATATCCGTCATCATGGGAAGCATGGACAACCTGACCCCCGAGACCTACGACTCGTTCCTAACGGTGATGAGGTTCTCGTTCGCGCTCTGTGTCATCATGTGCCTGGTCGGAGCCTGCATGTCGGTTATGAGGGGCTCGTCCGGGAACGATGCGGATTCAGCCTGAACCGGACATATTTTCCGAGATGCTGTGCCCCGGGACCGATGGACGTATATTGTAGTTCAATCGTCGGTAAGACAGGATGCCGGACATCGTCGAGACGATGGATACAGGCAGGATATCCTGACAGGAGGGGAGAAAGCATGTCGAAAGTGTCCGATGACAACTTCGAGTTTCAGAAGGTGATCGTCGTCCTGGGGTTCACCCTGATGGCGATAAAGTTCATCGCCTACGGGCTCACAGGATCCGTCGCGATCCTGACGGATGCAACGGAATCCATAGTCAATGTCGTTGCCGCCTGCATCGGAATGTATGCTCTCTACCTTTCTGCACAGCCTGCCGACCGCACCCATCCGTTCGGACACGGTAAGATCGAGATCATCTCCTCCGCCATCGAAGGTACGATGATCATCATCGCCGGTGGTCTGATCATCCTTGAATCCATAAGGTCGTTCATCAACCCCGGGGAGATCGGACAGCTGGACATCGGTCTGGTCCTGGTCGCACTGGCCGCTGTTGCTAACTACGTCGTCGGACGCATGGCCATCAGGAAGGGCAGGAAGAACCGCTCTCCCGCATTGGAGGCCAGCGGGAAGCATCTCTGTTCCGATACATATTCTTCTATCGGTATCCTGATCGGTCTCGCAGTGGTCTTCGTCGCGCAGTCCATGGGACACGACATGAGGTGGCTGGACTCCAGCATAGCCGTGGTCTTCGGTATAATCATCATGTACACCGGTGTGGGGGTCATTAAGAAGTCCGTCGACGACACGATGGACCGTGCCGACGAATCCCTTATCTCGGATGTCACCAAGCTCATCTGCGAGTACAGGCACGATGATTGGATCGATGTTTACAATCTCCGTCTGATAAAGTATGGTCCGAGGATCTACATCGACATGAGGATCGTGCTCCCCCGCTCCATGACCATCGAGCAGGAGGATGTGGAGCTTGCCGAGGTCAACGAGGCCGTCAAGGCGAAGTTCGGGGACAGTGTGGAGATGTCCATCACTGCGGTCCCCTGCAGGGACTACGACTGCGCCCACTGTCAGAGGAACTGCTTCGAGAGGCATGCCGACTTCATCTCTCAGATGGATTGGAACTCCCAGATGCTGTGCTTCGGGAAGCCCCACTGCCGCGGGGAGATCGTGAAGATAGATGACGATATGAAGTCCGAGTGAGGCCGTCTTCGCAACTACTATTATCAGGTCCGATGATACACTGGCCGATGGCTCAGATTGAAGTTCCAAGGGAAATCGTCGACGCAGGGGTCTCGGACTGGTTCCAAGGCCTCATAGACCCTGACAAGGTCAAGGTCCGCAGATACCTGAACGGCATAGACACATCCTCCGAGCAGGCATTCGTCACCGAACTCATGAGGAGGTGCACGGACGACCACAACTACGGGCTGTCCATATCGGTCGGGGACTTCGCCAGACAGGCCGATCTGGACGATTACAGCAGGTTCCTTGTGAACGAGGCATACATCGAGGGTCTTTTCGGAGCCGACCGCTTCGAAGACGCCAAGAAGGTGTGCTGCGAGAATCTGGACATCTACGACACCGTGAAGGACAGGTTCCTTGCCGTCAACGGCGGTGTCCTGCCGTCCCTGGTCTCGTGTCGCAACAGGCTGATAGACATCGTCATAGGTGTGGAATGCCAATACGACATGGCAGAGGAGATCCTCTCCAATTTCGTGGAACTCGGACTTCTGGACGAGGATGAGAAGGGATACAGGCTTCAGAGTATCAAGATCCATAGGATGCAGAAGACATTTGACAACGTCTTCAACTATCGTCCGAAGGAATGACGCTCTTCCAGGGGATCATCGGGATCACATCTATCGCAGGTTCTTCATAAGGGTGCGAATCTCTGATCGCCCTCACCGCGGCGCCGAGATCCTCCTCGGTGACCGCGAATTCCAATCTGATCTCCTTTGCGGTCTCGATCTCTCCGATCCTGCCGAGGTACGGGTCGGAACCTTCGAGAGGTCTCCACGTGCCGGTGACAGGCCAGTATGAGAACACGCGGTCGTATCCGGGGTAGATCGGATAGACAACACCTGAAACAGAATCCATGACGGCATCCAGATGATCTTCCGGGACGGATGTCGCGACCTTATAGATCGTCCTTCTTTGCATTTCCGGGGCCTCCGTGTTCGTCGATCCACGAGATGATCTTATCGATCTCAGAAATGCGCTCGGGGATCTTGGCGGTCATGTCCGCCGCACCCTTCTTGAGATAGGACACGCTGAGAACGGTGGCGATGAATGAGATCGGGGGCACGACATAGAGGAATCCGGCGAATATCCCCGTGGCCTTCTTGAGGTCGTTGATGCTGTTGATCTTCTCGATCAGGTGGTCGTTGGGGACGTTCTTCAGCTTCCCGATGAGTGATTTGTAAAGGAGCTTCTGTCCTCCGAGGACGACATCGACGCTCCATTGGACCTGTCCGAACACAGGTGCGGGGACTCCGCAGGCCTTGGTGGTCTTGGACAGCACAGCTTTCCTGAAATCCTCCGCGGTGTTACCCGGGAACTCGGTCCAGTTGTATCCCGTGGTGTATGTGGAATGGGCATCGCTTCCGGATATCTCCGCCCATCTTCCGGGGTGGCGGTCCATGACGAGCCTGGCGAACATGTTGCTGTAAGCGTCCGGGTGTCCGCCGTTTATCGTCTCGAATCCGTCCAGGTCGATCTCGAAGATCTTCTCCTGGAGTCCGGGCACATGGAAGCTGAAAGGATGCGGAGCTATGGTCAGTCCGCCCTGTTCGCGGATGATGTCCACGGTCTCCTCAACAGACAGCATGTCGGGGACCCTCTCGTTGAGGAAAAGCCCGATGATCTCGCCGTCTTCGGTGGTGACCTCCTCTCCGACGACGACTTCGATGTCGTTGTACCTTTTGGCGTACTTCTGGGCGATGAACGCGCCGGCGGTCTCGTCGTGGTCGGTTATGCAGAGCACATCCATGCCGTTGGACCTTGCCTTGTCAACCTGGACGTCGGGCAGGGCAACGGATTCGGGGAACTTCATCACACCGAGCTTGTTGAAGCCCGAATATTCGGTGTGCACATGGGTGTCTGCTTTTCCCATGCGTGGTCATGACATGACTTTATTATTGAAGGTTACGGAACTATGTTCGGCGATTGCTACAGTATCGGCGAAAAAAGACGGGAAGGGCGGAGAAAAGGTCCGCCCCGTCCCGGATCAGGCGTAGTAGTACTCGCCTCTGGATTTCTGCTCGCGGTCGAGCCTTGAGCCGGGTTTGTTGATCCTCGGCCTGTGGGTGTCCGCATCCCTGCGGAAGGTGACGTCCACGGCGGAGAGGAACTTGTTCATTCCGTCCCTCATGTCGAAGGGTCCGTCTCCGATACCGTGGTGTCCGGGGTCTCCTCCGAACACCATCATCGAATCGGACACCATGTCGAGGAAGTAGATGTCGTGGTCGACGACCATTGCGCTGCGTCCGGTCTTCTCCATCATACGCCTGATGGTCTTCGCGGCGTTCATCCTCTGGTTGGAGTCGAGGTACGCGGAAGGCTCGTCGAACAGGTAGATGTCGGCCTCGGATGCGAGGCAGAGTGTGATCGCGACGCGCTGAAGCTCTCCTCCGGACAGGTTCCCGACCTTCTTGTCCATCAGGTACTTGATGCCGAGGGGTTCGATGACCTCTCCGTTGAAGAATCCGGATGTGACCGTGTCGTATGCCTTGGCGTATAGGAGGTCCTGCACGGTGCCGTCGTAGTCGCCGGATATGTACTGCGGCTTGTACGAGACCTTGACCTTTCCGTCCAGTTGTCCGGAGTCCGCTTCGATGACGCCTGCAAGGATCTTGACGAACGTGGTCTTTCCTGTTGCGTTGGGTCCGACGATACCGACGGACTCTCCGATCTTGACGGATCCTCCGGATATGTCCAGTTTGAACTCTCCGAAGTCCTTGGTCAGCTCGGAGAACGAGATGAGGTCGGCGGTCTGCCAGTCTCCCCTGGGCGGGGATGCCTCGAACTCGATGGGCCTGTCCCTGAACCTGATGTTCTCCTCGGGGAGGTATCCGTCCAGGTAGACGTTGATGGCGGTCCTGACCTGTCTGGCCAGGGTGAACACTCCGTAGGCTCCCTCGGAACCGTAGACGACGTTCACGTTGTCCGCGAGGAAATCCAGGATGGCGAGGTCGTGCTCGATGACCATGACCTGCTTCTCCTCGCTCAGCTCCTTGATGAGACGGGCCATCTTGACCCTCTGATAGATATCGAGATAGGATGTGGGCTCGTCGAAGAAGTAGACGTCGGCCTCCTTCATCATGGTGGCGGCCATCGCAAGGCGCTGAAGCTCTCCTCCGGAGAGTTTGGAGAGTTCCCTGTCGAGGACCTCCTTCAGATCGAATATCTCTGCGGCCTCATCCACGGTCATGCGGTCCTGGACCTTGGACAGGAGGTCCCTCACGACGCCTTTGACGCTGAGCGGGAGCTTGTCGACGTACTGCGGCTTGATGGCGGTCCTGACCTTTCCGGCATAGACGTTCTCCAGATAGTCGTGGAGTTCGGTCCCTGCGAAGTGCTTCAGGACCTCTTCCTTGCTGGGAGGGTTCTCGTAGTTCCCCAGGTTGGGGACCTCGGTCCCGGACAGCATCTTGATCGCGGTGGTCTTTCCGATACCGTTCGGTCCCAGGATACCGGTGACGAGTCCCTTCTTGGGAACCGGCAGCCTGTACAGGCGGAACGAGTTCTCGCCGTACTGGTGGATCATCTCCTCCTTCAGCTCGTCGGCGAGTCCGATGATCTTGATGGCCTCGAACTGACATTTGTTGACGCAGATACCGCATCCCTGGCAGAGGGTCTCCGATATGATGGGCTTGCCCCTCTCGCCGAATGTGACGCACTCCACTCCCGTCCTGTTGAGGGGACAGAACTTGGCGCATTCCTGATTGCATTTCTTGTTCTGGCATCTGTCGTTCAGTACAGCCGCGATCCGCATACCGTTTCCGATTAAATCAACCGATATAAATGGTGCGGGCTTGGGAAGCCTCCGAAAGGGCATTCCGGGGCAGGAACGGTGTGAAGCGTCGCTCACAATATACATATACATGAGTGGAAGAGAGGTAGTCATGAGCGATCAGGTAGTGGAGACGGAGGATGTGAAGACACTTCTCGGGAATCCGAAGAAGGCGTTGATAGCGATGGCCCTCCCTATGATGGTCGCGACGGTGGTCCAGTCCGCGAACAACATGATCGATGCGGTCTGGCTTGCCGGTATGGGGGCAGGGGCCCTTGCCGCGACCGGCGTGGTCTTCCCGATGTTCTTCATCGTCATGGGATTCGGTAACGGTATCGGAGTGGGAGCCTCCCAGGCGCTCTCCAGGCGCATAGGCGCCAAAGATTACAAAGGGACTTCCAATGTGGCGGCCCAGGCCGTCATTATAGGTCTCGTCGGAGGAGTGGCGATGGCCGTGCTGTTCCTGGTCTTTGCAGAGCCCCTGATGTCCGTATGCGGCGCGGGGGACTACATGGACGAGTGCATGGAGTACGCCATCCCGATTCTGCTGTTCATCCCCGTCATCCTGGTGGGGTCGATCCTCAACGGACTGCTGAGGTCCGAGGGCGCGTCCAAGCGCGCCATGAACATCCAGGTCGCCGGGGCGGTGGTGAACATCATCCTCGACCCGATCTTCATCTACCTTTTCGGATGGGGCATAGCCGGTGCGGCATGGGCAACATCCATCTCCATGGTCGTGTGCATGGTCATCGGACTCTACTGGTATTTCGTCAAGAAGGACACGTTCGTCAGGATCACTTTGAGAGGATTCCGCTTCGATTCCGAGATTGACAGGGACATCATGAAGGTGGGCATCCCCGCATCGATGGAGTTCATCTTCATGTCCCTGATGGCCATAATCATGAACCACATCATCATGGGCCTCGACCCGGTGAACGGCATAGCCGTGTACTCCTCCGGATGGAGGGCATTGGAGATCATCATGATCCCCGCGATGTCGTTCGGGTTCTCCATCGTCCCGATCTGCGCCGCGGCATACGGCGCGGGAAGGATGGACAAGTTCAGGCAGACGTATCTGCTGTCCGTGAAGTACGGTACATACACGATGATCGCGATGGCTGTGTTCCTGATGGTGTTCGCTCCGCTGATCGCCATGCTCTTCTCGTATTCCGACGGGATGGAGGAGCTCGGGGACCAGCTGACCGCGTTCCTGAGGGTGGGAGCGTTATTCGTGCCGTTCGTCACCGTGAGCTACGCATCCGCGAGCATGTTCCAGTCCCTGGGAATGGGGACCAGGTCGCTTGTGGCGACCGTCATCATGAACATGCTCGGTGTGCCGATATGCGCTGTGCTCTCCACGTTCGGGGACCTTTCCGTGATATGGTACGGTCTCGCCGTGTCGGAGATAACAGGTGCGGCCATACTCGGATTCTGGGCTACACGTACCCTGCGCAGGTTAGGAAGGGCTAATGTAAATACAACCTGATGCTCAGTTGTGTTCAATGGACGATGCGACAGAGGGCACCAGGGTACTTCTGGGGGACCAGAGGAAGGGCATAATAGCCCTGACGATCCCCATAGCCGTCGCTCTCTTCATACAGCAGGTCAACAACATAGTGGACAGCCTGTGGGTCGCCGGATTGGGTGCGGATCCCATGGCCGCGATCGGCGCGGTCTATCCGATATACTGCGTCCTGATAGGGATCGGGAACGGTCTCGGGATAGGTGCTTCCGCGGCCATAGCCAGGAACATCGGCAAAGGGAACCGCGATGATGCGAATGGAGTGGCATCGCAGGGACTCGTCCTGACGATGATCGTCTCGGCCGCGATGATGCTTATACTCCTGGTGACGGCCGATGCATCCATGGATGCCATGGGTGTCGGGGGCATGGCAGCCACCTGTCTAGATTACGCCTATCCCGTCTATCTGTGCACACTGCCGATCATACTCAGCGGGGTCCTTTCCGGAATGCTCCGCGGAGAGGGCGAGGCCAGAAGGTCCATGTGGATCCAGGCGGTCGGAGCGATCGTCAACATCATCCTCGATCCGATACTCATCTACGGACTGGACATGGGCGTCGCAGGTGCCGCTTGGGCGACCGGGATAGCCTTCACAGCTTCGTGCGTGCTCGGCCTCTACTGGTACGTCCGCGGAAAGGGGATGTACGTACAACTGCGCAGGGGATGGCTCAAATTCGATGCAAGGCTCCAGAAGGAGATCCTCACCGTGGGCATGCCCGAGGCTGTGGAACTCTCCGTCATGAACCTGTTCAACATCTTCCTGAACTACTACGTCATATTCTGCGGAGGGACGGATGCGCTCGCCATCTACTCCACAGTGTGGAGGGTCGTGTACATCCTGATGATCCCGGCGCAGGCAGTGGGAGGCGCGATGGTGGCCGTCTGTTCCGCGGAGTGCGGGATGGGCAGGTTCGACATGGTCCGCGACGCGTTCCGCTATTCCGTGATGATATCCGTCTCCGCGCTCGTCATCCTGTCCGCGGTGATGGTGGTGTTCTCCGGTCCGATAGCCTCCGTGTTCACATATTCCGACGAACTGGTCGGTCTCAGAGGCGAGATGGTGCATCTGCTGCACTTCTTCGCGTTGTTCCTGCCGGTGATGTCCTTGGTTTTCACAGGCTCATCGCTCATGCAGGCGCTGCAGCATGCCGGCGGGGCGATGATGAACACCCTTGTGAGGAACTTCCTCCTCGTGGCCTTGTTCGCCGGCGGGGCGTACATCTTCGGAACGCTCGATTCCCTCTGGTGGGCATTGACGGTCGGTGAGATAATCGGCGGGATGATGATGGGAGTGCATGCGGTGCACACCTTGAGGAAGGAATCCTCCAAGGCCTCAGAAGGCACTGCCAACGCTTATTAATAAGGCGCGTGCGATGGTCGGGATGGTTCAAATGGGAAAAGTCTGCATCAACATCGCTTGGCCGTACGCCAACGGCACAATCCACCTGGGTCACGTGGCGGGATCGCTGCTTCCACCCGATATATTCAGCAGGTACAACCGTCTGATCGGCAACGAGGTCCTCATGGTCGGAGGATCTGATCAGCACGGCACACCTATCACGGTCTCCGCCGAGAAGTGCGGTATGACCCCCGAGGCCTACGCCGAGAAGTATCACGAGATCAACAAGAAGGCCATAGAGGACCTCTCGATCGAGTACAGCCTGTTCAACAAGACGCACTGTCCCACGCATTTCAAGGTCGTCCAGGACATATTCAAGGACCTCCTCGGCAAGGGATACATCTACACCAAGGAGACGGACCAGTACTACTGTCCGAAATGCTCCAGGTTCCTCCCCGACAGGTACGTGGAGGGCGTATGCCCCAAATGCGGTGCCGAGAAGACCCGCAGCGACCAGTGCGATGCATGCGGCACGACGTTCGAGCCCGGGGATCTTCTGAAGCCCTACTGCACCCTGTGCGGTTCCGTGCCGGGGATCAGGCCCACGGAGCACTTCTTCCTGAAGCTCAGCGCGTTCAGGGACCAGCTCCTCGAGTTCGTATCGTCCAAGGACTACTGGAGGCCCAACGTCAAGGCCTTCACGAAGAACTGGCTCGAGGACGGGCTCTACGACAGGGCTATCACCAGGGACATGTCCTGGGGAGTTCCCATACCGATGGAAGGATGGGACGACAAGGTCATCTACGTGTGGTTCGAGGCCGTCATCGGATACCTGAGCGCATCCGTGGAGTACTCCAAGATGATCGGCAAGCCCGACTACTGGAAGGAGTTCTGGATGGACCCCGAGGTCAGGCACTACTACTTCATCGGAAAGGACAACATCCCGTTCCACTCGATCATCTGGCCCGCCATCCTGATGGGACTCGGGGACATGGACCTGCCCTACGACATCCCTGCCAACGAGTACCTCATGATCGGAGGAGGCAAGCTGTCCAAGAGCCGCGGAGGCGCCATCGACGTGCCCAGCGTACTCAAGGACTATGATGCCGATCAGATCAGGTACTACCTTTCGGTCAACATGCCCGACACCCACGATTCCGAGTTCTCCTGGGAGGATTTCCAGGCCAGGGTGAACAACGAGCTCGTGGCCACTCTGGGCAACTACTATCACAGGTGCCTCAGCTTCACGAAGAAGAACTACGGCACCATACCGGAGCAGGACGACGGCCCCGAATACGAGGAAGTCTCCGCGGAGATCGCCAAGGCCCTGGAGGAGTACAGGAACTGCATCTCCAAATGCGATTTCAAGAGGGGCATCAAGGCGGTCATGGAGCTGGCCCGCTTCGGCAACAGGTACTTCGACTCCGCCAAGCCCTGGGCCCTCGTGAAGGAGGACAGGGACCGCTGCGGTAAGGTCCTGAACAACAACTTGAGGATCGTGAAGGCGCTCGCTGTCATGGCATGGCCGTTCATGCCCAGGTCATCCGAGAGGATATGGGGATTCCTCGGCTACGACGCCGATCTGGAGAAGGCCGGACTGGACGAGGTCTGCAGGCCCCTGCCGGTCGGACAGGAGCTGAAGGAGCCCGTTCCCGTTTACAAGAAGGTGGAGCTTGAGATGGAAGAGACGACAGAGAAGCCCAAGGAATGCGCAAAGCAGGAGAAGAAGGAGTCCAAGGCACCCGAGGCCCCGGCGGGACCGTTCGCCATGTTCAAACGCATGGACCTCCGCGTGGGGACCATCGTGTCCGTGGAGGACCACCCCGATGCGGAGAAGCTGTTCGTGCTGAAGGTCGACTGCGGAGAGGGAGAGCCCAGGCAGCTGGTCACCAACCTCAAATGGCGCTATTCCGCCGACGAGATGATGGGTAGGAGGCTCGTTGTGATCTCCAACCTCAAGCCCGCTAAGTTCCGCGGAGTGCAGTCCATGGGAATGCTCACCGCCGCCGATGACGAGTGCCTCGGAGGGGACACGGTGCACCTTCTCGCCCCGTCGTGCGACGTTCCGAACGGAACGAGGTTCGACTGCGGCGTCGAGGGAACGAGCAACCGCATCGAGACCAAGCACGTGGAGCAGATCGTCATGAAGACCGTCCATGTGGTGGATGGCAAGGCGATGGGCATCGACATGCCCGCCGATGCACCCAAGGTGGTCATCGCCGTCATCGACGGGGACGATGTCATGATCCTCGGCGACGGCAAGGGATGTTATGCCACCATCGACGGCGACATCCAGGACGGTGCAAACGTATTATGAGGGCCGATCTGCACGTCCACACGTGTTACTCCAACGACGGCAAGACCACGATGGAGGAGCTGATCGAGTACGCCGAGAGGTTCGGCATAGGCTGCGTGGCCGTAACGGACCACAACAGCTTCGAGGCGTACGGACAGCTGAAGGACAACGGACGTGTGATCATAATCCCGGCCGAGGAGGTTTCCTCGGCCGAAGGCCACATCATCGCCCTCGGAATCGACAGGCTGATCCCGAGGGACAGGTCCATACAGGAGACCATAGACCTCATACACGAGGCCGGAGGGTATGCTTTCGCAGCCCATCCGTACCGCTGGTGGTCCGGTCTGGGCGAGAAGAACACCTTGGCATATCCGTTCGACGGCATCGAGGCCAGGAACGGACGCTCCACCCCGAGCGGCAACAGGAGGTCGCAGAGGCTGGCCGCAAGGATCGGCAAGCCCATATCGGCCGGAAGCGACGCGCATACCCCGCACCATATAGGCGAGGGTTTCGTCGAGATCCCGGACGATCTCAAGACATGGCAGGATGTCGTCGAATACCTGATGTCCGGCGAATCCGTGGCGTTCAGCAAGGACCGTCACATCAAGGCCACTCTGAAGTACGGGATCAAATCGATCGGCGAGTGGATCCTCCGCGGTTGCCATAGGATGTGAATGTCCCGTACGTCTCTTCATAGAGCGGATCCCGGGCGGTACCGCGAGATTGCTTACGGTGTATCGCGGTTTGTACAAACTCCACTTTTCCGCCAAGGCTTTCGAGATCGGCCTTGACATTTCCATTGTTCCTTCTCAGATGCTGTCTTCGCAATCGTGTTGTATTATTGATGTCTGAAAAGTTAAGGTTATAACCTGAACTTTCTGAATCTATTTAAATACTATACAGATTATAACATGAAATAATGGCTGATTACATCCTTCGCGAGCACTACTTGGAGATACTGAGGGGATTCCGGGACCGTCCTGTAATCAAAGTCATCACAGGAATGAGGCGCTGCGGCAAATCCACGATAATGAGGATGTTCTGCGACGAGCTTATCGCATCCGGAGTTCCCGAGGCGGATATCCTGTTCCTGAAGCTGGGGGATGAGCTGGATACTGCCATCTCCAACCACAGGGAACTGATCGATGCAGTGAAGGAACGTTTCATACCATCGAAGGGGAAATACATCTTCCTGGATGAGATCCAGGACGTGGATGAGTGGGAGCGCGCGGTGGAGACGTTCTTCGAGCGCGGTGCGGATGTGTACATAACGGGATCCAACTCCAATATGCTCTCGACGGAACTTTCCACGAGGCTTTCCGGCCGCTATGTGAGGATGGATGTTCTGCCATTGTCCTTCACAGAATTCCTGACTTTCAGGGAGGAATATGGTCCGGATGCCACCCTGGACGGGAAGTTCTACGAATATTTCCGCTGGGGAGGATTGCCGGGAACCGTGCTCATGTCCGGTGCCAGAAAGGATCTGGTGTCCATGCTCATATCGGGGATCTATGACACCGTGTTCATGAAGGATGTCATACAGAGGAACAGGATCAGGAATCCCGCGACGATAGCGAACCTGTCGCGGTTCCTGATGAAGAATATCGGCGACAGGACATCGATCAGGAACGCGTCAGGGTATCTTGTCAGCAAGGGGATCAAGGCATCGGCGGAATCGGTGGAATCGTACATCGACGCGCTGTGCAATGCCAACCTGTTCCATCACACCAGGAGGAAGGACTCCAAGACGAAGGAGTACCTGCAGACGTCGGACAAGTTCTATGCGAACGATCTGGGCATGAGAAATGTCGCTATCGGATACGATGACAGAGATTTCGACGGGGTATTGGAGAATGTGGTGTTCCTGGAGCTCATGTACAGGTACGGTAACGCATGTGTGATGAACGTGGATGGGAAGGAGATCGACTTCGTCTCCTACGATGAGGATTGGGATCCGATGTACTTCCAGGTGTCAGTGTCGGTGGCCGATCCGGAGACGATGAAGAGAGAGCTCGCACCACTGAAGGCGTTGGACGACAATTATCCGAAGTGCGTCGTGATATCTGACAGATATCCGTATGACAACGTGGATGGGATACGGATAGTGAATGTGGTGGATTTCCTGATGAGCGAGCCGAGAATCATGAAATGAGATTGCGTCCGGAGAACGGAACCCGAATCTCAGGAATCAAGGTGACCGAAGGACATTTCGTAAATCCATCCGGGTTCAGGTCATCAACATCGATCATCCATCAGGAAGTCCACGATATTCACGATCACGGCTTCTTCCGTCTCCGTTCTGGGCATTTGGTCGCCGGTCACCAGCAGCCTTCTCCCCTCTCCCAGAATCTTCCTGAACGGTCTGAGCTCCCTTTCCCTGGTCTTCTCATCAGATATCGTCTGACAGACCTGGATGTAGTTCCTCTCGTTGTGCTTCAGAGCGATGAAGTCGATCTCCAGCTGCCCTACCGCTCCGACATAGACCTTGTACCCTCTGCGTTTGAGCTCCAGGTACACTGTGTTCTCCAATATCTTCCCGGAATCCCTGTCCGCCTTCAACGGTTGGGTGTTCCTCATACCTATGTCCGCACAGTAGTACTTCCCCTCGGTCTTCAGTATCGTTCTGCCCTTGAGGTCGTATCTCTCTATCTTGTCGAACAACAGCGAATCCGTCACAAGGGAGAGGTATTCGCTTGATGTAGATGGGCTGATCTTCAGGTTCTCCGCGATATTCCCTGCCGAGATCGCATTCCCTATCTCGGAGAACATGTAATCGATGACCTTCCTCACCTTCACGGAATCGATCCTTTCCTTCCGGTTGCATATGTCCTTCAGGATGATGTCCGACTTTATCTCGTCAAGGCGCTGGAAGACCGCATCCTCCTCGTACTCGGGGCGTATGAACGGCATCCCTCCGAAGTGGACGTATTTGTGGAAAAGTATCAGTCTGTCGTCCGTATCGCCCTGAATCGAACAGAATTCCCTGAATGATAGTGGCAGCACCCCGATCTCTATGTTGCGGCCGGTTAGCAGCGTGGATATCTCGGTGGACAGGAGGTATGCGTTCGAGCCTGTGATGTATATGTCGCAGTCGATGTCGATCCTCAGCGAATTGACGATCCTCTCCCACCCTTCGATGTATTGGACCTCGTCCAGTATTACGTACAGTCTTCCGAGATCCTGTTTCCCAACGACATCGTTGTAGAGTGTCATCCCGTCACGGTACTTGTTGTTCCTGACAGATTCCATGTTGTAGTAGAGGATGTTCGAATCCGGGACCCCGTTTTCCTTCAACAGTTCGATGTACTGTTTCAGCAGCGTGGATTTCCCGCATCTCCTTATGCCGGTGACGACCTTGATGACATCCTGATCCTTGAATCTCAGGAGTTCATCGAGATAACCCGTTCTGAGCACATCCTCTGCCATGATTGAAGATGATCATAAATCTATAAAATAAATTCGATTAATCGTATTTATTTTCAAAATAGTAAAGTAAATTCGATTAATCGAATTATTGAACACATTACAAACGACACGATTCAACCTTCTTCAGAACGGCTTTACGGGTTCGATTTCCAGTAGATCATCCATCCTGTGGCGTATTATACGGTATCAAAGAGCGTGGACTGCACAACAATGCGAATGGTGGCCGTTGTGTTCGATAGCAAGTATTAGATATACATACCTTATACCATAGAGTGAAACAGGAGACCGATCCGTTATCTCGACTTCGTCGGAAACAGTATCGGTCCAATGAGGTTGAAGATAAGGATTAGAAAAACGGAGGAGAACCTATGAATATGGATGTCAGGAAATTGAAGGGATTTGACGATATACAGAGTAGGATAACCGAAGCAGTGCGCGATCTGGATTCCATCGTTGATATGCTCATTAACAGAGATGTCTGCACTGATTCGAGGTTAGATCAGAAGACTGTAAGGCTGGTCATGTTGTATAATGACATATTCCGCGCAATCAGAGAATACACTGGACGTATGACAGAAGCAACACCCATGGGCGATTGTATCACAAAGCTGAGGGAACTGGATGACATACAGTGTGGGCTCTTTGATCTAATCTATAATCTTAACAGATTCACGTGCTCACCAGAGTTCATAAAGGAGTTCTCCGACGGTGATCTCGAAGACAATTTGACGGCTCTCCGCGACAAATGCAATGAGGCATTGAATGCAATCCAGACATGTCTCGGAGATCTTCAGGTCACTCCGTCGGAATTCGAATCCACAGAGTTGGAAGATGTTCACAACAGGCTCCTTGTAGCAACTGATGATCTAGCACGTTTTATTGACACATCCGGTTTTGATGAGGAGTATCCGGATGCGAAATTGGGTGAGAAGACTGCCGTCTTCCGCAGTCAGTGGATTGAGGTAATAGAATCGATTAGGTCTATCGAAGAGTGAGTGAATAGTTGGCCCTTAGCAGATAATCGAAGGAATGTTCTGCTAAGGCCAAATTCACTAACGGACAGCATCATTCATTGAAATTGTACTTCTACAGAAGTACAAGAGATCGATTTCAATTCAAATCAATAGTAGGTATATTCATCTGTGATTAAGTAGGATGGAGCTGAGATCAACATTATTCTTGTCAAATAATTCCAATATATTGGAAATATCAAACACAAATAGAATATTTTTCCAAATAATTGGAAATATTTTATACAAATACATCCATCGCATCATCATGAACCGCCTGATCGTACGCGAGAGATACATGCGCATGCTGCGCAGCGGGAGGGACATGGCCGATGTGGTGAAGATCGTCACCGGCATGAGGCGGTCCGGAAAAAGCACCCTGCTCAGGATGTTCATGGACGAACTCAGAGCATCCGGGGTATCGGATGACAGGATCCTCATGATGAACTTCGAGGGATTCGACTATCTCGATATCAGGGATCACAGGGCGTTGAACGAAGTCCTCCTGAAGAAGCTGGACAGAGACGGAATGATGTACGTCTTCTTGGACGAGATCCAGAACGTCGACGGATGGGAGATCTCGGTATCGGCACTCGTGGAGACGGGGAAATGCGATGTGTACATCACAGGTTCCAACTCCAAGATGCTCTCCTCGGAGCTGTCGACCCATCTTTCCGGAAGGTATGTGGAGGTGACGGTACTGCCGCTGTCCTTCAAAGAGTATCTCGAGCTTCATTCCGGGGACAGGGGCGCAAGGTTCGCGGAGTTCCTGAGGTACGGGGCACTCCCCGAAGTGGATCCGGCCCGCGGGGACGAGTTCTGTATATCGCAGCTCAACGGTATATTCAACACCGTCCTGGTCCAGGATATAGCGACGCGTCTGAAGAGGGCGGATGTGGAATCGATAAGGACGATCTCCAGATTCCTTTATTCCAATATAGGCAACGAGACCAACGTCGAGAGGATTGCCAGAGAACTGGGGATAAGCAACGACACGGTGAGAAAGTACGTCTCCATGCTCACGGAAGCATTCCTGTTCCATGAGGCAGAGAAGTACGACATCGTCGGAAAGAGGATCCTCCACACCAACGGGAAGTTCTACGCCTCCGACCTAGGTCTGAGGAATGCCGCACTGGGAGGTCCCGGACTGGACACGAGCAGGCCTCTGGAGAACACGGTCTACGTGGAGCTCATACGGAGGGGATACGAGGTCCGTGTCGGGTCGTACAGGGACCGCGAGATAGATTTCACCGCCACCAAGGGCGGACGCATCGAATACTATCAGGTATGCCTGTCGATGATGGATGAGAGCACCCGCGAGAGGGAGTTCAGATCGATCAGGGACCTGAAGGACTACTCCCGCAGGATGATCCTCACCACGGACACGCTCGGCCTCGGTACCGAGAACGGGGTGGACGTCGTGAATGTGATCGACTGGTTGACCGATACGGATGACTGATCAGGCCTCTGCGTTCTTCCTGGACTCCTCTTCCTCGAGGATCCTGAACGCCACCTTGCCGACCAGCGTCTGAGGGAAGCTCTTCCTGAACTCGATCTCCTTCGGAACGGCGTATTTCGCGATGTTCTTCTTCGCGTACTCCATGAGCTCGGCCCTGAGCTCCTCGGAGGGCTCGACACCGTTCTTCAGCATGATGAACACCTTCACGCGCTGCTGCCTTATCGGATCCGGAACGCCTATGACGCAGCTCATGTGCACATTCTCGTGAGCATCGAAGATGTTCTCCAGCTGAGACGGGTACACGTTGTATCCGTTGGTGATGATCATCCTCTTGAGACGCTGCTTGAAGTAGACGAAGCCGTCCTTGTCCATCATTCCCAGATCCCCGGTGTGGACCCACTTCATCCCGTCGGGATGCTCCCTGAGTGTGTCCCTGTTCTCCTCCTCGTGGCCGTTGTATCCCAGCATGACCGTGGGTCCCGCGACGCATATCTCCCCGACATCGCCGTATTCGACTTCGTCGCTGGTACCGGGCTTCACTATCTTGTAGTACATGTCCGGAAGCTGGACGCCTATGGACCCTTCCTTGGACCGGTGCATCGGTGTGAGGCACGATGCCGTCACACACTCCGTGGTCCCGTATCCTTCCCTGACCTGCACCTTTGAGTTGTGATCGTTCAGATAGCGGTCCATCTTCCTCTTCAGCTCCACGGACAGGCTGTCCCCGCCGGAGAACACCCCTTTCAGGAAGGACAGGTCCGCCTTCCTCATCTTGGGCATGCGGATCAGGGCCTCGAACAGCGCCGGGACCCCGGCGATGTAGTTGCACCTGTACTTCAGCATGAGCTTGACGTAGCTGTCCGGGGTGAAACGCGGAACGAGGATGCAGTTGCCCCCTTCCGTAAGGGCGGTGTGGATGGATATCCCCAGACCGAAGCCGTGGAATATCGGCATGACCGCCAGCATCCTGTCCCCGAGGCTGAATCCCGGGTTGGTGCTCGAGATCTGCTTCGCAAGTGCGTTGAAGTTGTAGCTGCTCAGGCGGATCCCCTTGCTGATGCCGGTCGTGCCTCCGGAGTACAGGATCACGGATGTGCCGTGGGCATCGGTCTCGTCCCTGTACTCTCCCGTATAGGACCTTCCCGACTCGAGGAAATCATTCCACAGGATGACATCCGCCGTCGGAGGGACCTTCTCGTGCTTCCTCCCCTCGGTCAGGTCGTATCCGAAGCGGACTATGGGGCCCACCTCGTCCTTGATGGAGGTTATCAGGAGGCTGTCGATATCGACCTCCTTTCTCACATTCTCGAACTTCCAGTAGAACTGGTCCAAGGTGATGACAAGTTTGGAATCGGATTCAGTGATGAAGTGCTCGATCTCCTTCTCGCTCGACAGAGGGTGGATCATGTTGGCAATGGCCCCGGTCATGTTCACGGCGTAGAACATCGTCAGTCCCTGCGGACAGTTGGGCAGGGCGATGGAGACCTTGTCCCCCTTGGATATGCCGTTGGCGCGGAGGGCCTTGGCGCAATCCACGATCCTCTCGACGAAGCGTGCGTATGTGGTCCTCTTTCCGAAGAACACGTATGCGCACAGATCGGGATGTTTTCTTGCTGTCCTTTCCACCAAGGCGACCATGGAGCAATCGGGATATTCGAGATGCGACGGGACATCTCCCATCGAATTCAGCCAAGGGGCCTTAACACTGCATTCAAAGCTCAATCTTTTCCCCCATAGGAATGTTCAGTAACTCGGGTTTGTCGAGGATCCTCTGCAGGACGTCCAGGGAGCGGGCGAAGTACACGCCGTCGGCGATGCGTTCGTCCAGGGTTATCCCTGCATCGACCACCATGCGGGTCCCGCGCGTGCCGTCCTCAAGGAGAACATCCTTCCGATGCACTTTGCCGAGGGTCACGACTATCGAGTTGGTCCCGTAGTTGTTGAGATGATGGTAGATGCTCGGACATCCGATGGATCCGAGGTTGGACAGCAGGACGGTGCAGAAGTTCGGGTCCCCTTCGGTGACCGACCTCGGGGCCCTCCCGTAGAAGTCCAGTATCTTCACGATGCGGGCGAGGAGCATCAGCAGCGGACGGGGTATCCTGGAGAACGAATCCAGGGTCTTGTCGACCCCGTACGAATCGGATTCCCTCACCTTGCGTACGGATCCGGTGATCTCGTCTGTGACTTTGCGGAGGGTCCAGTCGTCCTCCACCTCGGCGATGACAAGGGATTCGCGGCTCCCGTCCTCGAAGTCCCTGCGTGCGACGAAGGCCATGGTGGTCTTGTGACGCATGTACATCCTGCGCCCGGAGACGTAGATGTTCAGGTCCGGGCGGAGCTGTATGAGGCGGGCGACGCCCATGATGATGCAGTGGAAGAACTTGGTGCGGTCTCCGGATTCCGTAGCATTGCGTTCTGCTATGAAGTCCATGAGTTCCGTGACGTCGAATTCGTAGTTCACGAAAACCTCGGCGTCCGTGCGTTTCTCCATGAGATGGGGCATGATTGCATGCAGCCCGTCGACGTCCCGTATCCAATACGCGTCGCGACGGTCGCCCCAGCGTTTCCTGCGCTCGCTCATTGGTTCAGACCGAAATGTGACTATATATAAATACGAATGGAGGAAATTGGTTCCGACCCAGACGAAGTTTGTACCATCCGTCTCACCGGACAGGCATCAGACAGCTTTATTGGCATGATGGGGAATCAAAGGTCCATGAGCGGTCCGTGCTCCTGCGGGAGATGCATAGAGGTCAGAGGCGCGAAGGTCCACAACCTGAAGGGTGTGGATGTGGACATACCCCTTGGGAAACTGGTCGGGATAGCCGGCGTCTCCGGATCGGGGAAATCATCGCTTGCACTCGGAGTTTTGTATGCGGAAGGTTCACGCAGGTATCTGGAGGCCCTCTCCACATACATGCGCAGGCGCATATCGCAGTCGTCCGAGGCATCCGTGGACAGTGTGGACAACATGCCTGCGGCCTTGGCATTGCATCAGCGCCCCGCCGTCCCGGGGATACGCAGCACGTTCGGGACGATGACAGAACTGCTCAACGTCATCCGCCTGATGTTCTCCCGTCTCGGCACGTACGTCTGTCCCAACGGCCACAGGGTCCCGCCGGACATCCATACGGCAACGGACATGAAGATGACCTGTCCCGAATGCGGAGAGCCGTTCCTTTCCATGGGTGCGGAGGATTTCGCATTCAACAGCGGAGGCGCGTGTCCTTCATGTTCAGGTACGGGGACGATCCGCAGGGTCGACGGGACCAAGCTGGTCCCCGACGACTCCCTCACTTTGAGGGAAGGAGCGGTTACCGCGTGGAACCAGATGGGGATACAGTGGATGTACCGCGTCGCAGGGGAGCTGGGGGTCAGGATGGACACCCCGTACAGGGATCTGACAGATGATGAGAAGGACATCGTGATGAACGGTCCCGAGGTCCAGAGGATGGTGATGATACCGTCCAGCAACGGGAAGTTGTTCGAGCTCAACTGCACATACAGGAACGCCTACCGTGCGGTGGAGGAGAGTCTGTCGAAGGCCACCACGGAGAAGGCCGTGGAGAAGGTGGACAGGTTCCTCACATCATGTATATGCACTGAATGCGGCGGGACAAGACTGAATGAACGGGCAAGGTCGGTCACATTGGACGGTCTGACCCTCCCGGAGGTATGCGCAATGCCGCTGGAGGACCTGGTGGAATGGATACACGGGGTCCCGGATTCCTTGGAAGGGGCCGTCAGGCAGATGGCCGAGCCCATGGTCGGGGTCTTCGACGACATGGTGAACAGGCTCATGCAGCTAGGTCTCGGATACCTGTCACTGGATAGGGAGGGATCGACGCTGTCCACGGGTGAGAGGCAGAGGGTCCAGCTGGCCAGGTCCGTCCGCAGCCGTCTGACCGGAGCGCTGTATGTTCTGGACGAGCCGTCGATAGGTCTCCATCCTTCCAATGTAGAGGGTCTGCTGGGCGTCGTCCGCGATCTGATCGATGCGGGGAACACAGTGGTCATGGTCGACCACGATGTGAACGCCCTGAAGGAATGCGACATGCTGATCGAGATGGGTCCCGCCTCCGGGGAGAACGGAGGCACGGTGATCTCGCAGGGCACGGTCGCAGAGGTTGGATCGGATCCGGATTCGCTCATCGGACCGTTCCTTATGGGCACCGCGGACACCTGCATGAGGCAGAGAGCTTCCAAGGATGATATGTTCCAAATGGGTGCGATTTCGATGAGGACGACTGACATCCATACCGTGCACCCCCTGGACGTCAGGATCCCGCGCGGAAGGCTGACCGTGGTGACCGGTGTGTCGGGTTCCGGGAAGACCACGATGGTGCTGGAAAGTCTAGTTCCTGCATTGAACGGTGCGATCCCGTCGCACGTCGTCTCGATAGATGCATCCGGCATCTCACGCGCGCTTCTCATCGATGCCACCCCGATAGGGTCCAATGTACGCTCAACGGTCGCGACATACTCCGGCATACTGGACGATCTGAGGAGGATGTTCGCATCCACCGACGATGCCAAGGCCAGAGGGCTGAAGACAGGTGATTTCTCGTACAACACCGGATCGTTGAGATGCCCCGACTGCGACGGCACGGGATCGGTCACGCTGGACGTGCAGTTTCTTCCGGATGTGGAGGTGGAATGCCCCGCATGCCGCGGAGGCAGGTACTCCAAGGATGCCGGCTCCGTGAGATGGACCTCCCGTTCGGGAGATCGGTTCTCGATACCTGAGCTCATGGGCATGACGGTCGAGGCCGCCATGACCGCCTTGGAAGGCACGAAGGCATATCAGAGACTGAAGGTCCTGTCCGAGATCGGTCTCGGATACCTCACATTGGGCGAGGCCACGCCGACCCTTTCCGGAGGGGAGGCGCAGAGGCTGAAGCTCGCCTCCGAGATGGGGAGGTCACAGAAGGACACGGTCTTCGTCTTCGACGAGCCAACCATAGGGCTCCATCCGTCAGATGTCCGCACGCTCGTCTCCGTCTTCGACAGTCTTCTGGATTCCGGAGCGACGGTCGTGGTTATTGAACACGACCTGGACATGATCCGGAATGCCGACTACATCATCGATATGGGTCCCGGAGGAGGGACCATGGGCGGAAGGATCGTCGTATCCGGAACACCCGAAGATGTGGCGGAGTGTACGGACAGCATCACGGGCAGATACATCCGCTGATCTTCCCGTCCATCGATCGCGGCCATCCACTCGTTTTATAACCAGCGAACGACATGGATGATAAATCCAACTAGGTCCGTGATCCACAATGAAGTTCGTCCACATCTCAGTCGGAACCAAGGACAGTCATATGATGAACACCGCCGTGAGGACGGTGCGTTCCGAAGGGATCGGGGTGGATTTCAGCTGCTACGACTCATCCGACCTGGATGAAGACCCCCTTATACTGTCTGAGATGCTCAGGGATGCGGCATCCGCGGACATCATCACACTGAAGGTCCACGGCGACACCTCATACTTCAAGAGGTACGACCGTCTGGAGAAGGTCATTCGTGACTACGGGATATGCACGCTCCTCGACTGCACGGAGGAGGATGTGGTCGATTCGTGCCGGAATATGTTCACAGGCACGGACGAGGAGCACACCAATGGCATCCTCTACATGGAGCTGGGAGGGGACGAGAACTTCCGTTCGCTTCTGCTATGGGCCGCGAAGTACTTCGACAACGCGGATGTAGACGTTCCCGATCCGATCCATCCCCCGGCGCAGGGCATCCACCGTCCCGGATGCGGCTGCATCGACATAGACGAGTACGTCGACTCGCTGGACCTGTCCAAACCGACCGTGGGGATATTCTTCTACCAGAGGCAATGGGTCACGGGGAACACCGCGCATGTCGATGCTCTGATCTCTGAACTGGAGTCGATGGGTGCCAATGCCGTCCCCGTCTTCATGTACGCCTCCCAATCGAAGGTCCCCGGCGCAAGGGGCACCGCTGCGATAATGAGGGAGAGCCTCACCCGCAACGGACGTCCCGTGCTCGATTCCATCATCGAACTGATGAGCTTCTCGCAGGTACTCGTGGCGAACCCCGGCTGCGGGGAGCAGGTGTCCGATGACAATTTCTTCCTCGACTATGGGGTGCCTGTGATCCAATCCATGGTCGGATGCCGTCCTGCGGATGTTTGGAGGGAGGACATCAACGGCCTCACGGCATCCGAGATCGCCTACGACATCGCCCATCCGGAGTTCGACGGGCAGATAATCTCGGTCGCATGCGGATGCACCGAGCGCGATGAGGACGGATCATTCCTCGCGGAGCCTCTGGACGACCGTCCGCAGAGGGTCGCCGAAACCGCCGTCAACTGGGCGAAGCTGCGTCACATCCCCAACGGGGACAGGAAGATCGCGATACTGTTGTACATGTACCCTCCGAAGACCGCGAATGCGGGAGGGGCATCAGGATTGGACACGTTCCAAAGCGTCGTATCACTTCTGTCGAGGATGAGGGACGAGGGATACGATGTCGGAGAGGACATACCCGGATCATCCGAAGAACTGGTGGAATTGCTCCTCTCAGGCCTCACCAACGACAGCGATTGGACCTCCGACGACGGGATGCGCTCAAAGGCCCTCGACATGATCGGGAAGGATCGCTACACGAGATGGTATTCCGAACTGTCCGAAGCGGTAAGGAACAGGATCGAGGACGGATGGGGGAAGCCTCCCGGAGACGTCCACGTGGTCGACGGCAGCATAGCGGTCCCGGGCATCATGTTCGGCAACGTGATGGTGGGATTCCAGCCGGACAGGGGAAGGGACAGACAATCGGATTATCATGATCCCGATTGCGTCATGCCCCATCAGTACCTTGCATTCTACCGCTGGTTGAAGCATTGTTTCGGTGCGGATGCGGTGATCCATGTCGGCACACACGGGACTCTGGAATGGCTTCCGGGGAAGAGCGTCGCGATGTCCTCCGATTGTTGTCCGGATTACGTCCTGGACTCGATCCCGGACATCTACCCGTACATCATCGGCAATCCCGGAGAGGGGATACAGGCCAAGAGGAGGGCCGCAGCCGTGATCGTCGACCATATGATCCCTTCCATGACCCGTTCCGGAGGATACGACGAGATCGACGAGCTTGAGGGCATCCTGCAGAACTACATGAGTGCGGAGACGCAGCTGCAGGACGAGAAACGCAGTCTGATCAGGGAGAAGATCCGGGAACGCGTCTCGGAACTCGAATTGTACAACGACATCAAACTGTCACCCGACTGCTCCGATGCCGAATTTGATTCCCGCATCGACGATCTGTACGACTACGTGGTCGACGTGAAGGAGAACCTGATCAAGGACGGTCTCCACATACTCGGCGATGTGCCCGAGGGGAAGAGGCTCGAGGAAATGATCTACTCCCTTACACGTCTGGACAACGGCGATGTGCCGTCGCTGAGAGGGGCTGTCGCAGAGTACATGGGGTATTCAGTCAACACCCTCAGGCAGACGGCTTCCGACGTCGATCCCGTATCCGGGAAGCTGAACGGTCAGATCCTGGAATCCATAGAGGAGAGGACAGAATCATTGATCTCATCCATGGCGACGGAGGGATTCGACAGGGAGCGCTGCATGGGCATCGTCTCACAGATGTTCCCCGACGGAAATCAGGCATTGGATTCATCCGTCGCATTCGTCTGCGACACCCTCTATCCGTCAATCCGCGGGATGGGTAAGGAGATCGACAGCATCATCGGCGCGATGGAAGGCTCCTATGTGGAGCCGGGGCCCTCCGGATGCCCCACGCGCGGAAGGGCACAGACACTCCCTACGGGCAGGAACTTCTACTCTCTGGATCCGGATTCCATACCGTGGCATTCCAGCTGGGAGGTCGGGAGGAGGATGGCCGACCAGATGATAGAACGCTTCAGGGAGGAGCACGGCTCGTACCCGAGGAACGTCGGAATGGTCGTCTGGGCTACGGACACGATGAAGACCGGCGGGGACGACATAGCGTACATCCTGTGGCTGATGGGCCTCCGCCCGGTGTGGACAGGCTACGCAGGGAGGGTGAAGGATCTGGAGGTCATCCCGCTTTCGGAGCTGGGAAGGCCGAGGGTCGACGTCACCCTGAGGATCAGCGGACTGTTCAGGGACACATTTCCGAACATAGTCGAGATGATCGACCGTGCGGTCGGGATGATCTCCGTACTCGACGAATCGGACGAGGACAACGCCCTCAGAGCGAACATGAGGGCCGACATAGTGCGTCTGATATCCGAGGGGATCCCGGAGGACCAGGCGAGGGAGGAAGCATCCATCCGTATATTCGGGGATGCCCCGGGCACATACGGCTCCGGAACGAACATCCTGATCAGGACATCCGATTGGAACGATGTCTCGGACATCGGAAGCATCTACAGAAGCTACGGCGAGTTCGCATACGGCGGAGGTAGGAAGGGCCGCAGGGTCCCAGAGGCGTTCAGACGCAGACTCGGGGGGCTGGAGGTCACTGTGAAGAACAGCGCATCCCGCGAGTACGACATGCTGGACAACGACGATGTCTACAACGACCTGGGCGGTCTTAATGCCGCAGTGAGGTCCATCTCCGGCAGGATGCCGATGTCTGTGATAGGATGCTCGGCGGATTCCACCGACCTCAGGCTCAGGACCATAGATGAGGAGGGCAGGTACATATTCCGCAGCAAGGTCCTCAATCCGAAATGGGTGGAGGGTCTGAAGCCCCACGGGTTCAAAGGCGCGGAGGAGATCTCCAACCTGGCCGAGTACGTCTTCGCGTGGGATGCGACCTCCGACATCATCGATCCGTGGATGTATCAGTCCATGGCCGACAGGTTCCTCTTCGACGATGAGAACTCGGAGTGGTTCAGGGATGCCAATCCGTACGCGATGTACGAGACCGCATCATGGCTTCTCGAGGCGATCGGAAGGGGCATGTGGGAGCCCGATGACGAGACCAGGAGGAAGCTCGAGGCCCTCTACATGGAGCTCGAAGGCGAGTTCGAGGGCATGGAGTGAAGTGTCATATCACGTTCGGAACATCGGAGAACAAGCAGGAAAAGGTGTTTCGGACGGGCAGGGTCCGGTCGATCCGGGCCCTCCCCATCCTTATCAGGGTTTCATGTAGCGGAAGTAGTAGAATCCGCCTCCGATGAGGAGGATCAGGCAGCCGCTACGGCGATGTATGCCGTGGTGTTGCTCTTCTTGGAATCGGAGGGTTCCTGGGGGAACTCGAATGTTCCGACGGTGACCTCCACATTCCAAAGCGCATGCTCCGCGACCACGAGGGGCGAAGCGGTGTTCGAGGGGCATGTCGTCTTGTTCTTCCCATCATCCGACTTGATCGTACCCATGGTGATCTCCTCGGTTCCGAGGGAGTAGAGTCCGGCGTTGTTCGCATCGTTGATCGTTCCGACGGGTATGATGAGCGTACCGTCGGCTGCGTAAGCCTGTCCGTTGCGGAGAACGGACACATCCTTGGATGCGAGCACGTAGAGCAGGGAGGCCTTGCCGTCGGCATCGGTGTATGTTCCCGCCACGGTCCTTCCGCCTTCGATGGCGGACGGCCCCATGTTCTCGTTGAACACGAAGGACACCTTGGAAGCAGAGCCGATGTCGCTGCCCGCGAATGTGAGGTATCCTGCGGCCTTTCCATTCATATCGTAGATGAATCCGATGTAGGTCTTCTCGGATATGACGATGGTCGAGGGGTCCTCGAGCAGATATCCGAGGTAGTATGCGACACCGTTGATGTTCATCAGGGTGCCTGTGTTCCTGCAGGTGTACTGGCCGCTGTCCTCTCTGAAGCTCTCGTCGAAGGTCTCCCTGTCGTATTTGACCCAATGGCTTGTACCGATCTCGTAGGCGGAGAACTCCTTGTCGCCGATCAGGAGGACGCAGGTCCTTCCGTCGATCTTGACGACATCCCCGTTGCGGTATGTCTTGGCGTTTTCGCCTTCTCCGATGACGAGGGGGTTCCTGTAGACGGACATGTCCGCCTTGGTGATGGACGGCACAAGCGTCGCATCCTTTCCGCCGAGGCCTGCTACGATCATCTCCAGTTCCTTGAGGGTGAGTGTGTAGTCTTTGGACGACACTGTGAGTCCGGAGACCTTTCCGCCCTCGAAGATGACGGTTTTGTCCGATGATTCGATCTGTCCGTAGCTATATGCGGTCACGATGCAGGTCAGCTTGCCGACGACAGTGGTGTTCTCCGTGCCCTCGCTCTTGACGACATCGAACGTCATCGAACCGTTCTTCCCGGCACGGTCGCTGGCGGTACCTGCGACGGCTGCTTTGAACTCGGTGCCCTCGCTCTTGACTGCTTTCAGCGTTCCGTCGGTACCGGTGGCCGTCTTGAAGTTCGGGATCCATGTGGTGTTGAGCCATGTGGTGATCTCGGCCTCGGTGTTCCTGTCCTCCATGAGGACGCTGCATTCGATGCTCTTGTAGTCGAACACGGTGGTGATCTTGCATCCGACGGTGGCCGTTATCTGGTCTGTCGAATCGGTTATAGTGAATTTGTAGAGTCCCTCGGTCCCGTTTTTGTTATCGGGTGTCCCCGCGACAGCGGCTTTGAACTCGACCTTCTTGATGCTGAGGTTCTTGTGATAGTCCGCAGCCAGAGGTGTCTCGTTTACGGTTATCTTTGTCCAGTCCACGCCGGTCAGCCATGTTTCCTTGACCCATTTCTCGACTTCGGCCTCTGTGTTGGCCTTGTCCATGCCGATCTTCGGTGCATCAAGCTGTTCACTAATGTCTGTAACTGTCGATTCCGTCTCGGCGGCATCGACCGGACATGTGAATAATGCACAAGCCAGCAGCATCGCTACCGCTAGTGCCGATAATGTCAGTTTTCCCATCCTGTCCATTTCCCATCTCTCCGTCCCATTCGGGGAGACGACGACGATCCGAATGACCATCGTCCCAATCCAGTATCAGTGATTCCGGGTATTTAGGATTCACCTGGGGCGCATTCATTCCGAAAGTCTGATAAGATAGTATTTTGCATCCCTGCGGGTCCCGGTCATGCCGATGAGGCCGGATCTCTTCAGGGCGGTAAGCGCATTGCTGATCCTGTAGTATCTCTGATTATCGGTCAGATCCGACGGGAAAAGTGCGGAGACATGCTCAGATATCTCCATCCTATCCACCTGTCCGCATTCGCCTATGAATCTCAATATCTCCTGTTTGAGGTCGTATGTTTTGTATTCGGGCGTACGGATTTCCGTTGAATGGGATCCATTTCCGAGTATCAGATCGGGATAACGACCTGATACGAATCTTCTTGCGATGAAGCGGTCGGCATCATCGCGGGGGATGACCCTTCCTTTCTGGACCATGTCCAACAGGACTATGTCTCCGAATGTCAGATCGGGATTGTCCGCAAGTATGTCCGCATAATGGTTGCTGGTTACCTTTCCGATGATTCTGACTTTGACATGACCGTTTGAAAGGTCGTAGTCGGGAAGAGGGAACGAACGTTTGATCTGGCATCTGAACATCTTCACGATGCCACCTCCCGCGACATCAACCATTCCCAGCTTGAACATGGCCTCTGCCAGGCATCTGTTGCGATAGAATCTTGCAGGGGAGTCCCTGGTCAGGACATCGGATATCGATTCGGGGATGAAGAAACCCGCGTTAGAGAATGTTATGCTCTCCCTGTCCTGTTCCATGATGGTTATGAATTCCGAGCGCAGATAGTCCTGGTGTGCGACGCAGTTGTTCAGAGCTTCTCTTATCATTGCGGGGTCGTACACATCCATGCGTTCCAGTGACATGGCATTCCCTCTGAACACCTCATACCTCGCGTTGTGGATGTCGGAGCAGATCCTCTCCATCGACAGGATGAACGGGATGCTGTACAGTTCGCTCTCCATGGTCGTGGAGTCTGATGAACAGAGGATCCTCCTTATTCCGACGGATATATCCGCGAGCAGGAAAACAGACTCTTCTTTTCCCAGAAGGATAAGGGCAGCATTTGTGATGGAACCGTCTGCAGATGCGAGTCCCATCTTTCTTAGGAATGTCATATCATCCCATCCGTCGCATTCTGTGGCTTCGGACGGGCGGTTGTTCACATACATCCTCCGTGCAAGGGACAATGCATCATGGTCGATGTCGTCGATCGTCGCATCTGCTACTGTCTTTCTACTCCAATCCGGAATCCCCTCCCCCATTATCCTTATGCGTTTCTCATCGGTCAGGGGGATGACGCTGTCGCCCTGTCTTTCATACGAGATCCCTTTGAACGTCGTCGGTACGCCGTATTGGCAAGGGGGTATCTCGAAGATCAAGGTCCTCTTGCCGTCTACGAAGCGTTCATGGATATCACGATAAGACAATCTGTTCCCTGTCTGTTCCGATATGTAGAATTTCAGTTTGTTGCGACTTTCTACGGATTCAAGGTATGTGCTGTTGACGCATTCCCCGTTGTCTGTGATCCCGAAAAGCATCCATGCCGCATCTGCATTTTTGAGATTGGCCTCGTTGGATAATGCTGAGAAATATCTTCCCATATCGTCTTTGTCCAGATTCTTGCGATCCTTGAACTCTATGATCTCGGATTCGTGTGCATCTGTTATGATTTTTTTGAGGAGGGAATCAACAGACTCCATGATTTGTTATTTATTTACCACTTATTTAATTATTTTTTTAATTAATTATTTATTTAAATAATTAAAAAATTAATCATTAAAAGTTTGGGACATGACTGACATCACATTCAAACCTAGTCGAAATTTCACGTACATGTACGTAAAATTTCGATTACAGGTCGAGACTGTTCTCATCCAGAAGGAACTGGCGGATTCCGATGTTCAGTATGCCGCCCTCATCCATATAGGGGTAGATGTCGTCGCCGGTCACGACGATCTTCTTGAAGTCATCACCTATTTTGGAGAAGACTTTCGTTTCCTGCTCCCTCTTATTCTCATCGGGGATCATGTACGCAGATTGGACGTAGTACCTTCTATCCCCTTTGTTGGCAACGAAGTCCACTTCCAACTTCACACTTTCCCTCTTGCCGTCCACGGTGGGGCGGATCTCCACCACCCCAACATCGACCATGTACCCCCTCGACCTGAGCTCGTTGTAGATGATGTTCTCCATGATGTGGGGCATATCCATCTCGCGGAAGTTCAGCTGGGCGTTCCTCAGGCCGATGTCCGATATGTAGTACTTCATCGGAGAGCCGATGCCTTTCCTTCCTTTGATGTCGTAGCGTTTCGCCTTCTCGAACATGTACGTCTCCTCCAGAATGTCCAGATATCTGTTCACCGTATCATCGGCGACCGATGAACGATATTTTGTGCGGAGGGTGTTGGAAAGGTTCAGGGGATTGGTCAGTGAACCTATCGACGAAGACAGAGAATCGATGATCTGGGATAGTTCATCGGGTTTGCGGATGCCGTATCTCTCGATCATGTCCTCCTTGTAGACATGTTCCATAAGGTCTTTCAGATACTCGATCTTCTGCTCGGGGGTGTGCATCTCCACTGTTTCCGGCATCCCTCCGAAACGGGTGTATTCCTTCCATGCATCATCTCCCTCGTAAGCGGAGGCGAATTCCGCGAAGCTGAGCGGTTGTACATGGACCCTGTCACCCCTTCCTCTGAATTTGGTACGTACATCCGAAGAGAGGAACTTCGAGTTGCTGCCTGTCACATAAACATCCAGATCTCTGTCCTTGACCAAGGTGTTCACGGCATCTTCGAAATCCTCGACCATCTGTATCTCGTCCAAAAGGACGTAGCATTCCCCTTTGCATGAGGTCCTTTCTCTGACGTATTCGGTGAGTGCGGTCGGATCGCGGAGCGGTTTGTTGATCGCCTCCTCCAGAGAGACGGCGATGATGTTCTCCTCCGGGACACCTTCCGAAAGAAGATGGTTGCGGAACAGGGTGAACAGGAGATAGGACTTTCCGCATCTTCTGATGCCGGTGATGACCTTCGGCTTCCCGTTGCGTTTTCTGACGATGAGTCTCCGTAGATATCTATCGCGGGCTATTTCCATTCAGATCCCTACTCGAAATTTCACGTACATGTACGTATAATTTCTAATAACCACATTCGATTATAAGTGTTGCCATATATAATCCTGTCAGACCGAACGGAAGGATCGTTACGGTTGACCATGCATCAGTTCGGCATGAGGTTCATATTCCGCATAGCTTTCATATGCCGGTCATAGAGAATAGAGCGATGATCTGAATCAGAAGGAATCCGATGTTCGATTGTGATCGGTTGAAAAAAGAGTGTAATCGGTTTCGTAGGAGGGTTTCCCCTCCTGGGATCAGACCATCAGGCTTGCGGACCTGAGCTCTGCGGCGATCTTGTCCACGGCACGTGTGACGTCCTCGGGGACCTTCGCGCCGGTGCAGACCATCTTGCCGGATCCGAACAGAAGGACGACGACCTTGGGATCGTCGAGCCTGTAGACGAGACCGGGGAACTGCTCAGGCTCGTATTCGACCTTCTCGAGTCCGAGGGTGATGGCCACGGTGTTCAGGTTGATCTCCTGCTCGAGGTCGGACGATGCGACGATGTTCTGAACCTCGATCTTGGGCTCGATGGTGATCTTGACGTCGGCTTTCTCCAGGTCTTTGGCGACCTTGCTGATGGCGACTTTGACGTCGTCACGGCATTTGGCTCCGGTGCATACGACCTTTCCGCTTCTGAAGATCAGAGTGGCGGTCTTCGGCTCCTTGAGCCTGTAGACGAGACCGGGGAACTGCTGAGGGTTGTATTCCGCGCCCTCAAGCGCATCTTCAATCTTGTTCAGGTCGAGTTCCTGTCCAAGGTATGTCGAGGCTACCACGTTCTCTATGTTCATTTTAGCCATCTTTTCACCAAATGGGGCTATTTAAATACTATTTATAAACCTTTTCATATATGCGACCGATTGCAGACAGAATGAGCGATATCGGACTCAGGTAATTGACAAGGGATGAAGAATGGAGTCGAGGGAGGGGATCGAACCCCCGTCTGCGGATCTGCAGTCCGCCCCATAGCCACTGTGGTACCTCGACGCAGGACTCCCGATTGTTTGGTCATATAAAAGCATTGCTTGGAATCGGCATGCTCCGAAGGCCAACGAGACAGTTCAGAACATATACAGGGGCGGGAATCCGCATGATATGCATTGCAAGGACGTCTCCATGCACGACGTGGACATCCCGCTGGACGAGGAATCCATATCTAAGCTGATGGATGGCTGGGTGTCGTATGTCCGCACGGAGGACCTGGTCCTGAGGAACGGCAACAGGTATGCCGTGTTGGAGCTCAGGAAGAAGGAGGGAGCGGGGCTGTTCAGGGAGCTGGACGGCTACAGGATCGTCTCCCTTCCCGAGGACACGGTGTTCCTCGATATCCCGGACGCGGACGTCCTCAACACGCCCGAGATGGCCGCGGTCCAGGCACGTCATCCCGGCAAGACCGTCATTGTCAGAGGGATGTTCTCCCACATCAATTACATAAAGGACCTGGAGCCGGTGAGGCTGATGGTCATCGACAGCGTCCCGCCCAGCCCCTCCAAGCTCGGTGTACTGGTATCGAGGGCACTGGCATCCGGATTCGTGGACCATCCTATAATCCAGGAGGATGTAATCATCGACATGGCGTCGAAGATCCCGGAGGTCCGCACATCGGAGGTCATGTTCCCGTGCAGGGTGTCCAACCTGTCCGCGGACATGCCGTATTCATTCCTCGACGACGCCCCGGCCGATCCGGGTGACGTCACCCTTATCGGATGCCATCTGTCCAAGAGGATATTCACTTCTCTGTACGGGCGCGACGTGCCCTTCATAAACGTGTGTCCGGCGGATTATGTCGATCCCGATGTGAAGACCATCGTCAAATGCTGCAAGGTGAAGAACGGTCACGAGATCGAAGGCAACACAGCAAGGGTGCCGTGGGGAGCGACAGTCCCCGAAGTGGTGGACGCGATCAACGATCTCTTCTCGCATTGAAGAGCTCGCGGCCCTTGTTGAAAGCCTTGTATCCTTCCTCGGCCTGACCTGCCTTGCAGAGCAGTTCCCCGAGCTTGTACCAGGAATCCGCATCGTTCGGATTCGATTCCAGGTGGAGCCTGATGTGTGCGATCGCCTCTTCGAGCTTTCCTTTCGATGCGAGGCTGGTGCTGTGCGAGCGGCCGTTGGTCTCCTCGTCGCGGACGCGGATCATCTCCTTCCGCGCCTTGTTGAGGAGCACGTCCATGGAACTCTCGGACAGCCAAGGACATCTGTTCCCGATCATCTCGCGGAAACGGGCCGCCTTCACGGGGTCTATCTCGCACTCGATCCCAACGAAGATGTCACGGGGAACATCGATTGTGTTGTTCCCGTGAATGACCGTAATGTGGCCTGCCTGTGCCATGTTCACCTGAAGTTGATGTTGCGTCCGCAGGCATCCCTGTGGCATCTTCCGAATTCGGTGAGCTTCTCGATCTGGGCTGTGCGGAAGACGGGACCGTCCTTGCAGACCCTGGAGTCGTCCATGACGCAGCATCCGCAGACCCCTGCGCCGCATTTCATGTACCTCTCCATGGAGAGCTGGCATTCGATGCCGAGTTCCTGGCATGCTTTGAATGTGAACCAGAGCATGACCTCCGGGCCGCATGCGATGATGCAATCGTAGTGCTTGGCCGCGACCTTCTCCTTCATCAGCTGCACGGCGTTCCCGTGGAATCCCATGCTGCCGTCGTCGGTGGCGATCCATACGTTCTCCGACGATGCGCGGGCCCTGTCGGCCATGATGACGTCTCTGGACGAGCGGGCGGCTATGATGGTGTCCGCGCCGGTCTGCGTCACGGCGGGCATGATTGATGCCGTACCGACGCCTCCTCCGATGATCAGGACGTTCCTGTCCGAGAGGTCGTATCCGTTCCCGTAGGGTCCGCGGATCCTGAGCCTGTCGCCGGCCTTCAGCTGGTGTATGGCCTTCGTCGCATCCCCGATCGCCTTGACAGTGACGCTCTTGGTGTCCCCGTCGATACCGGATATGGACATGGGGATCTCGTCGATCCCGGGCACCCATATCATGATGAACTGGCCAGGTCTGGCCTCGGCCTTCCAATCGAATATGAAAGTCTTGGTGTCGTAGCATTCGTCCACGACCTCTTTGATCACAACGACATCACTCATGTGCGACACCTCTCATGGAAGCGATGGATGAGTATCCGTATTCGTCCATGAATGCGGACAGACCCTCGTTCACATCTGTGAACACCTGCGGTCCCACCGTTCCGACCGCGCTGCCGATCTGGAATGCGGATGCACCGGCCATTATGTACTCGGCGGCATCCCTCCAGGTGGATATCCCTCCGACACCGATGACGGGGATGTCCAGCACCGTTGTGAGGTCGTAGACCGCCCTGACCCCCACGGGTTTGACCGCGGCTCCGGACAGGCCTCCGAATTTGTTGCTCAGGAGAGGTTTCCCGAATTCGGGGACTATGACCATGGCCTTCAGCGTGTTTATGGCGACGACGGCGTCTCCTCCCGCTTCCTGCACGGCCATTCCGATGCTTGGAAGGATGTGAGTGTTGGGTGTGAGCTTGGCCCATACGGGGACGGAAACAGCGGATTTGACGGCGGATACTATGTCCTTTACCATGTCGGGGTCGGTCCCGACCTCCATGCCGTATCCCTTCGCATGGGGGCAGGAGAGGTTGAGTTCGACCGCGACCGCTCCGTAATCCTCCATCTTGCCTGCGAGGGCCGAGAAATCGTCGGGTCCGGCGCCGTATATCGATCCGATGACAGGTCCTTTGGGGACTGCGACCTCCATCTCCTCGCGGAAAAGTTCGATACCGGGGTTCGGAAGTCCCATCGCGTTGACGTATCCTCCGGAGACCTCTGTGAAACATGGGTTGGCGTGTCCTGCATGCGGTTCGAGACCCACAGATTTGGTCACGACCGCACCTGCTCCGCATTCCATCATGCGGACCATCGACGGTCCGGTCTCATCCATGATACCCGATGCGACCATGCCGGGTTTCTCAAGCACGATGCTTCCAATCTCCGTCCTCAGCGACGCCATGCCATTGTGATGACGGGGCAGATAAATAAGTTGTGTGGACGCAGACGGCATAGAACATTATCCTCTGTTCTGCGCTGCGTTCATCGACGAGATGGTGGATCCCGGGTTCAGAAAGCTCATCGACAGCGGCGGACCTTGGGTGGAGACGGATGATAAGGCGCTGTGGGATCTCATAAGGTTCGAGGGCCCGGTCAACTGAGGCCTTGAACATCCGCCGGAATAATCCGAGCCGGGTCGCATCGCGTCCGATAGTCGCTAAATATGAGTAGGAGGTAGGGAGCGTCATGGATGTGGACGTTGTACGCAGGGACTTCCCGACAATCAGGGCGGGCAAAGGCATCTACATGGACAGCGCATGCCAGTCCCTCAGACCCGACAGCGTCATCGAGGCCATCGTGGATTATTATGAGAACTATCCCGCCTGCGGCGGACGCAGCGTGCATGCGATGGGGACCAAAGTATCGATGGCGATGGATGAGTGCCGCGAGACGCTCGCATCGTTCTTCGGCACGGACGATCCCGATTGCTACATCTTCACCAAGAACTGCACCGAGGGTCTCAACACCGCGGCATACGGTCTCGGTCTCAGGAAGGGGGATGTCGTCGTCACAACGGACACGGAGCACAACTCCAACCACATTCCCTGGGTGAACCTCCACGAGAACATGGGTGTCGACAGGAGGATCGTCAGATCCCGGAACGACGGTTCGTTCGACATAGAGGCTTTCAAAAACGCCATGGACAGGAAGGTCAAGGTCGTGTCCGTGCAGCATTCCAGCAACGTCACGGGATGCACGGTCCCCGTCAAGGAAGTGGCCGAGATCGCCCATGATATCGGCGCGACGGTCGTCATCGACGGCGCCCAGGCGGCACCGCACATGCCCGTGGACCTGAAGGACATCGATGCGGATGTCTATTGTATGTCTATCCACAAGATGCTCGGACCTTCAGGGATGGGTGTGATGTACGGGAAGAGGGAGGTCCTCGAGAGGATGCACCCCCTCACCCTCGGCGGAGGCACGGTCGGACTTGCGACCTATGATTCCGTCAACCTCGCTCCGATACCGGACAGGTTCGAGGCAGGACTGCATGATTACGCAGGGATTGTGGGCACCAAGGCCGCATTGGACTATCTGTCTAAGATCGGGATGGACCAGGTCGCGGCATGGGATCTGAAGCTCATGGAGCGCATCGTATCCGGTCTGGAGGATGTCCCCGGACTGCGTGTGGTCGGCCCCACCGAAGCCCGTTCCAGAGGCGGTGTGTTCTCGTTCAACATAGACGGTCTCGGAGCCCATGACATCGCCATGATGCTCGACAGCATGTCCGGCGTGATGATACGCTCGGGAATGCACTGTGCGCACCCGTTCTACGTTTCCAGAGGGATAGAGGGAAGCGCCCGCGCATCCACGTACATCTACAACACCCTCGAGGAGATGGACATTTTCACCGACACCGTCCGCAAGATCGCCGAGACCTTCGGGAACTGATTTCCTCAGGGTCACCGACGATCCCCACGACAGCGTGAAGCTCCCTTCATAGGATGTGTATGTTCTCAGCGTATCGCTGTCATTCGGAGAGAGCGATACGACATGGTCCGATACGGTCAGCCTGTACCCTTCCCGCGGAAGCACATCCTCTCCGTCCAATGTGAGCTCGTCCGCCACCGAAGAGGAGAACCTGTCGAGCATCGAGGCGATCCTTGACACCGCGGCGGAATCCAATTCGGATGTCGTCTCATCTTCGGCATCGTCCATTATCGCCATGCATGCGCAGAGGATGGCCGCACAGCATATGCACAGCACCACCCTGGACAATGTGAATTCGATCATCGAAGATCATCACCCCGTATGAGCCGCCCTCATCCTTCTGGGCTTGGAGCCGTATCGTCATGTCCCCTTCCAGTATCTTCTCGCTTCCGAGTATCTGGATCGGTGGGGAATTCAGGAACATCCTGTCGATCTCCGTGCCGTCAGATATGAGGCGGAGGGCGTAGCGTTCGGCACCGTTTCCGCCTACAGCTATCGAATGACCCGGTCCGAGGGATATGTCCACGGATATCGTGGTCCCTCCGGAGTAGTATGCTTTGCAGATTCCTTCCTTCAGTCCGAGCGCCTCCTCCCTGATCTCGGTCAGTTCGATACCGTCCTCGGCCCTTTCCACGGAATCGAGGAGGATGGGGGTCATGATGCCGATCACCAGGAAGCAGACGGCTAGTTTGATCGGAAGGTCCATGACGCCCGATCGGTCCCCGATCACATTACCACCGCGATCTTGGTGCTGGAGTTCTCTCCGTAGCCCGGCATCGAGACGATGACCGTCATGAATCCGATGCTGCCTTTGCCAGAGGGATCTATCCGAAGTCCAGAGAATCTCGCCTTGCCCTGACCGTCAGTTTCGGTGAATGCTGTGTTTCCGTCGGCACCGGTCACGTTCAGTCCCCTCAGCACGACGGTGGCCCCTTCCAGATGTTCGCCGTCCTGATCCCTGACGGTTATGGTGAAGTCCCCGAGAACGCCGTCCGTGGCCACGACGGTGGAATCGTTGTCGTCGGAACCTTCCACAGTGATCTCCCCTATGGAATGGGGCGTCTCGATGTTCCCCATCCATCCGAGTATTATCGCCGTGCCCATGGTGGCCACGAGGATGACTATCATGAGCTGCAGCGGCAGGCCCTCAATGCCTCCGCTGCGGTCTCCTTTCAGATTTCCGAAGTTCATGCAACGGTTTCGGAGCAGGGACGTATAATCGGTGCGTCCGCAGTCAGACTGCATCAGGAAAAGATAGGTTCAGAGGGATATTCGTCGGGAAATGTGCGCAAAGGCATGATCTTCGTCATGTCCCGTGAGCGGTCCCGTCCGGTCTGGATGGTGCCTTAGGCACCGTTTCCACTGGAACCAAGCGGTATCCTTCTGAGGACGTCGTGCTGTGCTCCCTGCGGGCCGAGCTCGCTCTTCATCACTAGGATCTCATCGCACGGGAATTCAGCCAAAGTGCCGTTCCCGTACCCGGAGAAGAACCAGTCGAGGTCCGCAGGCCCTCTGCAGCGTCCGACGGTGATGTGGGATCTGAAAGGTTTGCGGTCGTAGTCCACTCCGATCGAGTCGAGTTCGCGTCCCAGCCTCTCGGCGATGGTCGAGAGCGTCTTCTCTGGGGATGCGCCGACCCATACCACGGACGGTCTCCTCTTGTCAGGGAACGCGCCAGCACCGGAAACGGTGACCGTGAACGGATCGATGCCGGTCACGGACCTCTCAACGCATCCGGCTATCCCGTCTACCTTCGAAGGGTCCACATCGCCGATGAACCTCAGCGTTATGTGCATCTGCCCTACGGGGGATGCCCTTACGTTGGGTATACGTCTAAGTTCCTCGGCCATCTTCCTGAACGGCTTCTTGTCCAGGACGGGGACGGAAACGAAGACCCGAATCGGATTCATCCTTTCAGCTCCGGATGCTCGGTCAATATCCTGTCGAGCAGTGCCCTGCACCCCTTCTGCACCTGCACATATGTGGTTGCGAAATCGCCGGTGTAGTACGGATCGGCGATGTTCCCGCCTCCCGAGAAGTCCAGGAGTCTGGCGATGGTGCAGGCATGGTCCGGAGGGGCGATCCTCTGGATGTAGTCGAGGTTCATCTTGTCCATTCCGACGATGTAGTCGAAATCGATGTAATCAGACCTCACAAGGCGCCTTCCGCGCTTGCCGTCGCAAGATATCCCGTGGATGTTCAGCTGCTCCACAGTCCTGGGGTCGGGGGAATCCCCGATGTGCTCGCCGCTGGTGGCTGCGGAGGCTATGATGAACCTGTCCGACAGTCCTTCCTTCTTTACGATGTCCTTGAAGACGAACTCCGCCATCGGGCTGCGGCAGATGTTGCCGTAGCAGACGAACAATACCCCTATCTTTGTCATACGGACTGGATAGGGGTCAATGGATAACAATTTTTTCAGGAAACAGGGTCACCGGGGTTCCGTCCGACCGACATGATTTAAAAGATGATCCAGATTCCAGAGCATGGATCAGAAGATCTCCAAACAGGACAAGATCGTCAACTTCATGCCTACCCTGGCGCTGTTGGCAGTCGCCGTCGCAGGACTGCTCATGGTCTTCGTCATCTGAAGACCATCAATCGGATTTTAAAAACAAAAAAAAAGAAGGGAGGGGAACCCCTCCCTGTTTCAGTTGTCAGGCGTTCTGGTTCTTCTTCTGTGTGTTGAGGAGCCTTTCCGCCGCTTCGTTGCCCTTGGATGCGGCCTTCTTGAGCCAATCCATGGCGACATTCTTGTCCGCTTCGACTCCGACTCCGTCGAGGTAGCAGCGGCCGACGATGAACATCGCGTCCTTGTCGCCTGATTCAGCGGCCTTGAGGTAGCTGTCGAACGGGGACTCCTCGGCCTTGAAGACGATCTTCTCGCCGGTGGCCTCTTCGACGATCTGCCTGGAGAGGATGTGTCCGAGCTCAGCGGCACGCCTGTACCAGTTGAGGGCCTCCTTCTCGTCCTTGTCGGTACCGATTCCGTTGGCGAAACAGTATCCGGTGTAGTACTGGCAGATGGCGTTGTCGTTCTTGGCGCCCTCCATGAACCATTTGAATGCATCGGCAGGGCTCTTCTTGACGCCGTCGCCCTCGAAGTATGCGTAGGCCACATGGTACTGGGATTTTCCGAATCCGTTCTCTGCGAGCTTGAGGTGCATCTCGAAGGCCTTTGCGGAATCCTTCTTGACTCCGCGTCCTTTGGAATATGCCTCCGCGATGGAGAACTGGGCTTTCATGTAGTTGTCCTCGGCGGACCTGTTCAGCCATGCGAAAGCCTGTTCGTCGTCCTTCTTGACACCCCTTCCGAGGGAGTATGCGGTTCCGACGTTGAAGCATCCGATGGAGTTGCCGTTGGCCGCGGACATGAGGTAGTACCTGAGTGCGGACCTGCCGTCCTTCTTGAGTCCGGATCCCTTCGTGTAGTTGTCTCCGGTGATGAGCTGCGCGTATCCGTCGCCGAGGTCGGCCGCCTTCTTGAACCAGAGTGCGGATTCCTGGCCGTTCTTCTTGACCTGCTTGCCCTTGGCGAACAGCTGGCCGAGCATGATCATGGCATCGGTCTGTCCGAGGTATGCGGCCTGGTTGAGGAGCTCCACTCCCGTCTCCCTGTTCTTGTCGACGCCGATGCCTCCGAGGTAGCATCTCGCGATACCGTAGATGCCGTCCCTGCTGCCCCTTCCGGCCGCGGCATAGTACCATGCATAGGCATAGCAGGCGTCCTTCTCGGTCCCGATGCCGTCCATGTAGCACCTTCCGAGGTTGTACATGCCGACGGGCGAGCCCGCGGATGCCATCCTGCCGTAGAGGGCGAAGGCTCCTGCCTGGTCCCTCTCGGTGCCGGTGCCGTACTCGTAGCACTCTCCGAGTGTCACGGAGGCGGGGTCGAACCCGTTGTCGGACATCGCCTTGAGCATCTCGATTCCCTTGGCGCGGTCACGTCCTGTTCCGGTCCCGTTGAGGATGCAGAGCGCCTTCCTGTAGGAGGCGTACTCGTGTCCTGCTTCGGCCGCTTTGCCGTAGAGGGCGAAGGCGGATGCGGGATCGAAATCGGTTCCGACGGCAAGTTCCTTGAGTCTCGCGAGGATGAACTCCGCGTCGGGGTCCTCCTCTGTGGCGTGGGACTGGAAGTATTCATACACTGTACCGTCGTCAGGCGTGTCGTGCGCTTGGTAACGGTCGATCAGGGTCTTGTATGCGTCGAGGTTGCCTTTGATAGCCGCGCGGAACAACCACATGTCCCCCTCGGCGTCATCCTGGGCAACGACGATGCCGTTGGCATTGCAGAATCCCACCACGAACTCCGCCACGGGGTGACCCAGTCTGGCGGCGCGGAGGTACCATTCCATCGCCTTGGAATCGTCGGCGTCTACGCCTTCTCCGATCGCAAACCTCTGACCAAGCTCGAAGCAGGATTGCACGTTCCCTGCTTCAGCTTTGGAAATCAACTGCTCTAAGGTTTCCATCGGTGCTACAATTCACTCATGGGATTTAAAAGGTAGTCGGTTGTGTGCACTGGCAGCTGCGGCGATGACAGTAACCGTTCCTCATGCGTAGGAGTGGCAATGTATCATCAGGGACATCTTGTGCGATGACAACAGATGTGTTTTATCTGTTCACACGCCCGAGATCGTCGTCGTGTGATCGACGTCTTTCATCTTATCGAGTCCAGTCCGACTGGTTCCTGATCGGGCCTCTTCTCCACGGAGAGGAACACCAGCACGACCGCGACGGCCGAGAACAAGGTCATTATAGTCCAGAGATGGGAGAAGTTCTCCAGGGAGTACGTCGTCCCGATGATGAGTCCGGATATCGTCGTGCATATGCTCGCCCCGAGGAACAGGAATATGTTGGCCCCGGAGACGGCGGTGCCTGATATGGCGGTCGGGAACCATTCCCTGATCTGGGTGAACGTGAGCGTCATGAAACCTCCGAAGAATCCGAAGAGGAAGCTCACGGCGGACCAGAAGATGTAGCTGTCCACCTTGCCTGCGAGCACCGTTATGATTATCCATATAGCGGTGAACACGGCGGTGCCGACGAGCATGGTCGTGCGTTTGGATTTGACTATCCCGCGGGTCGTCAGTGCGCCGATCATGACCGTGCTCAGGATCTTCCCGATACCGAGAAGGGTCATCATCCACGATGCTGATATGACGAAGTCATAAACGTTGTTGAAGTATGTCACGGCCCAGGTGCCCTGGAACGTCATGATGGTGCCGTACACAAGGAAGTATGCGAGGGCGCAGGTCCAGAACTTCCTTCCGCTCCCGAAGACGATCCTCAGTCCCTTGAGAACGGGTATCCTTGCGGACGAGTCCTCGGAGGCGGGGGTACCATGCAATTCGAACTCCATCTGCTCCACGGACGGCAGGCCCCTGTCCTTGGGATGGTCGCGGACGAACAGCAGGCACAGTATGGCGAGCATCAAGGTAATCGCCCCGAGGATGAGGAACACATCCCTCCATCCGACGACATCCGCCAGGAGGTTGAGGGGTCCGCTGGCGGCGATGGCACCGACGTTGCCCACGGCAATGACCACTCCGGTGAGCACTGCGAAGTCCCTGTTGGGGAACCATACGGATACTATCTTCATCAGGGGGATGTAGACCACTGCCATTCCGGCGGCTATCATCATCTTTCCGATGATCATGAGCTCGAAGCTCTGGCCGGCGAAAGTGATGAACGAACCCACGGACGCAAGTGTGAGGAATATCGTGCTGGACATGCGCGGTCCGATACGATCTGCCAGCAGTCCGCTCGGGATCTGCATGGCGGTGTAGGTCCAGAAGTACACCGAACTGAGGATCCCCACGGATCCGCCGACCTCTGTGACGATGTCGGTCCCGACGATCCCCACAGAGAGTCTCTGGAAATACACGAAGAAGTATGCTGTCGCAAGGATCACGAAGGACAAGAGCGCGTAGTTCCTCAGTTTTGCCGGGTCTTTGTTACAGTCCGTCACGGTGGGGGCGTTCTACCCATGTAGTATTTAATGGAAATGGAATAGAAAGGGGTTTGAATATTCTGTTACGAATATCGGTTATTCATCTGAGGCCTTGGCTTTGAGGGAATCGAGTCTCCTGTTGCGCACATACAGTGCAAGCGCGATGGCGACGAGGGTGATGTCGAGGATGTAGAACGCTACGACGTAGTTCACGTCATCCCTCACGATCTTGTTCAGTATCCCGAGGACGTAGCCCACTTCTATTATCAACATGAATGAGAGGCTGGTCCCCCTCGCCGTCCTCGCTCTGTACGCGCGCAGAATGTTGAACGGCCATGCCGCGGCGAAGCACAGCATCATCCCGACTTCGAATACCCCTGTCGCCAGAAGATCCATCATCATATCACTTTCTCGATAACGTACTCCGTGGATCCGAATCCCATCTTCTCCGCATGTTCGAATGTGCTCTGCCAGCGGGTGGCGGGCTGGACGCAGGTGAATATGTCGTCGGGCTTCACACCGTTGCAGTTCCTGTGGAGCAGAGATCCCGGGATGATGGGCTGAGCCTGCACCATGTCGATGCATGCCCTGTCCAGCGCGACGGGGTCGAACGATGCCAATATCCCGACGTTGGGGACGACGGGCATGTCGTTCTCGCCGTGGCAGTCGCAGAACGGGGACACGTCGCAGATTATGGAGATATGGAAATTGGGCTTGTCCTTGACGGCGGCCATGGCATACTCCACGATCTTGCAGTTCAGCACATCCTTCGATTCGTCGTACACGGGCTGTATCGCATCGAACGGGCAGACGGCTATGCATCTTCCGCATCCGGCGCACACATCCGGGTCTATTCTCGCCTTTTTTTCATGGAACGATATCGCATTCACTCCGCAGAATCCGGCGCATTTCCTGCATCCCCTGCACATTTCCGCATCCACGCTCGGCTTCCCTGCTGAATGCATCTCGAGCTTGCCGCGACGGGAGCCGCATCCCATGGACAGGTTCTTCAGAGCGCCTCCGAAGCCGGCCTGCTCATGGCATTTGAAATGCGATATGGTTATGAGGACATCGGAATCCACTATGGCCCTTCCGATCTTGGCGTTCTTCACATATTCTCCATCGATAGGAACTTCGACGTCATCGGTACCTTTGAGGCCGTCCGCGATGACGATCTGACATCCCGTGGTCATCGGTCCGAAGCCGTTCAGGTTGGCGGTGTCCATGTGCTCGATGGCGTTCTTCCTCCTTCCTACGTACAGCGTGTTGCAGTCGGTCAGGAAAGGTATGCCGCCCTTCTCCCTCACGATGTCGGCTACGACCTTCGCATAGTTCGGCCTGAGGAACGACAGGTTGCCGTACTCCCCGAAGTGGATCTTGAGAGCTACGAACTTCTTTTCCATGTCTATGTCGCAGATGCCCGCGGCACGGATCACGCGCTCCAGCTTCATCAGGAGGCTGTCGCCGACTTTGCAGCTCATATCCGTGAAGAACACTTTGGATTGGACCATGAGGCTTCGATTGACAAGCATCTAATAATCATTTGCGGGAGGAGTAAAGTTCCCACGAAGGACTTGTTTGACCCGTATGCGACACTGGATATGCCATATTATCTCTGTCGAAACACAGTAGTAAAAACGGCCGGGGTCGATTTGAAATATGGAATCATTATGTTATATTCGCGGCTGGTCCGCGGTGATTAAGATGTATAGCATGAGTCCTTATTCAGGCCCCCTCCTCTCGGACGAGGAGTCCATCAGGAAATACAACGATGAGAAGCAGTGGGGACTGCATATCGCCATAGATCTCGGCGAGTGCGACCACCAGAAGATCTCGGATGGCGAGTACATCAAACAGTTCGCCATCGATCTGGCTGAGCACATCAAGATGAAGAGGTACGGAGAGCCCATCGCCGTCAGGTTCGGAGCCGAGCCCAAGGTAGAGGGATACTCCCTCCTTCAGCTCATCGAGACCTCCTGCATCGCGGGACACTTCGCCGAGGACACCGACAGGGCGTTCATCGACGTCTTCTCCTGCAAGGAGTTCCCTCCCGAGGCCACTGCAGAGTACTGCAAAGACTACTTCGGCGCGAAGAAGATGCAGTACGCCACCCTTTTCAGAGACATCTGATCGGGATCAAACCACCGGGGCTCCGGCCCCATGTATTTTTATTCTACTCATATCGGATGCGTAATCCGTCCATATCTGCCGACTTGATGCAGTGATATATCCGCCGACCAGAGCGTTCCATGATGTCATCTGGGGTTCCCATGAATGATGGGGTAAAAACAATACTAATTATCCTAATGAGGAACAAATACCCCATTAAGGTTATAACGAATGCAGTCCAATCAGCCGACAGGTGATTGTTTTGAATAACAAAATCGTCGCAGTCGCCATCGTTGCTGTAGTGGCAATCGCCGCAGTGGGCGTTTACTTCGTCCTTAACAACGATGATGACTCAGAAATGAACGTCATCGGAAGGGTCAACACCGATGGTTCCGGAATCTTCGTGGTCCCCGGAACAGAGGGTGCCGATAAGATGGCCAAGATCGTGAACACAGTGGAAGAACCGTCCGAGCCCCACTTCGGAGTGAGCGGCAAATGGGTCGTGTTCGACAAAGAGGCCTGGGGAGGCAAGATCATCACCACACCCGGACCCGCCACCATCCAGCATGTTCAGCTCAAACAGATCGCTGACACGATGGGACTCAAGTTCGTTCAGTACCAGAACGGTACCACCGTCAGCAATGACACACTCTACTTCCACCCCGGAGTCGGAAACTATGCCAAGTTCAAGTCCGAGGCACTCAATCTGAACCTCACCGGCGGAATCATGTGGGAGCCCCAGTTCTCCATCGCCCAGATACAGGGTAGCTGTCTGCCTGTTGCGACCACCAACGACCTGTTCCCCGGACACACATGCTGTGTCGTGGCTTCCAGTCACGCATACACATCCTCTCACGAGGACGAGACCGTCCGTTTCCTCGCCGCATACATGAAGTCTGTCGACTTGATGACTGCCGCGATCGAAGCAGGTTCCGGAGCGGAATACGACAAAGTTTTCGAGGTTGCCAGAGAGAAAGTTTCAATGACCGGCCTCACCGTTGAGCAGAAGAACGAAGCGATCAAAGATGCATTCAATCTTGTCGTCTACAAGTATGCCGATGATGTGAACGCTGACGATCCCCTTGCCCAACTCAAGAAGGACATGGCGGATGTGGCAAACAGCATGTACGAGTCCAAGCAGGTCGGAAAGACAATCTCTGATCTCGGTATGACCGAAGAGTCATACGGGAACGCGGTCGTTGACAGCTCCTTCATGAAGAAGGCCCTGACCTACGAGAAGAAGGACAGCTATGACACTGCCAAGATCAATGTTGCGATCATCGAGGGTGACATCCACCAGCTGGCCATCCATTATGGAATCGCTCTTGGAATCTTCGCAGAGTATGGAATCGATATCGAACTGAGCGGACAGAGCGGAGGACCTCAGGTCTTCACAGCGATATATAATGGTAACAGTCAGTTTGGATTCATCGGAGCACCTCCTTTCACCATCAACTCAATAAACCAGGGCATAATATCGGCCTGATTAAGGATGGTGACATCGGATGACCGTTCCGGGATTCAAGTACGACGAGCATAACAAGTACCAGAGGTGGGCGAGGACACTGCTGATAACAGTGGTGTCCCTTTCACTGTTCCTGCTGTTCTGGTGGGGTATAGCATCCGCCAGGATATTCGAGACCATACCCCTGCCTCAGGACACGTTCCGCGCGTTGTCTGATCTCATACAGAACGGGAATCCCGTATCCGGGCTGTCCCTGGGCGTCCAGGTGGGGTCCAGTCTGACCACATTCGCCAAAGGAACCCTTTTGGCATTGATCGTGGCCATTCCGCTGGGCCTCCTGCTCGGATATGTGAAAATACTTAGGGAGCTTGCGACCCCGATCATCGAGGTCCTCAGGCCTATCGCACCGATAGCCTGGGCTCCTATTTTCATCGCAACCAAGGCGCTGGGATTTGAATGGGGTCCCGCCCTTGTGGTGTTCATGGGGATGCTGTTCCCCATCCTCACCAACACGATCTTCGGTGTCGAGAGGATCGATCCCGGATGGATCGACGCATCCAAGACACTCGGGGCCAACAGGTTCCAGATCTTTGTGAAGGTCGTCATCCCCGCATCGGTTCCGTACATCCTCAACGGTTTCAAGGTCGCCCTGGGAATCGGATGGATGTGTATCGTCGCCGCGGAGATATTCGCCACATCACTGGGGGGCATAGGTTACTTCGTCTACCAGATGGCGCTGAATTTCTACTGGTCGTACGCGTTCGCAGGCCTAATCGTCATAGCGGCCCTCGGACTCCTGACCACAGGCGTCGCCGAACAGGTTTCCAAATACGTATCGCGCAGGATGGGATTGGAATGATCGACAAGGATAACTACTCCGAGAACTCCGAAGAGAGGAACAGGGACCTTTACCCTCTGGACGACGGGGTCAAGGAGGAACCATCATACGAGTGGTCCAATACATCCCCTGACACACAGATCCGCATCGAGAATCTGGGAAAGACCTACTACACGGACGATTCCGAGACCGTTGCGATAAGGGATTTCAACCTGAACGTCCGCAAGGGCGAGCTGATAACAATCGTCGGACCGTCTGGATGCGGAAAGACCACGCTTCTCAGGATGATAGCAGGTCTCCTCGAGCCGACGACCGGAAAGATACTGATCGACGGGAAGGAATGCAAGGGAACGGGTTCGGACCGCGGAATGGTCTTCCAGGACTATGCCCTGTTCCCCTGGAGGTCCGTGAGGAAGAACATAGAGTTCGGACTCGAGGTCGCCAATGTCCCGAAGGATGAGCGCAAGGTCAAGTCTGACGAGCTTCTGAGGATGGTGGGACTGGAGAACTTCGCAGACGCGAGGATCCACGAGCTGTCCGGAGGTATGAAGCAGCGTGTCGCCATCGCAAGGGCGCTCGCCACAAGTCCCGATGTCCTTCTGATGGACGAACCGTTCGGAGCATTGGATGCTCAGACCAGGAACCTCATGCAGGAGGCCCTGATTGACATCCTTGACCAGACCGACCAGACTGTGATATTCATCACACACTCGGTCGACGAGGCCGTGTACCTCTCCGACAGGATCGTGGTGCTGACCAAGAGGCCCGCCACGATAAAATCCATATTCGACATTCCGTGGTCCCATCCGAGGGACCGTGCTTCCCAGGAGTTCACAACACTCAGGAAACAGATCCTCGAGGAACTCCGTTCAGAGAACGTAATGGAATGAAACATCAGCCCGAACGGGATTGTTCTCCCGTCCGGGCATTTTCAGTTTTCGATCACGCGGACTTCCAGACGGGAAGCCCGTCTGATACCTCTACAGAAAGTCTACCGGTCCCCATCATCCAGGAGATGTACGAGCGGACCGTGCTGCCGACGAGCACATACTGCTCCAAGGTCATCTCGAGCCCGTATGATGCGAAAAGACCTTTGAGTATGGATTCGAAGGTCGACGGCGAGGAGCATATCGATTCTATCCTGTCTGCAGTGTCCAATGCCATATCGATATTGAACTGGGCAAGTTCGGATATGTCCTCGGTGGCATCCGCATGGGCCGGAACGAATAGCGACGCCTTCATGTCCCTGACCATCTCCAGAGTGGATATGTACGAACCCACATCGTGGATGAACGGGATCCCGTATTTCTCCAGGGTCCTCCTTCCTGCTATGCAGTCGGCAAGGAACACGATATCGTCCGATGTACGGAATCCGACCATATCGAACGAATGCCCCGGAAGCGGTATGACCGACATCCCTTCCGGAAGGACATCATCTGTGAGTTTCTCTGCATCACTGGGTTGCGCCATGAGGAACTTGTGGCGGAGCTCCTTCGGAGGGAATCCCGCGTACAGCGAGATCGGCTCGAGCACGGGGTGGTTGATAAAATCGCATTCCATCCCGTTGGCGAACACCTTGCATCCGGTCTGCTTCTGAAGGTACTGGTTTCCGCCGATGTGGTCTGCATGGGAGTGGGTGTTGTAGATCGCTTTGAGGTTCCATCCCTCGGAATCCAGGATCTGACGCACTTTCCTTCCGGCATCCTTGTCGTTGCCGCTGTCTATCAGGCATACATCGGTGTCGTTCAGCTTCACCAGACCGATCTTCGCAGGGCTCTGAATGTAGTAGCTTGACTCGGTAATCTTGACCAGTTCGAACAATCTTGACACGCTCCGGTGTCTGTCATGCCCATGCGATGTATAGTATTTTGGGCAATATGGACAGTCTGCATCCAGCCATATTCATCATCGAATAATCGATGTCTGACAAATTACATTTCATTCTCGCATACGTATAGATTGAAACATTTAGTCTGGAATATTTTACACTTGTTGGATTGATTATATAACCTGCTCCATTGTACATCGCCCGATAGTTTGACAAAGGCTAACGATAAGAAACGTTTGACCGCGGTCATCGCCGTGATCGCTGTCATCTGTGTCATCGCTGGTGCATTCACTCTATCAGGAGACAAGGATTCCGACAAGCTCATCATCGAGACGAGTCCGGATTTCCCTCCGATAGATACAATTGCTGATGGCGATTACGCGGGAGTAGAGCTCGATATCCTTCGTGCAGTGTGCGATGATATGGGCTACAAGTATGAGATCAGACAGAATTCCTTCGATTCCATTTTGATGTCCCTTCAGAATCACAAGTGCGACATCGGTGCATCTGGATTCACAATCACCGAAGATAGAAAGCAACAGGTCTTGTTCTCTGATGAGACTTTCCAGGTTCATCAGGTGGTTGTTGCCCTCAAGGGATTGGATATAAAAACTGTTGATGATGTCAGGGGAAAGGTAATTTCTGTACAGACATCTACCACAGGTTATGATTATGCTGAGAGTATAACGGACAAGAAGAACATCATGGCCCAGAAGGGCTATCCCGAGGTCATCGAGGATGTGAAGCAGGGCAAGGCCTTCTGCGAGGTCGTCGACAACGCAGTCGCGATGTCCCAGGTCGCCACACACACCGAACTGGCCATCTACGACGTCCTTTCCGATGCTCCCGAAGAATACTTCGGATTCACTTTCGCAAAGGACAACGTCGAACTCAGGGACAAGTTCAACGCATCCCTGAAGAAGCTCACCGACAACGGAACCATCGACGCAATCAAGAACTACTACATAGAGAACAACTATCTCGAGAACACGCCCTCGTACTTCAAGTACAGGGGAACGATAACGATCGAGACAAGTCCCGATTTCTACCCCTACGATTTCCAGATCAACAACAGTCAGGCCGGTTACACCGGTATCGACATGGATATGATGAGGGCCATCTGCAAGGATCTCCAGTACCGTCTGGTCATCAAGCAGAACGATTTCGATTCCATCCTCATCTCCGTCCAGAACCACAAGTGTGACATCGGGGCATCCGGATTCACCATAACGCCTGAGAGGGCTGAGAAGGTCCTGTTCTCCGATGAGTACGCGGTCGTCCATCAGGTTGCCGTCGTGAAAAAGGATTCCTCGTTCCAGACGGCTGACGATCTCATTGGAAAGAAGATCGCCGCCCAGACATCCACAACAGGTGCGGCGTATGCAGAGGAGGGACTCAAAGGTACCCTTGTTCCCCACAAGTCATATGCCACGGCCGTTTATGAACTCATAAACAAGGCAGGTGCATCGGACTGTGTGGTGATGGACAGCAAGGTTGCTGAAGCACAGGTCGCCAACAGGCCCGGAGAACTCAGGATAATCGAGCTTCCCGACGCGCCTATCGAGCATTTCGCTTTCGCCTTTGCGAAGGATAACACCGCACTCAGGGATTTGGTCAACCAATCCATGGCCAGGCTCAAGGCCAACGGAACCATGGATGCCATTCTGGAGTACTACGCCGAGAACATCGATAACGACGGTGTATCATCGTTCTTCGACCAGGGCAAGGGAACCGAGAAGACCACCGGAGACAGTTTCTGGGACAGGTTCAAGCGCGACTTCATCGACAACGACCGTTACTCCTACATCTTCCAGGGTCTGAAGAACACCCTAATGATTACAGTCATCGCACTTCTGCTCGGACTGGTCATCGGTGCTGTAGTGGCCATGGTCAGGAGTTCGCACGATCAGAACGGAAGGTTCCGTCTGGCCAATGCGATATGTAAACTGTATATCACGGTCATACGCGGAACCCCTGTGATGGTCCAGCTGATGTTGATCTACTATGTGGTGTTCGCATCGGTCAATTTGAATCAGATATTGATCGCAGGTGTGGCGTTCGGTCTCAACTCGGGAGCATACGTCGCAGAGGTCATACGTTCCGGTATCACCGCCGTCCCGAAGGGACAGATGGAAGCATGCAGGAGTCTCGGAATGACCGACAAGATGGCAATGAAGACAGTCATCCTGCCTCAGGCCATCAGGAACATCCTGCCCGCTCTCGGTAACGAGGGTATCACACTGCTGAAGGAGACATCCGTCGCAGGATACATCGGAATCATGGACCTTACGAGAGGAGCCGATATCATCAGAGGACAGACATACGATGCTCTGCTCCCGCTGATCGTCATCGCACTGATCTATCTCGCCTTCGTCCTGGTGCTCCAGTACCTTGTCGGAAGGCTCGAAAAGAGGTTGAACAATGCCTACTGAAGGAGAAATACTGATCGAGGTCGAGCACCTCACCAAGTCCTTCGGGGACCACGAGGTCCTCAAGGACATCAACATGACGGTCCGCAAGGGAGAGGTTATCTCCATCATCGGGCCGTCCGGATGCGGAAAGTCAACTTTCCTCCGCTCGCTCAACCTGCTTGAGACGCCCTCCGGCGGATCGATCATGTTCGAGGGAATGGACATCATGGACAAGACGACGGACATCAACAAGCTCCGTCAGAAGATCGGGATGGTCTTCCAGAACTTCAATCTCTTCCCGAACAAGACCGTCAAGGAGAACATCATGCTTGCGCCGGTCCAGCTCGGTCTCATGACCGAGGAGGAGGCATCCGCCAAGGCGGACGACCTCCTTTCCAGGATCGGACTGCTCGAGAAGGCGGACCAGTACCCCTCCAGGATATCCGGAGGACAGCAGCAGCGTGTGGCCATCGTCAGGTCCCTGGCGATGAACCCTGATGTGATGCTCTTCGACGAGCCCACATCCGCTCTGGACCCGGAGATGGTGGGTGAGGTCCTTTCGCTCATCAAGACCCTGGCGGAGTCCGGAATGACCATGGTCGTGGTCACGCACGAGATGGGATTCGCAAGGGAGATCTCCGACCGTGTGATGTTCTTCAACGGCGGACTCGTCGAAGAGGAGAACTCACCCGAGGAGTTCTTCGGAAACCCGAAGAGCGACCGTCTCAAGGACTTCCTTTCGAAGATCCTCTGATAAACGCGGAGTATTCCGCATCTTCCCGCCCGCAAGGGCGGGTACATTTTCTCAAAAAAATAGATCGGAAGACCGTATGCAATCGACGATCTGGAAAACAATGAAAGAAGTGTGAGGCGGGGGAGGACCCCCATCGCCTCAGAAAGTGAGTTTCAGCTGGTCGTACTTGTAGACCTTCTTGGGACAGGAGAACTGACACCTGTAGCACGCGGTACCGAGGCAGTTCTTCGTCTTGACGACGATCTCCTTGTCATCGGTCACGGTAAGTGCATGCTCGGGGCATTCCTTCTCGCAGACCTTGCATCCGACACAGCCTTCCATGTGGCCGCGGAGTTCGGTTCCGATGTCGTGGAGGATGTACAGTCCCCTCTCTCCGAGGTCGGGGATGTCACGCTTCACCATGCGGTGGACGGTGGGGATTCCCTTGGGCTTCGGAAGCTCCTGGATGCCTGCCATGGCGTTGTTCCTGTTGTACATCTCCATGGGCATTCCCTCGTCGCAGAGGGCGAGTTCCTGGGTGTAGATCTGTTCGAAGATCTTGTCACCGGCGAACATGATGTGGTTGGCCCTGATGCCGTTGGCGATTCCCTGGAGTTCATCGAGGAGCTCGGGGTTCCTCAGGATGTCAGTTGCCATGGCGAGGGATGTGTTACCGTACTGGTAGATGGTGCCGCATGAAGGCGGCAGGAGACCGATCTCACGGGCCTTGACGGCATCGACATATGTTCCGGATGCTCCGGCCATGTACATGATGTCCAGGTCGCTGAACTTGATGCCGGCGTGCTCGAGGAGGGTGAAGTGTCCCGCCCTCATGGCTCCGACTGCTTTCAGGGCCTCGCCGATATCCTTGGAATCCACATAGACTCCGTCCTGGAGGTGGAGCTTTCCGTCTGATGTGGTAAGCTTGCCCTTTCTCCAGAGGTGGTCGTCCATGGCGGCGGCGACGGCGGCAACGACACCGGTACCGGTGATTCCCTTGGCCTTTCCGTGCATGGGTCCGTACTCTTCGATGAGCTCGAGGCCGAAGTCGACCTTGTCTCCGTCCTGGGGCAGGATGTCATCATCGAGGACCTTGCAGATCCATCTGAAGTCGTACTCGAGGTCGGATATGGCACCCGGTCCAGCGAGCATACCGCAGTGGATGGACTGTCCCTCCATCGCGGGTCCGGCCGCGGCGGATCCGGTGTAGATGTCGTCTCCGACCTTCAGCGCCATTTCCGCATTGGTTCCGTAGTCCGTCACAAGGCAGTTCTCCTTCTGCTCGAGGAAACCGCTCTTGTACATCATCGCCAGGGCGTCGGCTCCGATCTCGTGTCTGATCGCAGGGGGGACCAGGAGTTCGCATCCGTCGCGGACGTTGAGTCCGACATCGACCGCGGAGAACACTCCGGCATCTCTCTTCTGATCGACGATGCCCCTTGCCTTGTGGGCGTTCTCGCCTGCGAAGGCGAGGTCGTCCACGGGGATGTTCTGGAACATCGATAACTGGATGGGGTTACCGCAGATGCTGACCCTGTCGACCTGGTTGAGGTCGATTCCCATTTTGGAGATCAGCTTGTTGACTGTGTCTATGAGGATCTTGTGGGCCACATCTGTTCCGAAATTAATGCAGAACGTCAGGTGGTCCATGATGTTGGCACCGGGCAGAGGGTGGCACTCCGTGACTACGGTGGAGATGATCTTTCCGGTGTCGAGCTCTATTGCATGGCCTCTTGTACCGCTGGTACCGATATCAAGGGATATTCCGTATCTCATTGTTTTGCCTTCTTGAAACGATCGAAGAAGGACTTCTTCTCCTTCTTCTCGGCCTTTTTGGCCTCGCATTCCGCACAGTGGCATTCGCCGTCGTGCTCGTGATCATGGCCGTGTTCGTGACAGCAGCAATGATCGTGGTCGTGATCGTGGTGATGGTCATGATGATCATGGTCGTGACATCCGCATCCACAGTGATCATGTTCGTGGTCGTGGTCATGGTGATGATGGTCGTGGCCGCAGTTGCATTCCACATCCTCGTTCAGTTTGTAATCGAGGCCGGTGTCGTCGATGGCATGGTACATCCTGTGCTTGAGCTCGTGCTCATCCACATCGAGGACGGCGCACATGAAGTCGAAGTTGACCTTCTCGCACGGTTCGAGTGTTCCGTGGTGCTCCACGCCGTTGTCCATGTCTGTGAGGTTCAGGGTGATGCCGTTGCCGTCATCGTCGACGATGGCCGCTTTGATGTGGCCCAGAAGGCATCCGGACTGGTCGGTGACCCATTGTCCGATCTGGAGGAGAGCCTTGGCGAACCTGGCATCCGCATCGGCGTTGAAGCATGTGAACGATCCCTGGAGACCGACGGCACAGCCGCCTGCCTGCTCGATGGATGTGGGCTCGTGGTGTTCTTCTTCGTGTTTGTGGCAGCAGCATTTGTGTTCACTCATCTCATCATCTCGTAGAGTTTGTCAATGTTCTCGTCAGTCTTGGCGGATATGGCCATAACGGGCTTGTCGGGGTACTCGTTCTTGAGCCATCCTGTCACCTCATCGATCTGACCGGGTTTGGCCAGGTCCATTTTGTTGATCAGGATGAAATCGGCCTTCGACATCTGCATCTTGAAGAACTGCTCCTTCTTCTTGATGAGGTCATCGAATCTCTGAACATCGGCGACGCCGATGATGTATGTTGCTTCGTCATCGATCATTGCGACACGGACAAGCTCCTTGACCTTGTGGGGGAGGGCGAGTCCGGTGGGCTCCACGATGATTATGTCGGGGTCGATATCCTCTTTGATGTTCTTCAGTGCGGATTGAAGGGTGCCGGAAAGGGAGCAGCAAATGCATCCGTCCGGAAGTTCGATGGCATCGTATCCTTCGGCCTTTAGAGTGGCACCGTCGACACCGATGGCACCGGATTCGTTCACCACAAGTGCGGTCTTAAGGCCACGTTTCGTGTACATGGATGCGATTTTCATAAGAAGAGTGGTCTTCCCGCTTCCGAGGAATCCGCCCAGAATGTAAACATACATACCCTTTCAATTATGCTACTTGGATATAAATCTTGATTTTCATTGTTCGTACGTTGCTTGGATTGTACGTCGGACCTGCAGGATATTGATTCGGGTAAACGTGATATGCCTCGGATGATCGTCGGTATGTCCGGTCTCGATTCTAATTTTCTATATTATATATCATTATAGTAGGGGGCAAAGGCACGTTCCCGACATTCTCCGTTGTCTGCATTATCACTACATCCCTCCTGAGAAACGGGATCCGTTCGGTTTCCGCGAAAGGGCCGAAGAGATATTTTCCAAACGATGGATGTGAATCGCTCCATTCTCGCTGATTCCCATGCAGGATCGCCAATTTCGGATGGAGATGTGTTGTATCCAACTTATCCCGAAGGCGATTTCGGCGGAGAATCGGTTCCACAGCCTGGTTGTTGAACTCCATTTTATGATAATAATGATTATATTATCCTGATTAGGATAGATGTTATTTTCTTTATAAATAAACTAATCTTCTTTAAATATGAGTATTTAAAGAAACAGTTGAAAAATGAGGATAACTACAATATTTTGCAAACAACGTTATTTAATGTTTTTTATCGAGTATATAAATCATGGTTGCAACATCCATCCTCGACATCGATTAAATACTGTTCTCGGCCATTATTCACTCACAGGAATCGGAGCGATCCGGGCCCTGTAATAGGAGGAAAATAGATGATTGACTACAAAGGAGTGGATTTCGGAAAGATCCTCAGGCGTTACGACGTCGAGGCTCAGAACGAGACCAGCCCCGAGGCTGTCGCCAAGAAGATGCTCCCGTCCGACCCCGTTCTCAAGAAGGTCGCGGAAGCAGTTTTGTACATGAAGTTCAAGGAAGTAGGACCTGCCACAGCAGAGGCCCTCAAAACTCACAAAGCCTTGGACATCATCAACAACGGACTCGTTGTAGGAATGGAATGTGTCGCGAAACTGTATGCGGAGCACATCTACTATCTGCCCGAGATCATGATGGCCGCCAAGACCATGGAGATCGGAATCGCCCTCGCCGAGAAGCAGATCCCCGGTGGAAGGGAGACCAAAGGAACAGTCGTCATGCACGCAGCCGAGGGAGACCCCCACGACATCGGAAAGAACATCGCCGCTGTCATGCTGAGGTCCTCCGGATACACAGTCATCGACATGGGTAAGGACGTCGCTGTTGTCGATGTCGTTGCCGAGGTCGAGAAAGTCAAGCCTCTCTTGGTAACCGGTACCGCTCTGATGACAACAACAATGACCGCATTCCCCAGGGCTGCGGAGCTCCTCGTGAAAGACGGCGTCAACATCCCGTTCATGGCCGCAGGCGGTGCAGTGAACAGGGACTTCGCAGAGTCCTTCGAACTCGGAATATACTCCGAGAAGGCCCCCCAGACCCCTCCGATCGCAGACAAGATACTTGCCGGATACGACTGGAAGAGAATAAGGGAAGAGTGGGAAAACATTGTCGGAGGTGCTTGAGATGGCAGCAACCAGATACACAAAGATGGCGTACAGCAGTGCAGATGAGATGGTCTTCGGAACCGCGAAGCAGCCCGTGTCCTACGGATTCGGAATCAAGGTCGGTGCCGGAAGGGTCATTCCCGAACTCAACTACGCCCCCAGGCCCGGAACCGAGAAAGACGCCGACAGGCTCAGAAAGGAGTACGTCGACTACATCTCCAAGGATGTCCTGACCAGGGCTGTCACCGTAGGATTCCCCGATGTCCAGCTCGAGACCGAGTGGGTCTCCCAGATGGGTAACCCCAAGATGTCCACACCTGTCGTCGAGGGTCAGAAGGCGATCTGCGAGAAATACCACGAGGAATACGGCATCAACTGTGCCGTCAGGCAGACCATCCCCGACCAGCGTGAGGCAGAAGAGGGATACAGGCCCGGAATGGGCGGAAAGCACGCATACCCCGAGGCACTCTTCGGATGCGCGGAGATCGCCTGTGAGAACGGAGCCGATGTCCTGTCCTGTGAGACTCTCGGAGGAAAGGAGCTTGCCGACTACGCCGTCACGAACGGAGATATCGTCGCATTCCTCTTCGGAGTCGGATACCTCGGATCCATCGACATGGAGTATGTATGGTCCCAGTTCGTCGACATCGCGAAGAAGAACAAGTGCATCGCTGGAGGAGACACCAACTGTTCCGGAGCCAACACCTCCATGTTCATGGCAGGCGGATACCTCGACAACGATGTTCAGAGGACATTCTCTGCAGTCACAAGGGCCATCTCTGCGGCAAGGACGCTTGTTGCATGGGAAGCCGGAGCATCCGGACCCGACAAGGACTGCGGATACGAGGGAGTCATCTGTAAGGCCGTCGCTGGAAAGCCCACCGCCCAGGAGGGAAAGAACTGCCAGTGCGCACACTGCGATCTCCAGGGTAACCTGATCGCACAGTGCTGCGACCTGTGGTCCAACGAGTCCGTCGAGTACCACCCCGAGTTCGGCGGAACATCCGTCCAGTGCTGGCTCGGATCCATCGGATACGAGTGCTCTCTGATGAACACGGCCATCCAGACCGGTCAGGAGAAGGTCCTCAGGGATCTGTACATGATCTCCGACAGGGCACGCGGACCCGAGGGATACATCCTCGCCTACGACAACGCCTACAAGATCGGACAGGCCATCGCCGAGAACGGAAACGACCTGTACCTCAGGGCAAGGGCAGCCGCACTTGCAGCCGCCAACATCATCAAGGGCGGATACAACGCGAAAGAACTCCAGCTCACCAACAAGCAGCTGGACGTCCTCGAGGGCATCATAAAGGACCTCGAGGCCCTTCCCGACAGCGAGGACAAGTTCTTCGAGTACTGCGACAAGAAGTACGGAGAGCTCGTTCCCCTGTACGACAAGAAGAACTACGGACTCTGATCCGGTTCTGATTGAAACCCATTAAGCAGGCGGCCCTTCGGGGTCCCTGCTATCTTCTTTTTTCTCTTTTGCCCCTGGGGGCGTGGTGGACGTGGATGCGTCCGCTGTTTTCCTTTTTCTATGGATTCAGGGTCTTGTACGGATCCGAATCGTAGATGTTTTCAGTATAAGGCCTCAAAACAGCGTATTATTTCTGTTTTTATAATTGGGGCTATCATCCATCATATTCGATTTTAATTTTCTGATTGTTAATCATTAAATAAGATGGAGTAAAAGAGCAATCCAATTGTGTAGCATTGTACATTTGTACATTTATTCTAATTGGATATGTATTTTTGAAAAAATAGTTAATTATATATAGTGTTGGTTGTAATTATGTTGTTGGATACAATATTTTTTGTTAGTATATAAGCAACATCAATAAAATGTATGGATATATCAAACATCCATGAAATTACCTAAATACAATTAACGAATAGCCCGCTATGTAAGGGGTAAAACCCTTGCAGAGGAGATAGAATGCTTAGTTGCGAAGGTGCAGACTTTTCAAAAGTACTGAAGCGCTACGATATCGACCTTCAGGTCGAGATGACACCCCAGGAGATGGCTGAGAAGCTGCTCCCCACCGACCCTGTTTTCCACAAGGTCGCAGAGGAAGTCATGTACATGAGGTTCAAGACCGTTGGACCCGTCGTTGCACAGGCGATCAAAGAGAGGTCACCTCTCGATGTCATCAACAAGGGACTTGTTGCTGGTATGGAGATCGTCGCCAAACTGTACGCAGAGCACGTTTACTACCTGCCCGAGATCATGATGGCCGCCAAGACCATGGAGATCGGAATCGCTCTCGCCGAGAAACAGGTTCCCGGCGGAAGGGAGTCCAAGGGTACCGTCGTCATGCACGCAGCCGAGGGAGACCCCCACGACATCGGAAAGAACATCGCCGCTGTCATGATGAGGTCCTCCGGATACGACGTCATCGACATGGGACGTGACGTCCCCGTCGTCGACGCTGTCGCCAAGTGCGTTGAGGTTCACCCCCTCTTCGTTTCCGGTACCGCTCTGATGACAACCACTATGACCGCCTTCCCCGCAGTCGCCAAGGGACTCCAGGAAGCCGGACTCAACATCCCCATGATGGGATGCGGTGGTGCAGTCAACAGGGAGTTCGCCAACTCCTACGACCTCGGAATTTACTCTGAGAAGGCCCCCCAGACACCCCTTATCGCCCAGAAGATCCTCGACGGATACGACTGGAAGAAGATCAGGGAAGAGTGGGACAACATTGTTGGAGAGTGATTTCAATGGCAGTTACAAGATACACCAAAATGGCATATGCATGCGCTGACGACATGGTCTTCGGAAAGGCCAAAGAGCCCGTTTCCTACGGATTCGGACTGAAGATCGGAGCCGGAGAGGTCATCCCCGAGATCAACTACGCTCCCAGGCCCGGAACCGAGAAAGACGCCGAGAGGCTCAGAAAGGAGTACGTCGACTACATCTCCAAGGACATCCTCAACAGGGCTGTCACCGCTGGTTTCCCCAACGTTCAGCTCGAGACCGAGTGGGTCTCCCAGATGAACCAGGCCGCTCTCTCCGCACCCGTTGTTGCCGGACAGAAGGCTATCTGTGAGAAGTACCACGAGGAGTACGGAGTCAACTGCGCTGTCAGGCAGACAATCCCTGACCAGCGTGAGGCTGAAGAGGGACTCAGGCCCGGAATGGGTGGATCCCACGCCTACCCCGAGAAGCTCTTCGAGTGCGCTGAGATCGCATGCGAGAACGGTGGAGACAACCTCTCCTGTGAGTCCGTCGGAGGAAAAGAGTTCGCAGACTACGCTGTCACAAACGGAGACATCGTCGCATTCCTCTTCGGAGTCGGATACCTCGGATCCATCGACATGACATACATCTGGCAGGAGTTCGCCAACATCGCCAAGAAGCACAAGGCGGTCGCTGGTGGAGACACCAACTGTTCCGGAGCCAACGTTTCTATGTTCATGGCCGGAGGATACCTCGACAACGATGTCCAGAAGACCTTCTCCGCAGTCACCAGGTGCATTTCCGCAGCCAGGACACTGGCCGCTTGGGAAGCCGGTGCAGTCGGACCCGACAAGGACTGCGGATACGAGGGAGTCATCTGCAAAGCCATCGCTGGAAAGCCCACCGCCCAGGAGGGAAAGAACTGCCAGTGCGCACACTGCGATCTCCAGGGTAACCTGATCGCACAGTGCTGCGACCTGTGGTCCAACGAGTCCGTCGAGTACCACCCCGAGTTCGGTGGAACATCCGTCCAGTGCTGGTTCGGATCCATTGCCTACGAGGCTGCTCTGATGAACACAGCCACCCAGCTCAAGCAGGAGAAGACCCTCAGGGACCTGTACATGTACGCTGACAGGACCAGGGGACCTGAGGCATACGTCCTCGCCTACGACCACGCCTACCAGGTTGGACAGGCCATCGCCGAGAACGGAAACGACCTGTACCTCAGGGCCAAGGCCGCCGGACTGACCGGAGCCAAGATCATCCTCAAGGGCTACGAGACCAAGGAGCTCGGACTGACCAACAAGCAGCTCGAGACCCTCCAGGACATCATCAAGAAGCTCGAGGCTCTCCCTGACGACACAGACAAGTTCTACGAGTACTGTGTCAAGGAGTTCAAGGACTCTGTTCCTCTCTTCAACCCCAAGAGCTACGACCTCTGAAGGCTGTAAAGAGTATCCAGATCAACCGGGCGGTTCACTCTGTCCCGCCCGGAAACCTTTTACCTTTTTTCTTCTGTTTTTTCCGATGACAAGTTTTATAGCCAGCAACATCGGTTGACACTCACTATGACAACCCTTCTGGCTTATGACGGCACACAGAGCAGTGAACGTGCTCTGGATTACGCCATCCGGTATGCTGTCAATTTCAATGAGCCGTTGTACGTTCTCACCGTTGTGACCAAGGAACAGATGGATCCGGAGGATCCGGACAAGTCCGTCCGCGAGTACATGGAGGCCGCTCAGAAGAAGGCATCCGCAGAAGGTGTCCAAGTCCACTCGATCATCGAGACCGGCAAGCCGGACGAGGTGGTCATAGATGTGGCCAACAGATTCTATTGCGAGACCATAATCGTCGGAAGGTCCAGCAGGTCCTCCTTGGACAGACTCTTCCTGGGAAGCGTCTCCAACCACGTTGTGAAGAACGCAGAGTGCACAGTGATACTCGTGTCGGCGGAATGAACCGACGGGCAATCGGCACCTGTTTCCGCATAAGTCCTAATATCATGCGTGTTTAGGCACGACCTAAGGAGTCGTGCCCATGACCGAAGTCGGAACTTGCACCAAGACCATCGCCACGAAAGAGGGCGAGATCACAATATACAGCCTCCGCGAGTTGGAGGCCAAGGGAATTGTCAAGGATCTTTCCAAGATCCCATACTCTGTAAAGATTCTGATCGAAGGGATGCTCCGTCAGCGCGACGGGGATGTGATCACAGACGAGGATGTCGAGACCGCGGCATCCTGGAATCCCTCCGAGAATACGGACCGCGATATTCCGTGGATCCCCGCCAGGGTCCTTCTCCAGGACCTCACCGGCGGTGCCGTCATCACGGATCTCGCATCCATGAGGAACGCTGTTGCGACCATGGGCAAGGATCCCGAGCTCATCAATCCGCTCATGCCCGTCGATCTGGTCATCGACCACTCCGTCAACACCGACTATGCCGGACGCGACGATGCCCAGGCACTCAACGAGAAGCTCGATTTCGAGAGGAACAAGGAAAGGTACCAGCTGTTCAAGTGGGCCCAGAAGTCCCTCAGGAACTTCCGTGCCGTTCCCCCGGGCAACGGTATCTGCCACCAGGTCAACCTGGAGTACCTGTCGCCCCTCGTCCACGTGAAGGAGAAGGGCGGCAAGGTGATCGCATATCCCGATTCATGCTTCGGAACCGATTCCCACACCACCCAGATCGACGGACTCGGAGTCCTCGGATGGGGTGTCGGAGGAATCGAGGCAGAGGCCGCCATGGTCGGCCAGCCCAGCTACATGAAGCTTCCCGATGTCATCGGATTCAAGCTTACAGGAAAGCTCAACGAAGGTGTGACCGCCACCGATCTCGTCCTGACAGTGGTCAACATGCTCAGGAAGAAGGGCGTCGTCGGAAAGTTCGTAGAGTACTTCGGACCCGGATACAGGGAACTGTCCCTCGCAGACAGGTCCACACTCGCCAACATGGGTCCCGAATACGGTGCCACCACAGGATTCTGCCCCGTCGACGAGAAGACCATCGAGTACCTCCGTCTCACCGGAAGGCCCGAGGACCACATCGACGCGGTCGAGAAGTACTGCAAGGAGCAGACGCTCTGGTACGAGGCCGATCCCGAGTACACCGATGTCCTCGAACTCGACCTTTCCACAGTCGTGCCGTGCCTTGCTGGACACAAGAGGCCTCAGGACCTCATCAAGATGACCGAGATGAAGTCGAGGTTCGCAGAGTCTCTCGAAGCACTCGGTGTCAAGGAGCAGAGGAAGCCCGTCGCAGGACAGCTCGGAGACGGTTCGCTCGTCATCGCTTCGATCACATCATGCACCAACACGGCCAACCCCTCGGTCATGATCGCCGCGGGGCTCGTCGCCAAGAAGGCCGCCGACCTGGGACTCAAGCCCAAGGACTACGTCAAGACATCCCTCGCACCCGGTTCCAAGGTCGTCACAGACTACCTCCGTGACTCCGGACTCCTGGTCTACCTGGAGAAGCTGGGATTCCAGGTATGCGGATACGGATGCATGACATGCATCGGGAACTCCGGTCCGCTTTCGGACGAGGTCTCCAACTCAATAAAGGCCAACGACCTGGTCGTAGCGGCCATGGCCTCCAGCAACAGGAACTTCGAAGGAAGGATCCACCCGCTGGTCAAGGCGAACTATCTCGCATCCCCTCCGCTCGTCGTCGCCTATGCCATCGCCGGACGCGTCGACATCGATCTGGACAGGGAGCCCCTTGCTGTCACATCCGATGGGAAGGAGATCTTCCTCAGGGACATCTGGCCCTCCAACGCGGAGATTGAGAAGCTCACCGAGCAGTACGTGACCCGCCAGACGTTCATGGACGAGTACAGCAACATCTTCAAGGGTTCCAAGTCCTGGGAGGACATCAAGTGCTCGGATACAGCCCTCTTCGACTGGGATGAGGATTCCACATACATCCGCAATCCCCCGTTCTTCGACGAGATCTACGAGGAGCCCGAGATCAAGAGCATAAGCAGGGCAAGGTGCCTCGCCAAGCTCGGAGATTCCATCACGACCGACCACATCTCTCCCGCCGGAGCGTTCGGAAAGGACAGCGACGCAGGGAAGTACCTCATGTCCAAAGGCGTCGAACCCAAGGATTTCAACTCCTACGGTTCCCGCAGGGCCAATCATGAGGTGATGGTCAGAGGAACATTCGCCAACGTCAGGCTCAGGAACATCCTCGTTCCCGGAAGCGAAGGCAGCTGCTCCGTCTACTATCCGGACGGCACCGTCGGCACGATATTCGAGACATCCTGCAGGTACGAGGAGGACATGACTCCTCTGATCATCCTCGCAGGCAAGGAGTACGGAACCGGATCCAGCAGGGACTGGGCCGCCAAGGGGCCCCTCCTCCTCGGAGTGAAGGCCGTCATAGCCGAATCCTTCGAGAGGATCCACAGGTCCAACCTCGTCGGAATGGGCATCGTCCCGCTTCAGTACCTCCCCGGACAGAACGCAGAGACCCTCGGCCTCAACGGTACCGAGACGTTCGACATCGACCTGTCCGATCTGGAGCCCAAATCGACCGTCAGAGTGGTCGCCTACAGGGACGGAAGGAAGCTGGAGTTCGACACCGTCTGCAGGGTGGACGTTCCCGCAGAGGTCGACTACATCGCCAACGGCGGAATCCTTCAGTTCGTCCTCAGAAGGATGATGTCCGAGTGATGTCGCACGGGAGGGCTCCTGCCCTCCCCAAACGATTTCCAACATCCGATAAGCTTAAAACGATATCCACTTAAGCCGAATTTCGGAAGTGCTTGGTTTGGTCGGAACCGTCGAGTCCGCGTTTCTGCTGTTACTGTTCATACCTGCCCTGATGGGCATCATCGCAGGGTTGTCCGGTCGTACCGGACGCATGCCCGGGGCCCTATGTGCGCTCTCATGCCTGGCAGGGGTGCTCTGCTATCCGGTTTGGATGCAGTGCGGGGATCTCTCGTACACCCTTCCCGTAGGTTCCTATCTCGGATCGTATTCGCTGCTGTTCGACCAGATCGGGTCGCTGTTCGTATCGTTCTCGTCCGCTGTGTTCCTCATGATCGTGGTCCACATGTCCCATTCTGGACACGGATACACTTCGAGGTACACCGCACTCGTCTCCGCCCTGTTCCTGGCGGTCATGCTCTGCATGTGCGCCGACAGTGCGATACTCCTTCTGATGGCATGGGAGGCAGTCTCCCTGGTGACGTTCCTTCTTGCCGCCAACGGAAAGGACGAGTCCGCCCGCTGGAGGTTCTTCGCCATAACGCACATAGGCGGGCTGGTCCTGATGGCCGCATACGCATACATGTGGTGTATGGCCGGTTCGGGAACACTCCACGAGTGGGTCGGGATCGGAATGATAATGGATCCCGCGGTGTGCGTCATACTGGGCCTGTGCCTGTTCATGGGATTCGGAACCAAGCTGGGAACGGTTCCGTTCCATGCATGGATGCCTGACGTATACGCAGAATCCCCTACGCACACATCCGCGCTTCTGACCACCGTCTGCTCCAACGCAGCCATTCTGATGCTGTTCAGAGCCGTGTTCTCGTACATAGGTGCGGAGAGCATCATCGCCGTCGGGATAGTCATGTGCATCATGGCCGTGGTGAGCGCCCTCTGGGGTGCGATGGAGTCCATGGTCCAGAAGGAGCCCAAGCGCATCTTGGCATATTCAAGTCAGGAGAACATGGCCCTTGTGGTGATGTGCTTCTCCCTCGGCATACTGTTCTCCGGGGAGAGCAAGGGCATAATGTCCCTGGTCATAATCGCGGGATTGCTTCACACGTTGAATCATTCCGTCTTCAAATCACTGATGATGCTCACCGTCGACTCCGTGGAGGATGTCACGGGCGAGCGCAAGATAGACCGTATGGGGGGTCTCGGCAGGTCACTTCCGGGATTGTCCGCAGTGGCCTTCGTCGGAGTGGCATCTCTTGCCGCGATACCTCCGATGAACGGGTTCGTCAGCGAATGGCTGATGCTCCAGTCGCTCATAGGCACGGATGCCGTCGCATCCGATCTGAGAGTTGTTATGCCTTTGCTGATCGCCATGATGGGTGTGTGCGGCATGATAGTGGCCACATCCTACGCCAGGCTGTACGGGTTCATGTTCCTCGGACGTCCCAGGTCGCCTGGAGCGGAGAACCCGCGTCCCATGAGGAAAGGCTCCATAGGCCCTCTTTCGGTCCTCGCGGTGCTCTGCATCCTGATGGGGATGCTATCATTCCCTCTGGCAGACGCCCTTTCGGACGGTGCCCTCGCCGCATCCGCCATCGACGGAAGCTACAGGAGCGGATTGTCCGGAAGCCTTGAGCCGTTCACCCTCGGACTCATGATATTCGGTACGATCCTGGTGATGCTGATATTCTCCCGTGTACGCCGCACATCCGATTCGGAGACGGAGACATGGGGATGCGGCGGTTCCCTGGACGAGAACATGCAGTATTCGTCCGAAGGTTTCTCGCAGCCCCTCGTGAAAGTGTTCCATCCGTTCTACGGGGACACGTCGAGCGTTGTTGATGGAAGATACAGGGTCAGGTTCCAGGAACCCTTTGTGAAGTACATCTACCGGCCGTTGGGCAATCTGATGACGTTCATATCCAATCAGGTCACCAGGATCCAGACCGGTAACATCCAATCGTATCTGTTCTACATCCTGATCACCCTGGTGGCAGGTCTGATGGCGGTGAGGCTCATATGATTGCGGAGATCGTTCAGACAATACTGCTGATACTGATAGCGCCGCTCATGTCCGGGATAGTATCGAAGTTCAAGGCATGGATGCAGAACCGTCCCGGAGCCGACATATTCCAGCCCTACAGGGATCTGGCGAAGCTGTTCAGGAAGGGAAGCGCCGTCTCCAGGAGCTGTTCCGGAGTGTTCAGGTTCGTTCCGGCAGTATGTATGGCGTCGATGCTCATCCTCTGCGCGATGACCCCGTTCATCTACACTGGGGTTCTGGCCCCCTACGGCGGTCTGGTCACAGTGGTGTACATGTTCACGATGTACCGCTTCGCAATGGTGCTTGGCGGATTGGAAGGCGGATCGACCTTCGGAGGCATGGGAAGCAGCCGCGAGATGATGATGTCCGTTCTGATAGAGCCCGCCCTGCTGCTGTCGATCGCCACGCTCTCCGTCCTGTCGGGCGCAGGCACGGACATGGGTGCGATATCCGCATCCATCTCGGATATGGGCGCCGCAGCATTGACCGCTCCGCTCATACTCGCGGCATGTTCCTTCATGATGACCCTTCTGGCCGAGAATGCGAGGATACCGTTCGACAATCCGACAACACATCTCGAGCTCACCATGGTCCACGAGGCCATGCTGCTGGAGTATTCCGGAAGGGACCTCGCCATGATGGAGCTGTCATCGATGATCAGGCTCTCGCTGTTCATGGCCGTCATCGGGTCCCTGTTCTTCCCCTGGGGCATATCCACGGTGTCCGATCCCACGACACTTCTGATATCTCTGATCATCGCCATGGTGAAGATGGTCGTCGTGGCCTTCGCCCTGGCGCTGATAGAATCCGTACTGTGCAAGTCAAGACTGTTCAAGACCCCCAACCTTTTGACAGTCTCATTCGCACTGTCGCTCATCGCGATGGTGTCGATCTACATTCTCTGAGGTGACAAAATGGACGATTTCATTTCGGGAAACCTGGTCGACCTCTGTGCTGTGATGATGCTGCTGACCTCGGTCATGGCAGTGGCCACCACACGCATGAAGCCGCTGATAACGCTGTTCTCGCTGCAGTCCCTCTTCCTGGCCGCCGAGGCGTTCATCGTTGCATGGACCTCCGGCAACAGCCACATCTACATCATGTGCGCACTCACGGTGGCATTGAAGGTCATCGTGATGCCCAAGATGCTGAACTACATCATGAGCAAGATCCATGTTGACAAGGAGGTCGACCTGAGCATAGGCATACCCGGATCCCTCCTCGCATGCGGATTCATGATATTCATCTCGTATTACATCACAGACCCGCTCATATCCACGATGGAGACGGTCGAGAGGAGATGTCTCGCTCTGTCCATGTCCATCATCCTGATCGGACTTCTGATAATGTGCACCCGCAGGAAAGCGATCACCGAGACCATAGGTCTCCTGATGATGGAGAACGGGCTGTTCCTCGGAGCGATAGCGCTCTCCCACGGTATGCCCCTCATCGTCGAGATCGCCGCATTCTTCGATGTCATGGTGGCAGTCATCATCATAGGGATATTCGCCAACAGGATCAACAAGTCGTTCGATTCCGTCGATACATCGTTCCTCAGGAGGCTGAGGGAATGAATACCGCCCTGATCCTGCTGCTTGCGGCGATAGCCGCCTCATGCATTCTCTGCATCGCGATCAGAAGGAATGCGATCGTATCGGCCGTGATGCCCGCCTGCACATTCGTCCTGATGGTCCTGTGCATGGTGCTGTGCATACCGGTGCTCGGAGGCGAGATCATAGACGACGGCATATTCTGGATGGATCCGCTGTCTGCGGTATTCATGATGCTCGTGGCTGTTGTTGGGTTTGTCGCATCCGTCTATTCCAGAGCATACATCTCCATGGATCTGAGGGAACACGAGATAGACCTCAGGGAGCACAGCGTCTACTACCCGCTCCTGATGGTGTTCATATCTGTGATGATGCTCACATTCACGGCCAGGTCCATGGCCGTGGTATGGCTTGGCGTGGGAGCCACCACACTTGTATCCACTTTCCTTGTGGGACTGTACAGGAGGGAGGAGTCCACAGAGGCAGCCTGGAAGTACATCATCCTGTGCTCCGTCGGGATAACCATCGCCCTGTTCGGACTGACCCTGGTCTATGCCTCCACAGTGGGTGTCATAGATTCCGGGAAAGCATTGGATTGGCCCCAGCTGATGATGCACGCATCCGAGCTGGATCCCAACATGATGAGGATGGCCACTCTGCTGATAATCATAGGATTCGGGACCAAGGTCGGTTTCGTCCCCATGCACACATGGCTACCGGATGCCCACAGTCAGGCACCCAGTCCGATCAGCGGACTGCTCTCCGCAGTGCTTCTGAACTGCGCCATGTACGCGGTCCTCAGATTCTACGGTGTATCCGAACTTGTCGATCCCGGATTCGCATCCACGATACTGCTGATATTCGGATTCGTGTCGCTTGCAGCGGCATCTCTGTTCATAATATCGGCCAAGGATCTCAAGAGGATGCTCGCCTACTCCAGCATAGAGAACATGGGACTCATAGCGATAGGTCTCGGGATCGGAACCCACGCGGCCATAGCCGCAGCGCTCATACAGATGACCGCCCACTCCATAACGAAGCCGATACTGTTCTTCTCTGCAGGGAACATAATACAGGCATACGGGACACGTTCGATGTCCAAGATCAGAGGAGTTAGGAAGACGATGCCGTTCACGTCCGTCGTAATGGCCGCGGGGACCCTGGCGATAATAGGGTGCCCTCCGTTCGCGGTATTCGTCGGAGAGTTGTCGATAATGATCGGTGCTTTGGACGCAGGAATGGTCGCAGCCGTCGTTCTGATGGTAATTTTGCTTTCAATGGTCTTCGCAGGCATGGTCAGGAACATCTTCCCGATGCTGTCGGGCGAGGCCCCCGAGGGGATCAAGGATCTGAGGGAGCCTTCCAGAGTGGTCCCGATAGCGGTCCTGCTCATACTGACACTCGCTCTCGGTCTGTTCATGCCCGACGCTGTGGCGGATTGGTTCTCCGATGCCGCGTCAGTGGTCGAGGGGGTGTTCCTATGATGGAGACGAGGGATTCGGATATCGCGTCTTTCACGGACGATGCGGCAGAGCTGTCGAAATACGGTTTCAGACTCATGGACATGTTCGCGGATGAACCCTTCAACGGAGTACGCACCGTGAATGCTATGTTCCGCAGAGGATGCGAGATCGTCAGACTGTGGTATCCTGTCGATTCTCAGAAGGCAGTCTCCATAACGGACGTCGTTCCCTGCGCATCGCCTTTCCAGAGGAAGATGGCGGAGATGTCGGGAATGGAGTTCGAAGAGCCCCAGGATCCGATCATCTATCGCCGCAGGGGCACGGGCCATCCTCTTCAGAAGGAGCCTTACGACAGGTCCTCGGAGGTCAGGATGCCGTTACCCCACAACACGATCGTGGGCGAGGATGTCTTCGAGATACCCGTGGGTCCAGTCCACGCAGGTATAATCGAGCCCGGACATTTCAGGTTCAGCGTAGCGGGCGAGCCCGTGATACAGCTGAACCCCACATTGGGATACACGCACCGCGGTGTGGAGAAGCTCATGGAGGTCTCCGCGGATTCCGACATGTCCCGTCTGGTGGAGCGCACATCCGGAGATACCTGCGTCGCCAACTGCATAGCATATTCGCAGGTCATGGAACAGGATGTGAAGATCCCCCGCAGGGCCGAGATCATCAGGGCCCTGATGGCCGAGATGGAAAGGCTGTACAACCATATCGGCGCAGTGGCGGGAATATGCACGGACACAGCGTTCAACGTTCCCTCGGCGATGGGTTCGGGGATACAGGAGAAGGTGTTCAGGATGAACATGAGCCTGACCCATCACAGGCAGCTGATGAATTGCGTCGTGCCCGGAGGAGTACGCAGGGACATCCCCGACTCCAGGTTGAGGGAGCTGGACGATTTCCTGATCAAGCTGAAGTTCGAGATAGAGGATCTGACCGATCTCATGATGGACAGTCCCGCGCTCCAGGACAGGATGGAGGGCACAGGGAAGCTATCTTGCGAGGATGCCGAGCGCATAGGGGCCGTCGGACCCATCGCCAGGGCAAGCGGCGTCAGATCCGATGTCAGATGCGAGATGCCGTACGGCTGCTATGACGATCTCGGACTGATACTCTGTTCGGATGTGAAAGGGGATGTGAGCGCCAGGACATCGGTCAGGATATCCGAGATATACGAGTCCATAAGCCTCATCCACCAGTGCACGGAGATGCTCGAGCCGGGGGAGACCCGCATAACGGTTCATCCGGAAGACGGGTTCTTCTGCTCTGCGGTGGAGGCTCCCAGAGGGGAGCTGGTCCATTCGGCCGTCATCCGCGACGGAAGGATATGGAGGTACAGCATAAGGGATCCATCCTTTGTCAACTGGTTCGGCATGTGCTATGCCGTGCCCGGCAACGTGGTCCCCGACTTCCCGCTTATAAACAAGAGCTTCGGCCTCTCCTATGCCGGTAACGATCTCTGAGGTGATGAGATGTTCAGAACAAGTCTGTCCAATATGATCGGGAAAGGGCGCCAGACCATCCGTGCCGATGATATCATGGGTTCCAGAGGCACGATGCCGATGGCGGATGACTCGTGCAAAGGATGCGGGGTATGCGTCAGGAACTGTCCCTCCAAAGCGATAACAATCGATGACGGATGGCATGTGGACCTGGGGAAATGCATATTCTGCATGGATTGCACCATGGTCTGTCCTTCCAAGGCCATTTCAGAAGCGGAGGCTCCGGATTACGCTCTGGTCCGCAGCGACCTCGTAGTCGGGAAGGACACGGACATAGCATCCCTGGAGAGGCCGTTGGACTCTGCCGCGAGGAAGATGTTCGGAGGGTCGATCGCAGTCCGTGAGTTGGATACGGGTTCATGCAACGCCTGCGAGATCGATCTGAACTGCACATCGAATCAGTTCTACGACTGCCATCGTTTCGGTATCAAAGTGGTCGCATCGCCGCGTCATGCCGATGCGCTGATCGTCACGGGTCCGTTGACCGAGAATATGAGAGAGGCTGCAGTGAAGACGTACGATGCGGTCCCCGAACCGAAATTGGTGATCGCTTCGGGTACGTGTGCGATATCAGGCGGTCTGTTCGTGGGCGGGGATGTCGCCCCGTCGGGGATATCGGATCTACTGGAACCGTCGATGTTCATCATAGGGTGCCCGCCGTCGCCCGACAGGGTCGAGAGGGCGCTGATAAAGGCCCTCGGGCTCAGGCACTGACGATCATTGGACGACAACGACCGTGCAGTTGGCGTTGGCCACGATCGAGTTGGACACGCTGCCCATGATCACTCTGTCTATGGATGTCTTACCGGACCTTCCGACGAAGATCGTACCGCATCTGAAACGGGCTGCCGCACTGAGGATCTCCGTGTCAGGTTGACCGGATTCGACGAGGACATGCGCATCGGCACCGGCTTCCTTGGCTTTGGCCAGGGCAGCGTCGGCGAAGCTATGCGTATTGTCGATATCCTCCTGGGATTCTGATCCGCGCGGAATGACCGACAGGATGTAGAGCTTCTCCTTGTGAAGAATGGACTCATTGATAGCATGGTCCAAAGCTTTCTCCGTGTTCTTCCTGCCGTCATATGCCACAAGCATAGTCATGAGGCCTGGAACGAAGCTATCATATGAATACTATTTTCCCAGGCTGCTGTTCGACTGCGGAACAGGTCGGGTTCCGTATATGTTGGAACGACACGCTGTCCCAGACGTGCGACGCAAAAGCCGCCATCCCGAAAGTCTTTTATGAAAGGGATAGAATCGGGGACTTAGTGGGCCCGTGGGGTAGCTTGGTATCCTTGTGGCTTCGGGAGCCATTGACTCCGGTTCAAATCCGGGCGGGCCCACTCATTCTCATCCAGTGTTTGGATATTCTGTTGTTAATGGATGCAACCTCACAATCACAACCAGATTCCGATTCTACAAGGCTCATCCCAAGTATTGAAATCATTAATCATCATGATCCATTCTGATGAGGTGGCTGAAGCGTTTCTTTGAGGATAAGGATAAGGATAAGGATAAGGATAAGGATAAGGATAAGGATAAGGATAAGGATAAGGATAAGGATAAGGAT
>CAKUXX010000005.1 GCA_934702355.1 uncultured Methanomassiliicoccales archaeon
TAAGGATAAGGATAAGGATAAGGATAAGGATAAGGATAAGGATAAGGATAAGGATAAGGATAAGGATAAGGATAAGGATAAGGTTGAAAACGAGTTCTGATTACTACTTCAACAGAGAACTCGTACATAATGCAACAATGATTTCCAAAATCAATTCACCCAAGATTTGTTTTTGTGGTCTGTGATCACGCTTTTACATTTTCTCTTCAACAGAGTGTTCATTAAAATCGGAGCGTTCACGTTTCGGATACATTCTGGCGAATGTTCAAACCATCTGACAAGGCCTCATCAGAGGATATCTGACGATGAATATGCAGGAGGAATGCCCCTTCCACTATCGTAGCATAGCGTCTTTTTCTGCACGTCTGGCTATGAGGGCGCACGCGTTATAATTATCTCAGATTGTGATTTTTAATCAATTGGAGATAATTATAATTCGACCAGTATGCCTGTTTGAAGAGTCTGGGTATGATGAGTTCTAGCAGTTTGTCTCTGCTTGTTGTGAGCATTCAGAATCGACAGGTTCTTAAAAATCGGGACGGAGTGGACCCGGCAGGCCCACTCATTCAGTCCCTGTGTGAAGTATGTTTCAGACCTTCACGGTCATCAGGTTCGTATCGGTTATGGTTTCGATGCTTCCCATGCCTCCATTGAACATAGGTTCGACCTCCAATATGTAGATCGCACCCGCGAGTCCGTAGTGCAGTACATACCTCCATTCGGTCCCATCCGGACCGATGACGGAGATCTTCTCGGAGATCACCACACGCTTCCCGCGGAAAGTGTCCATTATCGATTGGGTCTTCTCTCCATGGACGATCTTGCTCCCGTCCCCTCCATAATAGGATATGAGCGAGTCGTAGTCGATGATGCCCAGATATCCGTTCTGCGTTATTATGTACAGATCGCCGCAATCGACCTCTCCGTCTTTGGTGAATCCTTCTACCGTCCTGACAGTGTCTCTGTTGCTTCTCAGGGTCGACCAATCCTCCACCTTCAGCGAATCTCCGTCGATGGAGACAACGGTATGAGTGATGCGGGTGTCCGCGGACACGCCCCCGAGTTCCCTGCTGGTGCTGTATCCATAGTATGTTCCCGCGGTCAAAGTCTGCTCGGACATCTTCTTTCCGATATCCATGTTTGTATCGAGATGGACATCCGATCCCCATCTGGTCGCGTATTTGTGGATTATGATACCGGAATCAACAGTGACATAGAGGTCGTATTTCGTGCCGTTGATATCCTCCGTGATTATATAGCAGTCCTTTTCGAATCCGTCGTATGTCCATGTCCCGGTGCGGGCATCGGACGGGATCTCTTCGGTCCAATAGACACCACTGAGGTAGTCGTTGCGAGTGGAATCGACGGTCTTGGTCAGGTCGTTTATCCAGTCGCTGTTGAATTTGATGTAGTCCCCGACTGCGAGGTCGGTCCTGACGACATCGATGTCCAGTTCGTTATCGTCATCATAGACGATCATGGTGAAGGCTGCAGTGGCGATCACGGCCAGGATCGTCACTGTGGCGATTGCCATTTTGACGTTCATTGAATTCCTCCTATGAGGATGTATCAGAATATGTGTCTATAACAGTGATGCAGTCAGCACGGTCTGAAAAGGGTGTAAATCGTTTGTGACGGCACCCTTGCGGATGCCGCCGGACCTGTGGGATCACTCGGATTCGCACTCGTCCTCTTCGTCGAACTCGTCGAGGAGACATGTGAGGAAATCCTCGGGCTCGATGAGGAGGTCGTCGCTGTAGCATTCGTTGTACACTTTGATACCGAATGCGCTTCCCTCGTACATGACGAAGGCATTCATCGCGTAGGGTGCGGACCAGTCCTCTGCCATGACGTCGTCGTTGTGGTCGACGATGCAGTCCTTGGCTTCATCCGCATGGTCGCCGAAGAGGGATTCGATGGCCTCGTCGGAGATGTCTACATAGAGTTCATCCTCGTCGGTGTAGTCATACTGAACCAGGATGACCTTGGAACCGACATCTTGTGCGAAAGCCTTCAGATCCTCGACGGTGTTGTTCCCGAGGATCACGGGCGCCTCGTAGAGGTCGATGGCCTCGGAGACCTCGTAGACGGGTATGTCGAACTGTTCGGCAAGCGCTTCTGTTACCAGGAATGATTGCTCCATACGATGTCATCGACACAGGTATATTTAGCCTGATGCCAGGGTCTTCCACGGAATGTGGCTGTATATCAGATTATGGTAAAGTATGACCTATAAGTCCCAGTACTGTAGCTATCTGGGTGTTGTCACATCTGAGTATCCAATACCCATCCAACTGATTCAGAAACATCGTTTTTCATCGATAATCGGTGACATTCGATGAAAAATAACGTTTTCTGCAAGTTCCGTTTGGGTAACAATCATATACAGTCAATCGGATTTTGGGTCCATGGATATCACACTGATGTTCTGCCCTTATTGCGGCGGGGAACTCGGTCCGAAAGATGATTCCGGTTTCCTCTGCAAGAGCTGTGGCAAGAACATCTACTCTGACCGTCAGAGTATCACCAACTTCATTCCCGACGGGGATCCGGGGATCCGGTTCAATGATGTCATCGAGGCCATAGAGGGTGACAACACCAAGAAGGCCCTCGATATCGCTGACGAACTGGTCGAGAACCTCGGAGAGGATAATGCTGATGTATTCTTCCTCAGAGGCATAGTTTATGCTTACCTGGGGGAGGACGGAAAGGCCTCCATAGACTGGAAGAAAGGTCTGGAGATGCTGACATCCAATCAGAATCTGGATGCATACGTCTGTTCCATGTCCAAGGTCATCTCGGACATGATGTACGCCAAGGAGAAGGAGTACATAGATTTCGATCCCATCAGATATATCGACAAACTCTGCGACGAGATCTATGAAGACACCAAAGAGTCCTGCAAGGCCCTGGTCTACTACTCGGTCTACAAGAACTATGTGAACCTGATGGACAAGCTCCAGGAGGACGGAGAGGAGGTCTTCAGGGACGTAATACCTCTGCTCTTCCGCAGGATCGTCGAATATCAGCGCAACATGTTATGCCTGAAGCGTATAATCGATGCCTATCTGTCGAGCATGGACTACAATCCCGACACGTACGAGGATGACGACATGTGCGAGCTCCATGTCTACGAGCTCATCAGCCTGGACCTCGGGAAGTACACGGCGAATATGACCGACAGCGACATGAAGTGCATAATGGAGCATTGGGACGACAATGCCCTGAAGTCCAACGAGGCCGATCTCGAGGCGCTGCTGCCTGCGACCAAGGGTTCCGTCATAGGTAAGCTCCTTTCAAGGAAGAACGCAACGGACGAATGCCCCAATGAGCCAGATGCAGTCGATCTGTACGTGAGGAGATGCCTTCTCCTGTGCGATTCGGACTCAGATGAGTCCGCAGTGGTCGAGTAAGATCCTCAGACCGATCAGGATCAGGACGATCCCGCCAAGGCATTCCGCTTTGGATCCGTATCTGCTGCCGAATCTGCTTCCCAGTTTGACCGCTGCAGCGGATAGCACGAATGTGACGATACCTATCACCGATGCGGAGACGAGTATGTCATCGCCGGTCATGGCAAGGGATATCCCGACCGCCAGCGCATCGATGCTTGTGGCTATGGCCAGGATGAGCATGGTCCACATCCCCGTGCTGCCGTCGATCCCCTCATCCTCGTCGGACAGGGACTCACGGATCATGTTCAGACCGATCACAGCGAGCAGGGTGAATGCGATCCAATGGTCGTAATCCTCGATTAGCGAATAGAACGAACTGCCCAGGAAATAACCGATTATGGGCATCAGCATCTGGAATGATCCGAACCACAATCCGATCACTATGATGTTCCTCGCTGTCGGATTCCTTATAGCCAGTCCTTTGCAGAGGGACACGGCGAACGCATCCATGGCGAGGCCGATCCCTATCAGTAGGACCGAGATGATGTCCATGTCCGAACCATCTTCTTCACATATATGAATCCAAACGATGGGAGCTTCTGCCCTTGAGGTCCACGATCCTGTCGCGGGGCATAACCGCGCCCCACAGCAGTTCAGAATCGGGCGAGTAGAGTCTGCGGCGTCCCAGAGGGTCCTCGCGGCGTCCGGCATAGCAGTAGACGCATCCGTGTCCGCAGGTGTCGTATTCGCCAATGTCTATGCTCTTTACGCATCTGCATCTGTCCCTGACGGGGACATCCTGCGTCTCGTACGGGATGTTCAGCATCTTCATGGTCTCGCGGTCTATGCACCCGCGGGGCTCCACTCCGAACGATGAGTAATCGCCTTCTTCGCAGCAACAGCTCAGGGATATCCCGTAGTCCCTGGCGGTCTCGGAGGCCATCCTGACGAACTCCATCTTCTCAGCAGGGTTTATCCTTCTGATGATCCCGGACTCCTCCAACCTGATGAGCTTGCCGTAGATGTCCACGAAGCTGAAGATGCATCTGTCGGTCCATTCCGACGCCTCTCTGCACAGCATCTCGAACTTCCTGCGGTGATAGTCCATGCTGATGTTCCGGTTCAGGATGACGGGGTCGTATCTCCAGACCATCCTGTCCCTTCCGATGCGTTCGGAGAGCTCTATACAGGAGTCGGAGATCTCCGCCTTGAACCTGACACCCGGTTCGATATCCTTGTGGTAAGGCGTAAGGGTGACCTGGAAAAGTGTCATGTGACCCATCCTGCCGATCTCCATCATGTGAGGAACCATCGGTCCAGGATCCTTCGTTATGAAGACGATGCAGTCGACGTTATCCCTGGACAGGTCCACTTTGTAGATGACGTTCCTGGAGACCGGGTTGCGGACCAGCGCGTATCCTGCCCTCAGCCTGTTCATCATCCATTCCGAATGGAATGCGGGGATGTCCGTCCTGCGACTCGCGCTGATGATCATCAATCCCGAATCTCGGTTTCCGATATAGCCTGTTCGCAAGGGTCTTCTCGTCAGATTCCGTGTTTATAAAGGTTGGACGGACCTGATGGGTTTCAGGATATGTATCCGCAGATGTCTGGACATATGCGGGATGGTAGGTATACCGTGAACATTTTGATTCATCGATGTACTATTTCGAATGAACATGTCCCCTTAGGGCCATCGGTCAGGGGGGATTGGTTTATACTGGTGCGGTTGTCCCTATGGTATGCGCGACCCGTGCATAGCTTCATTTCTGACACTCATCGGAACTGTCAGCATAACCGAGGACGGGGACGGGAACATTACAGGTCTCTATCTTCCCAATTGCAACCTTCCGGCGATGGACGACAGGCTGACAAGGAGTCTGGAGGAGGCATCGGTCCAGGTCAACGAGTACCTGAGCGGCAAGAGGAGGTCATTCGATCTCCCCCTGTCGTACGATGTATCGGAATTCAGGGAGGCCGTCCTCGAGGCTATAATGGACATTCCGTACGGGGAGACGAGGACCTATTCGGAGATAGCGTCCGAAGCGGGTTCGCCGAAGGCCGCAAGGGCGGTCGGAACGGCCTGTGCCGAGAACCCGATACCCATAATCATCCCGTGTCACCGCGTTGTCCCCGCATCCGGCGGGATAGGGAGCTATGCGGGCGGTTCTGCTATGAAGCAGAAGCTCCTGGACCTGGAGAACGGTAGCAGATGATAGATTACCGCAGGATGCTTGCTGATGCCTCCGAACCGAAGCTGTCCGAGTTCTCATCGAAGCTCCTGCCCGGGAAGGAAGGAGTGCTCGGTGTCAGGATCCCGGAGGTCAGACGCATCGCGAAGCTCATAATCAAGGATGATTGGACTCAGGCCCTTGTCGGAGAGCCCGGATCGTTCGAAGCGGAGCTTCTCAGAGGCATAGTGATCGCGACCGCACCCATCGATACGGACACGAGGATGGATCTCACCCGTGATTTCATGGGATACATCGATAACTGGTCCACCTGCGACACGTTCTGCTCCTCATGGAAGTGTCCGAAGGCGGATTCCGATAAGATATGGGATTTCTTTGCATCGCTGATGGATTCGGGAGAGGAGTTCCCGATGCGCGTATCCGTGATCGCCCGCATGTCGCATTTCAAGGACGGGGAACACTGCAGACTGCTGCTGGAGGACCTCGCTACCCATGACAACCCCGGATACTACTACCGTATGGGGAGCGCATGGGCTGTATCGATGGTATATGTCGATCACAGCACGATGACTGAGGAGCTTCTCTGCTCGGGCAGATTGGAGCCCTGGACGCACAACAAGGCGATCCAGAAGATCCGCGAGTCGTTCCGCGTATCGGATGAGGACAAGGAGCGTCTGAAGGGTCTCAGGCGCAGCGTTCCCTGACAAGCTCTATGATGCGGTCGGCATTGTCGTCGCCGATCCTCGCACCCTTGCGCTCGAGCCAGGTCCAGTTCCTCTTCTCGCATTCCTTTTTGAAGTCCTCGCTGGTGACGGCGATGACCTTTCCGTCGCCGATGCCGTCGGCTTCGAGGAACATGGCGAACATGTCCTTGGGAACGCACAGGATCACTGTGTCGAATGCCCTGGTGATGAACGATGTGCGTTCTACGAACTCGGTGCGCTGCTCGCACTCTTCGTACCCTTTGCGGTCCGACATGACATCCGGGTAGCTCATGATGTTGTAGTTGCCCGGGACGAACCCGTATTTGGTCGAGATGACGCCGAATGACAGGTCGCACAGTTTGGAACCGTCGTCCTTCTTCGCTGTGTCGATCCTCGCTACCAGTTTCTTGACCTCGGTCATGCGTCCTCCGAAGAGCTCGAACGCAGTTGCTATGCGGTTCTGGACCAGGAAGACGGTGGAATCGTTCGTCACGACCAGGACGCGGGGCAGCATCTTCATCTCTGTAGCTATCTTCATGTTCAGAGCCTCTTGGATCCGAGCCTGTATGCGATGCTGCAGTTGCCTTCTGCCGAGACCATGCACGGGCCCATGGGGTTCATGGGCTTGCAGACCTTTCCGAACATGGGGCACTCGTCGGACCTGATCACTCCTCTGAGTACCTCTCCGCATTTGCATCCCCTTGCCTCGACTTCGACCTCGGGGGCGTTCCTGAGTATGTCCTCGTGGACCTTCGTGGCATCGTGGTCCTGGAACTTGGGCTTCAGGGTCAGGGCGCTCTTCTTGATCACGGGGAATCCCCTCCATGCGCGGTCGACGGGATCGAATGTGTCATCGATCAGTTTCATGGCCGTGGGGTTGCCTTCGGGCCTGACAAGTCTGGAGTACTCGTTCTCGACCTCGTTGCGTCCCTCCTTCAATTGTTTGCAGAGCATGTAGCAGGACATCAGGATGTCCAGGGGCTCGAATCCCGCGATGACCTGCGGGACGTGGTAGTTGGCCGAGACGGGCTCGAACATCTTCGTACCGGTGATGACCGCCACGTGCCCGGGCATGATGAATCCGTCGATCCTGTTCTCCCCTAGGTCGAAGAGGGCCTGTATGATCGGAGGGCAGATCCTGTGGCAGCTGTAGACTGAGAAGTTCTCGGGACAGTTGTCCTTGTGGAGGGGCACACATGTGGACGGAGCGGTCGTCTCGAATCCCACACCGACGAACACGAGGGGTTTGTCGGGCTGGTCCCTGGCCATCTGCACGGCATCGTCTATGGAGTAGACGATCCTCACATCGGCCCCGTCGGCCTTCGCATCGAAGAGGGATCCTATGGTGGTCGGGACCCTCATCATGTCTCCGAACGCCGTCACGGTGACGCCGTTCCTGGCGAGGGTGATGGCATCCGCGATCTCCCTGCTCGTGGTGACGCAGACGGGGCATCCCGGGCCCTGTGCGATCTTGATGCCGACGTCGTTGAGCATCTCCTCGAGGCCGAAGCGCACGATGGTGTCCTGGTGCGTGCCGCAGATGTGCATGAACCTTGCATCGACATCCATCTTCCTGATGTGGTCAAGGATCTTCTTGGCGGTCTCCTCATCTCTGTACTTGAACATTATTCAGCCTCCTCAATATCCATGCATTTGACGGTACAGGACATCCCCTTCTTCACTTCGACCTTCCCTCCGCATTTGGGACAGGACAGTATAGGGATGGTGTGCTCATCGAAATCCGGGTCGGAGAGGACCTCCGCAGGTCCCTCGAATCCGCAATCCCAGCATTCCAGTTCGATCGGCTCGTGCTCCACGATGAACTCGGAACCCTCGAGGATCGTGTCCTTCGTGACTATCTCATAGGCGAAGCTCATCTGTTCCTCTCCGAGATTGGTCAGATCCCCGATGGTCACAGTGATGCTGTTGACCTTTTGGACATTGTACTTCTCAAGCTCCTTGATGACCGCGTCAACAAGGCTTACAACGACCGATACCTCATGCATCAGGTGGGTATGTCCGTCACGATAATAAAACTGGTCGGCCCGGATGCCTGTGGGAGATATCATCCATCCGATGCGGTCCGGGAGGTCACTGATGTTCTCTGAAGTATCTGCAGTACTGTCTGACGTCGCACCTTTCGCAGTGAGGGTGGTTCGGAAGGCATACGACCTGTCCGTGGCGGACCAGATATCTGTTGATGTCCGACCATCTCTCGCGCGGAGTTATGGCCATTAGCGCGAACTCCGTCTCCTCCGGGGTCTTCGTGTCCGTGAGCCCCATGAGGTTCGATATCCTGTGGACATGTGTGTCCACGCACACGGACGGTATGTCCATGGCGTAAGACCTGACGCAGGCCGCGGTCTTCCTGCCGACCATCGGGAGCTTCAGAAGCTCTTCGGTCTCCTCGGGCACCTTTCCGTTGTACTGGTCCCTGAGGATGCGGCAGCAGTCCACTATGGCCTTTCCCTTCTGTTTGGGGAATCCGGCCGGTCTTACAAGTTCGGACACCGCATCGGGGTCGGCATCGGCGATGGCGTCTATGGAGTTGTAAGCATGGAAAAGGTTGTCCGATGCCTTGCGGGTGTTGTCGTCGCGGGTCCTCTGCGAAAGGATCGTGGCTATGAGCACATGGAACGGGTCGCAGGGCCATTCGGGGTTCAGTCCCTCGGAGTTGCGTCCGGGGTATGCGCCCTGATTGTACTCCTTCGACAGTATGTTCAGGATCTCGCATATCTGTTCTGGAACCATCTGAGCGCATCCTCCGCTGTTCTGAACGAGCCTGTGATCAGAACGATCTCCTCGTCTCTGGACGACAGTGCCGCCTCCACTGCTTCCGCGACCGTCGGGAATGTTCCCGAGACGGGCATGTAGCGGGAGGCGATCTCCGAGGTCCTTTCGGCAGGTGATGCCCTGGGGGAATCCGGTGCCGATACGAAAGCGGTCTTCACAACAGGTGCTATCACCTTGCAGAACCCGTCTATGTCCTTGTCCCCGAGCATTCCAAGGACAAGGATAACCTTGCCGTAGATGTCCGAAACATCGGATGACAGGCATCTTGCGCCGGAGAGCGTGTGGCTGACATCGATCACGACGGGCTCCCCGATGAACTTCTGCATCCTGCACGGCCACGAGACGCTCATGAGTCCCTCGTCGACATGCTCGCGGATCATGCTCTCATACTCGGGCAGTCTGCTGACGCATTCTATGGCAAGGGCGGCGTTCCTCGCCTGGTGCTTGCCGGGGAGGGAGACCTCGTGCAGTTCCTCTTTGTACAGGACGTCCACATGGTCCGGCATGTTGGAGAGGACCTCGGCCGAATCGCGGTCGATGCGTACGAGCTCGCAGCCGACCTCTTCCGCGTGCTCTCTCAGGACATCGTATGCGGCGCCGTCGTTCACTGTGATGCATGGGACTCCGGGCTTCATGATGCCCGCCTTCTCTGAAGCTATCTTCTCGATGGTATCTCCGAGGAAGGCCGTGTGCTCCATCTCGATGTCGTTGATCACGGTGATTTCGGGGGTTATGATGTTGGTGCTGTCCAACCTGCCACCCATGCCGACCTCGATGACGCATATCTCTGCGGACACCGTCTTGAAATAGGTCAGGGCGATGGCCGTCAGAACTTCGAACTGGGTGCAGAACATGCCCTCGGAATCCATTGAATCCACATGGGGCCTGATCATCGACAGGATCTGGTCCAGGTCGTCGTCGGGGATCTCGTCTCCCGATATGCGGATGCATTCGTTGATCTTCAGGATGTGAGGGGATGTGAACATCCCTACGCGGATGCCGGACGCTTTCAGAATGGACTCTATCATGGCGCAGACGGAACCTTTGCCGTTGGTGCCTGCGACATGGATGAACCTGAGGTCGGACTGGGGGTTCCCGAGCCTTCCCATCAGTTCCCTTATGTTGTCAAGACCGGGGGTTATCCCCCTGTCGTTCAGTCTCACGAGCCACTCCAGATTCCCAGTAGGGTCCAATGCAATCTCCGAGCCGTCGCATGGCAGGATTCTTTTAAAACTTGTTGAAGATAATCATGAACATCATGAAGGGTGTGATTGTTTCGAACGGTTTCATGTCCTCGGAGAAGTTCTCCCAGCCTGTGGACATGCTCTGCCGTGCGGCCGATGACATGGGCATACGCATGAAGCGCATATCCAACGACATGCTCTCTGTTCCGATAGGGGACGGAGACGGATTGACCGAAGTTGTCGGAGATGCGGATTTCGTGATATTCTGGGACAAGGACGTCCGGGCCGCCGCCAATCTGGAGCTCTGCGGCCACCGTCTGTTCAACCCTTCGGAATGCATCCGCATATGCGACGACAAATCGCTGACGCATCTTGCCCTCTGTCGCAACAGCATCCCTTCGATAGAGACGATCTCTCTTCCTATCGCCTTCAACGGGTACACGGATCTCGGATTTGTAGACGGATTGTCATCCCGTTTCGGATATCCTATGGTGGTGAAGGACTGCTTCGGCTCGTTCGGAGAGCAGGTCCGCAAGATCGACGACCGTGATTCCATGGTAAGACTTCTGTCGGGACTGTATGTTCCGAGGATCGCCCAGAGGTATGTGGAGACGGGTGCGGAGGACATCCGCGTGGAGGTCGTCGGAGGGGATGTAGTAGCTTCTGTCCTCAGACACGGCCCGCCGGGGGATTTCAGAAGCAACTGCACCATAGGCGGGAGGATGGAGAAGCACGAGCTGTCGGACGAGTGCGCGGAATTGGCCATAAGGGCATCCGAGGCCGTCGGAGCGGATTTCTGCGGTGTCGATATATTGTTCGATGACGGAAGGCCGTTGGTGTGCGAGGTCAACTCCAACGCCCACATACGCAATCTCGCCGATTGTACGGGACACGATGTGTCCTATGACATACTGAGGCACATCGCAGAGAGCCTGAGATGATAGCATGATTCTGTGGGTCCTGTACGACCGTTGCGATTATGAGAAGAATGTGTTCTTCGCCGAGAGGCTTGCGAGCATCTCTCGGGAGACGGGATACGATGCATCCGTCGTGCTCACGGACTCCATGCCCGACCTGATCCCGGATGCGGTCATAGCCCGCACCAGGGATTGGAGACTCACGGCATCACTGGAGGAGAAAGGTGTCAGGGTGTTCAATCCCTCGGAGGTGTCACGCATATGCAACGATAAGCATGAAACGTACATCTTCGCCGAGAGGCTGGGCATCCCTGTGCTGGACCATGTGCTTCCCGGAGATGATATACAATTCGGTCCGCCTTGGGTGGTGAAATCCAGATCGGGTCACGGGGGGACGGAGGTGTTCATGGTAAACACTCCCGCAGAACTCAGAGAGAAGACCGATCTCCTGGGTGACGATGCCCTGATACAGGAAACGGCACCCGTTCTCGGCCGTGACCTCAGAGTGTACGTATTAGATGGGCAGATACTCGCATCGGTCATGAGGTCCAGCGATACAGATTTCAGGGCGAATCACGGACTCGGCGGGAAGGCGGAGCTGTTCGAACCGTCCGACGAGTGCAGAATGATGATCTCAACGCTTTCGGAAGCCCTCGGGCCGTGCTTCGTGGGCATCGATTTCGTGTTCGGAGAAGATGGTAAGGCGTTTCTGAACGAGATCGAGGATGTGGTCGGGACCAGGATGCTCTACGAGCTCACGGACCTGGACCCGGCCGGCATCCTCGTCGGATCGGTTCACTCGAAGATGTCCCTGTAAATCGAATCGACGAGCTCGGGGTAGGTCATGCCCTTGTCCTTGGCCACTTCCCTGACGAGGTCCATGGTACCGGATCCGTACTGCGCGGCCTTCTTCCTCTTCTCGGCGATGAACGGGTACCCGAGGTTCCTGGCGACCTCTCTGAGGACGAGCTTCCTGGAATCGGCGTCCCTCGGTCTGAGGTCCTTCAGGTCCATCGCATTGACCTGCATGGTCACGAGGGGGTCCATGTAGGGGTACAGGATCTTCTTTCCGTAGTGGTCGGCGACCAGGGTCTCGTGGGGGATCGTGGATGTGATGAGCTTTCCGAAATCGGCCTTGCGTGTCCTGTCGAGTTCATCATCCTGAAGTTCGACGTACTTGTTGTAGCCGTAGAACAGCTCGTCCGCGCCCTGTCCTCCGAGGATGTACTTCTCGTGGACGGTCCTGCATACGAAGAACAGCGGGAGCTCGAAAGAGAGCGTGAGGGGGCTGGAGGTCTTCGTGATGGAGATCATCTCCCTGAGCCTCGACTCGATGTTGTCTTTTGTTATCGGGATGTGGAGCCATGGGAGTCCGAGCATCTCGGACATCTCCTGTGCCATCACAACGTCATAGGATTGTTCTTTTCCCGAGGTGTACAGTGTTACGGATCTTGCATAATCCTTGGCGATGGCTGCGACAAGACCGGAATCCAATCCTCCGGAGAATGCCACTGCGACATCCTGATCCTCAACACCGTTCCTGATGGCTGAGACGATCGCGCGTTCCAGATTCTCGATATCGACCGACATGAGGTCAGTATCAACAACCATTGATAAAAGGGATTGCTTCCGATGAATGCAGATGGTTTGTTATGTGCAAATGTACACTTCAATCCCGTTTAGAGTGTACGCAATATGCATCATCCATTGGATAAGTGTTATTAGTAAGACTCGTGATATGGTCTCATGGAAGGTGTAACGCGCATCGGTGTGTCGCTGGAACCTGAGCTTCTGAAGGCTTTCGACGAGTCAATTTCCAAAAAAGGTTATGTCAGCAGATCCGAGGCGATCAGGGACCTGGTCAGGGATTCCCTTGCCGAGAACGAATGGAAGAACGAGGATGAGTGGATGGTCGGGACCATCGTCATGGTCTACGATCACACGATGTCCTCTGTCGGCGACAAGCTGACAGATATCCAGCACGATCACCAGTCCCTCGTCAACACCTCGGTGCATGTTCATCTGGACCATGACAAGTGCATGGAGATCCTCATCTGCGAGGGCAGACTCGGAGATCTGAAGTCATTCGCCAATGAAGTGACATCGATCAAAGGTGTGCTCAGAGGTAGGCTCACAATGGCCGCCCCCTCCACAGGTAATCTGCACCATCTCGGTCACAGGAACTGAGTCAGATTCGAGACCGTCCACGCCCAGGAGGATCGTGGACCTCCCGTCCCCTTCGAAACCGAGCTCATCATTGAGTTTCAGTGCGGATGAGACCGACGGGTAGAACAGCCACGGCGCCAGGTCATCAGGGAGCCTGGCATCCTTCAGTCTGCTGGCATGGAGCACCATCCGCGCATCCTTCGCCGTGACCTTCGACGGGTACATTATGAACGTGTCTGCTATCCAGATGACGTCTTTGCGCTCTCCGAATTCTTCCATGAGGCATGGCGGTACATCATGTCCCACGACCGTCCCGTCGTCATCGACCATCTCCATCGTGATCTCCGACGGTCTGGGGAAATCGGAACTGCACAATACAGCGAAGACGAACTCCTTGGAAGCGCATGTACCCACTCCGGAGTTCTCCATGCGCAGTCCGCAGGAGACGCTGACGATGGAATCCTCTATCTCCACGATCTCCTGCACTTTCTCACGGGACATGAGACGTACATCGATTACTCCGGCAACTCCCCTGAGGCGACCAATGAATTCGGAAATGCGGGTCAACATGGATGTATACTCCAACTAATAGATAAGTGATTCTGATGTTTGCAATCCAGCATGGATAAAATGTCATTTTAAGATATTAATTGTTAACAGTTTCTAGCCGAATTATTTTATATTTCGGAACATGTCGCTTAGTCGATGAAGAAACTGATAATTACCGAGAAGGCAAACGCAGCTAGGAGGATATCCACAATTCTTTCCGACGGGAAGTCCCATTCCTCCACCACAGGCGGCGTCACGGTAATATCGTTCGAGTCCGGAGGCGATGAATACGACGTCGTCAGTCTCAGAGGACACATCATCGAATTGGACTATCCCAAGGAGTACAACGACTGGAGCAGCATCGCGCCGTCCGATCTCGTCTATGCGCCGCAGGTCAAGACGGTCAGGGTGAAATCCATCCTCGGGACAATCAAGAGTCTGGCATCCAAGGCCGACGAGATCATCATCGCGACCGACTACGACCGTGAGGGAGAGCTCATCGGTATGGAGACGGTCCGCGAGGCCAATGCGGACATGTCCCGTGTAAGAAGGGCCAAGTTCAGCGCTCTGACCAAAGGCGAGGTCGAGGAGGCATTCGACAACCTCACGGATCCCGACAAGAACCTCGCGGATGCCGCAGAGGCCCGTCAGATCATCGATCTCGCATGGGGTGCGGTTCTTACAAGACTCATATCACTGTCATCCGGACAGGTCGGAATGAACTTCATGTCCGTCGGAAGGGTCCAGAGTCCCACTCTGAAGCTTCTCGTCGACAGGCACGAGGAGATAGAGAGTTTCGTTCCCAAGCCGTTCTGGGAGATCATCGGCAAGTTCGGCATCCTCGCTTTCAGGGGATCCCACACATCGAATCCGTTCTGGGACAAGGAGGAGGCGGAGGCAATCCTCGCCGTCGTGTCCGATGCCAAAGAGGGTACGGTCACATCCTACGAGGTCACTCAGAAGGAGGAGTACAGGCCGGCCCCGTTCGACACCACGATGATGCAGGTGGAGGCCAACAAGATCGGCATCCCGCCCACCACGGCCATGAAACTGGCCGAGGACCTGTACACCGGAGGTTACATCTCATACCCGCGTACCGAGAACACCGAGTACCCCAAGACCCTGAACCTCAGGTCGGTGCTCGAGAAGCTCAAGGACGGGGATTTCAAGGCTGAGGCCGAGGAGATTCTCTCCCAGGAGAAGATCATCCCGTCCAAGGGAAAGAGGCGTACCACGGACCACCCTCCGATCTATCCGACTGCGGGTGTCTCGTCCGCCAAGATGAAGGGCGACAAATGGAAGCTGTACGAGCTCATCGTCCGCAGGTTCCTCGCCACTGTGGCGCCCAATGCCGAAGCGGAGATCACCAACTGCACCTTGGACGTCGAGGGGCAGGAGTTCGAATCTGAGGGATACGTCCTGAAGAAGAAGGGCTGGAAGAAGTACTACGGCAAGTATCTGAAATCCAACGACAGCAAGCTTCCCGCATTGAATGTGGGAGACAAGGTCGACATAAGGTCCATGGGTCTTGTCGAATCGGAGACCAAGCCCCCTTACAGATACAATCAAGGTTCCCTCATCCAGGAGATGGACAGGCTCCAGCTCGGAACGAAGTCCACCAGGCATGATATCATCGGCAAACTGTACTCCAGGAACTATGTCCAAGGGAACTACATGATCCCGACTCCCAGCGGAATAGCCCTCACGAAGGCGCTGGAGAACCACGGCGGAGGCATCACCGAACCCGATATGACCGCCAAGCTCGAATCTGACATGCTCAAGATCACAGATGGGGAGAGGACTCTGGATTCCGTTGTGACGGAGTCCCAGGACATGCTCCATCAGGTCGCAGTGCGTATATCGGAGGATTCCGAGGAGATCGGTTCCGAGATAAAGGCGGCCCTTCACTCTCAGCAGCATATCGGCGTATGTCCGTCGTGCGGCAACAACATGACGATCAAGAGGTCGAAGAACGGGAACTTCATCGGCTGCGACGGATATCCCGAATGTAAGAAGGCCTATCCGCTGCCCAGGGGAGCCCTCATCCAGACTGTGGAGACCACATGCCCCGTATGCGGTCTTCCCCAGCTCAGGATAATAAGGAAGGGCAATCCTCCGCTGGTGCAGTGCATCGATCCCAAATGCAGCAGCAACACCGAGCGCAACGACCTCGGTCCCTGTCCGACCTGTTCCAACGGCCGTATGAGGCTCATGTACTCCAAGGCGGGGAAGAGATTCGCAGGATGCTCCGAATGGCCCAACTGCACTCAGACCTATCCTCTGAGGCCCAGGGGAAGCATATCGTACTCAGGGAAGCAGTGCTCTCTGTGCAAGGCACCGATCATACTCATGGGCACGACAGAGGAGTGCATCAATCCCGACTGTCCCGGTCGCAAGAAGACCAGGAAGACGAAGGCGAAGAAGACAGAGACAAAGGAATGATCTTCCGTCACAGCCTTGCATCTGTTCCGATGCGATTCTGAAACGCCCTTATTCCTAAGTTTTTCATGTGTTCAGAAGAAGGTCTCTGTCAGGGGGGAGGCCGGTCGAAGGATGAAGAAATTAAGTATTACGAAAATAAAATTCGTAATATTTTTAACATTGTTTCCAAAACGCTTCCAGAGGTCAGAGATCGACGATAGACTCGTCGGTTTCGTCGACACCATTGAAGTGATCGTTCATGGCATCGATCTCTTTGGAGATCCTTGCATTCCTGCATGTCATGCACTCGAGCTCCTTCTTGAGATCAAGCCTTGTTTTCATCTCGGATCTTCCAAGAATGACGACACGACCGCAGCTACAGTACACGCTCATCGACATTTTTTCATTAAAACCATCCAAATGGTATGGTTTTATGCGATTCATCGCATAGCTGTCGCTACAGTAAGAACTGTCTTCAATCAACTTTCTCCCCCGAGATGCACACAATCGTATTGGGGAATCCATCCGTAGCTTCCCGCTTCTGTGCGCCTACCTCCCTATCATCAACGCACATATAAGCCTTCGTACGGGGCCCGGATTGGATATTCAAAAAGCAATGAAAATACTGTTTTTCGATACTTTTTGAAAAGATAAGCTTTATATATCTTGAGAGATGCGGAAAACCTGTTCCGAACGCTCGAAAAATGGGAAAATCGGGGGACGGATCCCCCTAAAAATTCAGAGTTTGAACTGGGAGATCCCGGGGAAGCGTGCCTTGGATCCGAGGTCCTCCTCGATCCTGAGCAGGCGGTTGTATTTCGCAGTCCTCTCGCCGCGTGCGGGAGCGCCGGTCTTGATCTCTCCGGATCCCCATCCCACTGCGAGGTCTGCGATCGTGGTGTCCTCGGACTCTCCGGACCTGTGGGACACAACGACGTTGTACTTGTTGTCGAAGCTCATCTTCGCGGCGTCTCCCGATTCGGTGATGGTACCGATCTGGTTGACCTTGAGGAGCAGCGCATTGGCTGCACCGCTCTCGATCCCCTGCTTGAGGCGCTTGCTGTTCGTGACGAACAGGTCGTCGCCGACGATCTGAACATGGGAGCCGATCTTCTTGGTGAGTTCCGCCGTGGTCTCGAAGTCGTCCTCGAAGAACGGGTCCTCGATGCTTATGACGGGGTGGTCCTTGGTGAGCTGCACATAGTGGTCTGCGAGCTCGCCTGCGGAGAGCTTCATGCCGTCTACGTCGTAGACTCCGTCGCTGTAGAACTCCGAAGAAGCGGCATCCATTGCGAGGAACACATCCTTTCCGGGTGTGTATCCCGCATCGGAGATGGCGGACACGATCGTGGAGAGTGCCTCGTCCACTGTGTCGAGGGGAGGTGCGAAACCGCCCTCGTCACCGATGTTGATGGCACCGACGCCGTATTTCGATTTGAGTATGGATTTGAGGTGCATGTAGACCTCGGAGGACATCCTCAGACAGTCGGAGAAGCTCTTGGCCCCTGCGGGGATGATCATGCACTCCTGGATCTTGAGGTTCCCTCCGGCATGCTTTCCGCCGTTGATGATGTTGAGCATGGGCACGGGAAGGGTGATGTGGTCGTTTCCGATGTGCTCGTAGATATCCACACCGTCTGCGAAGGCTCCGGCCCTGGCGACGGCAAGGGAGACTGCGACGGTCGCATTCCCTCCGAGCCTGGTCTTGTTCTCGGTGCCGTCGAGCTCGATCATGGCCTCGTCGATGCCCCTCTGGTCGGTGGGGTCCATTCCGACGATCTTCTTGGCGATCTCCCCGCGGATGTTCTCCACGGCCTTGAGGACGCCTTTGCCGCCGTACCTGGAGCCGCCGTCGCGGAGCTCGTGGGCCTCCCATGTTCCCGTGGACGCACCGGAAGGTGCGATCGCGGATATCCTGTGACCTTTGATGGTGATCTCGGCCTCGACAGTGGGATTCCCCCTGGAGTCCAGGACCTCTCTTGCCCATACTTTCTCGATCTGCATGTTAATCACTTTCTGTATTCCGTCATATTATGAAGCAGTATCCCACGGTCCTTGTCCGTGAGGTCGGTGTCGTCCACGGATACCGCCAATGTGAATGGTTTGCTCTGTGTCATGAGGATCTGTTGGATCAGCATCAGCGTCATCCCGAGTCCGTTGCATTCGATGAACAGCTGCAGGGAGTCGAATATGATGACCGGTCTGGAATTGTTTCCGATGAAGTCATCGATGTACCTCATTATCGTACCGAGGGCATGGATGTCCTTCGTTCCGGCCTTCAGTGTGGCAGCAAGGGGCATGATGTCGATGCTGTCGTAGTTGAACCTCTCCTTAATGGCCTTCGCTCTGTCCGAGGTCACGATCAGGACATCGAATTTGTCCGGGTCGAACATGGATGTGAATGTGTAGATGGAATTCGGTTCCGATTCGAAGAAGACATATGATTTCCCGAATTCCGCGACATCGTCCGGTCTGACGCTGTCGGTATGGACGATATTGCTCTTCTTATGGAATGAGAACAGCTTCTTCTTTTTCTTCTTGGAGGACTCGATAGCTTTGGCCTCCGTCTCGGAGCTGTTCAGACGGTCGATGGCGTTTATGATATCCGTGGATTTGAACGGCTTGTCTATGCATTCCTTGATCTCGGGAATGTCCTTGGGGGCGATCTCAGCGGCATTCTTGATCAGGATTATCCTGATGTCTGTGTCCGGTTCCGCCTCCTTCACCTTGGACACGTAGCGCAGGCCGTCGTCGTCATCGATCTGAGAATCCAGCATCACGACGTCGGGACTGAACACGACCGTCTTCTCCACAGCCTCGTCGATGCTGCTGGCCAGACGTACGATGTGACCAACCTCGACCAGGATGTCCTTCACGATCTCCTGGATGGCCACATTGTCATCAACGATGAGTATCTTCATGGAATCAGCCTTCGAACGATGTAGTATACGGATATCCGTAGATAATGTTCATGCCACAGGGGGCATCGGACTAGTCGGGCATAGCCCGAGCTAATCCGAATGAATGCCGGCCGATGCCGGCCGTAAAAATCAATATTGGCAGTAATCACTGCTTTCTGCTCTCTTTGGCCTTGGGCCTGAGATCCTTGGAACCGCATTTCCTGCACCTGTCAGCCTTCTTAGGGTTGGTGGCGTAGCAGGACATGCAGACCGTCTTGTCAAGGAGCCTGTGCTCAGCCTCTTTGAAACGTGCCATTTGAATTCCTCTATGAGTTGCGAATAGAGAGGTAGTATAAATAGAGTTAAGTTAGCTTTTCAGTGTTCAGTACCAGTAAAAACGTCTGCTGGACGGATGGCCGGTAAAGTACGGACCGACGGGTCCGGAGCTCACTGGAAGAGGTTCCTCTGCTGCACGAAATCCTCCACAATGCCGGCCTTGGAACCGGGAAGCTCGTGCGTCAGATATGTCGGATCCAGGATCTCCACCAGTCTGCGGCAGGAAGGGTCCGAGAAGGGCATGTGCTGGTCTATCCTCGTGATGTGGGGGTATACGGACGATATGAAGTCCCCCAGAGGCTCGGACAGCTCCCTTTCCGTGAAGGACGATCTGTAGTCCCATGAGGCGCTCCAGTGGAAATGCAGAGCATCTATGCGATCCACCAGTTCGCTGCAGTAGGATGAGAATATCGATTCAAGCGCGTTTATCCCGTCCTGTTCGGAGCGTATGTCCGGCAGACAGTTCATGAGATGCCCGGTGTCGAGGCATATCCCCCAGTTATCGAACTCTAGACGGTCCTGCATGACCCTGAAGTCCGAATCGTCCACAAGTCTCAATCCGGGCCACCAGAGGTTCTCGAACAATATCCTGAAAGGCGGTTCGCCTCCGGGGAAGTCGGATACCACGTGGTTCATCATCTCGCAGAATGCCTTGAGTACGGTTTCATCCGTAAGGTCGCATCTGCGCCTGTATAAATCTTTCAGAGAGCCGTTGGCGGCGTGGAACACGCCGTAGGACGGGGAAAGGTCGGAAGCGAATCCTATCGCATCTCTGATGTTCGATACGATCTCGTCCCTGTCGTAACCGAACATGTAATATCTGGCAGATTCCGGATCGAGGTCGTAAGGTCTGCCGTTCCATGCGGACATCCAATCCGTGGCATAGGGGAGGTGGACGGATTCGACTATTCCCCTGTAGAATCCGTCCGGCCTCTCATACGATGTGAGAAGTTCGATGCCGTCGGCGCCTATGCCGCCCAGGAACCTGTGGACATCGTCCCCGAAGAGGGCCGTGTCGCTGTACACCGTATGACTGAACAGGTGGCGCAATTGAATTCCTCAGAACATCTGGAGCGCCGCAGATACGGCCGCTTCAACTGCTGCGGCCTTGGTGTCGGCACCGCCGATGATGAGGGCATCGGATTGGGTTATCCCGGATTCCTTGCGGATCTTGTATGCGAGCTCGGGCTTCTCCTCGTCCATGTTCCAGTCCGGGGGCACCATGAGCTTTCCGTCGCGGATGACAAGGGTCGTGCATCCCTCTGCACCCACTTTGATCCCAGCATCCCTCTGCTCCATGCCGTTGACAACCTTGTCCGCGCATCCGAAGACCAGGATCGCCTGCTGATACTGACCGACCACGGCATCTCCCGCATCGATGTCAACGACCCTCATGGGGAGCTGCTCGAGGAAGGACAGTCCTGCCCTTGTTATGGTTATACCGGTCTGTTTGATCTGGATGAACTCCCATTCCTTCAGGGTGTCGATGATCCTGCGCATGCTGCCTTCTCCGACGCCGATCTCTTCGGCAAGTCTCTTGCGTCCGATACGTTTCCCGTCGGAAAGTACATGAAGGGCCCAATACACATTCGCATCATTGAAACGAAACATCGGGCCGAACTGAGGTTCATCGATGATTTTCATTGCAACACCTAGTATGGACGAATAATGTAGTCTGGATTAAAAAAGCCATTGGCCGTTAAGCAATGTAACCCTGGGACCCAGACGCGTTCCCGGCTCTGGGTAGCCAGTATGTTTCACCGAAAACCCATGGCCAAAATCCTGTTTCGGCCCCATATTGGATGTATCCTCCTCGTTTTGACTTGGAATAATGGTACAACCGACGTTCCTGCCGGATGCTCGTCATGTAAACTGCGTTAAGGTGGCAGATAGTGAAAAATGGAAAGATGGCCGCCCCCTTCCGGAGACGGCCTTTGGTTTCTTCTTCGACTCAGAAGGTACGGACCTTTCCTTCGATGATCATGTCCGAGACCTTGTCGACATTGTCGAGCCAGTCGTATGCGATGGACTCCGCCTCGGATTTCCATGTGGCGAGGTGGGGGTCGTTCTCGGCGTCGGGGAGCACGATCTGGATGGATGCGTTGAGAGGCTGGGAGACAGGCTTTCCGATCTGCGAAAGGAGCCTGACCCTGATCTCGGCCTCGTTGGTGACCTTCTTGGCAACGTCCTCGGCGATGAGCTTGGACATGACGTTGTAGATCTTTCCGATGTGGGTGATCGGGTTCTTTCCGGAGGTGGCCTCCATGGACATGGGCCTGTAGGGTGTGATCAGACCGTTGCACCTGTTACCCCTTCCGACGGATCCGTCGTCTCCCATCTCCTGGGAGAGTCCGGTGCATGTGAGGTAGTAGACTCCGCGGTCGTAGTCGTCTCCGGTGTTGATGTCGAGCTTGAAGTTGATGTCCTCGTCTCCGATGACCTTCAGTGCGTTGTCGGTGACCTTCTGGTACATCTCCTCGATGACGGACTTGTAGTGGGATGCGTCGGGGATGTGCTTGTCGACCATGGCGCATGCGATGGTGACGGTGAGGTCATTTCCGACCCTCGAGGCCATGACCTTGACGTCCTGTCCGGTCTCGGGGAGCTCCTTCTTCATGGCTCCGTTGATGTACTCCTCGGTCTTGAGGACGACGGAATCAGTGATGGAGTAGGGAGCGTATCCGACTCCGAAGGATGTGTCGTTGGCCAGGTGTCCGGATGCCTTGTAGACTCCGGTGAGGTCATCGGATCCCATTCCGATCTTGGCGTCGAGGATGATGTCCGAGTCGACGTCGAGGTTGGGGAATGTCTTGGAGAGGTAATCATGGGCTGCTTTGAGCGCAACAGGCTTGCAGGGCAGGGATTTGAGGTCCTTTCCCTCGCCGACGTGTGTGGTTGCGCGTCCTACGAGAAGGATGTATGTGGGGTCGATGACCGATCCGCCTCCGAATCTGGGAGCGGCCTGTCCTGCGGCGATCTGAGTCTCGTCGGTGTTGTGGTGGAGAACGTGTCCGAACTCCTTCTTGTACATCCTGCAGAGTGCCTTGCTGACCTCCTCTGCGAGTGCATCGGAAACGGAGTCGGGGTGTCCGATTCCTTTCCTCTCGACGATCTCGACTCTCCTCATGGGGACGGGGATCTCATTGAGTCCCTCAACGTAGATGTTCTTGCTCATATTCATTGCCTCTTTGGGGTGTCAACGATTCGTTGTTTATAATATCTATTGCCAAATATATTCAAATAAGAATAATACATGAATGTGTCCGATGAGATTCCCTCCGACATCCGAGATCAAGCGTCTCAGGAAGTCATTAGATGTGACGCAGATGGAGCTGGGTGCCGTCTCCGGCATCAGTCAGAGCACCATAGCGAAGATAGAACGCGGAACGACCTCCGCAAGTTACGAGACGGTGGTCAAGTTGTTCGAGGCTCTGGACGCGCTCAAGCAGACCGAGGGGAAGATGCTCACGGCCGTGGATGTGGCCTCCCGCGGAGTCGTGTCGATTCAGAGCACCGACAAGGTGCACAAGGCCACAGATCTGATGATGTCCACCGGTTACTCCCAGCTTCCAGTTTTCAAAGGGGACGTCCCCGTGGGTAGCATCTCGGAAAGAGGGATATTCGAGCTTCTGAGACAAGGATCGACTATGGAACAGCTCGGGCAGACCCAGATATTCAAAGTGATGGACGAGTCGTATCCTGTGGTCCTGGACAGCACGCCGATGTCGGCGGTCACGTCTCTCATGGGGAACACGGACGCGATCCTCGTGTCCAAGAAAGGGAAGATCATCGGCATGATAACCAATGCCGACATCCTGAAGTTAATCTGATTTCAGACGCAGTCCCTTCGAGCTGAGTTCGTACAGATGCATGTCATCGGCCACGAACGTCTTCTCGAAAACGGATGCCGCTTCCGCACGGACCTTCTCATGGTCGTCGTAGCGGTTGCTCAGGTGGGTCAGTATCATCGATCCGACCCCCGCTTCGGATGCTATCTCCGCAGCCTGCTTGGCGGTCGTATGGAAATGGTCTTTGGCCTGCTGGGATTCCACATCCATGTACGTGGATTCATGGATCAGCACATCGACGCCGCGGATCGCTTCCGTCTCGGATTCGCAGGGGACGGTGTCTCCGCTGTATGCTATCCTGTAGCCTTCCGTCGGCGGGGACACGACATCCGACGGCCTCACGCCGCGGACCGTCTGGCCTGATTTCAGCATGCCCATCTCCTTTCCGGAGGTGATGCCGAGCGATTCGGCCTTCTCGGCATCTATGTTGCCCGGTCTGTCCCTGTCCTTTATGACATAACCGACGGATGCGATGCCGTGCTCCGTGGGATAGGGGATGATCTTCATCCCTTTGACATCGATCTCCTCTCCTCCCGAGACCTCGATCACGTGCACCTCGTACTGCGTCTCCCCTTCCGTTATGGACATCATGGCGTCCAGTGCCTTCGCGGTCCCCGCAGGGCCGCACACGATGACGGGCTCCGAACGGTTGGATAGGCTCATCGTCTGGAGCAGTCCTGGAAGTCCGAAGACGTGGTCCCCGTGCAGATGCGTGATCAGTATCGCCCTCACTTTCATGAAAGAGAACGTCGAAAGCATGAGCTGGCGCTGGGCCCCTTCGCCGCAGTCCATGAGGATTATGTCGGGCCCGCTGCGGAATGCGATGCACGAGGTGGCGCGTGTCTTGGACGGAACGGCCGCGCTCGTGCCGAGGAAGAGGATCTCCGGCATCAGTAGACCTGATCCAGTTCCCTGTCCGTCTTGGTGGACTTCTTGTAGGACTTGTAGTGCTCCCTGCACAGGTGGATCTGACGTGCGGCCGGGTCCTTGAGCTCGAAATCCGCCCTGTCGATCTGCTTCTTGTTCAGAGACCTCTCCGCGGGCTTGTCGCAGCCTACGACGTCGCAGGTCTCGGGTGTGTTGTCATGATTAGCCAATGCCATACCGTCATAATCCCCCTGGTGCTAGTTAAACTGTGGCAATATTCCGTCACGCATACTGCGGAAGTTCCGGACATACGATCGTCCGGAAGCGAACCGTCCCACCGCAGATTTTTAAGTCCGTCATACTTTAGTGGGCAACAATGACCAAGGTATCCCCATCCATGCTATCCGCTGATTTTTCCAGATTCGGAGAAGAGATCGCCCGCGTCGAGAGATCCGGCGCGGACTGGGCGCATCTCGATGTCATGGACGGGATGTTCGTTCCGAACATCACCTTCGGTGCACCGATCATCAAATCCGTGCGCGGCTTCGCCGAGATACTGTTCGATGCCCATCTTATGATAGAGGATCCCATCAGGTACATAGACGACTTCGCGGACGCGGGATGCGACCTCATCACAGTCCACTGCGAGTCCTTCGGGGACATAGAGGGGGCATTGGACAAGATCAGGGAGAGGGGCCTGAAAGCGGGGATATCCCTGAATCCCGAGACTCCGTATTCGGATGTGGAGCCGTTCCTGCCGATGGCGGACCTGGCGCTGGTCATGACGGTCCACCCCGGTTTCGGGGGGCAGTCGTTCATCGAGGAGTGCGTCCCGAAGATCTCCGACATCAGGAGATGGGCGGATTCCAACAATCCCGGCATGGAGATATCCGTGGACGGAGGCATAAACGCCGTCACCGGGAAGAGATGCGTGGATGCTGGTGCATCCGTGCTCGTGGCCGGTTCATCACTGTTCAAACTGGACGACATGACCGATACGATATCCCAATGGAAGGGCTTCGGACCGGACAAGGGGTGAGGTCATGGGAGTAAACCTGTCCCCGATAACGCAGGCCCGCGAGATAGAGCTGACAGAGCTTCGCGGGAAGACCGTGGCCGTGGATGCGTACAACACGATCTTCCAGTTCCTTTCAAGCATAAGGCAGCCCGACGGCACTCCGCTGCAGGATTCCCAGGGCAGGGTCACATCACAGCTTTCAGGCATCCTGTACCGTGTCGCCAATCTGATCGAGGCGGGTATCGAACCGTCCTTCGTCTTCGACGGCAAGCCCAACGAGATGAAGGCGGGGACCATCGAGGACCGTATCGCCCGCAGGGAGAAGGCCATGGTCGAGTATCAGGAGGCCCTGAGGGAAGGGGACATGAAGAAGGCCTATTCCAAGGCCCAGCAGACCTCGCGCATGACGCCGGAGATCCTGGAGTCGTCCAAGCAGCTCCTCGGTCTCATGGGCATCCCGATAGTCCAGGCACCCAGCGACGGAGAGGCCCAGGGCGCATACATGTGCATGAAAGGGGATGTGTACGCTTCGGCATCCCAGGATTACGATTCGATACTGTTCGGAGCGCCTCTTCTCGTAAGGAATCTGACGATCTCGGGAAGGCGCAAGGTTCCCGGAAGGAACGTCTACCGTGATGTCAAGACGGAGGTCATAGACTCCAAGGTCATGCTCTCCGAACTCGGTCTGACGAGGGAGCAGCTGGTGGATGTCTGCATCATGATGGGCACGGATTTCAATCCGGGCGTGTCCGGCATAGGGCCCAAGAAGGGTCTGAAGCTCATACAGAAGCACGGCTGCCTCGAGAAGGTCATGGAGGCCCAGAGATTCGACATCCCCGAATACGAGGATGTGAGAGCGATATTCCTCAACGGACCCAAATCCGATGATTACTCCGTGAAGACCGGGGAGATGGATCCCGACGGGATCATCGATATGATGACCGGCTACGGGTTCACTGAGGAGCGCGTCACGGCCGTGGTCAGGAAGATCGAGAACGCCCGCAAGGCGGAGTCCGACCGTAAGAAGCAGAGGTCGCTCGATCAGTGGTTCTGACAGGTCGTTTCATCCGATTACTCAAGTGCGGATCCCTTTGTGAGAGGTCATTCTCTGCAGAAAATGCCGGGGTGTTTTTCGCAGATCACATATCCGGATCCCGGGTTCGCCGGACATTCCCGTCAGGATGAAATCGGTCCAAAAACCCTCATTTCGTTGTACAAAAGTGTTCATTGGTTATATTAAGGGGAAAAAATCGAACATCCTAATAAATCCAATGCGAAATGATAATGTCTTCATGTGTGGAAAGGAGGGCATGCTGTGAAGACCACTGTCATAGTAGTAGTGCTAGCTCTAGTGGCCGTAGCGGGGATCGGAGCGTTCCTGCTGTTGGGCAATGGGGACGAAGACGGTGCTATCGTATTGGAGGGGGCTGTTGGCGACGACGGCATACTTTCACCTGAAGCCGAGAGGAGCATAATCGAATCGATCGGCAAAGAATCGGATCCTTCGAACATAGAGGTCAGGATAACATCCGACAAGGCCGATGAACTGTCTATATCGTCGAGACTCCTGAAGGCGACCAAGGAAGGCGGTGCCTCCATGTCGTTCGGGGTGAAGGGGGCCACCGTGGGGATGTCCTCCAAAGTGCTGAGTGCCTTGGACGTCGGCGATGTGACCGTTGCAATCAGGAAGGTCGGTGTCTCGGACGCTTATCCCGAGATGAAAGGACGTCCGGCCTACGATCTCACGATGGTTTGCGGAGGTTCGACCGTTTCCGTTTTCAAAGAGGACGTCCAGATAACCATTCCGTATAAACTTGGATCCGGGGAGAAGCCCGGAAATCTGTATGTCGCATATCTCGGAAAAACACTGGAGAGGTTCGAATGCACATTCGGGGACGATGCCGTAAGGTTCGGCACAGGTCATTTCTCATCATTTGTGATAGCATACGGCGACGATCAGCCATCTACGGATGTCGTCGTACCCAGGGAAGTTCAGTCCACATCGCCTTCCCAATGGTCGTATTTCGGAGGGGATGCGGGGAGCTTCGGTGTGACGGATTCCAAGACGCCGATATCGCAGTCCGACATGAAGGTCCTGTGGAAGATAACATCGGACATCGATTCCTCCTCATCCAATTGGAAGACCCCCAGTTCGGCCCTGTGCGTCGATGACAGGGTGTACTACTACAAAGGTCAGGATTCCAGATTGTATTGTGTGGATGTGGTCTCCGGCAATGTGATCGCGAAGGCCGACTGTCCTTCCAAGACCGTTTACAACATGGCCATAGCATACGGCGACGGCAAGGTCTTCGCCGTCACCTCCACGGGTTCGACATCGATCCTCTACGCATTCGATGCCGTGACCTTGGAGCAGCTCTTCGTCTCCGTGCCGGTAAGCGGCGGTGAGACACAGGGATCGATAACATACAACGACGGCAAGGTGTTCTTCGGAACCTATTCCGGCGATTACGCATGTTTCTCCACCGAGGACAGGGATAGGTCGAGACCCGACGAGAAGGCGGAGCCGCTGTGGCTTCTCAAGAGCAAAGGGTGGTACAATGCCACTCCTGCGTTCTTCGGCGACCGCATCGTACTGGTCCAGAGAGGATTCCACGATATGGGCGCGACCGCGTACTTCATGGATTCCGAAACCGGAAAGGTCATCGATACCATACATTTCGACAGGGAGTATTCCTCGTCCGGTGCCACCGCATACAACGGAAGGGTGTACATACCCCTGAACAGGGTGGCCGACCGCAACGAGACCGATCCCAATGAGAACACGCCGGAGAAGCTCGCGATACGTTCGTACAAGATCATACAGAACGGATTCGACAGGTCCTCGGAGAGGTTCTGGGAATCCGATGACGGTTTCTGGAAGGACAACTACAGCGGAAAGGTATGGGGCGGTACGCAGTCCATCCCGGTCATATGGAACGACACCATCTACATCGGAGGCGGAGGGAAGACTCTCGGGACAAACGAGCCGCTGTGGATAATCGATATAGACAGAAACGGCAACATGAAGTCCCGTGCGTATCTCAAGGATGTATGCACGAAGTCGACACCGGTGATCTCCACCGCGTATTCGACCAAGGAGAACGGTTATGCCGTCTACATCTACGTGATGGAATACGGACACGTTTATCAGGGCGAGGATTCCGAAAGCACCAACGGATATGCGGACATATTCGTGATAAAGGACACCAAAGGCGGGAAGCCGTCGGTCGTGTTCAAGATGAGGCCCGATCCGGCCCAGTTCTGCTATCAGAGCTTCTCAATCTCCAAGGACGGATACGTCCTGATAAGGAACGATACAACCCTGTTCTGCTACGGTGTCGACAGAGGATACACCGCGAATGACGTCTCCTCGTCGATAGAAAGGTTCCTTTCGATGCAGGGCGAGGGAAATGTCAACTACAGAGACTATCAGAGGGTAGTCGCAAGATACTCCGAGCTGAGCGAGGCGGAGAAGGCCAAGGTCGGAAACTATCAGAGGTTGGACGATGCCTGTGTCACGCTGACACTGGAGACGGTCTCCGGAGATATCTCCTTCAGAGTTCCCAAGGGCTCGACGGTGGACCTTCCGGATGTGGCTGTGCCGAAGGGCAAGGTGCTGACGGGATGGATGAAAGGGGGATCCGAATGGATTCCGTTCAGCATGCCCGTCTCCGAAGACATCAGGCTGACACCAATGTATGCTGATGCGGTCGTGGTGAGGCTCGATCCGCAGAACGGGGATGGAATTCACAGCATGATCTTCGCAAAGGGTTCGGAGATCCCGTATACCTACGAGCCGTCCAGGGAGGGGTATCGGTTCGGGGGATGGTATGACAGTACGACGTTGTACGAGTCCAACAAGACCAAGGTGTCGGGCGATGTCACGCTCACGGCCAAGTGGCTGAAGGTCAGTATGCTGAGGTTCGATTCCGACGGAGGTTCGTCGGTATCGGGCATTTACTATGGTGTGTACGGAACCCCTCTCGGAACACTCCCGGTACCGGTCAAGGCCGGCCACACGTTCAAGGGATGGTACTACGGCGTGACGGAGTACACTTCCGAGACGATCTACGGATTCAACGAAAGCATCACTCTGAAGGCGAAGTGGGCTGAGAACGAGTCCTCGACAGTCAGCAACGGAAAGGGGCTGTCGGTGACGGGAAAGTTCCCAGCGCACTCGTCATTGTCCGTCAATTCTCTGAATGTCAACGGAAGCACATACCAATCGATCGTCGCAAAATGCAAAGAGACAACCAATTCCGCTTCCGCGGACTGCATCCTGATCACCCTGAAGGGGGACGGTATCAACGACAAGCTGCCGTTGACGGTCAGGGTGAAGGCCAACAGCAGCTACAACGGAAAGGAGGTCAAGGTGTTCTACTCTCTGAACCAGGTGGAGACTGTCACGGGAAAGGTCACGGGCGGTTATCTGGAGTTCGAGGCGTACGGATTCCGCCTTTCCGACGGTGTGCAGCTGTCATTCGGAGTGCAGAGCGGCGTGATGGACAAAGGGTCCTGGTGATATCATGAAGAAGAATGTTCTGATTGCCTTGATGGTGGCGGTCGTCGCCATCGCAGGCATAGCCGCGGCAGTTGTCATGATGGCAGGCGGCGACAACGACAAGGGCGACGGTGAGACATACAACATAACCCTCCAGGTGGCCCGGGATGACGGATCGTATGACGAATATTCCGTCGTAGGGTCGAATGTGAAGGAGATCCTCGCGAACACGCTGGGGGACAGCATCGTTCTGAAGAGCAACGGCAATGTCCAGAGCTATAACGGGAAGGAGAACACGGACAAGGAATCGTGGATCGTCTTCAGATGGCAGAGTCTGAAGGGATGGGTGCCCGTGAAGGATACGGACCTCAGGGACGGGACAACACTTGTGCTGGAATACGCCGAGAAGACGCTGAAGAACAACAAGATCGAATACGTCCAGCCTAAGTTCAGCATAAGCAACGATGCGTTTTTCTTCATCCAGATCCCGAACATGTCCGAGATCGAGAAGATCGCCAAGGATCCAAGTTCCAAGCCGGACGACAAATCCGAAGGGGTGAAGCTCACAACTTCGCAGAGATTCGACAATCTGATGGGTTGGCTGGAGAAGGCCAGCCTGACCATACCCGATATGGAGAAGGGCATCTGGATCAAAGGTTCGGGCACCAATGCGAACGAAGCGCTTGTGAATGCCCTGAAGAACACCCTCTTCCCGACGTCCGAGGTGGAGGTTGTCGAAGAGAAGGGGGTCCTCGTCTACAAATTGGACGGCGAAATGGTCCACGGCCATCTGATGAGCAAGGATATGTTCGGGTGGTTCACGGAGCTGTTCGGATGGACGGACACCCAGCTGAAGAACGGCGATTGGACGTACTGGTCCCAATACTCGTACAATCCCAATGCCAAGACATTGGACGACACCAAGCAGTGGACGTACAACAGCCTGACGCTCGGCAAATACGATCTCGGCAAGTACCGCTACTTCGCCCTGGTCCTTCAGACGACGACCGAGAAGCAGACAGACGGCGGGGCCGAGATCGTGATGCCCACACCGTCGGAGATCCCGGGGGATCTTTGACATGGATGCTACTGCGAAGAAGCTGACCATAACCGCTATCGTCGCAGTAGCGGCAATCATCCTGACCCCAGCGATGGGCCTGACGCAGGCCGAGGCGGATGACAGAAGCGGGATCGTCCTGGATTTCGGATATTGGGACACGGTATGGATTCCGTTGGTCTTCAGTGACGGGATGGACGGGTACAGGGCTCTGGAGAAGGCATGCGAGCTGAAAGGTTATCCGCTGGTGTATCAGGATGACGAGCACACAATCGTTCATTCCATCAACGAGCAGTCGAATCTCCAGGGCAAGAGATGGGGGATGTACCTCCTCGACAGGGGGCAGTGGGTCCAATGCGACGATCCCGGGTCGGTCATGCCCGGCGAAGGCGACATAGTGTCCTGGGCCAGGGCATCCGGTTCTGACGACGTCATCCTCGGAGCGGATCAGACGGGATTCACATACTACAGCTATGCGGAATCCGGGTATTCGCTGAGGACCGGCGAGAAGCTCAGGGTCATCTCCCTGGCCCCGTCCGTGACGGAGACGATCTGCTCCATCGGAGGTCTGGACTACATAGTCGGGACGGATCTGTATAGCAACTATCCCGAAGGCGTGACCGACAGGAAGAACGACGGCAGGATAAAGAACGTCGGGGGATACTCGGATCCGAATTACGAATGGATCGTGAAGCTCGGCCCCGATGTGGTCTTCTGCGAAGGAGGTACGGGTGAGCATGTCGCAATGGCCGACAAGCTCAGGAAATCAGGCATCGACTGCGTTGTGACGTTCGATGTCACGAACATCGATGCGTTATACGACAACATATGGATGGTCGCTTCCGCGATGGGGCTGAGCGAGAACGCCAACAGCGTCATACAGTCGTTCAGAGGGACGCTGGATGCCGTCTCGGGGGTCATAGGATATCAGGCTTCCGTCAGGACGTTCATCGCATTATCTGCAGATCCGTCTCCGTGGACATCAGGGAGCAACACGTTCGCATCCAGCATAATATCGAAGGTCTCCGGTTCGAACGTCTTCGATTCCCAGTCGTCATCGTGGTTCATGGTCTCCAAGGAGCAGATCCATGCCAAGCAACCTCAGGTCATGGTGATCCTGCACAACAGCGAGATCACATCCGAGGAGGAGTATCTGAGGTTCCTGGAGCGCATCGATCCTGTGTGGCAGGAGACGCCGGCATATCGGAACGGGAAGATCTTCATATTCACGGGTCAGGCCGCGGATCTGCTGTCCAGGCCGGGCCCCAGACTGGCCCAGGCCGCCGAACTGTTGGGGAAGGCATTGCATCCGGAGCAGTTCGAGTACAGGGATCCGTTGGACACGATACCGAGGTTCCTGGGGAATGACTACAGGGATTATCTGAACTACCAGAGGGGGACCGTATGAAGGGACTGATCCCGATGGCGATGGTGTCGGTGCTCCTGCTTGCCGTGATCCCCGTCCCGTCGACGGATGCGGAATCATCGGACATGGTGCTGGTAGATTTCGGCAACGGACAGTATCAATGGTATGAGAACAAGGGAGGTACCACGTTCATCGGCGTTCTGGAGAATTCCGTGAACGATCCGGACACGGTCGGCGATATCAAGACATCCCGTTTCTCGGATTGCGGATGGCATTGCTATCAGTGGGAAGGCAAATGGGTGGATCGGGGAACCGACCTCAATGCCGCATGCTCGGGGACGATAGCATTCGGCTTCTATCCGGACGGTTTCGCTCCAGTGTCCACTCCGGATCATCCGACATCATGGACCACATTGGGCGGTTCGTCATCATCATCGAACGTTTCCGTGTCCCACGGTCAGAAGGAGCCCAAGATGCCTGTGGAATGGTATAATACATACACCACGGGTTTCGTCGATTCGGGGTTGGTCGTCGCCGGGAACATGCTCTATCATACGACGGGGGGAGTCTACGGAGCCACAGGCGGCGACGAGGATGCATGGGTGTACGCGCTGGACAGGTTCACGGGAAGCATAGTGTGGAAGTATCACGGCGTGAAGGGTGCCGGATACGAGGTCACCACCCCTGTGATAGCCGGGGATTTCCTTGTGGTCACTTTCACCTGCGGCGACGTGATCTGCTTCGACAGGTTCACAGGCGAGATAAAGGACACTTTGAAGGTGGGGATCCTTCCGCCTACGGATTCCGAAGGCGATGTGGTCTGGGAGGGAAGGGTATTCCAGACCGGGGGGACAACTCCCGTGTACGATTCCGGGAGGATATACTTCGGAACGTCCTCCGGACTGGTGCTGTGTCTCAGCCTTTCGTCCGATGGCAGGATGGGGATAGAATGGGAATACGAACCCCCGTCCGGGAAGGACCCGTCGGGCAACTATGTCGGTACGAGGGGCTGTTTCTACTTCCATGCGCCGACGATCGCCAAGATCGACGGCAAGAGAATGCTGTTCATCGGCAGCTATGAGGGATACGTGTACGCACTTGATGCCGATGACGGCAAAGAGATCTGGGTGAAGAGGGTCATCGACATGCGCGAAGACAACCGGAGTGCTCCGGGAACTCCCGGTTCGGCAGCATCGACATCGCTGTCTCCGGACCGTTCCCATCTTCTGGTCGGATGCACGGACGGTGCGCTGTTCTCGCTGGAGGGATACCTTGTCGCATTGGATCCGAAGACAGGGGAGATCCTGAAGGTGGACGGGAAGGACTGGAAGCTCAGTGCGCTGTTCACTTCGCCGGTGGTCACGGACAGCGGATTCTACACTTACGTCTCCCCGCTGTCCTCGGGATCCCAGAGATTCGTCATGACCGACGGAAGCGAGATCGATGCTACCACGGCCGTGTACAAATTCGACTGGGACGGCAGGGTGGTCTGGAAGTCGCAGGACTACCAGATGATCAAAGGCGCACTCACCTTGGATGCGGACGGGGTGCTCTACGGAACGGACTACTCCGCAGGGGCGTTCTGGCCGACGGGCGGGGGGCTCACGGCATGGGACTCGTCTAATGGAAAGGAGATTTGGAGGGTGCTCCTGTCGCCGTATTCCGAGGATTCGTACTCCATGGTTCCGCCCACGGTCGTGGACGGGAGGATCTACACCGGCAATGACTTCGGTGCGGTGTACTGCCTTTCCGACATCCAGGGGGCGGGCACCGAGGAGGAGAGGGTGCTGGCGCTGCAGACCGTCGGTTTCGCGCACTGGTCGTGGTATCTCGCGGCCGTCGTCGTAGCGTTGGCATCGATAACATTCGTTATTCTGTTCAGGAGGACCTTGAATGTCTAAGGGAGGGCTGTTCTCTCAATTGAAGGACGGATACAGAGGGATGAAATCCGATATGGAGGGCAATCCCGATGAATCCGAGATAGAACTGAAGAAGAGGAGATTCAGACTGATCGTGGTGTTCGGTCTGTTCATGTCCCTGGTGGCGTTCCTGATCTCCATATCGATATCGTCGGGAGGGGTCATACCGCTGAGCGATGCCGTTGCGGCACTGTTCTCATCGATAGACAAGGCCGTTCACGGTGACAGGAACCTCGATATGATCGAACTGTACATCTACAACGCGAGGCTGCCGAGGACGATAGCGTCCATCGCTGTCGGGGCCGGTCTCGCTATAGCGGGGTGCATGTATCAGGCCATAATCCGGAATCCTCTGGTCGATCCGTACATCACCGGAGTATCGTCAGGGGCCGGATGTCTCGCCATGGCGGCCACGGCACTGGGATTCAGCATACCTTTCCTTGCCGACAACACCCTTTACATCATCCCCGTGGTGGCTATCGTCGGAGGTATCGTCGCATTCACCATCACAATGACAGTGGCGGAGGGCTCCGGCGGTTCGTCAGTGAACTACATCCTGGCGGGGACCATCGTGGGATTCGCGTTCTCGTCGGTTCAGACGGTGTTCATGTCCCTCGGTAAGGACAATCTGACCGATGTGATGTGGTGGCTTTACGGTTCGTTCGCGAACATCACCTGGGAGAACGCGTGGATAGTGTTCATCCCCGTCGTAGGCATATCGATAATCTCGATGGTCTGGGCCAGGGAGTTCAATCTGTACTCGATGGGAGAGGACCAGGCCGCACAGCTCGGTCTGAATGTGAAGCTGTTCAAGAGGCTGACCATGATCGTCGCCTCGGTGCTTACATCCCTTTGCGTGGCGTTCGTAGGGATAATCGGGTTCGTGGGACTGGTCGTTCCGCATGCATGCCGTATGGCCCTGGGCAGCGATCACCGTCTGATAATGCCCGCGTCGATAGTGATCGGCGCCATGCTGATGCTGTTCGCAGATTTGGTGGCGAGGACGGTCCTGTCTCCGGCGGAGCTTCCGGTCGGGGCGATAACCGCGATGATCGGCACCCCTGTGTTCGCATACATGCTCATGAGGAGGGGGCGCAACTATGACGGATGAACCTCCTGTTCTGAAGATATCGGGCCTTGTCAAGGATTTCGACGGTTTCAAGGCACTCCAAGGAATCGATCTGGAGTTCGGCAGCGGGCTGCTGATCGGACTGATAGGACCGAACGGATGCGGGAAGTCGACCATGATGAAGTGCATCTGCAAGATGCATCCCCAGACGGAAGGCACCATAGAGATCGGCGGCTGGGACACTTCGGCGATGAAGGCCGCGGAAGTGGCGAAGCTTGTGGCCAGCGTTCCCGCCGAAGCGGGACAGACGTTCGGCATCAGCGTTATGGACATGGTGATGCTCGGGAGGTATCCTTTCGTGGACAAGATCTGGTGGGAGAATCCCGAGGACGAGCGCATAACCAGGGAGGCCCTGAAGACGTTTGGCATCGACCATCTCCGGAGGAAGCAGGTCGCTCTATGCTCCTCTGGCGAGAGGCAGCGCGCACTGATCGCGAAGGCGTACGTGCAGGAACCGAAGCTCATGCTGGTGGATGAACCCACATCACACCTCGACATGAAGTACAAGCTCCAGGTCATGGAGTATCTTCAGAAGATGGCAAGGTCCGACATGACAGTAATGGTCGCAGAGCATGACATATCGCTCATGGCGAGGTATTGCGACATCTGCATCATCATGAAGAAGGGGATGATCGTGTCCGTGGGGGACCCGAAGGAGATCATCACGGAACGGCTCATCAAGGATGTGTACGAGGTCGAGGCCAGAGTGGGTTTCGACGCCGACGGGGAGATATACGTCCTTCCGAAGAGGTATGTCGAGGGTGCTCTCTGAAGCATGCCGCGGGGGATGAGACGAAGCCGACTCAACGAGGGGGGAGGGATCATCGACTCGGGGAAAGGCAAGAGACTGTGCTGCTTCAAGTGCGGCTATCAGTGGGTATCGCGTTCCGACGGCAGGCCGTTGACCTGTCCGAAATGCCGTTCCCGCCGCTATGACGTCCCGTCGGATGATTATCGCTGTGCAGCATGCAGTTCTGAACAGAGGCCGGACGACCAATCAATGAGCTGTCCCGACTGCGGGCATTCGCTGCTGGACGGCATAGAGGTCCAAGGATACCACTGCAATCAGTGCGGCTATGACTGGATCCCCCGCGGCCGGGACGATCCTGTGAAGTGTCCTAGGTGCAAGACAAGGAATTGGAACGGAACAAAACTTCCTCAGTTCACCTGTCTCAGGTGCGGGCACGTCTGGAAGAGCAAGATCGAGCGTCCCTACAGCTGTCCGTCCTGCAGGTCCAAAGCATGGGACAAGGACACATTCAGACTGAAGTGCTTCAGATGCGGTTACAAGTGGGTGATGAGCAACGGTGCGAATCCCGGTTCGGTAAGGACATGTCCGTCATGCAGGACGACGAAATGGAATGAGCTTCCCGTTGTCAGAGAATGTTTCAGATGCGAGATGCCGTTCATAAACTCTGCAAGGGATTCTATATGCCCGGGGTGCAGGGGAGAGGACGGATGCATCTTCAGATGCGGATTCTGCGGGATGGAATGGGTTTCGTCAGCAAACGAGGCCCGGGTCTGTCCGGAATGCGGACTGGTGATGTCCGGGGGCGGCAATTCCGAGAAGCTGGTGGAGCTCTGGGAAAGCGACGGGAAGAGGCTCAGCTATCTGTTCAAGGATGGGATAGGTTGCGTGTACCTGTGGGACGGGCCGTATCCGATATCCTGCAGATACCTGAACGAGGTCTTGGACGAGTCGGGGATGAGTTTCCCATCATGGCTGAAATGCGCCATGTCGGAAAGGCACGAGAAGTTCTGGAACGGGGTGATCGACGACATGATGTCGCGCAGGGACCTCTACAAGGGTGATATCCCGTATCTGATGGAACGGCTGGGATTGGACGAGGATGTGGCGGAGATACTGGCGCTGCATTTCACGGGGATGAGCCCCGAAGTGATCTCGGTGAGGTCGAAGAGAACTCTCAAGGACATCCGGATGGAGTTCACCAAGATACAGGAGGCATATCGGAGAAGCGGTATCGTGGTAAACGATTCCGTGTACACCGAGGATCCGACATCGTTTTACGGTTCAGACGAGGAGTGACACTACACGATGTTACATTTTGGACGGATAATCTATTTAGCCTCATTACACGTTGGAATAATCATCCAACTACTTTGACGGGGGTGTGGGGTTGATAGATGAGAACAATTATCAGATCGGGATGAGGCGCCTGGAGCGCATCATCGGTCCGAATCGCAGTCGTGAAGGCAGCGATGATTGCAATCAGATCAACGAATGCAAGATCTGCGCTTATGTCTGGGGCACCGACGGCAACGAGAAGAAGCCCAGGATCTGCCCATCATGCAGGTCCTCGCGGTGGGATTGCGGTGTCAGAGATGTCAGATGCATGAGGTGCGGATACGATTGGGTAACCAGCAGGAAGAAACCTTCGAAGTGTCCTTCCTGCGGCAGCAAGAGATGGGACAAGGAGACCCTGCCGATCATCTGCAAGAAGTGCGGGATGCGCGGAGAGGACAAGATGAAGGATGGGGATCCGATCAACTGTCCGGTGTGCGGGGATCTATCTCCGGATGAGTTCAGGATCGGGAAGACCAGAAAGGATTCCATGAAGGACATCACGGACCGTGAAAAGCGCGACATCCCCCTGAACGAGAACATCCTCGGGGAGATGTGGGGCACGGAAGGGGACCTCTACAGAGCGGTTCTGCTGAGGAAGCGCGGACTGACGCCGGAGCAGGCGGACATAATAGTGAGGTTCGACAAAGACGAATCCGTCCCTGAAATCGCTTCCAGCATGGGCATTTCCGTATCGGCCGTCATGGATTCGGTCATCCCCTACATGGAGCTGTGCGAATCCATGGGGGTGAGGTCATGGAACTGATAGACGACAAGAACTACGGTCCGATGGTAAGGTACTCCGATGCCCATCTGTTCCTGCTGTTGGACATCCTCCAGAGCAGGGGCCGCATCAGCAGGAAGAGGCTGACCGAGGAGACGGGGCTCGGCGAAGGCAGCATCAGAGGCATGCTGAAGGTCCTGAAGGATTGGAAATGGATCGAGATCAGACAGACCGGCGTCTTCATAACGGAATTCGGCAGGGACAGCTACGAGAAGTTCAACATGAGGTACGTCGACATAACCAATCGCAATTACGCCGAAGGGAGGTATCAGCAGGGGATCATTGTCGAGGGTATGGCGCACAAGGTCACCAACGGCATGGCGCAGAGGGACCTTGCGATAAGGAACGGCGCCTCGGGAGCGGTGATCTTCGTGATGAGGAATGGCAGGATCCTGTTCCCGGAGAATTGGGATGTGGACAAGAACGATCCCAAGTTCGCCGAGAGGATTCGGGCAACCGGGATGAAGGATGAGGATGTTCTGATCCTCGTGGATTCCGATGATGTGGACAGGCTGATGGTCATGGCCGCCGCAGTCGGATTGGCGATGAAATGAGATCCCTGCTTCCGGTATTCGCATTGATCCTATTGGCCTTGTCCGTATCATCATGGGATTCTTCGGACGCGTCGGAGATCGATTCATGTGATGCCGTTTACGGGTACGAGACCCACGGAAGCGGGCATCCCTATTATTATTGTATTATAACGTCTGTGAGAACAGACGTATCGATCCTTCGTCTGCCCTCGGTGTTGGAGGGATACGATGTGAGGACATACGCCTCAGGTTCGTTCACGGGGTGCGGTGCCGAGACACTGATCGTTCCGAAGAATGTGAGGACCATCGAGGATGGGGCCTTCGCAGGTTGCGGTTCTTTGAAGGACATCTACTTCATGGGCGACCGTCCCGAGATCAAGGGTGGATTGCCGGAGGGGGTAGGAATACATACGATGCCCGGGACTCAGGGGTGGAATGGGACGGATAGGATAGAGGTTGTTCGTTTGGACGGCATCGATTATGCGGTATTGCCCGACGGGGTCGCGGTGATCGGCGGGACACCGACGGACGGATCTCTATCTATAAGGGATGCTGTCGATGGGAAAGAGGTCGTCAGGATTGACGACTATGCGTTCGCAGGCATGATGCAGGCCGACGGTTCCGTGGACAGGAGGACAGATATCAGAACAGTATCTGTCCCCGATGATCTTCGGACAATTGGTCAGAGGGCATTTTACTACAACGATCTGGAGACAATAGGGATCCCGGACTCCCTGAGGGACGTACAGGACGAGGCCTTCCGTGCATGCTACAATCTTGGCGGGATCGTTTTTCCCGATCATCTCAGGCACATAGGATTCGAAGCCTTCCGCGATTGCCATTCCATCACCGAACTGGTCATACCGAGTTCGGTTGAGTCGGTGGGGGACGGCGCCTTCTACATATGCGAAAATCTGGAGATCCTGAGCGTCGGTTCCGATATAAGTCCCCGTATGTTCGGTTACTGTGTTTCTTTGAGAACTGTGGATCTGAGAGAAACGGTCACGCAGATCGGTCATTTTGCATTCTATGAATGCGAATCCCTGGAATCAGTGCGGGTTCCTGGTGAGGTGAATGAGATCGGAAAGGAGGCCTTCCGCAGCTGTGTATCGCTGAAGGATCTGGATCTGGGCGATGTCGAGAGGATTGGAAGGATGGCATTCAGGGATTGCGGGTCATTGAAGTCGTTGACCCTTCCATCATCGATCCTGTCAATTGAAGGCTACGCATTCGCGGATTGCACCAGGCTGAAGGACATAAACGCCTATGGGAAGGCACCGTCTGGGGATGACACTGTCTTCCTGAATGTCGATGCCACGGTCCATTGCAGAGAAGGGGATATGAAATCCTGGAATGAATCGGATTTCGGTCTGAAGGTTGATAGCGATTTGGATGGCCGGCGGGATGGTATTGTATCAGTCGCTGTCGTTGTTGCAATGATTACGATTCTCGTGTTGTCCGTGGTCATATACAGAACGAGACTGGAAAAATGAGGCTCTTCATAATCAACCCGCCTTTCTACGCACATCTGAGATGAGTCTCCTGATATCGGATTCAAATAACCCGTTAATCGGAGATCTTTCCCCGGATTCGGGTTTTGACTCCATTTCTGTACTGCAGAAAGAGTGACCGAAAAAATCTTCAAAATTGATGCATCGGCGCTATTTCTTTCATTTTTACATGTCTGAAATCAGACGGTTTGTTTATTGGGTGTTAGATGGAGCAGGACTCGAACGGAGATATATATGCTATGAAAATGCGTATAATTTCGGGCTTTCTCAAAATGAGATTCAGTCTTCTCCAATGAAAGTGGAAGTCGAGGATGAATACGCTTGACAATCACTGGTGGGTGAGAAGTCTGTTAGCCTACTACAAAGAAACACCATCGGCAATTACAGAAAGAGTCGACGTGTGTGTTTAAACTACTTAAATATGCTATAGTCGAGGCATAAAAATGAAAACAAAAACACTAGTGGCTGTAGTGGCCTTCATGATGGTCGCTGCAGGTGTCGCCATATTTGATGCGACACAGGAGTCCGATGCTAACGCATCAAACGGACTTGCAACATACAAGTTCTTCTTTGCTGAAGATGGAGACACAAGTTGGACGATTATTAGTGGAGAAGGTTACAATGCTTTCATCGCATTGAAAGCGGCGTTAACTGGGATGGGCATTTCATCTGAAGTAAACGAAAATTACACGACTACCGTCGATAATTACACGACAATAAATTCAGAGTATGGACTTTTTTCATCGATAACTGATTTGGTGAGTTCATCTGCATACTCTGTTTTCATGTATTCGACAGTTACAGAATCATGGGTTCCGGGCCCTACCAAGTCACTGGGCTTTTACCAGGCATACAGTGATTACGATGCTAACCTTAGAACAGCCAATATCATAATCTACAATGGAACTATCGAGACGGCACAGGCAATCGGTATTGAGCTTCCTAGTGGAAGTAGTCTTGCCAGCATTTTTGATGTAACTACTACTGCAGCATTCAAGGTTACATTCCATATTTCGATTGCAGATACCAGCGCTCGTCCATCTGGAGTGTCCGTAGAAAATTGGAATTATGCAGTGGCTCATCAGGGGACATACTATGGTTATGGATCCAATTGTTATCTCGCTCTTCAGAATGCCATTGCAAGTGCGTATGGTAACAATTCCATGTACAATACCGGTACAGGGCAGATCAATGTGAGCAGCTACGGATATCTTTCGTCGATAATGGGTGTTCAAGAGGCTAACTCATCAACTGCTAGTCAGTCGATTTGGGATTATTGGTCTCTCTATATCGGTTCTTCGATTGCACCGGATGGATCAAACTATTCGTTGTTTACAGCTGGATTTTTGACACCTCTGTCTGGACTTGGAAGCGATTATCAACGCAACGAGTTGTGCTACCAGTATGTGCACTCTGTATATCCCTGAATAAAGTGCCTGCCTGCAACATTTGCAGGCCGGCCACCCTTTTATTTGAACACTCAAACTGCAAACGGTCATTACAGTCGAGATCACCAGTTGCTTAGCAGATTGTTATCATCAAAAATCCACGTGATTCAGTCATCAATGATGACACGGATGCAGAATGGGCAGGGTGGTGGACATATGGATAGGGGTAGATTGGGGTTGGCGATATTGTTTGTCGCCTTATGTCTTGGATGTATATCGGTCTTAACATCAGATGATTATGTTGACGGTGTTCCTGCATATACTCCTGAAGACGATTCTGTTTGTGTAGGAGATAATGAGCACGGAATGGGCTATTATAGGATTGAAGATAACAAAGAGGCAACATTTATTGGAATCTGGAGATTGCCTGGAAATAATAATGATGCTACTTTTGTTGTAGCATCATATATAATTCAATCAGAAATGGGATGCATTGCTTCATATGGTGCTGATGTTGAAGGGGGACAAAGAATACCCGTTACAAAGATCTATGGATCTGCTGTAGAAACTGGAGATGATGGAACAAAAATTACAAATCAGCATTTGCTTAGATATGATGGTATTAGATATTTTGACAAACCCGATGATCAAGATAAACCAAATCAGAATACTACCACTCTGAAACTCATAGTACCAGTCACAATCAGAGAAATCAGTGGATTGAAAACTTTGAATATACCCAGATTGGTTTTGGTTTTTGATGAGCGTACCGAAGGGGAACCGTTATCATTCGGTTCGAATATTTTCTCAGTTAAATATACTAGGTATACAGATGGGATGCACTTTCCTGACAACGTCACTTTCATGGTAGATTCATTCCTCATACCTAGTTTAAAACCTAAGTGGGTTAGTGGTCAAATAATTGACATATATCTGGGTGCGAACACCAGATTTATGCCCACAACGGATGGTAATTCTGAGATTAAGTATCTTTCAACTAGCAAGATATATTCTGAAACCAACCTGGTAGAATTACTAAATGGAAACATAGTAGGTGCCAATTTCAATTTTTATCAATCTGCATACGCAGGGATATTTGATGATACGCCCGATTATTTGTCGGGTTATTATCTGAAAGATATGAACTATCTGATCATTGATTATGCAAAACACATCAAAGACGACCTCGATGTGTTTGTTATCTTTGATACTAAGATAAGGGATAAACTCAATCAAACTGGAACAATTATCCAGAAAACTGGGGATCAAACAACCCTGTCAGTCTCTAAGAAAGAAGCTGGTGTGAATCTTCAGATTCAATATGGAAATAATAAAACAAGAGAGGTTGACGGAGTTTTTGATATCAGTAACATATCCAGAACAACAATCATAAATGTCAATCTGACTGAATGGATTGTTACGTGTAAATTAGATCAAGATGCCGTTTTCGAAACAGTAACAGTCACAGACGGTGAAAAATTCAGTTTAAGGAATGTCCCGTTCATAGCCGGAAAGGAGTTCGCCGGTTGGCAATTAGACGGTAATGATTATAATCACGATGCACCGGTCAAATCCGATCTTACCTTATCACCTAAATGGGTTGAAGGAACGGTCCATTTGTTGACCATCTCTTCACTGTCCTCATCGATATCCGTGTCTGCTGTTGGTGCTGAAGCTCTCAATCAATATGGGATGATCAAGCCTAATGGCTCCGTTAAACTATCTTTACCAGGTACGGAGAAGATCGAGGTAAGGCAGTGGCGCGTTACTATCGGAGGAGACTCGAATCCCATATCAATTAGCGAGCCTGGTACTAATGGCAACATAACCTTGTCTGATAATCGCAGGGAATTGACGATTTCATCGATTAATACCAATGTGACTGTGGATTTGGATGCGATATACATCTCAGAATCTCATGCTCCCACGCCTGTTGTCAGTGTCGATATGCCTACCAATGTGTCGGAATTGATGCAGAAATGGGTTATCGGGACGGGGCAGACATCCAATGCTCAGAATATGTGGGCTGGTGGATCGAGCGAACCCTTGATCCTCGGTAATTATGCGTATGTTCGTCTGGGTGCATCGTTATTCAAAATCGATACCGATAACGGGGATGTCGTTGCTACTGCCGAATCCGGACTGACTTATGCATTCTTCCACAATCTGGGGTACCTAGGCAATGGATACATTGTTGATTATGTGACAGAAAATGTGTATGATATCGATTTGAAATCTGCCGGATTCAAAGTATCTGGAAAGGTTGTATTCGATGATGAAAACAAGGTTGCATACTCATTCACTCCGAAAGATGATGCAACTGGAGGCTCGTCAGCAAAGATATCGCTGTACAATCCTTATACAAATACCACTGAAAATGGCTATCTCAAACCTGTCTGGATAAAGGATATCGAACACGAATTATATTTCAACCAGGGCGGGCCATCCTTACCTTTGATTCTTGGCGACAGTGTTTACTGGTTATCAGGAGAGAGGGGAACTGATGGAAAGACCAAGATATGGATCAGTACCACTACACTTAGCAGCAGCTCAACAGTATCTGCTCATGAGATAAAAGGGTTGAACGGACTCCTTCTTGATAACGGTTGGACCACAACCGATGGCGAGCGGATCTATGTCACCAGTTATGGTCAGGGCTTATTGTCCACCACATCGTTCGGTCAAGGCAAGGTTGCCGTGTTATCAAAGGATTTGAGTGAAGAGAAAGCATTGTATCTGAAAGGGACCAGTCAAACCACATCTGCAATGGTCTTCATAGACGATCTGGCATTTGTGAAGGTTGGGCCGGATATATTCGTTTACAGCAAGAGTAGTATTATCAACGGTGCAAATGAATCGATGCCAGATCAGATCGCATCTATCCGTACTTCATCATCCCATGGTTCGATAGTGGTCAGCAAGGGCAGTTCAGAAAACGAGTATTATATCTATTACGCAGCGTACGAAAATGGAAAGATACACATCATAAAGTACGATTCCGTGTCCAAAGTTTTCACAGATTCCATAATGGATGACCTCCACACGTATTGCTCTCAGGGGATCAGAGTATCTCAGAATGGCAATATGATCTACTATGACGACACAGGAAGATTGTATGGATACGTTCCGGTGCAGAATAACGTATATCGCTTTGTGATAGATGACGGTACGTCCAAGGTACTCGTGGAGAGTACCGGGGTCGATTCCGCTTCTGCGTTGTCATCATCGGGATACGGGTCCGTAAGCAACGGTCTTCTGCTCGGAGCTAAGATATCTAAAGATTTGGAGCGTTTCGATGAGACTTATTCATTGTATGTGTCAGAGTATGGTGTATGGAAGCATATCAACAACAAAGATATGTCATCTCAGGAGCATGGAAATGTCTGGTTGATCACCAAGAACAACACAGCTTTCCCAGATAGCAACACATCATTGAAAGTTGCCGGAACCGAGACCTACAGGACTTTGGGCTACATAGTAGGCAACAAGATTGAAGTTGATTCTGGGAACGTCAGAACCCAGGCACCATTTGCATCATACAAGGGCATGGTGGTGAGGATCAATACCAACACAACGGATGATCTTACGATCAGCACCATTCCTTCTGATTTGGAGGTAAAAACTCATGGGAGTGTGTTGATCAGTGAGAACAAGAGCTACTCTTTCGTCATGCCTGATCAGGATGTAAGATTCATAATCGGCGAGCAACCCGAACAGCCAAACGAATATACAGTGACTTTTGTAAACGGAAACACAACAATCTCGAGTAAGAAGTATGCCGCGGGAACTCCCGCATCGAGCATAGAGAAGCCTGAAGATCCGACCAAGGCTGAAGACGACCAGTTCATTTACACGTTCAGTGGATGGGAGCCTGCGATCGCCGATGTGACCAATGATGTGACATACCAGGCGACTTTCACTCAGGTTATAAGAAAGTACACGGTGACATTCTATGATGAGGATGAAACAACCGTTCTCAAGTCCGGAATGGAGTATGAATATGGAACTGCGGCATCGGATATAGTGAAACCCGCTGATCCGACGAAGGCCTCCGACAATCAGTTCGCATACACATTCAATGGATGGACGCCTGAACTCGCTACTGTGACCGGTAATGCAACTTACAAGGCAACGTATGCGAAAACACCCATTTCATCCAATGCGATAATGTACAGTCTGAGCGGCAGCGACAGTGTTGTCGGATCCAACAAAGTCATCGATCTGAACATCACCCGTACATCCGGAAACAGCAACATTTCCAATGCGCGCCTCCTTGTGATCGCCATGTATGAGAGTGGATTCTCCGTCAATGTGTATTCCAAGGTGGATCTGGCCTCGGACGGTTCGGCATCCGAACAGGTGGTTGTAAGCAAAGACAAGCTGGTCACGGTCACCGTCAAGATGCTTGAAGGAATACCGGCAAGCGGTCAGCCGTTCGACAGTTTCGGCTCCTACGAATACCAGACATCGACTCCCTGAGGTGAATCGATATGGAAAGAACAAGGATGATTCTGACGATCGCGATGACGGTGTTGGCCGTTGTCGCATTCTGCGGAATCATCCAAGAATCCGAAGGTGAGGGTGACGGTTCGCTTTCAATCGAAAGAGCGGACTACGATCCCTCCCTCGGAACCCTTTCAATAGGGGGGAAGGCCTCATCATCGTCTGTCGAAGCTTATGTAACGTCTGATAATTATGTCTCTCAGTATTTCTCTTTCATTCCCGTGAACGGACAGTTCTCGGGTCTGATGAGAGTAGGCGATCTGAATCCGGGAACTGCAAAGGTTGTCGTGTTCGCCTCAACCACGGAAAAGGCAGAGAAAACTTTCACCGTATCTTCTCTGTACATATCCTCCGTCAGTTACGATTCTGAAAAAGGAACCGTATCGGTCACAGGAGTATCGGATGCAAAGACGGTGGAACTATTTGTGAAATCCCCTGATTACACATCCCAATACTATTCGTTCCTGACCAAGGACGGATCGTTCAGCGGGGAGATGAAGGTCGGCGTTCTGGCATCCGGAAACTATGAGGTAACTGCCTTCACATCGGCTACAAACGTTGTCAGGAAGACCTTCACTGTGGCCGAAACGACAGTGCATGCCACAGGTATCAGTCTGGATAAGCATCAGGTCGAGATTACAGCTGATCAGAACATTTCGCTGACAGCTACTCTGTCTCCGTCGAATGCAACAGATACCGTTGTCTGGAAGACCAGTAATAATCTGATCGTGACTGTGAGTCAGAACGGGATGTTGATTCCCAAAGCATTCGGGAAAGCAACGATCACGGCGAAGGTAGGCAATTTCGAAGATTCCTGCGAGGTTTCTGTAGGGTATGCACCCCTGTCGATAAACAAAACGTCGGTATCTCTGTTTGTGGGGGATATGCATGACCTATCCGTCACCATACCGGGCGGCTACGATGCATCTGATAAATCCAAGTACGTTTGGAGGATCGATTCAGGAAAAGGGAAGATCACACTGGATGACGACGGAAATACTGCAAGCATATCTGCGAACTATGCGGGAACGGCTGTGGTATCCGTCATTTATGACAAGCTTTACAAAGCATCTTGCGAGATAAAGATCTCAGACAAGCCACCATCCACCGTTGTCAAGGAGTACATATTCCACATATCGATGGATTTCTGTGCCGATTTAGCGAATACGGGGAATTCCGGTTTCGATGCCGCTTCCTTGAAGAAGGGAATAGTGGTCAAAGCAATGGGCACGGATGCGGGAACTGCGTTGGAGAAGGCATTGAAGGATAACAACATCCCATGCGAATTCTTCACCGGAGAAGATACTCAGGGCAATAATCTGCAGCATTGGGTCGGACACATATTCGGATTTGGCGACTATCAGTACGAGAACGGTGCATGGAGATACTGGATACAGTACCACGGTGGAATGTACAATCAGAAGACGCTCGGATATTACAGGGACGGAGGAACGTTCTCAATTGTCTACGGGATGACCGCTGGGGACACTGGATTCGGAAGGATCAAGGCCGCCGAGATTCCGACGATAGTCAAGACATACACAGGCTCGGACATCACTCTGCCCGACACCTCGTCGTACAAGGTAGTCTCAGGAGGTACCGCCAAGGATGTGGGAACGCACAATGCGGTCCTGAGACTCAACAGCGGATATGCCTGGGAGGATGCCACTTTCGAGGATAAGACAATCCAGTGGACCATCAAGGAGAATGTCAAGACAACAACAACCAAAAACAGCGACGGTTCCACCACAGTAACCGATACCCATCCAGACGGAACAATCGTATCAACAACGACCAGTGCGGACGGCAGGACCGTAACCGTGGTGAAGAAGGATGCCGAAGGCAACGAGACCTATACGAAGATCGAGACGAGCAAGGACGGTTCCACTGTTACGGTGATCTTCAAGGCCAAGGATGCCAAAGGCAATGTCGTCGATTCGTACGAATCGGTCACGGTCAAAGGCACCGTAAAAGATTCCGATGGAAACACCGTCGAAAGGACAACCAAGACCGTCAAACAGAAAGACGCGGACGACAACGTCAAATCGATCATCGAGACCGTGAACGACAAGTACTCGACCAGGGACAAGGACGGAAACGTCTACAACGTGGAATCCGAGACAGTTGTGAACAAGGACAAAGACGGCAAGCCTCTGAGTTCATCTGAATCCGTGGAGATCAAGGACAAGAATGGCAACATTGTGTCCTCCTCGGTCATCAACAGAGATGCCGAGGGCAAGGTCAAAACGTATGAGAAGACCGAGACAGTTCCGGAGAAGACCTACAAGGACGACAACGGAAACATGGTCAAAGAGTCCGGGATCAAGACCGACATCTTGGATGAGACCGGAAAGAGGACCGTCAGAGAGGAATCTTCCAAGACGGTCACAAAGACGGGCGGCATGAAGGAATCCGAAAAGAGTTCCTCCGAGACAGTGACCCAACCCAACGGTTCCGTATCGATTACGAAGGTCACCGAGAGGACCTTGGAGGACGACACATCCAAGCTCACCGTGAAGCAGATCGAGACAAAGGATGCCGATGGCAACGAGTCGTTCAAGAAGATCATCGAGGCCGAATTCAAGGACGGATCCGTGAGATCTTCCGTGGAGATACCCAAGGATGCAGAGTCCGCGGAAATCGTCACTTCGCTGAATCTCGGCTCCGGAAGCGGTTCCGCTGCAGCTACAGCAGATGATTTCAGACGGGCCGTAGCCCTTCAGGAGATGGTCTCCAAAGAGATCTCGGATCTGAAAGGCCACGGGAAGATCATCCAGGTGGAGTCTCCATCCGACGGTCTGTCTCTGTCCGTACCCAAGGATGCCATGAAGGCAGTATCCGATTCCGGTTCGCTGCTTAGGTTGGTATCCGAAGGAGGTTCGCTGCTGATATCCAAGGAGGTCATGGAGACTCTGTCCCAGTCGGATGACCTGGTGATCTCCATATCGGGTTCCGCAGGGGACAGGATGAACGATGCCCAGAAGGGATCTGTGAACGAAGGCTCCACGGTCGTGGAGGTGAAGATCACCTCCGGGGACAGGAGTCTCGGGAACAGCCTGAACGGGAGGATCATCATGGTCCTGAAGCACACCCCTGCCGAGGGGAAGGTGCCCGTCGCATACTATATTTCCGACGACGGTCGGAAGGAGAGGCAGGAGGGGGTCTTCGACCCCGACGCCGGCACAATGACGGTCATCCTGACCCATTGTTCGATCTATGCCCTCATCGACGAGGATCCTGTCACTGGTTCATCGGATGATGACACTATGATATATGTCGGAGCGGCCGCGGCCGTTCTGATATTGATCGTAGCGGCGGTGGCCGTGCGTTCACGCAAGAACCAAAAACAATGATAAACGCGGGTCGCCGGATCACGGCGGCCCCATTTTACCACTCAAACAGCGTCACTTCGGTCATCCGCCGACCGGTTCCCCGTTGTTGAAGAGGATCGCACCGCTGTCCTCCATCCCTTCTCTGAAGCCCGATACAGAGAACAGACAATATTGGATGCGGTAATCATCAAGTTCCCTCACGGCCTCAGTCTTCCGCATCAGGGAATTCAGTTCGGACATGCCGATGGGTTTGGAGCGGTATTTGCACTCGCAGACGTATGCTATACGGTGTTTCCTGTCCAGGGCTATCAGGTCGATCTCCCCGTTTCCCCAGTATTTCCCGTACTCGGCCGCCGTTCCGCGTTCGCGCAGATATCTTTTCAGCTCCTCTCTGCACACGTTCTCGAAGACGAAGGCCACATGGGCATCTACGAAATGGTCTCTGAGGTCCTCTACAGCAAGATCGTTCCCCATCCTCACTATGGAGTTCCTGTATGGATACACGAAACGGAACCACAGCGAGAGGAAGTTGTCGGATATGACATATTGGCCGTTACGGCTCTTCTCCGGTCTCTTTTCCGTTACGGGGACGATTCTTTCCAGCATACCTATCTCGATCAGCTTCTTCAGATACGGCAGTATCTCGTCGGATTGGGCCTGGACCGCACCGGTTATCTTGTCCATGGTGCGGTGTCCGTTGGCTATTGCTTTGAGATATGTGTTGTAGCTCGAAAGGTTGCGGAACTCCGATCCAAGAAGATACTCCCCTTCGTTGAGGAGCGGGGAGCCGATGTCCATGGTCAGTCTGATGACATCATCGATGGGATCCTCTTCTTCCATCAGGGACATGTAGTACGGTACCCCTCCGGTCACGGCATACCTCTCCACCGATCTCCTGTAATCTCCGGAAACGGTCGTCCTGAACGGGAAGGGGAGTATCATCAGATCCAGGGAGTTCCTTCCGTAGAGGGGGCTCTTAAGATCTCTCGTGAGGCTGTTCATGCTCGTCAGTGAGGATCCGCACAGGATCAGCATGACCCCGTTTTTGGATAGGTATGTGTCCCAAAGGGACTGGAGCTCGATCTTTATGTCGGGATCGGCTTTGACGGCATATTGGAATTCGTCTATCGCTATGACCTTCTTCCCGGGATGGCTCGATACATAGTATTTCAGAGCATCCGACCAGCTGCCGAATTTCACATAAGGTACGTCCGAGACCGTCTTCGACAAAGAGGACAGTATGGACTGCTTCGTCTCATTGGCTGTCTCGAAATGAATGTGCTCTTTGTCCCTGACGAATTCCTCGATCAGTCTGGTCTTGCCGACTTTGGACCTGCCTCTGATGATTACAAGCGAGTGGTCCTTACCGAATTCGGCATTCAACAGAGACATCTCCTCATCTCTGCCCATGAATTCCATGATGTGGGGACGGATTCTGGAAATATAAATGTGGTTTAACTGAATCGTGATTAAGTTAACTGTGATTCAGTTATCAGAGTTCGTCCAGGGTGTAGCATGCATGCAGATCTGTGATAATGGATACAGTCTATCCCCGATCAGCATCTGACCGTCAGCCTTTCCAAACGGCTTCCTTCTTCGAATCTGCGGACGAAGACGTTCCTGCATTTCCTGAAGCATCTGAATCTCTTCTCAGCCTCACCGACATCGCCGTACACCTTCCAGCAGCCTATGCATTTGCAGCATCTACCTTCATTCTCGATGTATCCGATCACATCCTCCGCCGGATAATCCAGGAAGATCCCAACCTCGGGGGGCATGGACGGGCAGTGCTCGAAGCGATATCTGAGACGGTCCAGCACATCATGAACACCATCGGGTCCGTATCCGTATCTTTCCAGGATCGAGAGTACCGCAGGGTCTTCCAGTTTGGAGGACAGGTCCTTCGGCCGGTAGATGTACAGGAGGCACCCCTCCGAATCGTTCTGCAGCGTTTCCACGCGCACACCGCGGCCCGAAAGCCTGCGGTCTATGTCCGCTATCTGCATGCGGATATCATGAGGATCGGAGTTGAGCCGGAACATGCTTCCGCATTTCATCCCGGCCAGAGTGGGTGCGCAGTGGCGCACGATGCGCATCTGGAGATCGGCGGAGTTTTTCTCGGATACTTCGGAGAGTGCATCTTCTGCGAAGGATCCGGGCTCATGGAATACTATGTCTTTGCTTGCCGATTCTTCAGCCACTCTATCCGACCTCATGATATTTAGGTGAACCTAAAATCAGTATTTAATGATTTTTAGGATAAACTAAATCTCATCATCCGGGACAAACGATAAGGCCCCGGTCACGATGCATAATCATGGGAGACCACGGTACCCCTGTACTGACGGATGCGCATGTCCATTTCACCGAGAAAGGCATCGGGGATTGCTATTCTGATATCGATTCGGTGGCGACGATGCTCTGCTGCTCCGCGGGAATTGACGACTGGAGCAGGATAGAGGCTGTCGGAAGGCCCGGTCTGATCAGATTCTACGGAGTCCATCCGTGGAGGATATCAGAATGGAATGCGGACACGGCATCCCGTCTGGAGGGATTGCTGTCCGCAGATCCCTCGGCAGGAGTGGGGGAGATAGGTCTGGATTCCAAGAAGTCCCCTTTCCCGATGGCGGAACAGATTCAGATTCTAACAGAACAGTTGGACCTCGCCGAGAGGTACGGGAGGATCGTGAACATCCACACCGTCGGGGCCGATGATGAGATGGTGAAGGCACTGAAGGGAAGATCAGTGAGGGCGGTCATCCACGGTTTCTCCAACGAGAGCTATGCAAGGCAGTACTGCAGATGCGTCGCATACCTGTCCGTAAATCCGAGGATACTCGCCAGGTCGGAGGAGCGCATACGCAGACTGATCTCCTCGATTCCGGAAGACCGTCTCCTTCTGGAATCGGATGCTCCGTTCAGTCCCCGTTTCGAAGGGATGCGCATTTTCGCCGATAGGATATCCGATATCATGGGTATCGGGACGGAAGAGCTATTATCCATGGTCTCGGCTAACATGTCGAGGTTGTTGCATGCAGGAGATGGCCCAGAGGACTGAGCTGCTGATAGGCGGAGAAGGGATCCGCAGGCTCGAGGAAGCATCCGTGATCCTATGCGGATGCGGTGCCGTGGGCGGATACGCTCTCGAAGGACTCGTACGCGCCGGCATCGGCCGCATAAGGGTCGTCGACGGCGATGTGTTCAGCGAGAGCAACCTGAACCGTCAGATCCTGGCCACGAAGGACACGGTCGGCAGGAGCAAGGCGGAGGTCGCATGCGAGAGGGCACGCTCCATCAATCCCGACATCGACATCGAGGCGATGAAGGTGCTCGTCAACTCCGAGACCGTCGACAGCATATTGGACGGGGATTTCGACATCCTCGTCGATGCAATCGACACGGTCCGTTGCAAGACCGATCTTCTAAGGAGAGCATCCGAAAAGGGCATCCGCACGTTCTCGTCCATGGGCGCCGCTCTTCATACAGATACGACGGCGATAAGGATCGCTCCGCTGAACAAGACCCGCGTATGTCCGCTGGCGGCAAGCGTCAGGAAGAGCCTGAGATCTGTTGACACCTCGTGCATAACCTGCGTCTACTCTGAGGAACCGCCCGTTGCCGTTCCTACAGAGAGGGACGAACACGGGAAGAGCGTGCTCGGATCGCTTCCGACGGTGCCCGCGGTGTTCGGCATGAATCTGGCGAACGAGGCCATAATGTACCTTGTACGTCAGTGAAACCTATCCTTAACACTGTTTTTCCCACCATCACATATTTAACATGAATGCGGATGGGGGATGGAATCCATGGGAAAAGAGAACTCCCGGGACATGAGGGAATGCGATGATAAAGCAGATCCGCGCCAATTATAACGCAAAGGACATCGAGAAGGATGTCCAGAACTATTGGAAAGAGACCGACGCCTATCAGAAGACCAGGGAGCTCCGCTCCAAGGGCGAGAACTTCTACTTCGTCGACGGTCCTCCGTACACTACAGGGGCCATCCACCTCGGAACGGCCATGAACAAGACCGTCAAGGACATATTCATCCGCTACTGGAGGATGAACGGACTCAACGTCCGCGACCAGCCCGGATTCGATATGCACGGTCTCCCTATCGAGGTCAAGGTCGAGAAGAACATCGGCGTCCATTCCAAGAAGGACATCGAGGAGATGGGGATAGACAAGTTCGTCTCCACCTGCCAGGATTTCGCCAAGGGACTCCACGCCAGCATGACCGAGCAGTTCAAGCAGCTCGGAGTCTGGATGGATTGGGACAACCCCTATCAGACACTCAAGCTGGATTATCTCGAATCCGCATGGTGGACGCTCCAGAAGGCATACGAGAAGGGACTCCTCAGGGATTCCAGCAGGGTCGTCACATGGTGCCCCAGATGCGAGACCGCTCTGGCAGAGGCCGAGATCGAGTACTGGGATGAGACCGACCCGTCTGTTATGGTGAGGTTCCCCCTCAAGGACGGAAAAGGCTCGCTCCTCATCTGGACCACCACGCCTTGGACACTCCCGTCCAACATGGCTGTCGCCGTCCACCCCGAGATGGACTACGCCAGGGTGAAGATGTCCGGCGCAAAGGGAGAAGAGGAGGTCATCATCCTCGAGTCCCAGGCCGAGTACGTCATGCAGAAGGGCGGATACGAGTCCTTCGAGGTCATCGAGAGGATGAAGGGCAAGGACCTCGAGGGTCTTGCGTACATCCCTCCGTTCGAATTGGAGGCGGCACCTACCAGCGAGTGGACATTCAAGGTCCTCCTCGCGGATTACGTCGAGAACGACAACACAGGTCTGGTCCACACCGCACCCGGACACGGTCCGGACGACTACGAGACCGGAAAGAGGTACGGTATCACGCCGTTCTGCCCCGTCGCCGAGAGCGGAAGGTACACCGATGAGTTCCCCGAGATGGCCGGAAGGAAGGTCAAGACCGTCAACGAGGACATCGTCAAGATCCTCGACGAGAAGGGAGTGCTCTTCAACACCAGCAAGATCAAGCACAGGTACGGTCACTGCTGGAGATGCAAGTCCCCCATCATCTACAGGAACACCAGGCAGTGGTTCGTCGATGTCCCCCAGGTCAAGGACGAGATGCTCTCCGAGATCGACCGCGTCAAGTGGGTTCCGGACTGGGCCGGGGAGTCCAGGGAGAAGAACTGGGTCGAGGGCGCCAGGGAATGGTGCATCTCCAGGCAGAGGTACTGGGGAATCCCGATGCCCGTATGGGAGTGCGAATGCGGCGAGAAGAAGGTCGTCGGACAGTACGAGGAGCTCAAGCAGGGCCAGGGATACACCGACGGAATGGACACCCACCGCCCGTGGATCGACAATGTGACGTTCACATGCCCCAAGTGCGGCAAGACCATGCACAGGGTCCCCGACGTCCTGGACGTATGGTTCGACTCCGGTGTGGCCGCATGGGCCGCGCTCGGATACCCTCACAAGAAGGAGGAGTTCGACAAATGGTGGCCTCCGAGATTCATCGTCGAGGCTCACGACCAGACCCGCGGATGGTTCTACTCCCAGCTCGGAGCCGGAGTCATATCCTTCGGAAAGGCGCCGTACGACGAGGTCATGATGCACGGATGGGTGCTCGACCCGAAGGGACAGAAGATGTCCAAGTCCAAGGGCAACGTCATCGAGCCTCTGGAGATCATCGACCAGGTCGGAGCGGACTCCCTCAGGTACTACCTGATCAAGAGCAACGCCCCCTGGGAGGATACCGCTTTCCAGAAAGAGGGTCCCAAGAACGCCAGGAAGGTCCTGAACACCTACTGGAATGTCGTGAACTTCGCGTCCACGTACATGATCATCGACAACTTCGACCCCGAGGCCCACCCCATATCCGAGGTCTCCCCATACCTGAGGGACGAGGACCGCTGGATGATCTCCAGGACCGAGAGGATGGTCGAGGCAGCCACGGAGTACCTTGAGAGCAGGGAGCTCCACAAGCTCGCCAGGATGCTCGAGGACTACATCATGGAGGACCTCTCCAGGTGGTATGTGTGTCTCGTCAGGGACCGCTCGTGGTCCGAGGACGGCGACATGGAGAAGGACAAGATCGCCTCGTACTTCACTCTGTACTATGCGATCATGAAGACCGCTCTGGTGCTCGCACCCGTCGCCCCGCACATAGCCGAGGAGGTCTACCAGCACATGGGCGGAAAGCTCACAAGCGTCCACATGGAGGACTGGCCCGTATGCGACAAGTCCCTCATCGACGACGATGTGGAGCACAGCATGTCCCTTGTCCGCAGCATCGTGGACATCGTCGCAGCCGAGAGGGCCAAGATGGGCTCCAAGCTCAGGTGGCCCCTTCTGCAGGTGTTCGTCCGCGGAAACGACCAGTCCGTCAACTCCGTCGTGAAGAGGTTCGATTCCGTCCTCGTCGACCAGGCCAACGTCAAGAAGGTCGTGTACCTCGGCAAGGATGAGATCCCCTCATCCGAGATGGAGCCTGTTGAGTTCCCCGAGGGAACCCTGTTCATCGACTTCTCGGTCACGCCCGAGATCGAGGCAGAAGGCTACGCCAGGGAGCTCATCAGAAGGATCCAGCAGATGCGTAAGGACCTGAAGCTCAACGTGGAGCAGTACATCAACTGCGAAGTCGCCGCCGAGCCCAGGCTCATGGAGCTCTTCGGAACCTGGAAGGACCACATCGCCGGAGAGGTCAGGGCAAAATCCCTGACGTTCACCGAGGCCCCCGCCGGATCCGAGGTCAAGACCTGGGATGTCAGCGGAAAGGAGATCACGATCGGACTCACTCCGATCCAGTGATCTGAAAAACCGGGGGATCATCCCCCATTCTTCATATTATATTGTTTCAGACAGCCCAGTAGATGAGCTTCATCTCGTTGGTGGCTCTGAAATGGACGATCCCGTCGTCCGCATCGGGCTCCAGGATGCTCCTGACGATGTCGGAGACGTCTACGTCGTTACCATAGGCCTTGAACGACGAGACCTCCTTGGCCACCAGCTCCTCCACGGGTATGTCCATCTCGATGTCCGTTTGGAACAATTCGATCTTGACATCGCGTCCTTCGGAGGACAGTCTGTCCTGGACCTCGGTGGAACCGCGGAATCCGTAGCCGTAGTCCTTGCCGAGTGCCTTCCAGACCTGTGCGTTCAGGTCGTCGCCGTGGTTGCAGGTCCATGACACCAGCACGCAGGAGCCGTTGGACAGCTTCTCCATGCGTGCGACCGACTCCCTGCTTCCAGATCCCGGGCACAGGGTCGCGATGCAGCATCCGTATTCGGAATCATCCTCGTATGAGTTCCAATCCGCCTCCACGGGGACGATGTTCCCGATCCCGGACTCCGATGCCTTGGACATCAGACGCCTGAGCATGCGGGGCGAGGAATCCAGACATCTGACGGACCTTACGCGCGGGGCCATCTCCAGGGAGTACGTCCCCGGCCCGGAACCGATCTCCAGGACATCGCAGTCTTCTGTGAGTATGCCCGTCTCGAAGAGTCTGTCGATGATGCGGCGGGGGATGTCGCCCTGCTGTCTGTTGGAATAATGCTCGGAGAAGTCATCCCAGAACTGGAGTCCCTTTTCATAGGATATCTTCTCGCCGACGAAAGGATGGGTGTCCGACATCTCACATCACCGTGTGTCCGCCGACGCCCGTGTGCACAAGTCCGTCGTACTGAGGCTGCTCGCGGCAAGGGATGACAACGGTCTGTCCGTTGTGGTTTATCACGTCGGTATCTATCCCGTACACATCCTTGATCACTTCGGGTGTTATCACTTCATGGCCTCCGAATGCTTTTATGCGGCCGTCCTTCACGAACAGGAACCTGTCCGAGTAGTATGCCGCCAGGTTGATGTCGTGCATAGTCATGATGGTGCACAGCCCGTGCTCCTTCACTACATGCTCGATCATCCTCATCGTAATGTGCTGATTGGCGATGTCCAGGTTGTTGGACGGCTCATCGAGTATCAGGAGCTCCGGCTCCTGCGTTATCGCTCTGGCGATCTGTACCTTCTGGAACTCCCCTCCGCTGATCTCGTCCACATAGTCCAATGACTTGTCTGCGAGTCCGAGGGATTCGATGACATTCCATGCGATCTCCAGGTCATTGTCGGAGAAGGTCAGTCCCATATGCGGGCGGCGACCGATCAGCACGGAATCGAATACGGTGGTGCGGGAGGTGTCGGCCTTCTGCGGCACGTATCCCACCAGTTTGGCCATCTCCTTGGACGGGATCATCGAGAGATCCTTGTCGCAGACCTTCACCGACCCGGATGTGGGAGTGTTCAGATTGCAGATGCATCTGAGAAGCGTGGTCTTCCCCACGCCGTTCGGTCCGAGGATGGATATTATCTTGTTCTTCTCGGCACTGAACGATACTCCTTTCAGCACCTCTTTGGAATCGTACGAGAAGTGGAGGTCATCCACGTCGAGGATGCTCATTGCCCCTCCCTCCTTGCTTTGATGAATCCTGCAAGCCTGCTCTTCTTCTTACGGTATCCGGATACGAGGAGGTACAGGAAGAGAGGTCCGCCCAGGAACGATGTGATGATTCCAACGGGAATCGTGAAGTCCAATGCGCACTGACCGACGCAATCCGATATCAGCAATATGATTGCACCTAGGAACATGGAGCCCGGGATCAGATACCGATGGTCGTTGCCCACGAACCTGCGTACGATATGGGGTCCCAACAGACCTATGAACGCCACGATGCCCATGAATGAAACGATGATAGAGGTCAGAAGGGCCGCTATGAACAGGGTCAGAAGCCTGAGGCTGTTCACGTTGACCCCCAGAGAGGATGCCACCTCGTCCCCCGAATCGAGGGCGTTGTAGTCCATCCGGTTGTAGAGGAAATAGATCGAACACGCAAGCGTCACGATGAATATGATCAGCAGCTGACTCATGTCCGCCTTGCCCATGGATCCGAACTGCCAGAACACTATTGTGGACAGGGCGTACTCGTTGTACATGTACTGCAGGAGACTGATGCCTGCGGAGAATATGGAGCTCAACGCCACTCCGGCAAGGACCATGGTCTCCGGACTGACGTGGGTGACCTTCACAAGCAGGATGATGATGCCCGTGGCGATCATCGCCCATGCGAATGCGCTCACGGTCACCACATAGGGATTGTTTATGATGATGCTGGTCTGACTCTGGCCGGTGATTATGCCTCCGCCCAGTATGATTATGCCCAGCGAGGCACCGAAAGCGGCTGCATTGGACACTCCGAGGGTGTACGGGGATCCGAGGGGGTTCTTCAGAACGCACTGCATGACGGTTCCGGAGACTCCGAGCGCCACTCCCGCCAATATACATGATAATATACGGGGGATGCCGAGATCCCAGACGAGGATGCTGTATATCCTCTGGTCGTAGTCGAAGGACGGGTCGTTCCTGTTGAAAAGTATGTGGAACAGCTCTCCGAACGTGATGTCTCCGATGTCGATCTTCAGCGTCACGATGGCGGAGATGACCATCAGGATCGCCAGTGCAATCACAATGTTGAGTTTTCTGTGGTTGTGTCTTTTGAATTTGTCTATTCCTGTATCGGGCATCGGATCACTTGATAGGCCTCCCCGAAGGGAGGCTGGAAAGTGGTTTTCAGGCGTAAGAGAGGTTTCCGTTCGAATCTATCGAGACGGTGCCGAAGATCGGGTTGTGCCTTGCCACGAGGTGGAAGGCGTTCATGTCCTCGAAGATCGTCGTGTCCTTTCCGGGGAGATCCACGGTGTAGGATTTGAACGTCGATATGTTGCGGTTGCTCTTGTCTGTACCGTAGAACAGCTTGTAGACCTGGCTGATCTTCTCGTTGAGTTCTGATTCGGTCAGGACGTCATCGCCGTAGGCGTACCTGAGGATCTGGTAAGCATCGACGAATATGGTGTCGAAGTTCATTCCGGTCCAGATGTAATCGGCTACGATGAATGCATCATGGCCCTGGAAGAGCTTGGCGATACCCTTGGATTCGTTGGTGTCGTTCTTGAAGTATCCGGAGGCGTCCACCAGGAGGATGGTGTCCTTGTCCATTTTGCTTGCGATATCGGATGCGGAGTATGTCTTGACTCCGGACCCTTCGTAGTTCACAGTTCCGGACATGATGTTCTTCACGCCTGCGAGTTCCATCGGCATGTAGTAGGATATGGACGAATCAAGTCCGTGGGCTCCGTTGTATGCGAGGGCTCCGACGTAAGCCGTCTTCACTTCATCCGCCTTGATCTTGGACCTGAGCTTGGCAAGGTCGTCGAGGAGGTAGTTGAAGGTGTTCTTCAGATCCTTTCCCTTCTGGGGCTGGTCAAGGGCCTTGGAGAGGATGTCGATCTGCTTGATCAGGTTGTCCGTGGGCTTGAGGGTGTCCTTGTCGAGGAATGTGTAGATGTTGCTTATGGCAACGGTGTTGATCCCCTCGCTCTCAAGGGTCTTCATCTGAAGGGCATAGTCATTGTAGAACTCATCAGGGACGACCATGATGGACGGCTTGAGTTTGAGGATGGTCTTGACATCCTCGTCGGTTATCCCGCAGTTGGTGTGGGTGAAGTACATCCTTGCAGCATCGGATCCAGTCAGGGTGGCGCTGTTGCCTCCTTCGATGTTGACGACTGCGCGGCCGGTGTACATGAATGATTTTCCGAGGTAGTTGCTCATGTCGTTCATGTCGACCATGACGCACTTGTCGGCCAGACCGAAGTATGTGACCCATCTCATGGAATCCTGACCGACGGCCACGATGCCGTTGTCGAGGTTCTTGACGGGAACGATCTCCTGTCCGGCAAAATCCTTGGTTACGTTGTTGCTGTCATCGTCGTTGTCATTCATCATGACGACCGCAGCTATTCCTGCGATCACCAGGATGGCGACGACGGCTAGGGAAACAATCTTGGTGTTTGCCATAAAACGCCATAATGGTATCTATATTTAAGAGTAATACCAATATCAAATTCGTAACAACAAGTACATTGATTCAAAGAATTATTATGGTCATCTACCAAATTAGTTGTCATAAAAAATGATTATTTAAATACGAATCGTAGAAATGGAGAGTATACAGGAAACTTCAACACTTATTAGGGTTGAAACATAACTATTTTTATTGAACATCGAAAAGTTCTCTCTATGATCCTGTATTTCTCTGGAACCGGAAATAGTCGTCTTGTGGCTCGTATGATAGCGGAGCTGACCGGAGACGAGGTGGGATCCATCAGCAAGCTGAGGAAGGAGGGTGTCCGTTCCGTCAATTCCAACGGCCCCTTCGTCATCGTATCACCGATCTACGCTTGGAAGATCCCCCGCTATGTGGAGGAATTCATCAACGAGACCGAGTTCACGGGCAGCGATATGATGTACTTCGTGATGACCTGCGGTTCCGATTCGGGTTTCAACGGGAAGTACGTCGAGAACATCTGCCACAGCAACAACCTGAACTTCATGGGCGAGGCCGATCTCGTCATGCCCGACAACTACATCATCATGGGCAACCCGCCGTCGGAAGAGGAATCCAAGGCAATAATCAGGAAGATCGTCCCTAAGGTCAGGGAACTGGCCGACGACATCAGCAAAGGCGAGAAGTTCAAGACCACATCGAGGTTCGGTATCCTGAAGACCTACGTGATGAACCCGATGTTCTACAAGTTCTACATCGACTGTCCCGGGTTCCATTCCACGGATGTGTGCGACGGCTGCGGAGAATGCATCGCATACTGTCCCACGGACTGCATCACGATGGTTGACAACAAGCCCGTATGGACCGGGAACTGCATCCAGTGTCTCTCATGCATCAACAGGTGCCCGAGGGAAGCGATAGAGTTCAAGGGCAAGACTGTGGGCAAGAGAAGGTATCTGTGCCCCTACAAGGATCCCAAAGAGCTTCTTTGAGAGGATAAGAAGGGGGATTTCCCCTGTTTTATTTTCAGAGACCGAATCCGCGGATTATCCTGATGGTATCGGTCACCGTATCCGATTCGGATACTTCTCCGGGTTCGGACCAGCGGAAGTCGACGTTCTCATCATTCAGAACGGGTTCCGCCTTGTCGCAGTCGAATCTGAACGGATAGACCTTCCAGAGCCTGCTTCCGTCTCTGACATAGATGGGTTCCTTCGAATCGATGACATCTCCCACTTCGATCCCGGTTTCCTCCATGATCTCCCTGCGGGCCGCCGCCTCCGGTGATTCGCCGGATTCGATCTTCCCTGCCACAAGCGACCACCTGTCGGGGAACGACCTGCAGCCTGCGGGGCGCTTGAGGAGCAGGACCTTTCCGTCGCAGACGATAGCAGACGATACTGCGCAGACCATGTCCACACCATCTATGGTAACGGAACCGTCGTCCGCATCCACTTCGACGATGTCTCCGTCCAGGAATGCATCCACCGACGGGATCCTGTCCACCATCGGGATGGATGATATCACCGCACCGGTGGCCACTATGGTCTCGGCGCTCTCGTTGATGACCGCCACCGGAGCGACTCCGTGGACCATGAGGTCGTACATGACGAACGATCCCACGGTGCTTCCCTTTCCTTTGGGGAAAACGAGGATCTTACCTGCCACGTTACCTCCGTTGCCCACTCTCAGATCTCCGGTGGAACCGTCGACGCCTCCGAGGAAGCTCAGAGGCTCGTCCAGTTTGATGACTTCTCCCTTGGCCTTTCCGGGGGATATGGTGCGTCCTTCGAACTTCACATTACCAGCTCCATGAGCGCGGAGATGTCCCTGCACATGGCCTTCTGCGAGCACAGCGTGGGAAGGTAGTTCCCTGCTTTGGCCGAATTGGTCCCGGTGCGTTCGAATGTTCCTTCGATCGGGGCGACGACCATGCATGTGTCGGCAAGGACGGGTCCGAACTTCTCCATCACGGCGACGTCCTCGGGACAGCGGTCCCTGACCTCTTCGGATGTGCAGAACCATATCTCGATGTCCTTGTTGACCTTCTCCTTACCTTTGAGGAATGCGGCTATCTGATGCATCTCCTTCTCCGTGAGATGGGGGCATCCGATGGCGATCAGCTGGACATCGTCCACTTTGTTCAGTTTGTCGTATGCGGCGTCCAGTTCCTTCTTGCCGATATGGATGGTCTCAAGTTCGGATATGTCGAAACTCCCTGCTTCGGGTGTGACGCACTCTGCATGCCAGAGTGCGACAGATCCCGATGCCGCCATAGCGGCGGACAGCGTCTTGGCCTCCTCGACCTCGGGGGAGATGCCTTTGAAATACGGGATCCCGGAGCCGATGGACATACCTACGGCCTGTCCGAGAAGCGAATAAGAGAATACGGAGCCGTCGATGTCCGCATCGATGACCACTGTAGGTCTGCGGTTCTCATCGAGGTGGAGTCCGTAGTTGGCGGTCTTTCCGAGGATCGCCGCCGCAAGTGCGCCGGGTCCGCCTTCCCTGTTGGTCCTGGCGCCGATGAACGAGTTGACGAATGAAAGGGCCGAGGATTCCGCCCAAGCGACATGATCTCCCAGAGAAGGGACGTTGGGTCCGATGTAAGGGGTGCACGAGCAAGTGGTCATGACGCCCATCTGGCCGTACAGATCGATGATCCTGAGCTGTTTCTTGGCGAATTCCTCGGAGATGTGCATCTCCTTCCAGCGGGTGCGGTCCATTCCGACGGGATTGAGGGTGGAAGGCACGGAGACCTTCGCACCTCCTGCGGCCATATCCTCGAGGTACTTCAGACCCCCGTCGCCTATGGTCTTGTAGGATGCTCCCGAAAGATGGGCGGATGTGATGTCTATCAGGTCCTCTGCACCGTAGATTTTGCCGAGGGCGGTGACAAGCTCCATCGCCTTCTGTTTTCCTGCGCCTTCCTCTCCGTTGAGGATGGCCTCTTCCTCTCTTGTGAGGTCCATGTGCGGTAGAGTGAACCGCAATATGTCTATATTTGCACAGGAAGGATGGCCGTTCACTCCTGCCCGACCATGAATCTGAGGCAGAACGGGATCTTATCGCTGTTGGCCTTGTGGAATTCGACGCATTCTATGCAGTTCCCGTGGCGGGGACAATCGAGTTTCTTGCAGTTGCAGTTCGGGTTGAGCACCGTGCATTCCGACATGTATGGTGAATCAATGTCATCACATGAAAACGCTTGGGGTCGGATAACTGGAAAGTTGTATAGATAAGGAGAAGATTGCAGGATGTGAACATGTCTGTGATCCCGTTCATGGCCGTCGCGGCAGGAGGTGCCATCGGCGCAGTGCTGCGCTTCTCCGTCTACAAGGTGGTGGAGACAGATTTCCCTTGGGCGACCTTCATAGTCAACATCGTCGGATGCTGCCTCGCGTCCTTCCTGATGTTCAGGTACGGAGGGGATATGGGCACCGCGTTCAGGTCGCTCGTATTCGTAGGGATATTCGGAGCGTTCACGACGATGTCCACATTCTCCATAGACACTGTCAACCTCATGGCCGCAGGAACATACGGTCAGGCCGCAGTGAACATCATCCTGAATTCCGTCTGCTGTGTGGCAGGTGCCTTCGCAGGACGGTTCGTCGCACTCATGTGACCGATGTCACAGCGGCTTCCTGATGTCGGCGAACCTGAAGTCCAGTGCTTTCGGGAGATCCGAAACGGCCATCTCTACCTGGTATCCGACCTTTCCTGCGCTGAAGTATATCCTTTCCAGCGATTCGGCGGTGGAATCTATGACGACCTTCATGGGCCTCTTGATGCACAATGGGGAGCATCCTCCGTGGACATATCCCGTCAGGGAGAGGAGGTCTTTCGACTTGATCATCGAAAGCGATTTCTCTCCGACGCTTGCGGCAGCCTTCTTCAGGTCCAGATCGCCGGTCACCGGTACCAGGAAGACGTAGTAGTTGCGGTCCTTGCTCTCGGTGACAAGCGTCTTGAAGACCTCGTCAGGGCACTCTCCTGTCTTTGCCGCCACCTCGGCACCGCTGAGAGGTTCATCCGAATAGTGGTGGACGGAATACTGTATTCCGAGTTTGTCCAGATGCCTCATGGGATTGGTCTTCACATCCATGATATTCGATTCGTATGGCCGATATAAGAAACTGGTGTCTTCTCGCACACTGCGTCCGTACACCCGATGTCCCTCAGCTAACCGAACCCATATCAAGAATGAGCCTTTCATGTTCACTATGCTCCTAAAAGCCCAGTCCGTTACGAAGGCATTCGGCCCGCACAAAGTCCTGAAGGACGTGAGTCTCCAGATAAACGAAGGGGACAGCATAGGGCTGATCGGTGTCAACGGTGCTGGTAAGAGCACATTCCTGAAGATCCTGCTCGGTCAGATGAAGGCGGACACGGGGGAGCTTATTCGCAATTCCGAGCGCATAGGGTACCTGGAGCAGTTCGCGGAATCGTCATCGGAGTTCACCGTCAGGGACGTTCTTGGAAGGCCGTACGGGCACATAGAGAACCTGAAGCGCAGGCTGGAAGAGATCGAGGAGATGATGATCGCAGGCGGGGACATCGACTGGAACGCCCTGGCCGAGGAGAACGCCGCATTGGAGGCCCAGCTTGCGAAGGCCGATATGGAGGACGAGGGCAATCTGGAGAAGGCCTTGGAGAAAGTGGGATTGTCAGCGGACATCATGGACCGCACCATGGATTCCCTCTCCGGAGGGGAGAGGACCAAGGTCATGCTGTCGAGGATCATAGTCCAGGCTGACGACTGCGATCTCCTTGTGATGGACGAGCCCACCTCACATCTCGACATCAACACCGTCGAATGGCTCGAGAACTATCTGATTCAGACTCACTGCTCCGTGCTGGTGATCAGTCACGACAGGTACTTCCTGGACAAGATCGCAACCCGCATGCTGGAGATAGATCATGGGAAGTCCCGCGAATACAAGGGGAACTACTCCGATTTCATCTACAAGAAGATGCTGGACATGGACCGCATGGAGAAGGAGTACAAGAAGTACGCCAACCAGAAGAAGCGTCAGGAGGAGATCGCCAAGCAGCTCCACCATGACCAATGGTACATGACCACGCACAAGACCCGCGAGAAGCTCATCGCCAAGATGGAGGAGAAGGAGAGGCCCGAGCAGAACCGCGAGATCACGGTTAGGATACAGGCAGCTCACAAATCCGGGAAGAACGTCATAACCACAAAAGGCCTCAAAGTGGACCTCGGGGGAAGGACGATCCTCTCAGGCGTGGACCTCGACATCCAGAAAGGGGAGAAGATCGGTATATTCGGAAGCAACGGGGAGGGCAAATCCACCCTCGTGAAGGCGCTTCTCGGTCAGATACCGTCTGAAGGGGACCTCTGGGTGGCCCCCGGGGCCAAGATCGGATACTATTCGCAGCATCACGACAGATTGGACCTGAAGCTTTCCGCAGAGGAGCAGCTCCTCCAGCTGGTCGGAAAGGACCGCAGGGCGGAGGTCAGGACGATCCTTGCAAGGTTCCTACTCTTCGGAGAGGAGGTCGAGAGGCCGATCGCCACCCTGTCCGGAGGACAGAGGGCGAGGGTCGCGATGTGCCTGCTGCTTCTGGATGAGACGAACGTGCTCGTGTTGGATGAGCCCACTAATTATCTGGACATCCCTGCGAAGCATGCTGTCGAAGAGGCTTTAGTGGAATACGACGGAACTGTCATCACAGTCACACACGACAGGTACTTTTTGGATACCGTGTGCACGAAGATGATCGAGGTCGCAGACGGTCATGTCAGGACCTTCTCCGGAACCTATTCCGAGATGAAGGGACGCCCCAACGTCAGGGAGATCGTCATGGACGCCGACGAGTACAGGGTGCTCGCACCGTTCACGAACTGGGTGAGCGGCAAGAAGTATGCCAAAGGCGACAGGGTCCTGATCACCCCGCCGGAGCAGAAGAGCTTCGAATGGGCCCTCAACCAGGGTAAATTGAAGAAGACCGGCGGACGTCAGAGGAAGAAGGTGGATGTGGACAAGCATCCCATCGACGAAGCGAAGGAATGATCCCGGGTCAGGTCACCGAGGTGCCCTTTCCCTCTTCCCTGCATGCGCGGCAGGTCGCGAACGTGGCCGCGGATGCTATCAGCAGGAACATGCCGCCCAGGTATCCGAGGGTGTTCAGTCCGAACAGGTCGTAGAACAGGCCTCCTGTGAAGGAGCCTATGGCAATCCCGATGTTGAACGACGACGGGTTGAGACTCGACGCGAACGTCAGCGATTCGGGGTAATCCCTAGATGACAGCTCCATGAGGTGGATCTGCACCGGCGAGTTCATTATGTAGATGAGCAGGGCGAAGCAGATCAGCACGACCATTCCTGAAACGGGGTTCATAACAGCAGTCGGGAGGATGAACAGGAACGCCGCCTCCGCGATGTACGTGTAGCGGAGGATCTTCAATCCGCCCCTTCCTGCGACCTTTCCGGATATTATGTTGCTTATCAGCATGGCGATGCCCATCATCATGAGGCCGATGCTCACATTGCTCTCAGAGAATCCTATCTCCGTTTCCAATATCGGCGTCATGTAGGTGTACACGGAATAGTATCCCATCGCGCCGAACACCGTGACCAGTGCGCCAAGCATTATACGCCTGTCCTTCAGCAGAGGGCCGATACCGCCCTTCCCAGATCCGTTCTTCTCGCTCGATGGCAGTCTGGGGAGCATATGCGTCGCAGCGATCGTCCCTGCAACACCCATTCCTAGGATTAGGATGAAAACGCTCCTCCATCCGAGCGAATGGGACATCGCCGTTCCGAGTGGGACTCCGACGACCGAAGAGATGCTGAATCCCGCATAGATCAACGCCACCGCCCCGGGTCTGAATCTCGGTGTTACAAGGTCCATGACGAATGTCAGTCCGACTCCCAGCAGAGCTCCTGAGAATGCCGCCGTTAGCAGGCGGGACACGGCCAATTGAATGTAATCGCCGGCGAATAGCGTCCACAGATTGGTGAGCAGGAACAGGACGCACATGGAGACGAGCACTCTGTAGCGGCTGTATCTGCTCAGACAGGCAGTGAGTATCGGGGTCAGGACTGCATATCCTATGGCGAAGATGGAGATCAGGTTGCCGACAGCGGTGTACGGATACCCCATATCGACGGACATGTCCGGCAGGATGCCTATGATGATGAACTCGCTGGTGCCCATGATGAAACTGAGCATTACGAGGATGACGATCTGCGGTGTGACAAGTCTGTCTTCCATGTTGTCCCTCATTGTCCCGTCTTCGGCGGATGTCCGTTATCATACAGATGCTTCGCCGTTCCCACTCCCCGAAGATGAATAGGTATAAACGACCACGGATATCGGGGAGCATGAATCGGACTGTTGCCGCCACCGCGATCGTTTTGGCGGTGGTAATCGCAGGATTCGCTATCGGCCTCACCGTTTCCGACGACGGTGAGACATGGACGATTGAATATGTTCTGAACGGAGGGTCCAACCCCGACGATGCCCCGTCTTCATACAGCGAGGGCACCGTACGCGAGCTTCCGAAACCAGTGAGGGACGGATTCGTCTTCGGCGGATGGTACACGGATGCCGGATTGCAGGATCGTATCCAATCCATATCCGTGGATACGAAAGGGGACCTCAAACTCTATGCAAAATGGATAGAGGGTCAGGAATACAACATATCATACATCCTCAACGGAGGCACTCTGGCCGAAGACAGTCCGATGACGTACATATCCGGCAACGACAACGATCTGGGGGATGCCACAAGGGACGGATACAAGTTCGGCGGATGGTATTTCGACGAAGCATTCGATGATCCCGTAGTCGTCGTCGGCGACGATGTCGTCGGAGACATCACACTCTACGCATGCTGGGTGGACGAGGACCAGACAGGAAAGGCATACACATGGGATATCACGGGGACATACATGAACGGCATGCTGCCCCATCGCATGTCCGGAACCATTGAGCAGCGCAACATCGCGTTCAAAGACGGCGAGACCTATTACGAGACGGCCCGCAACATAACCTACTCCTACCTCGGAGGATCTTTCACGGACGATTCCGTCGAGGGATCCTGGACCGGGGAGAACATGGTCACGATATACTACCTCTACAACGAGGTCGTGAACGGATACTCCTGCACGGTATGGGATGACCGCGACGGCTCCACCTATTGGCTCTACCACATGGATGTCCAGGTCAAGATATCCTACACGTCAGGATCTACCACGATAACATACGTTCTGAGCAGCATCTCCGAGTTCGAGCCCCAGAAGTCCTTCGAACCCGATGTGACAACATCCTACCCTGTCCGCGTAGAAGGTGCCGGAACCTGCAACATAGGTGACTCCGTATCATTCGAGGCGGTCGGAGACGGATTCACTGGATGGTATGTCGACGGAGAATTGGTGACACAGGACCGCACGCTCACCATCGACCGCATAGATCCCGACACGAAGATCGTAGCCAAGACCGATGTTCCGTACATCGTCATGGAGGGGGGTGCATCATTGTCCGACTACGGATTCGATGATGCGACCGTCACGGATTCCGACGGCAACAAGGTGAGTTCGGACATCAGCACCCTGTCACCGGGGATATACATGGCCAAGAAGAGTGCATCCGGATACATCGAGTGCCTCTCATTCTTCATAGACGGCGTGAAGACGTTCACACAGACCTGGGAGTACTCCGGCAAGAACTACACGATCTCGACCGAGCTGAAGTACAGCGACGTGTACCGCTACGACTACGATCATCCGTACAAGTACAGGATTTCCATGTCCGACAAGGACTACGTCACCGTGTATCACACGGTCCAGGACCCTTATCTGATCAAGATGGTGTCCGATCTGAGGTCGATGTCCGAGGGCATGAGCGATCTGGAATACGCAACGTTCGTCCTGAAGTTCGTCCAGACCGTTCCGTATCTGACGGATGACGGCGTCTACGGGGTCATGGAATACTGGGCATATCCTCTCGAGTACCTTTGGAACGGCGGAGGGGACTGCGAGGACTCCACGATATTCTACGATACGCTGATGATGATCTCGGGATACGATGCGGCGATGATGGTGTTCTACGATCACGCCATGTCGGCGGTATCCGTAGAAGGGGCTTCGGGATTCTTCATGAAGGCCGATGATGATACCCACTACTACTTCTGCGAGACCACATCGACAGGATATGACATAGGACAATCCGCCAACAGCAGGAAGTACAGTCCGTCCACGGTCTATTTCTGGTATCCCATCGAGAATACGGTCAAGACTAAAACTGCATGATCCGACCGGCCCCCTCAGACGGGGCCGGAAACCCATTCATTTCATTTTTCAGTCAACGATAAGAATCCAATCGCCGTTGACGTATCATGGATTTCAAACCCTCCGATTACCTGGCGAAGGTCCGCGCTATACGGCCGCTTGTCCATCACATCACCAACTACGTCACAGTCAACGACTGTGCGAATATCTGCATCTGCGCAGGCGGTTCCCCGGTCATGACAGACGGTCCCGATACCGCCGACATGGTCGCCATCGCATCGTCCACGGTCCTGAACATAGGCACGTTGAATCCCCGTACGGTGGATTCCATGCTCGTCGCAGCCGATGCGGCATCAGGAAGGATCCCGATAGTGTTGGATCCTGTAGGGGCAGGCGCCACAGCATACAGGACGGAGGTGTCGGAGAAGCTGATGTCCAAGCATCCCGATGTCATCAAGGGGAATGCGGGGGAGATAGGTGTTCTGTCAGGACTCGGAGGGGATGTCAGAGGCGTGGATTCACATGGTTCCTCCGATGTCGCGGAGGCCACTCGTGGCCTCGCATCCGCCAAAGGATGCATCGTGGCCGCTTCCGGACCGGTCGACTACGTCTCGGACGGAAAGACCACCTTGGCCCTCAGGAACGGATCCGAGATGATGGAGAAGGTATCCGGAACAGGATGCATGCTCTCATCGGTCATCGGATGCTATGTCGGTGCATGCGGTGCCGATGTGTTCTCAGTGGCGGCGGCGATCTCTGCGCTCAATGTGGCATCGGAATCGGCCGCAGGCAGATGCCACGGCCCCGGATCATTCAAGGTGGAACTGCTTGATTCGCTCGACGCTCTCACCTGCGAGGCTTTGGACTCCTCCGTCAGGTGGGATATCCTGTGATCGACGATCTGTTGGAATTCAACGAGAGGTTCGTCGAGGAAGGCGGGTACGAGAAGTATGTGACCACGAAGTACCCCGACAAGAAAGTGGCCATAGTGGCCTGCATGGACACACGTCTGACCGAGCTCCTCCTTGCATCGTTGGGGCTCAGGAACGGGGATGCCAAAGTCATCAAGAACGCGGGCGGTGTGATTCGCGGACCGTTCTCCACGGAGGTCCGCAGCATCCTGGTGGGGATCTACGAGCTCGGTGTGGAGGACATCATGGTCATAGGCCATACGGACTGCGGAGCCCAGCACATAAACGGTCCGGACATGCTCGAATCCATGAGGGAACGCGGGATATCCGAAGAGGCGATAGAACTCTGCAGGTACTTCGACGTGGACTTCGACGATTGGCTGTGCGGCTTCGACACGGTCGAGGATTCAGTGAGGTCCTCGGTATCCATACTGAGGAAGCACCCGCTGATTCCGGATGACATCCGCATATGGGGATTCGTCATCGATTCTCATACGGGGAAGCTGACCAAGGTCTGCTGATCAGAGCATCTTGAGGGTTCCGGTGACCTTGTCGATATCGGAGTCGGGTGCAGGCCCAATCCCAACGACGGTCATCGACCCCGGCTCGATCTGAGTCCTTCCGGCATCGGTGATGGCGCATGTATAGAGTCCGGAGCTTCTGGCCTCGTTCATGTACCTGATCATCTCATCCTTGTTGGCGACTTTCAGGACGACCTTCTTCTGTCCGCCGGACATCCAGGAATCGAACGACTTCCTGTCCATCTTCTGTGCGCGCAGCGCCAGATCCACAGAGGCATGACCGACCTGGGCGGCGATCTTGCCTTTGCCCATGTCCAGATCCATCCTGACGAGGACGACGATCTTGTACTCCTCGTTCGTGTTGACACTTTTGAAACCGAAAGCCATGGGTCCGATGATGCAGGGCCTGTATTTATCATCATACGGAAGCGAATCCGCCGCAATCATCGGTCGCGGTTCCGTAATAGTAGCATTTCCCGAACCTGTAATCGAACGCATCGTCGATGCATCCGAGGGGGAAGGATTCTATGGGTTCGAGGAGGATGTACTTCCTGTTCTCGTACGACAGCGATACGGAACGGAGTCCGGAGGGGACATCGGAAGGAGTGTAGTTCAGACCGACGGCGGCGAACGTCTTCCCATGCATGAGCATGATTCCGGAATCGTAGCCGGATGCCTTCAGAACGGATGCCAACAGCAGGGACAGGTCCCCCGAATCACCCTGATGGAAGTATATCGTCTCTCCGGGATACGCCCAATACACGGGTGTCGAATGGGAGAGGGTGTCGGAGACCTCCTTGTAACAGGATTGGACATAGGTCATCACGAAGGATGCGAACTCCGGACCGTTCGTCTTCAGATCAGGATTGTTCCTCAGGAAAGCATCGCTGAGCCTTCCTGCGAGAAGATTGACGGAATCCGTGGGTTCGGCGAAGGATGCCGCATCCGATGCGGACGACGATGTCCTCGGGACGGTGTCCGTTTGGGATGTCAGATTCAGATACTCGCTGTTCCTGACGATGGTCTCCACGGAGTATGTGCGGCCCCCGTACTCGAACGCATCCGTCCTGATGCTGTCGCCGAAGTACTGCATCCTCCCGGTGTGGGTGTAATCCTCCTTGGAGTCGGATGAGCATGTGATCGTGATGTTGTATATCCCGACGGATGGATTGGCCCAGGTGATCTCCGCTTCCAACTTGTTGATGGACACTTGGATATCTCCGGTGACCTCGTTGCGGATGATCCATGAGAAGTCGGTGTACGAGCCGGATATCTTGCTGCTCAGGGTGATATGGAGTCTGTTCTTCCCTTTTTCAGTGACCCATCCGGCGCTGAATCCGGGGTCATCGAACCCTTCGTAGAATTCTATGTAGTCGTCGGAGCCGGGAACGCGCAGAGCGGATTCCGACGGTCCCATCGACGGCGGCTTGACCTCGGGTTCGGTGTCGCCTATGGAAGTTAGAAGCACGGAAAGGACCGCCACGATCACGATACCTATGATCACGGCGGATGCCAAATGTCTGAAGCGTCTGTCCTCCTGAACATCCATCAGGATGAATCTGAGTTTGCGACGGGACCTTCCGGATGAGAGGTTCTGACCGCATATGGGGCAGAAGGGGATCTCATCCGAGACGGTCTCGCCGCAGTTCGGACACTTCATCGTCAGTACCAGTCTGTTCCTTCGTAGGTTATGACGATATCCTCGGTCCCGACGATGAATGACACGACGCGGTTGACGTCCTGCGAAAGGGGTGAACCGTTCATGCTGATCGTGACGTTGGTTATCGATGTGAGGAACTGGAGCGATACACGGTTCTCGGGGACGATCTTCAGGACGATGTCCTTCACGAACGTGTCGTCGGCCATGTAGCTGCCTTTGAGTTCGACCTCTGTGTACTTCGAAGGAAGGACGCCGGAGGTTATCGAGGAGACATCATCCCTGTGGCAGGTCATCTTCTCGAACAGGAACACGTCGTCTCCGGCCTCGTGGGTGGAGACGAACCTTCCGTTCTGTGCCGTCACCTCGAACACGGTGCCGAGGGTGGTCCAGAGACCTCCGGCGGTCTCCATGTAGGAGTCGAGGGGGATGTATCCGCTGAAGTCGTATGCCTTGGAATCGGAGATGATCGAACCGAAGTCGTAGACGGCATAGGATATGCCCTTGTCCGCAGGCATCTCGATCTCGGTTATCGGTTTGAACGATATGTTCTCATCGATGTTTATCGTGTAAATGCCCTTGTCATCGCATTCCAGCAGGTTCGGAAGCGGATATGCGACACCGTTCTTCACGAGTCCGATGTTCTCCGTGGTCCCGTTGTACTCGACCGAGAACCTCATGGTTCCGGTCGTGACGCTCATGGGCAGCTGCAGTTCGTTGCCGTTCTCATCGTAGATGAGGACGCCGTCGCACCCGTCTCCGAGTGTCATGGAGTAGTTGCCTGCCTCGATCTCGTCGCCTGTTCCCGCAAGTCCGAAAACGAGGACTCCTGCGAGCATGATCGCCATCACGATGCCCGTGATGTACCTCATGGTCCTCATGGGCCTTCCGTTGCCCTTGCGGTTCATGAGGGCGACCTTGACGGACGATGTCCTCTTCTTCTTGGCGGGGGCCTCGTCTGCCAGTCCCTTGACCTCTATGCCGTCGGCGGGGGTCATGGTGAGCGTGGGGTAGATCTCCTTGAATGAGACCTTCCTGTCCTCGGGAGTGTCGTCGGACACCCTCACGAATATTCCGTTGCTCGCCATCTCAAGGCCCTGGTGGGCCATTCCCTTGACGAAGGTCACGGCGGGGGTCATCTCGGAATCCGGGCAGGTGCTCGAGATGCCGATGGTGAGCGGGTACGCCGAGACGACGTTCAGCGATATTCCGATGGACTGGGCCACGGACGACATCTTCCCGAAGAAGACGTCGAAGTTCTTCGGACCGTCGTTGCCGGCGAGCCTCATATACTTGGCGCCCAGGACGACGAGCATGTAGTCGGTGTCGATTCCGAGTCCCTTCAGGGTCTCGAGGATGTACCTCAGGTACCCCTCCATGAACGAGTTCTCCCTGTGCCTCGTATCCTTCAGGATGGCGTTCAGCTCGTCGGTGTCGCGGTTGACCTTGCGGCTCTTCTTCATGAGGATGGAGCACGACAGTCCGTAGTATGCGATACCGGATTCCGAATAGAACACGGATATGGCGCCGTCCTCCACCATCCTGAGGATGTTGGATGTGATCGTGGACCTGGGTGCATCCACCATGGTCACGATGTCCGAGACGCACAGGGGCCTCTCGTAGACGGCATCGATTATGTCGATCTGGACAGGGCTGGTTATGATGCCGACCGTTCCTTCCAGTTCCACCATGAGGAACCTGTCCGAGGAATCACCGTGGGACAGGGACATGTTGATGTACGGTTCGGGGACCTTGTCCACCCTTTCGTAGACGACCTTGTATCTGATCTGATCTTCGGAGGAGTACTCCTCCAGAGATGTTATGGCGAGTTTCCTGTCGGTAGCATTCTCGACAGCTCTTCCGACGAATGCGGAGAACATGTCGATCTCGCGTCCGAGCACTTCGTTGCCCTCGAACACCAGTGTGAGGGGGTTGAGGGAGAAGACGTTGAACTTGAATCCGGTCAAGGATGCGAAACGCTCCTTGATCTTGAGGATGGAATCTTCGATGTCGGCGCGGCCGATGTCGTATTTCATCGAATCCGCGAGTTCCGTGGCGTATCTGGAACGGAGCTGGTCCAGACTGAGACCTATCTCAGCCAGGTGGCTGTCGAACATGTTGGCCACGGCGGCAAGTCCGGAGCAGTGCTCGGAGGGGTTCCTGAAGGTCCTCTCGCACTCTTCTTTGGCTTCCGGGTCGGGTGTGACGGAGCTGGCGATCTTCATGGCAAGGTTCGTGTAGTACACGGTCTTCTTGCTGGGATCCGGCTTGATTCTGACGATGACTCCTGCATCGATCATCTTGTCCATGACGAAATGGAGCGATGAAGACGAAAGGTCCAGGCTGGCGGTGAGGTCGCTGGGCCTCTTGTCCCCTGTGCAGAGCTGATTGTAGACTGCGATCTGCAGTGGATCAGTCATCGGGATGACACCCTTCTCGGTTAGGAGCAATGTGAAATTGCGTAGATATTCATCCTGACCGCTCATACCACTGTATATCGGTCTTATATTTATTATAATAAGGAGGTGACACTCGGAGAGTGTGTATCATCGCGGTCTCGGTTTTTCAAGAGGGACCTAACCAATCCTTCGATGTCATCGGAGAGCATCGCCGAGGACATCACCGCCGCGCCCTCAGCACCGGAGGACAGGACGCGCTGGAAGTTCTCAGGGGTTATCCCGCCCACTCCGTACACGGGTATGTCAACGGAATCGCATACGCTCTTCAGGAAACCGGCCCCTCTCGGCTCGCCTATCTTGCATGCAGTGGGAAATATGTGCCCTGCGATCAGGTAGTCCGCGCCGAGGGATTCGGCCTCCTCGGCCTCTGCGGGCGAGTGTACGGAAGCTCCGACAGCCCGGAAGTCGGACAGGTCCCCGCACGAGCGGAGTATGTTCAACGGCAGATGCACCCTGTCAATGTGCACCTCGCGGGCGGCTTCGATGTCCGAGTTGACGGACAGCGGGACGCCTGCACGGTCGCAGATCGTCTTGCAGTCGGATGCCAGTCTGACGAGCTCCTCGTGGGACAGGTCCTTCTCCCTCAGTATGATCATCTCGGGTCCCGCATCCGCCAGTCTGGCTATGCGGTCCAGGAATGGTTCCTTGCAGATGCTGCGACAGGTGATCGCGATCATTCAGACCCTCACGTAGTCGTTCATCACGGGCTGGAGTCCGTTGTCCTTGAGGGCCCTGACGATCTCGTCCACGCCCCTTGGGTCCGATATGACGAACTGTCCGTCTCCGTGGGCATCTCCCGAGTGCTCCCCGATGCCGACGCTGACGCCCGCGGATATCTTGGTCGCGCTGAGTCCAACTATCCCGTCCCTGAAACCGGGGCGTTCCCTTGTCGATATCGTCTGTCCCGCGAAGGGCAGGAACAGCCTATATGCCAGCGATACTTGGAGCAGCTGCCTTTCAGACACCTTGATATCGTTCTCCACACCGCCTGCGGGCCTGAGTCTCGGCAGGGACATCGAGATCTCGGCATGGGGGTACTTCCTTTGGATCAGGTTCGCGTGGAGTCCGCACGAGAACGCATCGCGAACGGGATCGTCGCTCAGGCCCAGCAGGGTTCCGAATGCGACTCCCCTCATCCCTCCTCTGAGCGCCCTCTCCTGTGCATCGAATCTGTAGGAGAACACCCTCTTGGGGCCTGCCAGATGGAGCTCGCCGTATCTCTTGGTGTCGTAGGTCTCCTGGAAGACCGTGACGTAATCCGCGCCGCAGCTGTGGATGTGGGCGTACTCGTCGGTGTTCATAGGATACACCTCGATCCCGACGGTCCCGAACCTCTCCGAGGCCAGACGGACGCATTCGCCGATGTACTCCACATCAGATCTCACTCTGGACTCTCCGGTGAGGATGAGGACCTCCTTGAGCCCTGTTGAAGCTATCGAATCCAATTCGTCCGTGACCTCGTCGAGGGTCAGGCAGGCGCGGTTGATGTGATTCGAACTGTTGAATCCGCAGTAGACGCATCTGTTGGTGCAGTAGTTGGAGACGTACAGCGGGGTGAACAGGCAGACCGAGTTCCCGAAGTGCTTCCTTGTCTCCTGCTTGGCCTTCGCGGCCATGTCCTCCAGATACGGCTCCGCCGCCGGCGAGAGCAGTGCGGCGAAAGAATAGGGGTCGTCACAGGAATCCAGTGCGGATTCGACATCCCTCCTTGTGAAAGAGCCGAAATCCATCTTCCTGGATGTTGCGAGCGTGCGGTCCATTATGTCGGAATCAAGACATTCCATGTTGTCGTCGTACTCGGCGACATCAGTATCCTTGCGGACCATGGGATCACTCCCTCAGGAATCCCGTGAGCGGGCTGGATGCCTCTGCCCTGTCGCCGATGACGCGGCCGAGGCCGGAGAGATAGGCGAGCCTGCCCGATTCGATGGCGAGTCTGAAGGCCTTCGCCATTCCGGGGACATCCTTCGCAGTGGCGATGGCAGTATTGGCCATGACCGCGGCGCATCCCATCTCCATCGCCTCGCATGCCTGCGAAGGGCGACCGATTCCCGCATCCACGATGACGGGAAGGTCCACCTCATCGATGATCATCCTTATGAAATCCCTTGTCAGGAGGCCTCTGTTGCTTCCTATCGGGGCTCCTAGGGGCATTATGGCCGCGGCTCCCGCATCCGCCATGTCCCTTGCGGCGGTGAGGTCGGGCATCATGTACGGCATGGGTATGAAGCCCTCGTCCGCCAGCATCTTCACGGCACGGACGGTCTCCCTGTTGTCCGGAAGGAGGTATCTGCTGTCGCAGATGATCTCGATCTTGACGAAATCCCCGCATCCGAGCTCCCTTGCCAGCCTTGCGATCCTGACAGCTTCCTCGGCATTCCTCGCCCCGGAAGTGTTGGGGAGGAGGGTGATCCCTTCGGGCATGCAGTCAAGGATGTTGCCTTCGCCTTCGGCATTGGCACGGCGGACGGCGAGCGTAGCCATCTCGACACCTCCGTTCTCGATCACCGAGCGGGTGATGTCCAGTGAGAATTTTCCTGATCCCAGGATGAACCTGGAGCTGAATCTGTGACCGCCTATGACGAGATCGTCCGACATGAGGGTCGGGTAGAGTTGGGATGTATATCCGTATTTCTGGGAGCGGCTCATCCTCCGCCGACGAAGCCGACGAGTTCGAGTCTCTGTCCCTCTTCCAGGACCGTATCCGCACGGGAACCGCGGGGGCATATCTCCCCGTCGATCTCCACAGCCACGCGCTTCGGGTCCATGCCCATGAAGGACACGATCTCCTCTGCGGTGATGCCTTCCGGGACATCGGTCTCGGTACCGTTGACTGTTATCCTCATATCAGCAGAACTCCGAGGGTATGTGGGGCCTGACCTTCAGAATGAGGTCCCTGAGCTCGTGGGCTGCGCCTGCGACATCGTCCTGGGCGACAACTGCGGAGACGACTGCTGCGGCATCCGCTCCCGCACGGATGACGTCCTGTATGTTGCCTCTGTTGATCCCGCCTATGGCCACTATCGGAACGTCGACCGCCTCCCTTATCTCGAAGATCGGTCCGAGTCCTATTCCCTGGGCCGCATCGGGCTTTGTGGATGTCTTGAATATCGCTCCGACACCGACGTAATCCGCTCCCGCTTCCACGGCGGCGATAGCCTGTTCCACGTTGTCCACGGATGCTCCTATGATGGCATCGTCGCCCATGAGTCTCCTGGCGACATCGACCGGTATGTCCGATTGACCCAGATGGACCCCGTCCGCGCATGATGCGATGGCGACGTCCACCCTGTCGTTGACGATGAAGAGCTTGCACATCTCGTCGGCCGTCTCCCTGATGATCTCCGCCTGACGGAGCATCTCCCCGCCGTCGGCATCCTTCATCCTGAGCTGAACCACGTCGGCACCGCCCTCATAGGCGAGTCTGGCGATCTCCGCATCCGAGCGTCCTTTGGAGAGCTTGGAATCCGTCACAACGTACAGGTCGAACATGAGCCTGAGATTGTCATCCGATACTTAACCACCAACACTTTCGCTTCGGTAGTTTTATCGCCGATGCGGTGCTCTCCGGGCCGATGAGCATCCTATACCGCTACGGAAGCACTTACTACATCAACATGACCAACAGGTGTCCCTGCAGATGCGTGTTCTGTGTCAGGAACTCGACAGAGGGGCTCGGAGACGCAGATTCCCTCTGGCTCAGCAACGAGCCGACCGTGGACGAGGTCATAGAGGCACTGAGGGGAGTCGATCTCTCAGGTTCCAGGGAGGTCGTGTTCTGCGGTTACGGAGAACCCACCGAGCGCTTCGACGATGTCCTTGAGTGCGCCAAGCGCATAAGGTCCGAATTCGGGAAGCCCGTCAGGCTGGACACCAACGGTCTTGGGAACCTGATCAACGGCAGGGATATAGTTCCGGAAATGCAGGGCGTGTTCGATGCGGTGTCGATCAGTCTGAACGCTCCGAATTCGGAGGAGTACATGGAGGTCGCGCGTCCTTCCTTCGGTGATAGGGCATATCCCGCCGTGTTGGACTTCATCAGAGAATGCCGCAAGGCGATCCCGAAGGTCATGGTCTCCGTCGTCGGCGGTTCTATAAGCGACGAATCCGAGGCGGAATGCGCCAAGATGGCCGAGGAAATGGGCGTTTCGTTCAGGGTCAGGTGAAAAATACGGGCGAAGTACCTGCATAAGGACCGAGTCTCCTTATGAGCCCTTTTTTATATTATATGGATTATCGCCACTCGGTAAAATGACTGGCGAAGAGAAAAAGAAGAAGGACCCGATATTCTCGACCTGCTTCGTTATATTCGTTCTGGCCGCCGTCGGGGTGGTCGGAGTATTCGTCGACGAGCATTACCTGTCGGATGATGAAGGCGTCGTAGCCTATGGTGACAAGGTCACCGTGAACTATGTAGGTTCATTCTACGATTACATCGGCGGAAAGAACGCCGTTGTCTTTGACACCAGCAGGAGCAGCGTCGGAAACAACGATTCGATCATCAAATCCAATGGATTCTCGGCTACGAGCTTCAAGGATTCATACACCGTCACAGTCGGAAGCAAGGGATCCCTCGAGGACTTCGAGAACTGCCTTGTTGGACACAAGGTCGGAGACAAGGTCAAGGTGACCATCACCGACGGATACCCCGCAGGCTCCGTTCTCGTCACCGGTTCCACGAGCGGACAGACCGTCCCCGTCACAGAGACGATGTCCAAGGCCCGTTTCGACGATCTCTACGATTACACGCTCAAGACCGGCGGAGCAACCATGATCAAGACCGTCTACGGTTGGGATGCTCTCGCCACACTCGATTCCGCTACGAACACCGTGATCATCAACAACATGCCCGCCGTAGGACAGTACACCTACAGCAACGGTGACGATGACAAGAAGCACAGCTTCGGAACAGTCGTGTTCGATGTCAAGAAGGTCGACAACGGAACGATCACATACGACCTCGTTGTGAAGGACTACACCACCGTGGACACCGCAACATCCGAGATCCAGATGATCGAGCTCGACTTCGGAAGCGAGACCAGGTACATCACCAACTACAGCGGCTCCAGCTTCTCTTACAAGACCTGTAAAGAGACAAGCAACCAGACCCTGTACTTCGAAATCGAGATCCTCTCGATCGAGTGAGTTTGAAACTTCAACCCTCCCGGGGTTCCCGGGAGGTAATTTTGTAAAAAACCGAGTCCCGTCATAGGACAGGACCCGGCGGTTTCTGATTTTTTAGATGAATGCGTTTCGGGAGGTCCCTTTCAGAGGATCTCTTCGAGTTTGGACATCATATCCTTCGTGTCATGGGCGAGAAGCCAGATTACTCTGTCCTTCTTCGATCCCTTGTCGACGATGACGTCCGGGATGGTCTTGCATCTATCCAGGGCCTTCTCGGTCCCTTCGGAGTACTTGTCCTTCCCCATCTCGGCCGTGACGGATGTGAGCCCCACTTCCTCGATGACGTCTATGAGCTCGTCCCTGTAGGCGATGCTCATGATGCAGCGGTACTTCGGGTCGTGCTTCATCACCGTCAGGAGGATGTAGGACAGGCCTTCGGCGGTACCGAACTTGGACGGTCCGTTCTTCCTGAGGAGTCCGTTGTGGATGGCGAGCCTCTTGTCGATGGCCGCGATCTCCTCCGGGCCAGCGGCATCCTTGAGGGCCATCGCGATGTTCATCCCGTTCTTGGGGACGAACTCATCGGGGATTGTGTTGACTATCTTGTTTGCTGCGGTATCGAGCTCATCGAGCACCTGGAACTTCTCCATGTCACCCTTGATCCTGACCATGGGGTTCACCACGGCGTCGCCCTTGCCGATATTGTACTGAGTGGCTATGGACTCCTGGATCAGCTCCCTCGATTTCATGACGGAGTTGACTATGTCCAGTCCTTTGGCCATGTTCGCGGTGATGTACGATGACAGGACGCATCCGCTTCCGTGTCCCGCCTTCTTGAGGCGCGGGTATTCGTACTTGGTGAACTCGGATGACAGATACAGATAATCGGTCACCGTGGGGGTATTGAAATGCCCTCCTTTGAGAAGGACGGACGAGCCCTGCTTGCCGATGAGCTCGCAGGCGAGCATGAGGTCGTCCTTGCTGTGGATCTCCATCTTCGCAAGGATCTCTGCCTCGTGTTTGTTGGGTGTGACAAGTTCGCAGATGGGGAGCAGCTTCCTCTTCATCGCCCTGACGAGGCTGTCGTCGGAAAGGGACGAACCCGTACCGGCGATCATGACAGGATCGACGATCAGAGGCATCTCATGGTCCTCGAGTATGTCTGCGACTGTTTCCACGATCTCTTCGCTGTACAGCATGCCTGTTTTGACTGCTTTGATGTCGCAATCCCTCAGCACGGCCTGGAGCTGTGCCTTGATGAACTCTTCCGGCATGGGGAAGATGTCGTCGACTCCCGTAGTGTTCTGAGCAGTGACGGCGGTGATGACTGAAGCAGCGTGGACTCCTATGGCGGACATTGCTTTGACATCGGCCTGGATGCCTGCGCCACCTATCGAGTCGGAACCTGCTACAGTGAGAGCGGTCCTCATGTTTCAGTCCTATGTATATTATATTTATAAAAACGACTGGGAAAGTATGCGCTGTAGCATCCAACCCAGTGTGGATGGGGACTTTGCGCATCCAGCCAATCGTTAAATATCACGAGTAATAATCAGACGGTGATGAAGGTCTACAGCACGCACTTTATTCTCAAAGGCGACTCCGATTACAAGGACCTTGCCAAGGTCTTCCCTGACATACTCAAGATGTTCCTGGAGGAGATCGGACAGATGCCCGAGGAGGAAGAGCTTCTGCAGATGCTGATAGAGCTCAACATGATCGATCTCAATCAGAACAGGAAGCCTGAGGGATACAACCGCAAGGGAAAGGTACGTATGATCTTCCCCATGGACAGGAAGGAGTTCTACCTCAAGACATTCTCCAAGAACCAGGACCTGTCGCACATCGTCAACAACATCAGCGATATGCTCACAGCCGCTGACATAAAGTTCGACATAAAGAACAACGACAACGTCGAGTTCGACTGATTTTTTTACAATAAAAATCCCGGCCTTTCGGCCGGTGTTTAATCACTCTGTCAACGACTTCCAGCAGTTGTTGATGAGCTGTGTCTCTTGACGGATGATCTCATCCCTTGTCATGATCTGCTCGATGGCCTTCGATATCTGGACATCGGTGGATATGGGGGATGTTCCTCCGTAGGAGTTCCTTCTCTCGACGCATTTCGATATGGGCAGGATATCGTAGACGTCCTGCTCTATCTTGGGCGAGAATTCCCTGAGCTCTTCGAGGCTCATGTCCTCGAGGTTCCTGCCGGAATCGATGCTGTGCCTCACAGCCGCTCCGACGATGCCGTGGGCCTCCCTGAACGGAATGCCCTTGGTGACAAGATAGTCCGCAAGGTCGGTGGCGTTGATCTGTCCCCTGCTGGTGACCTCGAGCATGCGCTCGCCTCTGAACTGGGCGGTGGAGATCACTTTGGACATCATCTGCGCGCTGGCGATGACCGTCGCCATGGATTCCATGACGGGACGTTTGTCTTCCTGGAGATCGCGGTTGTAGGTCAGGGGCAGACCCTTGGTCATGGTGATCATGGTCATCAGTGCGCCCACGACGGATCCCGTCTTGCCGCGGACGAGCTCCGCGATGTCGGGATTCTTCTTCTGGGGCATGATGGACGAACCCGTGGTGTACTTGTCATCCATCTCGATGAATCCGAACTCCTGGGAGGACCAAAGCACAAGTTCCTCGCACAGGGAGGACAGGTGGATCGCCGTCTGGGCTGCGCAGTATGCGAGTTCGGTGACGAAATCCCTGTCGCTGACCGAGTCCATGGAGTTCTCGGTGGGCTCCCTGAATCCGAGGGCCTCCGATGTCATCCACCTGTCGATCGGATATGTGGTGCCTGCGAGGGCAGCCGCTCCGAGAGGACATTTGTCCATCCTCCCGAAGGCGTCCAGGAACCTGTCCGCGTCGCGCGAGAACTTGAACGCATGGGCGAGCATGTGCTGGGCGAGGGTGACCGGTTGAGCGTGCTGCATGTGGGTGAATCCGGGCATTATCGTGTCCGCATTGGATTCCGCCACCTTGACGAGCGACATCATCAGCTGGTCCACAGCCTCTGCGGCCTTCAGCGCATCATCCCTCAGGTACATCCTGAAGTCCGTTGCGACCTGGTCGTTCCTGCTCCTTCCGGTATGGAGCTTCCCGCCGGCAGGTCCGATGGCCTGGGTGAGTCCGAATTCGATGCATGTGTGCACATCCTCGAGCGAGTGGTCCCACTCGAAAGTGCCTGCCTGGACCTCGGAGAGTATGGTCTTGAGGCCGTCGACGATGGCATCTGCATCCTCGGGAGGGATGACGTCGCAGGCTTTGAGCATCTTCACGTGGGCTAGCGATCCCATGACGTCGTAGAACGCAAGATGCGAATCGACATCGAGGGAGGATGTGAAGGCAAGGGTGGAATCATCCATCCCTGCCGAGAACCTTCCTGACCAAAGGGCCTGCTTCAAGAGATCACTTCTTCTCGGAATGGCTCTTGGCGGCTGTTCTTCCGGGCAGTCCCCAGATGTAGATGAATCCGGTAGCGGACTTGTGGTCGAACACATCGCCCTCGGCATATGTGCTGAGTCCCGCATCGTACATCGAGTAGGGGGATTTCCTGCCGACGACAGTCGCGCTTCCCTTGTACAGCTTCATGCGGACGGTTCCGGAGACGAACTCCTGTGTCTTGTCCATGAATGCCTGGATGGGCTCCATGAGTCCGCCGAACCAGAGTCCGTCGTAGCAGAGCTGTGTGAACTTCTGCTCGAGTCCGCGCTTGTACTCGATGGTGTCCCTGGGCAGGGTCATTCCCTCGAGGGCCTGGTGGGCCTTGATGAGTGTGACTGCAGCGGGGCACTCGTAGGTCTCGCGGCTCTTGATTCCCATGAGACGGTCCTCGACGTGGTCGATCCTGCCGACGCCGTGTGCTCCGGCGAGTCTGTCGAGGCTCTCGATGAGCTCCACTCCGTCCATCTTCTTTCCGTTGATCGCGACGGGCACTCCCTGCTCGAAATCGATCTCGATGTACTCGGGTTTGTCGGGGGCCTCTTCGGGGTCGACGGTGTTCTCCCATACGTCCTTAGGGGGCTCCTGCCAGGGGTCCTCGAGGACTCCGCACTCGCATGAGCTTCCCCAGAGGTTCTCGTCCCTGGAGTAGGGGCTCTCCTTCTTCACGATGATCTCGATGCCGTTCTTCTTGGCGTATTCGATCTCAGCCTCTCTGGTGGTGACCCACTCGCGCATAGGTGCGATGATGGAGAGGTTGGGGTCCTGCGAGACGATACCGACATCGAATCTGACCTGGTCGTTTCCCTTGGCGGTGCATCCGTGTGCGATGTACTTCGCTCCCTCGGCCTTTGCGACCTCGACGAGCTTCTTGGCGATGAGAGGTCTGGCGATGGCGGTGCTCAGGGGGTAGACGTTCTGGTAGAGGGCGTTGGCCTTGAGAGAAGGCCAGACATAGTCTTTGACGAACTCCTCCCTGGCGTCTATGTAATCTGATTTGATGGCTCCGTTCCTGAGGGCACGGGCGACGATGTCGTCTTTGCTCGGGGGCTGTCCGACATTGATCGCGATAGCGATGACGTCGAGATTGTAATTCTCCTGAAGCCAGTGGATGGCTACCGACGTGTCCAGTCCGCCGGAGTATGCGAGGACGACCTTGTCTCTCGCTCCGGCATTGGCATTGCATTTTGTTTTGTCATTGCAGGCTGCCATATTGATCGCTTCGCGATTTCCCTGCATTATAATATTTTTATGTGTCAACGGCAGGCGGGTTTCGTTCACATGGGTACTTTAAGCGATGATGTGTGAAAGTGTAGACAACTTGTGTCGGATTGCGAACATTATGCTTCCGCCACACTTCCGACGGCCGTTGCCAGGCAGGATGTGTTAGGAAAGGGTGGACATCAGGGTAAGAAACGTGTCTATCCGTTCATATAGGAACGGTCTTTACAACATGTGTCTCAAATCGAACAATATCTTTTTGAACACTATAACCGTCACGCCGGGTGCAGTTGCATCAGTGATAACATGACCAAGATAGGTATCATCGGAGGAACGGGGTACACCGGCGGAGAGCTGGCCCGTATCCTGTGCACGCATCCCGACGTCGAGATAGCGGCCATGACATCCCGTCAGAACGCAGGTTCCAAGGTCGCAGATGTCCATACCTTCCTGGGCGGCTACCTGGACCTCGAGTTCACGGAGCGCATCCCAGAGGACATGGACTTGGATCTCGTCTTCGTTGCCACACCGCACGGTGTCGCCATGAGCGAGGTCCCGAAGCTCCTCGAGAGGGGCATCAAGGCGATAGACCTCTCCGGCGACTACAGGCTCCAGGATGTTTCCGTATACGAGAAATGGTACGGTCATGTTCATACCGACACGGAGAATCTTCCGAAGGCCGTCTACGGACTGCCCGAGTTCTTCCGTGACGAGATCCACGGTGCCGACCTGGTCGCAAATCCCGGCTGCTATGCTACATCTATAATATTGGCATGCGCGCCGCTTCTGAAATCGGGCCTGGTTGAGGAAGATGTCATAGTGGATGCGAAATCCGGGACATCCGGTGCAGGGATGGTACCGACAGCGCGTACGCATCATCCCAACTGCGGGGAATCGATAATCCCATACAGCATCGGCACCCACAGGCATACGCCCGAGGTGGAGATGGCCGTGGACCGGTTCGCCGGTACGCACATGGATGTGACATTCGTTCCCCAGCTGCTGCCGATCGTCCGCGGGATCCTGTCCTCTTGCTACTTCCGTCTGAAGGAGGACGTCACTCAGGAAGAGGTGGACAAGGTGTATGCCTCGCAGTACGGCGGGGAGAGGTTCGTGCATTACGTAAAGGAACCGTCCATCCGCGCTGTGGTGGGCTCCAACCATGCCCAGGTCGCATCGCGTGTGATCGGGGACAAGGTAGTGTCCTTCGGTGTGGTGGACAATCTTGTCAAAGGCGCGGCCGGACAGGCCGTGCAGTCGATGAATCTTATGCTCAAACTCAATGAGAACACCGGGCTGGACATGCCCGGTCTGGGGGTATGACAATGGTAGAAATCATAGATGGCGGCGTTACGACCCCTCAGGGGTTCAAGGCCGCCGGAGTGCACAGCGGTGTCAAGTACCGCTCGCTGGACATGGGACTCCTCTACTCCGAGGTCCCTGCGACAGCATACTGTGCTTACACGAGCAACAACGTCAAGGCGGCGCCGGTCCAGGTCATGATGGAGGAGAACTCCCCGACCCTGTCCGCGGTCGTCATCAACAGCGGTAACGCGAACGCCCTGACCGGGCGTCGCGGAATAGAGGACGCATATGCGATGAAGCAGTCCGTCGCCGCCGAACTGAATCTCGACCCCAAGGAGGTCGGAGTCATGTCCACAGGTCTCATCGGACGTTTCCTGGACATGCACAAGATCCGCTACGGAATATCCCGTGCATCCCGCGAACTCGATGTGGGACGCGAGGCCGACGGTCTCATCACAGAGGCCATCATGACAACGGACACGATCAAGAAGGAATGTGCGGCAAGGGCGCGTCTGTCCGACGGTACCCTGGTCTACGTCGCGGGGATGTCGAAGGGAAGCGGCATGATCGCACCCCACATGAAGGTCCTCCACGGAACGACTCTCACTCTTATCACCACCGACGCCACGCTCGGCCCGGAATTCGCAGAGACATGGCAGTCCATCCTCGACGACACCATGAACATGGTCTCCGTCGACGGCGACCAGTCCACCAACGACACCTGCATCCTCCTGGCGAACGGCATGTCCAAATCCAAGCCCGCCGACCACGATCCGGAGTTCGAACTCGCGCTCCGCACCGTGATGACGAAGATCGCACGCACCATCGCCATGGACGGAGAGGGGGCCACGAAGCTCATCGAGGTCCAGGTCACCGGAGCCGAGACCAAGGAGGATGCCAAGAAGGTCGTCCGTGCGATAACCAACTCCCCGCTGGTCAAAACCGCCATATTCGGTGCGGATCCCAACTACGGCCGTCTGATGATGGCCCTCGGGAACAGCGGATGCAAGTTCAATCTGACCGATGTCCGTCTCACGATCAAGGGAGGCGACATGGAGGTCCCCATCCTCGACTCGGGCGCTCCGATCTTCCAGGATGAGCGTGCAGTGGAGGTCGTCCGTATGGCCATGGACAACAAGGAGGTCACGATCCTCGTCGACCTCGGAGTCGGAAACGAGACGGCGACCGGCTGGGGATGCGACCTCACATACGACTATGTCCGCATCAACGCGGAGTATGCGACATGAGGTGTCTGTCTTGTCCGCTCTCTATGTGCTGAAGTTCGGCGGGAACGCCATCCGCGGCAGGGAGGACATGCTCCGTCTGTCCAAGGAGATCGCCCTGATGGTCTCCGGAGGCAGCAAGGTAATCCTCATCCACGGCGGAGGTCCCGAGATATCCGAGGAGATGGAGCGCCGCGGCCTGACCCCCCGCAAGGTCTGCGGGATCAGGGTCACGGACGAGAGATCCCTCGAAGTGGCCGATATCGTCCTCAGGAGGCTCAACTCCGAGATGACCGACTGTCTGAGGGAATGCGGAGTCAACGCCGTCGGAATGCCCGGGTACATGTGCTCCGTATGCACCAGGAAGCCTCCGATGACCGTCTGCGAGGACGGCACGGAGCAGGTCGTCGATCCCGGATTGGTGGGAGAGGTCTCGGATGTGGACCCCACATGCCTCAACGACCTTCTGGCGGTCAACGCGGTGCCCGTGATCTATCCGATAGGTAAGGATGCGGACGGGAACATGCTGAACGTCAATGCGGACACCATGTGCGCAGGCATAGCCTCCCACATAGGATGCACGGAGATGGTCGCGATAACCGATGTGCCCGGCATCCTGACGGATGTGTCGGACCCGTCGTCGAAGATAGACTCTCTCGATCTGGCCCGCGTGGACGAACTCATCGCCGACGGGACGATCTCCGGAGGGATGATCCCCAAGGTGGAGGCATGCCGTCAGGCCCTGCTCGCAGGAGTGGACAGGGTCCGCATGGTCAACGGGAAGGATCAGCACAGCATAGTGGCGGACATAGTGTCCGGCGGAAATCACGGAACAGTAATCACGAAGTGAACAGCATGGAATTCGAAGAGATCAAGGAACTGAGTTCGAAGTACCTTTTCCAGAACTACGGCCGTATAGACCTGTCGTTCACCCACGGAGAGGGGTGCTATCTGTACGACACAGAGGGAAGGAAGTATCTGGACCTGGTGGCGGGTATCGCCGTCAACGCCCTCGGATACGCCCATCCCGGATGGGTCGAGGCCGTGCAGGCGCAGGTGGCCAGGATGGTGCACGTGTCCAACCTCTACTATGTGGAGGAGCAGGCCAGGCTCGCCGAGAAGATCGCATCAGTCACCCCCGGTGACCTGAACAGGACCCTGTTCGTCAACAGCGGTGCCGAGGCGAACGAGGGCGCTCTCAAGACCGCGGTCCGCTACACCGGACGCGGGAAGATCATGGCGGCGCTGAACGGCTTCCACGGAAGGACATCCGCGGCACTCGGTGCCACGGGCCAGGAGAAGTATCAGAAGACGTTCGAGCCTCTGATCAGCCATGCCTACGAGTACTACGAGTACGGGAACCCGGAATCCGTCAAGGGAATGATATCCAAGGATGTCGCGGCGGTCATCGTCGAGCCCATCCAGGGAGAGGGCGGTGTCAGGACCGCTTCCGCCGAGTTCTTCAGAACGATCCGCGACGAGTGCACGGACAAAGGCGCACTGATGATCGTGGACGAGGTCCAGACAGGTATCGGACGCACCGGCGAATGGTTCGGGATCCAGAACTTCGGCGTCGTGCCCGACATCATCACGATGGCGAAGGCCCTCGGAGGAGGGGTTCCCATAGGTGCGGTCACGGCCACGGACGAGATCGCAGCGGTCATGACCCCCGGAACACACGGGACAACATTCGGAGGTAATCCCTTGGTGACAACCTCGGGATGTGCCGTGATAGACATCATGAAGCGCGACCATCTGGTGGAGCATTCCAAGGACATCGGACGCAGGTGGAGGGAGGACCTCATGACCATCTCGTCAGATAAGATCAAAGACATCCGCGGATACGGACTCATCAACGGGATCGAGATGGATTCCAACGAGACCGCCGCACACGTGCAGAAATACTGCCGCGACAACGGTGTGCTGGTCAACGTCTGCCACGGCAACACTGTGCGTCTGATCCCCCCGCTCATACTCGAAGACGGTCAGAAGGACCTGTTCACCAAACTTTTCAGGGAGTCATTGGAGTGACCCCGACCGCCCCTCCGGGGGCGGCCATATAGATAATATGTATTGTTCAAACTGCGGGATCGAACTTCCGGACGGTTCATCGTACTGCCCCATGTGCGGATACCGTATAAGGTCGGCATTCGAGCAGAGTCCGTCCGTCAGCACACCCCATAACGAACAAAGCACGCCGGAACAACCCGCGAGCATCAAGAAGAAATCCGTATTGTTGGCCCTCATCCTCTCGATAATCCCCGGTCTGGGGCACATCTACATCGGGAAGGTCCTCAGAGGTCTGGCGATACTGGTCCTGGCGCTGATACTGCCTTTCTCAGGACTCATATGGATCTTCGGATTCATCGACGTCTACATCCAGGCGAGGAAGGTCAACGGCAAAATATGACCGAAATCATGCAAATCGGTGTATGAACAGCCGTGTCTTGCCTGGAACAAGAAACCTCTTTTTGTCCCTTATCGAACATTAATATAGTGGAAATAACATCTTATTTTCATGTCCAAAAGCGTCATCAAGGAGAGTCTTGCCGAGAAGACCAGGATGTACATTGACGCTCATCCTAGCATCAAAGATTGCGTTTCCAAGGGATTGATCAACTACTCCTCTCTGGCAAGGATGATCATGAAGGATATCAACGTCGATAACGAGGAAGCAGTCATGATCGCATGCCGCCGCTATGCCTCCAAGCTCTCCGTGACGACTGATCACGAACTGAGCATCCTCAAGATCCTCAAGGACAGCAGATTGGAGATGAGGACGAAGACCTGCATCGTCACGGCAAAGAACGACTGGTCCGTCCTTCACAAGATGGACAACCTCTTCAAGGACCTGTGGAACGAGAACAGCATCATGCAGTGCGTCCAGTCCGCCTCCGCGGTGACTATCATCGCGGACACGCTTCTCAAGGAGAGGATCATAGACACCGTCGGAAGGTTCAACCTCATCAAGGTCAGGGAGAACCTTGTGGAGATCGCCGTCAAGTCCCCCGAGAAGATCGTCGACACCAGCGGTGTCATCGCATATCTGATCACCAACCTCTCCGATGCAGGCATAAACATCGAGGAGACCGTCAGCTGTCACACAGATACGATATTCATCGTCGGCGAGTCCGATATGATAAACGCGTACTCGGTCCTCACCAAGTGCATCCAGTCCGCCGAGGAGACCCTGGCCGCGGAAGCATGAGGGTCATGCCGGTCCCGCTGGCATGCGAAAACATTTTCAGATAACCTTATAAACAAGATAGCCCAGGGCCCTTCATGGGCCTGAAGGCTATTAAGGACCTGCTCGTGGGAACGCTGGTCGGTATCGTATCGATGCTTCCCGGTGCGAGCGGTGCAACGATCGCAGTCATCTTCGGAATCTACGAGAGGCTCATCTCCGACCTCGCCGAGATCAGAAGGAGGCTTCTGCACGATCTGAAGTTCATCATCCCAGTCGGTATAGGTATCCTTCTGGGATTGGTACTGTGTTCATTCGGACTGAAGGGTCTGCTGGACAGATGGGAGATCCCCATGATGTTCTTCTTCGCAGCTCTGATCTTCGCGCAGATACCGGACATCATGGACCTTTCCAAGGACGACAGACCGATGACCAAATACAACTGGATCGCCCTCGCATGCGGTTTCGCCGTGATGATGGGCGTAATGTACCTCGGGATGCAGTCGGAGGTCGAAAGGTCCGTCGACAGCGCGATCATATGGATCGTGGTCGGAATGATCCTCGCGGTATCGAAGCTCGCCCCCGGAGTCAGCGGTTCCACCATTCTGCTGGCGATGGGTCTCTTCACACCGTTCATGAACGCCATAACGGATTTCGACATGTCCGTCCTGATCCCGGGTGCGCTCGGACTGCTCATCGGTGCACTGGCGTTCTCCAAGCTGATCAGCCACTTCCTCACCAACAACAGGAAATCCACCTACATCGCGATCCTCGGACTCACCATCGGTTCCGTTGTCGCGGTGTTCATCGATGCCTGTTCGGGCATAGACGGCACGACCATGATACTCCAGAGCATCGTGGGCATAGTCGCAGGTCTCGTACTCGGATTGGCTCTGAGCAAAGTGTCCAAGAGGTATGCGCTCGAGACCATCGAGGAAGAGGTCGGAGCCTGAATCAAACATCCTCCCTCGGACATCAAGAGGGAGGATTTGTCTTAACCTTTACAATTTGTTTCGTATTTTACCGAAAGGACAGTAATCAGTTTAATATACTTCGATATCTCGCTGTCGATGGCATTCATAGACGTTTTCTCTGAATTCGTTGACAACGTATGGTTCATCCTATTGTTCCTAATAGTGATAATGGGCCTATACAGCACAATACGCTTGAAAGGAATACAGTTCACACAGCTGAAGGAGATGGTACATGTCACTTTCTCCAGAGAGGCACTCAAGGAAAAGGGGAAGATGTCCTCGTTCCACGTGTTCTGTATGAGCATGGCCAACCGTATCGGTGTCGGTAACATCTCCGGACCCGTACTGGCGATCCTGATCGGAGGTCCCGGAGCGATATTCTGGATGTGGGTTTTCGCCGTCATCGGTATGGCGACAAGCTTCCTCGAGAGCACAGTGGGTCAGATCTACAAGGTCCGCTCCGACAAGGACGGATTCCACGGAGGTTCCGCATACAACCTCCTGCACGGTCTCGACATGAAGCGCGGTGCCATGGTGGTCTCCGTCGTGATGTTCCTGATGTACATCATCGGATTCGTTTCCATGGAGGTCTGCAGTATGGCCGAGGCTGCCAACGAGAGCTTCGGATTCCAGGGAAGCCAGCTCTTCTTCGCCGTCCTCTTCACGCTTTTCACGCTCTTCATCATCATCGGCGGTGTCAGGAAGGTCTCCGACCTATCCGTCCGCATCGTCCCCGCAATGGCCATAATGTGGATCCTCGTCTGTCTGGTCGTCGTCCTGTGCAACGCAGGAAACGTCCCCATGGCGATCTCCTCTATCTTCATCAATGCGTTCTCCGTGCCCTCAGCGGTCGGCGGAGGAGTCGGTGCGATGCTCGTCATCGGTATGAAGAGGGGAATCCTCTCCAACGAAGCGGGTATCGGTTCCATCCCCAACATATCGTCCATGGCGGATGTGAAGCACCCTGCCGCACAGGGACTCTCCCAGTCCCTCGGTGTCCTTATCGACACGATCGTCTGCACACTGACCGCGCTCGTGGTCCTGTCCTACGGCGACTACCAGTCCATCCTGGACATCGGCAAGGAGTCCATGCCCACCCTCCAGTTCATCATGGAGGACACTCTGGGAACCATCGCACCCTACCTCGTCTCCGTGTTCCTGCTCGTCTTCGCTCTGACCAGTCTCATGACTGACTACGTCATCGGAGAGAACAACATGGAGATCAACGGAACGAGCAAGAGGAAGATCATGTTCCTCAACGTGGTCATCCTCGCCGTCGTGTTCCTCTCAAGCTTCTACTCCTCCGACGCACTCTTCGTCGTCGTCGACCTGATGATGATCCTCTGCGGTCTCGTGAACGTCGTGGTCATCTTCAGGCTGGGCGGACGTGCCGTCGAGGCATATGCCGACTACCGCAGGCAGAGGGCCGAAGGAATCGAGGAGCCCGTGTTCCACAAGAGCGCACTCAGCGATCCCAAGGGAATCTCGGTCTGGGAGGAATGATGCCGTGGGACCTCCGGGTCCCGGCCATCATCCCACAGTGGAAACCGCTTTCACAGGAAACGGCCGTCGTCCCGTCATGATTCGGCGGGACGGAGGCCACCTTCCCATTTTGGTATCATGATCGGATCCGGTCTCCCAGGTCCATACGAAAGATGTCTGGGAACCTATATATCCTCCAATCTGGACATCGTTCCAGGTAGGTGCCATGGTCGGCTCACTGATACTCGCTATTTATCTCATCGATGTGATCCTGCTGATCACGATGCTGTTCCTCGAGAGAGGGGACCCGTACAAGGTCATGTTCTGGATGATCGTGCTGATCGTGATGCCGGTCGGAGGGTTCCTGATCTATCTTCTCTTCGGACAGACATTCTATCCGAAATTCGCATTCCGTCCGCGGTTCATCAACGATGATGACATCAGAGGACTGAAGTCGGCCGGCATGAGAGCAATAAAGGAGTCGGAATCCGAAGGGTTCCGCTATGCTCCCCTGGCATCCGCATTGGACCGGGTCGGGGCGCACATGTACTCCAACGATAATGAGGTCAAACTGTACACGGACGGTAACGAGAAGTTCGCCGACATGATAGAGGACCTCAAATCGGCCAAGAACTTCATCCACCTGGAGTACTACATAATCCGCAAGGACGAGCTCGGGAACGAGATCGTCAGGATACTCACCGAGAAGGCATCCCAGGGCGTGGAGGTCAGGCTCCTGGCCGACGGGATCGGATACAACACCTCCCCCCGTTCCACCAGGGCCTTGGAGAATGCTGGCGGGGAGGTCAGGCTGTTCCACAGTCTTGCGACGGTAATGCTCAGTCCGAAGAAGAACAACCGCAACCACAGGAAGATCGCGATCATCGACGGCAGGGTCGGGTACATCGGGGGATTCAACATAGGTGTCGAATACCTCGGAAAGGGGCCGTTGGGCAACTGGAGGGATTCGGCCATCAGGATCCAGGGTTCCGCCATCAACCCTCTGGCGATGAGGTTCCTGGCCGATTGGCGCTATGCTTCGCATCAGGACAGATTCTCCGGGGACTACTACGCCGATCCCTCCGTCCGCGGTATCGGGGACACAGGTGTGCAGATCGTCAACGGCGGTCCCGACATGGGCGAGAGGAACGGCATAGCGTTCCAGTACCTCATGATGGTAGAGGAGGCCAGGGAGTCCATCCTGATACACACTCCTTATCTAGCTCCCGATGAGGCGTGCATGCGCGCACTTCGTTCCGCCGCACTCCGCGGAGTGGACGTCCGCATCATCATACCCGACAAGGCGGACCATCCGTTCGTCTACTGGTGCAACCGCAGATACGCCCACGACCTGATGAAGGACGGTGTGAGGGTCTACGAGTACAACGACGGCTTCGTCCATTCGAAGACCGTCGTGGTGGACCACTACCTCTGTTCCGTGGGTTCCGCCAACTTCGACGACCGCAGCATGGGTCTGAACTTCGAGTCCAATGCGATGGTGTATTCCGACAAGATAGGTGCGGAGATGCAGGATGCGTTCATGAGGGATCTGGAATCATGCACCGAGTACACCGAGGAGATGTATGCCGGCAGGACATTCATCCAGAGGCTGAAGACATCGATATCGTGGCTTGTCTCGGAACAGCTCTGATGTCCGTGTTCCAACCCCGCTGTCCGACCACGGACTCATTACACTTACGAAAAGGGCCCTTTTACATAATCGGGGGCATTCGAAGACCACTAGTGTTAAATCGAACGGTAAGGTACGGCCCTTTATAGGAAAGCGTGAGACCATGGCCGAGGAATGGATAAGGATCGCAGCGCCAGCCACGACATCTAACATCGGAGCAGGATTCGATGTGTTCGGACTGGCCCTCAAAGAGCCCTACGACATCATCGAGGGAAGGAAGATCGAGTCAGGCATGGTGATCTCTGAGGTCACCGGCCCCGGTTCGGAGGGTATCCCGAAGGATCCCGAGCAGAACTCCGTCAGCATCGCAGCCGCAGAGGTCCTCAGGAGATGCAATGCGGACTTCGGTATCGAGATAAAGATCAAGAAGGGCATCCGTCCCTGCAGCGGTATCGGATCGTCCGGAGCATCCGCGGCCGGAGGTGCGTTCCTCGCACACATCCTGTGCGGCGAGAAGCTCAAGCTCAACGAGGTCGTGCTCTGCGCGGCCCATGCCGAAGATGTGACATCCGGAGGATTCCACGCGGACAACGTCGCGCCCTGCGTCCTCGGAGGATTCACGATCATACGTTCTTACGAGCCTTTCGAGGTCGTTTCCATCAAGCCCCACGAGAACCTCGGTATCGTGGTCGCTATGCCCGACATCATGGTCCCCACGAGGGAGTCCAGGGCCGTCCTCCCGAAGGAGGTACCGATAAAGGACATGGTCTTCCACCTGGGCAACGCGGCATGCATGGCATACGCGATGCAGACCGGGGACCTCGGACTCATCGGAAGGTCCGTCCAGGATGCCGTGTTCGAGCCTGCAAGGACATGCCTGGTCCCGCACCTGAAGGACGCGGAGTCGATCGCCAAGTCGCACGGCGCGATCGCATCCTTCCTCGGAGGGTCCGGACCCTGTATTATTTCATTTTACGACAAGAGCTCCCACAGCGGCGAGGCGATCGCCGAGAGCATCCGCGAGATGTACGCGGAGCACGAGATGGGATGCGACACCTGGATCACGGAGCCCGGCTCCGGTTGCAGGAGGATTTGAGATGGCAGCGCACAAAGTTATCTGCTGGGATTGCGGGGTCGAGATCGACGATCCGTTCGTCAACGTCTGCCCCAGATGCGGCGGTCTTCTGACCGTCAAGATGGACCTTGAACCTGTGAAGGAGATGAAGCCCGAGGACCTCCGTTCCGAGCCCATCGGAGTTTGGAGATACGCTCCCTTCATGCCCGTGGACCCCGCCCACAAGGTGTCGATTCAGGAAGGAGGAACACCCCTCTACCCGACCAGGGCCCTCGGTGCCGAGATCGGAGTCGAGAACACCTTCGTCAAGTTCGAGGGTCTGAACCCCACCGGATCCTTCAAGGACAGGGGAATGACCATGGGAGTCTCCCATGCCAAAGAGCTCGGTGCGAAGGTCGTCGGATGCGCCTCCACAGGAAACACATCCGCCGCACTCGCAGCATACGCCGCCAAGGCGGGCATGAAGTGCGCCGTGTTCCTTCCGTCCGGAAAGGTCGCCATGGGAAAGCTCGCACAGGCCCTGTTCTTCGGAGCCAAGGTCCTTTCCATCGACGGAAACTTCGACGATGCCCTCGCACTCGCCAGGAAGATGGCCGACGAGAGGAAGCTCTACCTCCTCAACTCGATCAACCCCTACAGGCCCGAGGGTCAGAAGTCCGTCCTGTTCGAGATCATCGACCAGCTCAGGTACGACGTCCCCGACAGGATCATCCTCCCGGTCGGCAACGCCGCCAACATCTGGGCCGTCTACAAAGCGGTCAAGGAGCTCGAGGAGGTCGGATGGATCGACAAGATCCCCATGCTCACCGGAATCCAGGCAGAGGGAGCAGCTCCCGTCGCAGCCGCATTCCACAAGCACACCGACGATTTCGTTCCCGAGAAGAACCCCGAGACCGTCGCCACCGCCATCAGGATCGGAAACCCCGTCAGCGGAAGGAAGGCCCTGAAGGCCATGTACTCCACCGGCGGATACTGCGCCACAGTCTCCGATGAGGAGATCATCAGCGCCCAGCAACTCCTCGGAAGGAGGGAGGGTGTCTGCGTCGAGCCCGCTTCCGCGGCCTCCGTCGCAGGACTCAGGAAGCTCCGTCAGGAGGGCATCGTGGACAGGGATGAGAGGGTCGTGTGCATCTGCACAGGAAACGGTCTGAAGGACCCCGACACGATCATCAACAACTGCGCCCCGCCCATAAAGTGCGGAAACTCCGTAGAGGACGTCGAGAGGATCCTCTCGCAGTGATCAGAAATCGAAGAGGCTGGCCTGACGAGGGCCGGTCTCTTCGGACCTTTTCTCGTTTTTATCATCTTTCGGGACTTCCTGTTCGGAGATCCCTGGTTCACCGTATGCGGCCGCCATTTCGTCCATGAGGGCCTCCTCTTCGGATGGAGACATCGATTCCCATGTCTGCTCCTGTCCGGAACCGACCTGCTGCTTCATGCTGCGGGCCAGAGCGGGTCCGATGCGGGGCATCTTGGCAAGTACGGATTCGTCCGCGGCGATGATGTCGTCCTTGCTGCGGTATCCGGCATTGAAAAGGACCCTTGCTCTGCTCCTTCCCACGCCTCTGAGCGAGACAAGGTCCATGAGCTCCTCCTTCACACCGTATCTTATCCTGGTGGACAGGGGCCTGATCCTGCGCATCGCATCGGGGTTGAATATGTACGCAATCTCCCCGGCGGCATAGATTATCCAATCCATGCGGTCCACCTTGGACCTGATGTCGCCTGGTCCGATGCCCATGGAATCCGTGATGGTCTCCTCGGAGACCTCGTTGATCCAATCGTCCATGAGGGTCGCTACCTTGAGGTCGCTGAGGAAGTACTCCTCACCATAGTCTTCGAGTCCTTCGGGGTCTATCAGCAGTTTTCCGTCAAGGGAGTCCCAAAGGTCGTTCAGACGCTGCTGGTCGCTCTTCTTGGGGTACATTCCCGTGACATCGGGGGTCATCGCGGCGGCGACGAGGATCTGCATGGCATCGGTCTGCTCGTCGATCTTCATGACCGCATCCCTGAGCATGGATGCGGTGACAGGATCTATGTAGAGGTCGGAGACCCTCTTCCCGAAAGGAAGGATCTCCAGACTGTCGCCGCGGCTGCGGATCATCTTCTCCTTGGACAGGAAATCCACGACATCACCGATCACGGTCTCGATACCGAACATGTTGGATGTGTGTCCGAAGAACGTGTCACGCATAAAATCGACCAGTCCGTCTTCGGAATCGGCATCGCCCGTGGCGATTATTCCGAGGATGTGGCTTCTGAGCACCCTTTCCTGGAAGAGCTTGGAGGTCAGTTTCTCGGCGTCATGGTCGACATAGTCGGTCATCAGGTGCTCGGAGTCGCGGTCGTTCTTGGCGACCAGGATGGCCTCTCCGTACGGGTCGTACCCGGGCCTTCCGGCGCGTCCGCACATCTGCTTCACTTCCATGACGGCAATCGGACGGTTGCCTCCCTCCTCGAAGCGCGAGGTGTCCCTGACGATCACCCTTCTGGCGGGCAGGTTGATGCCCGCTGCCAACGTGGGCGTCGCGACTATCACCTTTATGTCGCCCGATCTGAAGGAATCCTCGACGTACTTCCTCTGTCTGTACGTGAGTCCGGCGTTGTGGAATGCGGTTCCCTTGGAAACACAGCCTGCCAGCTTCCTGCCGGTGGCGGTGGATTCCGAATCCCCTTCCAGAAGGGACTCGTCCTGGTTGCTGAGGGTCCTGCTCATGAGCGGTGCGGTGAGCGATGACAGTCTCACGGCCTCCGCCTCGGTGGACCTCCTGGAGTTGACGAACACCATGCATTGCCCTCCGTCGGAGAGGGCCTGCGCCACAAGGGATGAGACGGAATCCCCGTTCTCCTCGACCTTGCGTTCGGTGCGGTCGCCGAATGTTATCGTATCCTTGAGGAACACACCCTCTTTCAGAGGGACGGGACGCCAGTCGCTCCTGACCAGCTTGGCATGGAGCCAATCCGCCAGGTCCGAGGCGTTGGATATGGTGGCCGACAGTGCGATGACCTGAAGGTCGGGGATCCTGCGCATCATCTTGGTGAGGATCACCTCCAGTGTGGGTCCGCGGCCTGGATCGTGGATCATGTGGATCTCGTCGGCGATCACAAGCCTGACATCGTCTATCCACGGGCTGCCGTGGCGTATCAGGGAATCGGCCTTCTCGGAGGTGGCCACGACTATGTCGGCATCCTTGATGCCCTTCTCCTCCGAATCGAGGTCCCCTGTGCTCATGTGCACCTTTATTCCGAGATGCTGGAATCTCAGGAAATCATCCCTCTTCTCCGATGCCAGGGCCTTAAGCGGCACGATGTAAAGCACCCTGCCGACCTTGTTCACCAGGGTCTTCAGCGCAGCGGCGTATCCGATAAGCGATTTCCCGCTGGCGGTGGGGATGGCGGCTACGAGGTTCCTTCCCTCCAAAGCGATGGGTATGGCCTCTGCCTGCGGCGGATGGAGCACCCTGAACCCTTCGTTCTGAAGGGCTTCGACGACAACGTCCGGGATATCAAGCTCGTCCACCCGCATGGCCGAGAGTACATTGGGGATGTTGATAACCCTTGCGAGGACGCGGTCTGTCCGAAGGAAGCATAGTCAGCCTTAAGAATGGGGGCGGATAATGGGCTGGCGATGAGAACGAAGAGCGCCGCATTGCTGGCAGTCACATGTCTTGTGGCGATCGTCTGCGTCCCGTTTGTCACCGACCCTGTTTCAGGATCGACCGGCGGATACGATTCGCAGCTCGATGCCAATGGACAGCAGATATACGAGGAGGTACTCTCCCGTGTGTCGTCGGGTCTCGCAGACCCCACGGAAACGATCGACATCTCGATCGATTTCAACAGGATCGTGGCCATGGACTCCAACGAGGACGTGACCGCCTACATCGAGAGGATAACGTCGGAAGCGCTCTTCGCAGCATATTATTCGCAGCCCATGGCCGTTTGGCTCTGGGACCTGCCCGTCGTACAGCCTGAGTTGACCACTGCCGTCAACCTGCTCAAGATAACATCCGTGGACGATCCCTCGGACGTCAAGGGATACTTCTCCCCCAAGTCCGTGTCGTTCACCCTCACCGTTCCCGAGGACATGAAGCAGGATCTGAAGACGAAGATCGGAAAGGTCACCTCGGCGATCATGAATGTCTCGGGGGATGTGCCCTCTGTAGTGAAGGCGATATCCGGCGATCTGAGGAACATCTCCCAGAAGGACGATGCCGAAGGGGAGATCAGCAACGTTTACGACGCGCTCGTCGACAGGAAATCCTCATCCGCAGGGATCGCGGCGGCATTCACGCTGGTGGCCAAGAGCAACGGTCTGAACGCGCTCACCGTCTGCGGCACCACCGGATCCGACAAGGAGAAGGTCGGATACTGGAACATCGTCGATTTCGACGGCGGATGGTACGGCGTGGACGTCACCATATACGACGGAAAGGACAAATCTCCGATAATGGCGGGCTACAACACGAAGATCGTCATGGGGGACGGGACCTACTATGAGAGGTTCGGTTCCACCCACATCGCGGGCGACGGTCATCTGAACCAGATGGAGATCGTACGCAACGGATATTCGTGGCCCGATGACAGGGGCATATTCGAGAAGTGGGGCAATCAGATCTTCATGGTCATCATAGTCGCCATGATGCTGGGTGCCATCGTATACGCCCTCAAGAAGGATATCGTCTGATTATCCGAAGGACGGCCAATCAATTTAATATACATCGACAAATAGTCGAAATCTCGAAAATGGGGGAAACATGACAGACAAGAAGGATGTGAAGGTTTCCGAACTCTCCGTGGAGGAGTGGGCGGACGAACAGAGCTTCACCACCACAGAGGAGATCAAGATACCCGATATGATGGCCGACCGTGTCATCGGTCAGGACGATGCCGTCGCAGTCATGCGCAAGGCCGCATCGCAGAAGAGGCACGTCATGCTCATCGGGGAGCCCGGAACAGGAAAGTCGATGCTCGCCAATTCCATGGTCGAGTACCTTCCCAAGGAGGATCTCCAGGACATAGTGGCATACCATAATCCGGACGATTTCAACGAGCCCCGCATCAGGGTGTTCCCTGCAGGCAAGGGTAAGGCCGTCGTCTCGGAGCAGAAGGCCATCGCGGCACAGCAGAGGAATCAGAAGAACTCCATGTACATCTACATCTGCATGGGTCTGATCGTCCTCGGTCTCGCAGGTGCGTTGCTCCTCGGCAATTTCACGATTGCATGGATCGCCATCCTCGGTGCGATGCTGGTCGTCATGCTGTTCAGGACACCCGGTCAGCAGAGGACGGAGACGGCTATCATACCGAAGCTCCTTGTCGGTCACGATCCGGGCGAGGTACCCCCGTTCGTCGATTCAACCGGAACCCACGCAGGTGCGCTCCTCGGTGATGTCAGGCACGATCCCTTCCAGTCCGGAGGTCTCGAGACCCCGTCCCACGACAGGCTCGAGGCAGGGGACATCCACAAGGCCAACAAGGGAGTCCTGTACATCGATGAGATCAACCTCCTGAAGATGGAGTCGCAGCAGGCGCTGCTCACCGCCATGCAGGAGAAGAAGATGTCCATCACAGGACAGTCCGAGCGCTCCTCCGGAGCACTGGTCAAGTCTGAGCCCGTTCCGTGCGACTTCATCCTGGTCTGCGCAGGCAACATGGATGCCATCCAGGGGATGCATCCCGCCCTCAGGTCCAGGATAAGGGGATACGGTTACGAGGTCTACATGCGCAACACCATGCCCGACACCGACGAGAACCGCGAGTGCATCGCACGTTTCGTCGCCCAGGAGGTCAGGAAGGACGGTAAGATCCCTCATTTCGACAAATACGCCGTCGCCGAGATCCTCAGGGAGGCGCAGCGCCGTTCCGGAAGGAAGGGAGAGCTCACACTCAGGATGAGGGAGCTCGGAGGACTCATAAGGGTCTCCGGTGACATGGCTGTCGGAAGGAACTCCAAGGTCGTCACGGCAGACGATGTCATCACAGCCAGGAGGACCGCGCGCAGCCTCGAGCAGCAGATCGCCGACAGGTACATCGAGTCCAGCAAGGCCTACGAGATGTTCAACACGTCCGGACAGGCCGTCGGAATGATCAACGGTCTCGCCGCGCTCAACGCGAGCTCCAACATGGCCGAGTACTCCGGAATCGTGCTTCCGATCGTTGCGGAAGTGTCCCCGTCCCAGGTTAAGAAGGGCGGACACATCGTCGCAACAGGACAGCTCGGAACGATCGCCAAGGAGGCTGTGGACAACATCTCCGCGGTCATCAAGAAGTACACGATGACCAACCTCTCCGACAGCGACATCCACCTGCAGTACATCGGTACCTACGACGGTGTCGAGGGAGATTCCGCATCCATCACCATGGCAACGGTCATAATCTCCGCACTCGAGGGCATCCCGATACGCCAGGACCTCGCTATGACAGGTTCACTGAGCGTCAGGGGAAAGGTCCTCCCCGTCGGCGGAGTCACCGCCAAGCTGGAGGCGGCCGCGGCATCGGGCATCAAGATCGCTCTGATCCCCGAGGCCAACGCAAAGGACGTCATGATCGAGGGCAGGTTCTACGAGACCATGGACATCTACACGGTGGAGAACCTCCGCGATGTCTTCGAGTACGCCTTCGTCGACTGTCCCATGAAGCAGCAGTACATGGACAAGCTCTTGCCCCTCACAGAGGGCGGCGTCTCGTCCGTGAAGAAGATCGAGCCCCCGGTGCAACACGTGTACCACACCGAGACCGTGCAGCCCGAGGCCGAGCCTGCCGCAGAATGAAACGAAGGGGCATGTCCCCTTCTCCTTTCCTTTTTATACAATCCTCTGTTATGTTCATGCATGGGCATGGACGAGTATTCCGAGCATTCACTGGTGATTGGCCGGTTCCAACCGCTTCACAACGGTCATATGGAGGTCCTCAGGAAATGTTCCGAGGAATCCGAGCATCTAATCGTCGCGATAGGCAGCGCCCAGTGCTCCCACGATCCCGGGAACCCGTTCACCGCAGGCGAGAGGTACAGGATGATATCCGACTCGCTGAAGGATGAGGGGATCGAGAGCTTCAGCATAGTCCCCGTGGAGGATCTGAACAGATATTCCGTATGGGTCGCCCATGTCGTCTCCATGGTCCCGCCGTTCGGCAGGGTCTACAGCAACAACCCGATGACCCGCCGTCTGTTTCTGGAAGCGGGCTTCGAGGTCCGCAAATCACCGCTCTACAACCGTTCCGTGTATTCTGGTACGGAGGTCCGCCGCAGGATGGTCGCCGGAGAGGAATGGAGGCCGCTCGTACCCGCGGCAGTCGCAGACGTCATCGATTCCATCGACGGGGTCGGAAGGCTCAGGGACATATCGGAGGGTTCCAGCGGTGCACCGCTGTGAGGATCTCGCCGAGATCGCCCTCGGGAAGGGCGTCACAATTTCCTGTGCGGAGTCGTGCACCGGAGGTCTGATCGGTGCGGCGATAACCGAGCTTCCGGGTTCTTCCACATATTTCCTGGGAAGCGCGGTCACATACTCCAACGATGCCAAAATGTCGATCCTCGGAGTGGAGGGAGACGTCCTTGCGGAACACGGGGCGGTAAGCGACGAGGTCGCCCGCCAGATGGCCCTGGGGGCCTGCAGGGTGTTCTCTTCGGACTATTCCGTGGCTGTCACGGGCATCGCAGGTCCGGGAGGAGCGACGGATACGAAGCCGGTCGGTCTCGTGTACATCGCGGTATCCGACGGATCCCGCTGTGTGTCCACACGCAATGTGTTCACCGGTGACAGGGGCAGCGTCCGTTCCGAGACGGTGGATCAGGCCATCGGGCTTCTGACCGACATGATATCGGGTCGCCTCTGAACATCATCATGCAGTGACTCCGAGTTGCGGTCGTCGGAGAAAGACATATAGACGATGTGCATTCGAGTGTTCATGAAGCTGCTTATGACCGGAAAGGTCAAAGAGGTCTATGAGGTCGATGCGGACACTCTCGAGTTCGCATACACAGACAACATATCCGTTTTCGACAAGATCATCCCGTCCAAGGTCCCCCACAAGGGCGAGACCCTCTGCAGGACGGCCAAATACTGGTTCGGAAAGCTCAACGAGGCCGGTATCAACAACCACTACATCTCCGAGCCCTCCAAGGACAGGATGAGGGTGAAGAGGGTCGACGTCATCCGCGACTACAGCAAGATCGACGGCACGACCACCAACTATCTGATCCCTCTCGAGGTCATCTGCAGGTACTATGCCGCAGGATCCCTCCTCGACAGGCTCAAATCCGGAAAGGTCAAGCCCGAGGACCTCGGATTCCCCGCAGGCCATGAGGTCAAGAGAGGGGAGAAGCTTCCCAAGCCCTTCGTCGAGTGCACCACCAAGCTGGAGGAGCACGACGAGAACCTCACCGAGGCCGAGGCCAAGGAGATGGCAGGACTGTCCGACGAGGAGTATCAGGAGATCGTCGACACCGTTCTCAGGATCGACGAGATCATGGCAGAGGATGTCGCCAAGCGCGGTCTGATCCACTGCGACGGAAAGAAGGAGTTCGCCTACGACAAGGAGAGGAAGCTCATGGTCGTCGATACCTTCGGAACCCTTGACGAAGACCGCTGGTGGGACGCTGACGAGTACGCCAAGGGCAACATCGTCGAGCTCTCCAAGGAGTTCGTCAGGCAGTACTACCGCGAGACGGGATACCACGAGAAGCTGTACGCGGCCAGGGACGCCGGACTCGCTGAGCCTGACATACCCGCACTGCCTCAGGACATCGTCGACCGTGTGAGCAAGCTGTACGTCGATATGTACGAGCGCATCACCGGCGAGAAGTTCTGAAACTAAGAAACAACACCCCTTCCCGGGGTCGTCCCGGGAAGGATTTATGAAAATCGATCATCAGAGATCGACCACATCATGGTCGACCTGGGTCCCGAAGTCCTTCAGACGGAGGATGCGTGCCTCGATCAGGTCCACGCAGTCCGAATCGCAGAAGAGCACTGTGTCCTTTCCGACAAGGCAGTCCGACATGCATGATTCGAAACCGTCGAAGACATAGTCCATCGGCAGCATGCTCTTAGGGAGCAGTGCGCGTGTGGCAGCACCGAATATCCCTTTGGAGGCATTTTCGCTCATTCCGTCCATGGCGCGGGCCATGATGTCCGAATCCAGTTCATCCGAAATGGGGACGATCCTGAACGCACCTTTCTTTCCCGTTGCGATCTTGGACAGAAGCTGCGATTCGGAGCACGGGAACGGGGCTTCGGGCATTTTGTGCATATTGCAGATTCCGCGGTTCATCAGGAACATCGATGGTTGCATAAGGCCTGCCAGATGCACTTCGGTGGAATCGGAGAAGAATCCTATAGGTTCTCCGGAGTACACGAGCTTCCCTTTCCTCATGACTTTGATCTCATCCGCCCATGCGTACGCCAGATCGATGTCGTGAGTGGAGAGAACAACGGTGGTCCCGTTGTGATGAAGCTGTTCGGCGAGCTCCATGAGCTCCAGGGCCATCTGGGGATCCAGGCCTGCGGTCGGTTCGTCCATGATGAGGACCTCGGGTTCCATCGCCAACGCTCCGGCCAGCGCGAGCCTCTTCCTCTGTCCGTACGACAGCTGCAGGGTGTTTCTTCCCCGCAGATCGTCAAGACCTAGCAGGTTGATGGCGTTGTCCGACCTCCTCTTGACCTCGCTTTCGGGGAGACCTATGTTGCGGGGACCGTATGAAACATCCTCCTCAACCGTCTGTCCGAAGATCTGGTCGTCGGGGTTCTGCAGGACCACGGAGACCTTGGACCTCAGTGTCCTGAGGGCCTTCTTCTTGTAGGATATGGGTTCTCCGTCGAACTTGACGGTTCCTTCGGAGGGCTTGAACACACCGTTGAGGTGATAGAACAGTGTGGATTTGCCGGCGCCGTTTGCACCGAGCACGGCCGTTTTGACGCCTTTCTTGATTGTTATATTGACATTGTCCAGAGACGGCTTGTCGTTTCCGGAATAGAGGAACGACAGTCCGACTGTCTCGATGCCGTTATTCATTGTATCACCTCGGGGCCTTTCCCGAATGCGGACAGGGCTTCGATCTTCATTCTGACATGATCGACCATGTCGGGGTCGCAGAACAGAGTCACATCCCTGCCTTGGACTGCTTCCAGACAGCTGCCTTCGATGGCATCGAAATACAGATCCGCACGGAGGGACAGACGTCTGAACGTCATCCTTGTGCGGAAGCCGCAGATGGCGATGCATGTGCCGTCATCGATCGACGGGTCCTTTCCAGGTTCCAGCGGGATTATTTGTATGTTTCCCGGAGTCGAATCCTCGGAGGACATCTTGGTCAGGAGTTGGCTCCTTGTCCTGGGATACGGGCTCTCGTCCTCGTGCCTCATCAGAGCGATGGACCTGTTGACGGAGAACATGTGGGGCATCGTGAGTCCGGCCAGTGCGACCTCCTCCCTGTTCCTGAAGAATCCTTCGGGAGTGCCCGAGTAGACCAGGCTGCCCAGCCTGAGCACATGGAGGTCCTCGGCCCAGGAGTATGCGAGGTCGACGTCATGGGTCGATATCACGACGGTCGTGCCTGCGATGCACAGTTGGTCGACAAGCTCCATCACCTCGTTGGACATCTGGGGATCCAATCCTGCGGTGGGTTCGTCGAGGATCAGGACCTTCGGTTCCATGGCGAGGGCCCCTGCGATGGCCACCCTCTTCTTCTGTCCGTAGGACAGCTGTGTGGTGGGCCTGTATCTGAATTCCTCCATTCCGACCTTGAAAAGGCTGTCCTTGATGCGCTGTTCGACGACGTTCGGGGGCAGATTGAGGTTCATGGGGCCGAACGCGACATCCTCCTCCACCGTGGAGGAGAAGATCTGCTCGTCAGGGTTCTGAACGACGACCGCGATGTCCTCTCTCAGCTGGTAGAGGTGCTCCTTCTTGTAGCTAAGGGTCTTGTTCCTGTAGAACGCCTCTCCGGATTCCGGTCTCAGAATGCCGTTGAGATGATAGAACAATGTGGATTTCCCGGCTCCATTGGCTCCGAGGATGGCGGTTCTGATCCCTTTGCGTATCCCGATGGACACGTTTTTCAATGAATGGGAGTCTGCTTTGACACCATATTTGTGGGTCAGATCCCTGGTCTCGAGAATGTAGTCCATTTTTCTCAGCTCCCGAATACGAGTCCTGCGATGTCGATGACATCACCGGTGTTCAATCCGAAGATCAGCAGGCCGACGAAGAGGACGACGGTCAGCAGGACCCATGGGAACGTCATCTTCGGAGGGCGGTTGTAGATCGGGAAATAGCCTCTGTAACCTCTGCAGTCAAGACATATCTGCGCCTTGTCCGCTAGGTTCATGGACGATGTGAATATGCCGACCGCGATCGAGGCCGCGGTCCTTATGCTTTTGATGAATCCTGAGAATCCCATCCTGCTCTCCGCGGCGTGCCACATTTTGTCCATCCTCTCGAGGAGGAGGAATGCGTAACGGTAGATCAGCACGGCTATCTCGCAGACCTCTCTCGGGACCTTCATCTGTCTGAGGGCCTGGGAGAGATGGGGGATGGGTGTGGATGTGGCGAAAGCCATCATTATCGTTATGCCGGCGACGGCCCTGATCATGACCAGCCAAGCCTGGTTGAAGCTGCTGGCGGTCATGTACAGGTCCATCCACAGGAGCTTCCCGCTCCATATGCACGGCTCGGCATGGTCTCCGTTGATGGAGATGATGCCGCATCCTATGATGAGGATGAGAATGGCCTCGGCGATGGCGAGACCGATGATAAGGGGGATGCGCATGTTGGTCGAATAGGCCATCAGCGCAAGTCCCATTGCGAGGATCACGAAGGAGAGGAGTACGGAATCAGTGAGCACATTGGCGATCAGGATGGATACCGTCAGTACGAGTTTGCCCAACGGCGACCATCCCACCATCCTGGAGCTGTAGGCCAGAGCATCCATCTGGATGTGTTCTGTCGAGCCTCCGTGGCGTCCTTTCATCCTTTTCTCCGTTCCTTCGCGTCCCTTCATGTTTTTCACTCGTAGTAGTACTTCTCAGACTCCTTCTCAGCTTCCTCTGCTTCTTTGAGTTTCGGCTGGTTGCGATCCTTCGTGTACCTGCCAATGAAGAACCCTATTATTATGGCACCGATTGCGGCCTGGAGTGCGAACAGGAGACTCTCGGTCTCTCCGGGAAGTTCGTAGTCGCCGAATATACCGCTGAACCAGGGTTCGTAGTCATCTCCGACAACATCTCCGGCGGCATCGTCTGCACCGCCGAACTCGAAGTCGTTGGCTGCACCGTATGCGAGTGTTCCGGCAACAAGGACCGCTATGATGGCGATACCTGCGACGTAGAGGTTCCTGGATTTCTTGGCATCCCTGGTGGTCTCGTTGACAGGGACGGAGTCCTTGCGGGGTGTGAGGATACCGCCTGCGGTCTCGAACACCTCGGGCTTGTTGTTGATGAGGTAGTTGGCGAACATGTAGAAGAGGATACCCTCCACGATGGCGATGGGTATCTGGGTGACGGCGAAGGTTGTGAGGAAGTTCACGATGTTTCCCCAGTTCAGGGCCATCTGGAACGAGGTCATGACGTATGTGCACAGATCTGCGAGGACTGCGGCACAGAACATGGAGGCACCGACTCCGGCTCCTGCCTTCCTGGCGATGGTCCAGATGAGCACACCGCACAGAGGTCCGAAGATACCCATGGAGAAGATGTTGGCTCCGAGTGTCGTTATTCCCCCGTGGGAGAGGAGGATCGCCTGGAAGATGAGGACGATCGTTGCGAGGAACGATGTTGCGCAGACACCGTACAGGACGGCGGACAGTCCCGTTCCCGTAGGATGCGAGCTCGAACCGGTGACGGACGGTATTTTGAGAGAAGACAGCAGGAAAATGAACGCTCCAGAAAGCGCCACTGTCATCTTCTGCTCGGGGTGAGCTCTGACCAATTTCATTACGGCTTTAGCCCCGAATACGACGAACGGTATCGCAAGGATGAACCATACGACGCACCACAGTGGGTCCAAGTATCCTTCCATAATATGCATTAGTTTCACCTGTCCGCTCTGTCGGCACCAGCCCACTGCGTCGGACGGGCACTCTAACATATGCAAAGTATATAATTGGTTGGAGCATCAATCCAACTACTCATCCAACTGTCTGGATTGACATGCTAGGTACCTAGATGACGATATCAGTCAGTCTTTCATGCCTGATTCGGGATTCATTTTTAGGTCTGTATTCCAGATCATCGCCGGTCGATGAGTCTGATTCGGTCTTCTTGTATAGAAAGTTTTATATACTTGTCAGATATCCCAGGATTCGGTATGACGGCCATAGCGGCGGGGTCACACCCGGTCCCATTCCGAACCCGGCAGTAAAGTCCGCCCGCGTATCTGTCTGTACTGTATTGCGCAAGCGTACGGGAACTCAGACACGCTGTCAGCCACTTCTTCCTTCCCTTTATCCATAATTGTCCATTCATCCCATATTCTCGCATCGAACGGACGGATCATCTTCGGTCTCGAAGCGTGTACCATGGTTGTTCTCAAATAAGAGCATCGACACTCAGTGGGCATAGAGGAATTCAAATGGGATTCAGAGAGGATGAGAACATACCCAAGAGCCCCTTCAACGCCCAGGGGCAGAGATTCGAGACTGTGATGCTCCACGCAGGTCAGGAGGAGGCAGATCCCGCCACGGACTCCCGCGCAGTGCCGATCTATCTCACAACATCATATGTCTTCAAGGACTGCGACGATGCCGCCGACAGATTCGCGCTCAGGAAGAACGGCAACATCTACAGCCGTCTGACGAACAGCACTACAGAGGTCTTCGAGACCAGGCTCGCAGCCCTCGAAGGAGGGTCCGCCGCTCTTGCAGTGGCATCCGGTGCCGCGGCCATCACATACACGATCAACAACCTCGCCTTCGCCGGAGATCATATAGTGTCTTCGATATCCATCTACGGCGGGACCATTAACTTCTTCGGCCACACCCTGAAATCCTACGGTGTCGACTGTACTTTCGTCGATCCCACGCAGCCGAACCCCATCGAGAACTTCGAGAAGGCCATCAGGGACAACACCAAGGCCGTGTTCGTCGAGACCATCGGCAACCCCAATGCCAATCTCATCGACATCGATGCACTTGCAGAGATGTGTCACCGCCACGGCATCCCGCTTGTCGTGGACAACACGTTCGCCACGCCGTATCTGTTCAGGCCTCTGGACCACGGCGCCGACATAGTCGTGGAATCTGCCACGAAGTTCATCGGAGGACACGGTACGGTCCTCGGAGGGGCGATCATAGAGTCCGGAAGGTTCGACTGGGCCGGTTCCGGAAGGTTCCCCCACATGGTGGACCCCGACCCCAGCTATCACGGCGTGAGCTTCTGCAGGGATGTCCCCGGCGCCCCGTTCTGCACAAGGATAAGGGCGATCATCCTGAGGGACATGGGCGCGTGCATATCCCCGGTCAACAGCTTCGTGCTGCTGCAGGGTCTGGAGACCCTTTCCCTGAGGGTAGAGAGGCATGTGTACAACACGCAGAAGGTCGTGGAGTTCCTGTCCAAGCATCCGAAGGTCGCCAAGGTCAACCATCCCATGCTCCCAGACCATCCGGATCATGCTCTCTATGAGAGGTACTTCCCCAACGGCGCCGGCTCGATCTTCACATTCGAGACCGTAGGCGGAAGGGAGGAGGCCAAGCGCTTCGCCGATTCGATGAGGATGTTCTCCCTGCTCGCCAACGTGGCGGACATGAAATCCCTGGTCATCCATCCCGCAAGCACGACGCACTCCCAGCTCTCCGAGGAGCAGCTGAAGGAGTCGGGCATCATGCCGACGACCATCAGGCTCTCCATCGGATGCGAGAACATCGACGATATCATCGCCGATCTCTCCCAGGCACTGGATAAGATCTGAATATGCCCGGGGTCCGGGATCCCGGGCCCCAGGTCAAACCCTTAGCGTCGCATCTTTCCAGAACGTATGTTGGATGAGACGACCAAGGCTTTATCATAGTCTTTCGGCATACGAACGATTCAGAGAGTATGCGCATGGATCCCGTCAAGATGTCCCCCATCCTCCTGTCCCCCGGTAACAGGCTGGTCGTCGTTTTCGGTGGAGGGGCCGTTGCTTTGAGGAAATGCCGTCACTTCGACGGTTTCAAGATAAGGGTTGTGTCCCCAGAGGTGCTTCCCGAGCTGGAAGAGATCGCAGACGAGGTCGTCCGCGTCGCCGTGGACCCCGATACCGTCGGGGATTACGTGGGTGATGCGGATATAGTCGTCGCCGCAACATCCAGTCACGGACTCAACGATTCGATAAGGGATGCCGCGATGTCCATGGGCATAATGACAAATTCCGCACACGGCGGAGGTGACGTTCTGATCCCCTCGACGCTCCACCGCGACGGATACACCGTCACGGTGTCTTCCGAGGGCAGGGTGCCGGCCTTCCCGCCTTATGTAATATCCAAAATAGATGAGTTCCTGGATCCGTCATACGACGCCATGCTAGCTCTTCTAGTCGATTTGAGGGCGGTCATCCGCGACCGCATCCCCACACAGCCTGCAAGGGCGGAGTTCCTCGCAGGGGTCCTGGCCGACGGGAGGGTATGGGACAGGCTGTCGCAGGGCGACCGCGACGGTGCATACGCTATCGCCATGGAGGGGATGCCTGAATGATCGTGAGTCTGCATGTGACCCATTCGTCCGCAGGAGGTACGGAAGGGCTCAACGATGTCGTCCCCCTTCTGGAAGCAGAGATGGGAAAACGCATCCCCGGTGTCCGCAGCATCTCGGAATACGTCATAGTGAGGACGTGCAACCGTTTCGAGGTCTACGCCGCGACCACCGACAACCGTGCCGTATCGGATTATTTCCAGAGCACCATCAGAACGATCGTCCCATCCTCCAATATATCATATGTATTGGAGGACAGGGAATGCATACGCCATCTCTTCAGGGTCGTATGCGGATTGGATTCGCTGATCGTAGGCGAGGACCAGATCCAGCATCAGGTCAGGGAATCGTATGCGAAGGCCAAGGAGGAGGGCCATGTCGGACTCATGCTTTCCAGGCTCTTCGACAAGGCCATGATAGTGGGCAAGAGGGTCCGTTCGGAGACCGCTCTGAACAAAGGCGCGGTATCCGTGGGATCTGCATCGGTGGAACTCGCGGAGGAGCGTATCGGCGATCTCTCCGGAAAGGCCATCACGATACTCGGCGCGGGAGACATCGCTTCCGTGATATCCAAGAACCTTGTCGGGAAGAATGTGGGGACGGTCATAGTGTCCAACAGGACCTACAGCCGCGCCATCGAGCTCGCCGACGAACTCGGAGGGAAGGCGGTCAGCATGGCCCGTCTCACCGAGGCCGTGGCAGAATCCGATCTCATCCTTGTGGCCACAGGCGCTCCGCACTATGTGCTGAAGTACGAGCATGTGTCCAATGCGATGGCCATGCGTCCCGACCGCAAGCTCCTGATAATAGACGTATCCATCCCGAGGAACACGGATCCGCAGGTCACGGACATCCCGAATGTGGAGTTCGACAGCATGGATTCCCTGCGTACGATCGCCATGAGGAACGTAGAGCGCAGGAAGAACGAGATATCGGGAGCAGAGAAGATCATAGCGGAGGAGCTGATCCGTCTCGCCAACGAGCAGAAGGAGCAGTATGCCAACGAAGTCATCCGCAGACTCGGCATCAAACTCGCCGAAATAAGGGAGCATGAGCTGGGAACAGCCGTGTCCCGCGCCGGACATGACTGTCCGGCCGAAATCCTGGAGGACTTCTCCAGGGCACTTTTGAACAAATTCACCGCCGAACTCTACAAGAACTTGAGGGAGGCATCCCGTGACGGCCGTACCGACATATGCGAGGCCGCGACGGAACTCTTCGGATTGAGGGATGAACAATGATGATGTATCCAGATGTACGCCTGAGAAGGCTCAGACAGAGTGAGAGAATGAGAAACCTCGTCGCGGAGACGAGGCTTCACCCGGACCAGTTCGTGCTTCCGATGTTCTTCGACGCGAACATCTCCGAGACCAAGACCACGGCATCCATGCCCGGGGTCCCGACGCATCCGCTGAAAGGATACGACGCCATAGCATCGGGCATACAGGACAGCGGTGTCAACTCCGTCCTGGTGTTCGGAATCCCGTCGCACAAGGACGCCGTCGGATCCGGCGCATACGAGAGGGAAGGTGTCGTCCAGAAGGCCATCGAGGGTCTGAAGGAGAACTCCGACCTGATGGTCATCGCCGATCTCTGCCTGTGCGAGTACACGGACCACGGTCACTGCGGTGTCCTCGATGATGACGGATGCGTCGTCAACGACGATACCATCGAACTCTACGGCAGGACAGCGGTCTCTCAGGCGGAGGCTGGTGCCGACATCATAGCCCCCAGCGGCATGATGGACGGGCAGATCGCCGCCATCAGGATGGCACTGGATGATGCCGGTTTCAAGAACGTCCCCATAATGGCCTACAGCGCCAAGTTCTACAGCGCATACTACGGTCCCTTCAGGGATGTCGCTGAATCCGCTCCCGGAAAGGGAAACCGTGCCGGATACCAGATGCAGTGCGGCAATAGGCTCGAGGCCATGCGCGAGATCGAGATGGATGTGGCTGAGGGTGCCGATATGATAATGGTCAAGCCCGCAGGCCCCTATCTCGACATCATCCGCGAGGCCAGGGGCAGGTTCGACCTCCCCTTGGCGGCATACCAGGTCTCCGGAGAATACGCAATGATCAAATCGGCCGCCGCCAACGGATGGGTCGACGGGGACAGGGTCATGATGGAGTCCCTCCTGGGGATAAAGCGCGCGGGCGCCGACATAATCATCACCTACTTCGCAGAGGAAGCCGCAAGGATGCTGTGATATCATGGACCGTTCTCAGGAATTGTATTCGGAATCATCCAAGCTGTCCCCCGGCGGAGTATCCAGTCCGGTCAGGGCATTCAAGCCGTACCCTCTGTTCATAAAGGAGGCCAGCGGACCCCGCATCACCGACGTCGACGGCAGGACGTACATCGACCTGTGCATGGCGTACGGACCGCTCATCGCGGGACACGCCAATCCGAACGTCATAAAGGCGGCATCCGAACAGCTCGCCAGAGGCACCGTCTACGGAGCCCCTTCAGAGCAGGAGCTGGCGCTCATCGAGAGGATCCACAAGGAGGTCCCCTCCGCGGAGATGGTCAGGCTGGCCTGCTCCGGTACAGAGGCCACCATGCATGCAATCCGCACAGCAAGGGGCTTCACAGGCAAGGACGACATCGTCAAGATGAACGGCGGCTTCCACGGAGCCCACGACTCCGCGCTCGTGAAGGCCGGAAGCGGTTCCGCCGACGGTGTCCCCTCTTCCAAGGGAGTGCCCGCGGACATCGCGAAGCACACACATGTCGTCGAGTACAACGACGCCCAGGCCATGTCCGATCTGCTCGAGAAGAACGATGGCATCGCCTGCGTCATAATGGAGCCCGTCCTCGGAAATGTAGGTCTGGTCACCCCCGCCAAGGGATATCTGGACGAGGTCAGGAAGATCACGTCGGAGAACGGCGTGGTCCTGATCCACGACGAGGTCATCATGGGATTCAGGGCATCCTCCGGAGGAGCCCAGAAGCTGTACGGCGTGACACCCGATATGACGACGATGGCCAAGATCATCGGCGGAGGATTCGCCGGCGGCGCGTTCATGGGAAAAGAGGAGATAATGTCCAACGTGGCCCCGCAGGGACCCGTATACGCCGCGGGAACCTTCGCAGGGAACCCTGTGTCCGCCGCAGCAGGTCTCGCACAGATCGACCTCATGTGCTCCGATGACAACTACTCGAAGGTCCAGAGGAGGACAGAGGCCCTCGTCTCGTCCATAAGGGAGTCCATGGAGGATTCCAAGGTCCCCGGATGCGTCAACACGCTCGCATCCATGTTCTCGGTCTTCTTCGGTCCGGAACAGGTCACCAACGGAACCCAGGCGGAGTCCGCCGACCGTGCCATGTTCGACAGGTTGTTCAGATACATGCTCGAGCACGGAGTCTACCTCCCGCCGTCCGCCCTCGAAGTGGATTTCATGTCGCTTGCACACGATGACGATGTCGTCGCACAGCTCTCGGAGGCTTTCAAGGGATTCTTCTCCGAGGTGAGGCGCAAATGAAGGTGGGGACCCGCGAGAGCAAGCTCGCCATGCGTCAGACGGAGATATTCTGCGACAGGATGGCCTCCGTCGAGCCGGATACGGTATGCGAGATCGTGGGTATGAAGTCCTTAGGGGACATAGATCTCAAATCGCCCCTCAACCAGATGTCGGCCACGGGCGCATTCGTCCGCGAGCTGGACGATGCCATCCTCAGAGGGGACATCGACTGTTCGGTCAACTCGCTCAAGGACATACCGATCGATGTGGACAAAGGTCTGAGGATCGCGGCCATGTTCCCGAGGGATGCCCCGGAGGATGTCATCCTTCCGTGCCCTCTCGAGGACCTTCCCAAAGGCGCCAAAGTCGGGACGTCATCCGTCAGGAGGGTCGAGATGCTCAAGGAGGCCCGTCCCGATCTGGAGATCGTGCCGCTGAGAGGCAACATCCACACCCGTTTGGACAAATTGGACAAGGGGGAGTTCGACGCCATCATCCTGGCCAAGGCAGGCCTGGACCGCATGGGGATCGAGAGGCCGATGGCCGTCCTGGACAAGAACAGATTCATACCGGCACCCGCACAGGGCGTCATCGCGGTCGAATGCAGGGTCGACGACGATGCCACGGCCGAATCCGTGCGCAAGCTGGACGACCGCACCACCCGCATCGCGGTGGGTGTGGAAAGGGGTATAATGAAGCTCATGGGGGCAGGATGCTCTTCGCCCGTGGGGATACACGCGGAGGTGGACGGATACGATGTTCGCGTCATCGCCGTATCCTACGGGTACTCGGAGACGCCCAGAAGGGTGGAAACGGTGCTCCCGACAAACTATGTGATGGACGACCTGCTCGACATCGCGGAATATCTTACAGGAAAGAGGGATACGATATGACAGGAAAGGTTTACCTCGTAGGTGCCGGCCCCGGGGACCCAGGACTCTTCACGATAAAAGGACTGGAGCTCCTCAGGTCGGCGGACGTCGTCATGTACGATGCGTTGGCGAATCCGGATCTGCTCAAGGAGTGCAGGCCGGATGCGGAGCTCATAGATGCGGGCAAGAGGGCAAGGGACCACCACCTCAGTCAGTGGCAGACCAACCAGCTCCTTGTCGAGAAGGCCGCCGAAGGGAAGGTCGTCGTCCGTCTCAAGGGAGGGGACCCCTTCCTGTTCGGACGCGGCGCAGAGGAGGCGGAGGAACTCAGGAAGGCAGGGGCGGAGGTCCATGTCGTTCCGGGTGTTTCTTCATCCATATCCGTTCCGGAGCTTGCTGGAATACCGGTGACCCACAGGGACCACGCATCCCTGGTGACGTTCATCACAGGTCACGAGAAGGCCGACCGCGAGACCGACAGGGTGGATTGGAGATCCCTCGTAGCCGGACACGGTACGCTGGTCATCATGATGGGTCTCGGGAATGCGGGACGCATCTCGGAGGAGCTCATCGCCGGAGGCATGTCCTCTGATATGCCCGCGGCCATAATCTCCAAGGGATCCACGCCCGATCAGAAAGTGGTCGTCACGAAGGTCTCCGATCTGGCATCCTCCATTGCGGAGAACTCCATCGAGCCTCCCGGGATCATCGTCGTGGGCGAGGTCGCCAAGATGCGCGATGTTCTGGGGGACATGGCATGACCGTGATAGGGTTCACGAGACCGATAGACAGGATCAAGGACTCGGTCAAGGAGGCCGAGGACATGGGGTTCACAGTCATGGCGGCCCCGTCGCTCGAGATCTTCACCGGTGATGACGAGGAGTTCGAGAAGCTCACCTCATCGCTGATCCCGGGTTGCATCGCGATATTCGGTTCCGCGACAGCTGTCGAGCAGTGTCAGAAGCGCTACGGGGACTCCCTGAAGGGCATGTTCGACGGTATCCGCATTGTCTCGATCGGCCCTGCCACGACCAAGAAGCTGGAATCCGTCGGGCTCAAGGCCGATTCGGTACCCGAGGATTACTCCTCATACGGTCTGGTCGACCTCCTGAAAGGGGAAGTGTCCGGAAAGAGGGTCGTAGTCATACGCTCCGACAGCGGTTCCGATGTCCTTTCGGACGGTCTCATCGAAGCAGGCGCCGATCTCGTTTCCGTCGCCGTGTACAAGCTGAAGGAGGTGGGGATGTGTCCTGCGATCCTCCACATGTACATCTCGATAAAGAGGGCCCGCATGGACGTCATGGCATTCACGTCGCCGAAATCCGCCAGTTCGTTCATCGGAGGACTCGAAGCGCATTTCGGGAAGGAGAAGGGAGACGAGTACCTCAGGCAGGTCCGCATCGCTGCAATAGGCAGACCGACCGCCGAGAGGTTGGAGTCTCTTGGATTCAAACCCGACATAGTCCCTGCCGACACGACGTTCCACGACATGCTTCAGGCCATAAAGGACGCTTTCTGAAACCTTTTAGGCCCCTTAGGGGGCCTTTCACCCATCATCATGACGATATCGTCCGGCATTGTCATGTAAAAAATTAAAATGCAATTAAAATATCGGTTTATTTTAAAAATTTTTAAAGCGCAATTTAATTATCATTGTAACAACATCCTATGAGCATGCAGATACTCAGGAAGGATTACATTTCGTTCCTCGAGGCAGGAAAGGATAGGAACGATGTCATCAAGGTCATTACGGGCATGAGGCGCTCCGGCAAGACGACCTTGTTGGAGCAGTATATCGGCAGACTGAAAGAACTGGGGGTATCGGACGAATCGATATTTCTGATCAACTTCGAAGACATCAGGTATCAGCACATAACGGACAGCAAGATCCTCAACGGATGGATAAAGGAAAACATCCCCGAATCGGGACAATGCTACGTTTTCCTAGATGAGATACAGAACGTGACCGGATGGGAATTGTCCGTTTCCGGTCTTCAAATCCTTTCCAATTGCGATGTGTACATCACAGGTTCCAATTCCAAGATGTTGTCCTCGGAGTTGGCGACATACATATCCGGGAGATATGTGGAGATCGAGGTCATGCCCTTTTCATTCGCCGAGTATCTCGAGATGCATCCTTCCGACGACGTCGAGGGTAGGTTCCGGCAGTTCATGATGTACGGGGCGCTTCCCGCGATCGATCCCGATTATGACCGGAGATTCAACGAAGGGCTGCTGGAGGGGGTGTTCAACACGGTCATAGTCAAGGACATACTCTCCCATATGAGGACCGATGATGTCTCCAAACTGACCGCGATCGCAAGATTCCTGTTTTCGAACATAGGGAACACGACCAATATGGACATTATCGCTGAGGCATCGGGGGTCAGCAATCCCACGGTATCCAAGTATGTGGACGAGATGTGCAAAGCATCCCTCTTCCATTATGCGGAAAGATATGATATCGTAGGGAAGAAGATCCTCAAGACGAACGGAAAATACTACGCATCGGATCTCGGTATGAGGAATGCCATACTCGGCATGCCATCCGCAGGGGACATCAGCAGGCCTTTGGAGAATGTCGTCTATCTCGAACTCCTCCGCAGAGGTTATGAGGTGAGGGTAGGGAGCTTCCGTGATTCAGAGGTGGACTTCACTGCCCGGAACACAAAGGGGACGGAATACTTCCAGGTATGTCAGACCATGTTGGCCGAAGAGACCTACGAGAGGGAGATGAGGTCGTTCAGACAGATGCGGGATAACTATCCCAAGACTGTCCTCACTCTGGATAGGTTCGGACTGGGGTCCGATGATGGGATCAGAGTCGTCAACGTCATAGATTGGTTGTTGGGAAAGGACCGATCCGACGGATGGTGACAGACGATTCCATCACAGCAGCTTCGAGCAGGCCGGAATCTGACGGCATGCGACCGAGAAACAGAACACCTGTGCATCCTTTCCTTTCAGAGCACCGATCGCAGATTGCCAGTTGATTATCGGGATCTCATCCGACATGAGGAATCTGACCTTGGGGTGATCTGCAGCGATTCTGCTGAAATAAGCTTCGAGGTCTCCGGGAAGGTCTATCCTGTTGTCGCTGAGAACATCGCGGTCCAGGCGGATGATCGTCACATCGGGTTCATTCTCCCTGATCTTGGATTCGACCATGTTCACGAGTGCCTCGAGACCATCTGTGCGCAATCCGGCGATGATCCTCATCTCGGGGTCCGTCACGAACTGTTGAAGCTTCTCGCGGGGGTCGCTTTCCTGGGGGCATGCATAGACCATACCCTGTCACCTCAGTCGGTCGTATTTGTTTCTTTCATTTCTGTACACCATATCATTGTTGCATTTCGACAACATCTGTATTTGAGAGGATTACTTGGTTAGATAGCTAACATGAATGACAATCGTGGACATTTGTATGGATAACAGGGTTGCAATTGTCCGTTTTAAGATTGTAGTTATTCAGACAGAATTGAACATCTATATATACCAGATAGATGGATAGTAGTGGCATGTCATTCTTCGACAACACTAAAACAGTCGGATGGGTGATGTTCATCATCGGTATCCTGAGCCTTGTTGCGGCTCTGGTCCAGATTGTAGACGGTGCTACCCACGATGGAGACTTCGTGGACAAGATCGGATACGTTATCGCCGGTATTGGATCACTCATCGGAGCATTCTTGCTTTTCAAATTCGGAAACGGAGTTCGTACCGGAGCAATCTCCAGTAAACTCAAGATCGTCGCTGGTTTCGTAAAGGTCGTAGGAGCAATGTCTGTTGTCGCCGGTATCTTCGGAATCGTCGGCGGAATCGTTATCTTCAGCTCCAACTGGAGCGTACTGACCGGCGGAGTCATATCTCTGATTCTCGGTGCTATCGTCCTCTTCTTCGGAGGAAAGATCGATGACGGAAAGAACACTGCGTTCGACAAGATCCTCTGGATCGTGCTCGTCGTCATCTTCGCACTGCTCATGATCTCCAGTCTCCTCAGCATCGGCGGCGGAGTCCTCGGAATCATCACAGCAGTCTGCGGATTCATCATGTACCTTTTCATCCTCGTCTTCATGTTCGACAAGGAAGTCAAGGACGCAATGCTCTGAGTCTGAGAACATAACATTAACTCAAACATTTTAACAAGGCCTTCGGGCCTTGTGTCTAAAATCCTTATCTTTTTACACCCATGAGATCGATAGATTCTCACTTTGTTTTTCGATGAACCACGGAATGCTGGCTTTGATCCGATAAATCCCAATGGTAGCCTTTGTTCTGGTGGCCCTTGGTAGTTTGATCTCCCTTATCGCATTCCCGCTCGGAATGATATTGGGCATCTGCAGCCTCATCATCTACACCTACATGCTCGCGCTTCTCTTGGACAACGATGTCAAGAGAGAAATGAGGATGTAAGTTGTGTAGATCAAAACTCAACAATATTCCTGATCCGCCTGTTAGGTTGGTGGATTAGGTAAAATACCAAAGCATTTTATGTTTTATCGCACATTCCGCACCCTTGACTTTTTGAGCAGGGATTTATCGGTCCCCCGAAGGCTCAGTCGAAGAGTTCGTCGGGAGGTATCCCGAGAAGGCCGAGGAATCCCGTGACCCTCTCGTCGGCCGTATCGGTCTGGAATCTGTACGTTCCGGTGGCCTCATCATAATGGATGAGGCTGTTGGCGCAGCTCGTGACGAAGAAATCCGCCGTCACGTTGCGCTGGAGTCTCTTGACGCCATACCCGCATCTGGGGATCATATCGTCTTCAAGTTCATCCAGACCGCGTCTCAGAAGCAGTTGTATCACGGCCCTGACAAGGGCCGAGATGAGGATCACAGTGACTAGGGCATCGGCCCTTCCGGCATCCTTCATGAACAGTCTTTCCACGAGGATCGGTCTCTTGCCCGTTTTGAACGAGCCTTCGACCTTCCATTCGTTGGAGTACAGGCGGACCAGACCCTCGGCCGTCAGGCCGAGGTCCGGGTCCGATTCCACGGTCGGAACGTTGCTCAGGAGCATGATGTATCCTTCACGACGGCGCAGAGTCTCCGCCTTCTCTGCGTTAACCTCCCACTTGACGTCCACGGTCCACCTGTCGGAACGGCGGATGTCCGTTCCGTCCCTGCGGGGACACCCGCGCGGACGGGATTCCACAAGGTCGTGGATGTACTCCGCGGAAACATCCACGATTCCTTTGGACTGCTTCTTCCTGAACCGTTCGAACGCCTTCACGGCATCCTTCTCGCAGCTGTACTCCCTATCGAAGTTCTCCAGGGCCTTCCTGAAGGATGCTATCTGCTTCTCGACCGCCTGCTCGCCCTTTCCCTTGAGCGTGCTGGTCTCCACCACTACCGCTCTCAATCTGACCCCGTCTGAGACCACTTCGGTCTCGAGGATGCGGCGTTCCGCCGCATCCTTCCTCTCGGATACCTTCCCGATCGGCCGGAGATCGTTGAGATCGACGGACATCAGGGTCTTTTCCAGAAGCTTGTCTTCGAAGTTCACAGGACATCTCGAAAGGAAGTAGATCCCATCTTCCACCATCATGTTGATGAGCTTGGCATTGACCAATTTGGAATCGGCCACGTAGATCAGGTGCTCCTGACGGAGCACCTCTCTTAGAAGTTCGAGGCACATCTCGTTCCATTTCGGGTCCGCGGTATTACCATCCAGCGGTTTGCTCACCAGGGGGACTCCGTCCTCCTGGACGACGTTCCCGATCATGTACTGCTTGAGATCGGGACGATGGTCCTTGGAATATCCGCGGGTGATGTGGATGGAATCCATCGGATCGGGGACTCTGTCCCCGTCCGGAGATACGATGATGGCGTTCTCGTCATCATCGTACACATCGTACTCCCCGTAGACGCTGACGGAGGTCGTGTCCGAATGGCATGCACGTGATTTTATCCCGTAGACTGTGCGAAGGGCTGCGGATGTGGCCATGAACAGCTTCTGGGAATCCGCAAAATGCAGTTTGGTCAGCGTGCGGGCCAGCATGTCCGGGTCCAGATCGCTCCAATCCTCCACGGTATCGAAGAACAGCTTGACCGGATGGCCGCGGAAATGACCGGCGACATTCTCGATGGCGGGTCTGTACCCGCCCATCATGGGAGTCATGACCATGGCCTTGATTGCATCTCCGGGACTGACCCTGCATTGTTTGGAGTCCCATTCCACCATGTTGTTGACCATGCCGATGAAATCTATGCTGTCCAGGATCTTCGAAGTCACAGCCAAAGGGAGATTAGTGGTCTTGATGTCCGTGGTGCAGCGTTCCGCCATCTTGGCCTTCTTGCGGGTGCTTGGACGCTTGTATTCGTCCAGTCCGATCCTTCTGTAAGCCACGGATAGTTCTCCCATTCATCTGGCTGATGCGCCGTTAGTGGCGCATATGCATCCATCATAGATAAGGCTCTCGCTGAACATGAACGTGAACTACGAAGGATCGGGAGAACGGGACGATCCGATACCTGCGCGGACAGAATGTCCGCGCTAAGAATGCGTGAAAGAAGGTGTGCCCGAGGCCGGACACTGTTGGAAAAATCAAAGGTCAATTACGCAAGGGTGCGGAATGTGCGTTTTATATCAGACTTTAGGTCATTATTAAAACAAACAAGTATCGAAATTGTTCCATACTTTAACTCTAGCTTTAGCTTTAACTCTCGATATCAATCATGCAAACAATCCTATCATTACGCCATGGACAGTTCATTCACGAGTACGGCGCGTGATAACAACTCAATGTAATTTTTTTTGGATATGTAACATCCAGGACAATCCTTATCAACCATGAAAGTGAACACCCGACCGGTGACTTCTATGGAAGTGACGGTAGAGAAATTCAATCCATGGAAGGATTCCCTGTTCTCGGGGATCCTCATGGTGCTTCTGGGCGTCCTGATAATGGTGCTCGGCAATGATGCTCTCGAGTGGATCTTGATCATCGCCGGAGTGCTCTGTCTCATAGCAGGGGCGTTCATGATCTATGAAGCAGCGAACACGAGGTTCGTCCCCACATTGGTTATGGGTGCGATCATGTTCGTTCTTGGAATAGCATTGGTGGTTCTGACCAGCGTTTTCGAGGATATCCTCATGATCATCCTGGCCCTCGGACTCATAGTGATGGGAATAATATCCCTGTTCGGAGTCGGAAACGGCTTCGCTGTGGCCAAAGGGACGAGGGTGATCTCTGTTGTGATAGGCATACTCCTGATAATCGTCGGAGGGTACGCCCTGTTCAATCTGGAGGACACCGCAGAAGTGGTGATGATCATCATCGGTGCGGTGATCACTGTATCCGGTCTGCTCGAACTGGTCGAGTCCCATCAGCTCAAGAGCATAATGGGCTGATAGCCGGAAAGGAAAAACCCCCGACATCCGCAGATGTCGGGTCACCGGGCTCATTTCTGCCCGGTGATCTTTATAATGTGGTATCCGAACTCGGTCTTGACCGGTCCGACCACGTCGCCTGTCTTCCCATTGAAGCAGGCCTGTTCGAATTCGGGGACCATCTGTCCCTTGCCGAACCATCCGAGGTTGCCGCCTTTGGATTTCGACGGGCATTTCGAGAACCTTTTGGCAAGTTCTGCGAAGTCCTCTCCCTTTGCGAGGCGCTCCATGATCTTCTGGGCGTCCTTCTCGTTCCCCACCAGGATGTGGCAGGCGCTGACGGATTTTACCATAAGACAGAGATTGCCGTCGCAGTGATAATGATTGCCACATGAACGCACGTCGATAATCTGATTAAGAGTCTGTGCATACACCTTTGACATGAAAGGGATGAACAAGGCGATCGTCGGGGTCGTCTTCGGAATAGCACTCATTTATGCTGTCCTGTCGCTGATGCTGACGGCGCAGCACATAATCGATGCAGGGGAGGTATCCCTGTTCCTGTTCCTTCCCCACGGGGAGGAGTTGGGCATAGACCTGTCCGATTACATCGCACCGGTCGTGGACCTCTACGCATCGTTCATAGACACTGTTACGGGATACGTGTCCGAAGAAGGGGATGTCAAGGACTACATGTCTCTTGCCTTGGTCGTCGTGGGATTCGTCCTCGCGGCATCCGGACTGGCCTCCCGCCCCGCATTGGATTGCAAGGGCGACAGCAACCCTGTCCAGTACCTCTGGACACACAGGCCCGGGGCGTTCGGGAAATGCCTGGCGGCTCCGTGGGGACTCATAACCGGCGCATGGTCGAAGCACAAGGTGCTTGTCATCGTTCCCATTCTGCTGCTTCCGCTCTATGTGGTCTGGTCCGTCATGATGACGCTGTTCCTCATAGTGCCCTTCCTTCTCATCAGGCTGTTCGTCGGAGCCAAGATCTCGTCCGCCTCCAAGAAGGAGGAGAGGGAGTACAAGGAATCCACCCTGTATGCGGTATGTCCCAAGTGCAAGAGGAATTTCGACAGGCCTAAGGTCAAATGCAGATGCGGTCTCGACATAGACTATCCCGTTCCAAGCGTGTACGGGTACAAGGTTCAGTACTGCAACAACGGGCACGAGATCCCCTGCACGTCCGGTATGCGTTCATCCCTGAGGACGATCTGTCCCTACTGCGGATCGGATATCGAGACCAGGGAGGCCGCACCCATATCTATCGCCATGGTCGGTGCAGTGGGGTCCGGAAAGACGACGCTCATGCTCTCGTCCGTGGATTCCATCACCAAGATGGCCAGGACGAGGGATGTCATCGTTGAGCCCGTCACACCCGGTGTGTCCAAAGAGGCCGTTTCCGCAAAGAACTACGCTCCCAGGACAGCCTCCGGCGAGCTCGATACGGAATGTCTGTTCCTCAGGTCCATGAAGATGGGCGACAAGCAGCTCATGTTCAACGACATCTCCGGCCAGGAATTCGAGCCGAAGGAGAACAAGGTGCTCTTCGAGGAGTACTACAACTACACGGACGGAATACTCTTCGTCTACGATCCGATGGCATTCGGAAGGCAGAGGGCGCAGACGCCGGAGGAGGTGTTCGATTCGTTCAGCTACATGTTCTCGACGATCACCGCGTCAGGTCCGACGAAGGCATTCTCCATACCCTTCGCGGTCGTCGCCACGAGGAAGGATTCCACAGGCCTGACCGACGACAAGGTCAGGAGCAATCTGGAATCCAACGGTCAGGGTGCGTTCATCAGGGTCCTGGAGTCGATGTTCAACAATGTCAGGTACTTCTCAGTGGAGTCCCTTGGTGATGACCCTTCGGTAGCTAGGCCCGTCTGGTGGATCGTCTCCCAGTCCGACAAGGAGCTCGCCTCCGCAGTCCCGATAGGGACTGATTGAAACATAACCGCCCGACCGGTACAAGATCGCCGGCCGGGCATTTTCAAATCAAGATCCCGAAGGATCATCTTTTGGAATATTCGGCGCATTTTCTGAGGAATGAAGTCACCGCATCCGGATTGGAATAGTAATACAGGTGCGGGAATCCTGCCAGCAGGGTGCCGGTATCGTGCATGCACCTGTACTCGCGTCCGTTTGTCTTGGTGGCCAGCCAGTCCTCTCCGCAGTCGGTGCTGTCCCAATAGTGGAATTCGTGCCCTTTCACCTTGCCGATATCCGACATCATGCCTTTTTCAGAGGGTGTGAATGTGGCATAGCCGAACCTTGTGAGCTTCCCCGTGTTGGCAACGTTGCCGTTTATGATGCCGCACATCCTGTGGGGTTTTCCTTCGGAATCCTCCATCGTCTCGTGCAGGTACATGAATCCGCCGCATTCCGCTATGCACGGCATGCCCTCGGATACCTTCCTTCTGATATCGTCGAGCATAGACCTGTTGGATTCCAGCCTGTCCGCATGGAGCTCGGGATATCCGCCGGAGAGGACGATCCCGTCGACATCGGGCAGGTGTTCATCGTTCAGCGGCGAGAACCTCACGATCTCCGCACCGCATCTCTCGAGGAGCTCGATGTTGTCCTCATAGGTGAAGCAGAACACGTCATCGTCGGCGAATCCTATTCTGACCTTTCCGTCGATATGATCCACATCCGGAGCATGATACTCTAATTCGGGAGCTTCCCCGGCAAGTTTCAGGAGGAGGTCGATGTCCAACGTACCTTCGAGGACCTCTGCCAGCCTGTTGAGCTTGTCGCGGAGTTCGTCGATCTCCGAAGGCATCACAAGTCCGAGATGTCTGCTCTCCAGGACCAGGTCGTTCACGCGGGGTATATATCCGACAGGCTCGATGTCCATCTCCCTCACCCTGTCGCTGAGCGTGTTGAACACCTTCTCGCTCATGTTGTTGAAAATGACCCCTTTGATGTTGTTCTCGCGGAATTCCAGGAATCCCTTCAGCATCGCCAGGGAGGATATGCTGCATCCTTTGCAGTTGAGCAGCAGGATGACGGGTATGTCCAGTCTCTGTGAGACATCGTACGAGCTCGCCTCGGTGCTGTCGATCGATATCCCGTCGTAGAATCCCATGACCCCTTCGACCACGGATATGTCGCATGTCTCGGCGGTCCTGCCGAACAGGTATCTCAGGACATCGTCCCCGACGAAGTACGGGTCGAGGTTCTTGGAACGGGCCCCGATGACCCTGGAATGGAACATCGGATCGATGTAGTCGGGTCCGCATTTGAACGAGGCGACATCCATGCCTCTGTTCACGAGGGCCTGCAGTATCCCGCAGGTCGCCAACGTCTTGCCGGAACCGCTCGCGGGGGCGGCAATCATGATCCTCGGCAGCTTCATGGACGCCTCACCACCGCTATGTATACGGGGTTCTGGGCGGTCATCAGGTGATATCTGCCGAGTTTCCTCGCTCTGGAGACGTTAATGTTCGTGATGTCCTCCTCGATCAATCCGAGGTCCTTGCAGACCTCCATGGTCTCTGCCATGGTCTCGATCGTGACGGAGTTGATGACCATCCTGATCTTGGGATTCTTCTCAAGGAGGCATTCGGCTATCTGTTTCAGATTCCCGGACGATCCCCCTATGAACGCATGGGTGGGGGTCGGGAGGTCGGCCATGGCCTCGGGGGCCAGCCCTCTGATGACATGGACGTTCTGCGTCCTGAATTTGCGTTTGTTGGTCTCGATGAGATCGGCTGCGACATCCTCCTTCTCTATGGCGTACACGGATCCCTCGCAGGCGACCCTTGCCATCTCGATGGACACGGAACCTGTTCCCGCACCGACATCGTATATCACGGAATCGGGCGACAGCTTCAGTTTTGCCACGGACAGGGCGCGGACCTCGCTCTTGGTCATCGGTGCGTCCCCGCGGACGAAGTCCTCATCCGGGATGCTGATGGGGTTGGTCGTATCCGCATTGTCATTCTCGATCAGTGCGACGCACAGGTCTCCGAAGGTCCCTTCCGCTAGCTCGGAGGGCTTCCCCGATACGAGGGATTCGCTGTCGTAGCCGAAGTCCCATCCGACATGCACTGTGACATCGTCCAGGCCGTATTCCGCGAGGTCCTTGCACATGGACCTGACGGAGTCTGTGGCGGACAGGAGCGTGAAAACCTTGGGGTGCGTGTCGACCAGGTTGACCAGGTTGCTCTCCCTTCCGTGGGCGCTGGTCAGATGGGCATCCTGCCACGGGGTCCCGACCTTGGCGCACATATGGACCACGGACGATATCCCGGGTTCGACGTCCACGTCGAATAGGTTTCCGTCAATGGCATCCAGCAGTTTCTTGGCACCGCTGTAGAATCCGACATCGCCGGACATGAGGATCGCCGCATCCCTGAGTTCCGGATTGGATGCCAGGTAATCCATGATCTCGCGCGAGCGGTACTCCACGAGGATCTTCTTTCCAGTGGGTCCGACGGATTCTATCATCCTCTCGGCCCCGATGAGGACGTCCGCGTCCATCACCCTTGCAAGGGCCTTCTGTGTGAGGTCGCCCGGACCCATGCCTATGCCGATCAGGGATATGTGCCTCTTGGGGCATTCCGTTATCGCATCGGTCTCGGGTTTCTTTATTCCATATTCCTTGGAAAGGATCGTCACCACCTCGTCGTATCCGAGTCCGGGATCCTCGGGCCTTCTAACCAGGACGACCTTGCAGCCGGCCCTCTGGGCGGCGCGTACCTTGTCCATGAACCCTCCGGTGCTGCCCGAATCCTTTGTGACGATGAACGATGCCCCGATCTGCTTCAGGGTGGCGTAGTTGGAATCCTCTGAGAAGGGTCCCTGTGCGCATATGAGGTTCCTGCCCTCGAATCCGAGGGAGACGCACTTCTCCATCGACTCCATGGTGGAAAGGACCCTGGCGACCACCCTGTCCTTGTAATCGGGGATGCGGGTGTACCTGTCCAATTCCTTGGATCCCGTTGCGGCCAGGATGATGCCCTCGGTGTTGCAGAGATAGTCCACAGCCTCGTCCACGGACGAGACGGCGATTATCCCATCGAAATCCGTCGGAGTGGTGTCGCGGCTCAGCCTGATGTACTCGGCCCCGGTCTCTTCGCAGGCCTGACGGACGTGCTCCGTTATCCTGGATGCATATGGGTGGGTGGCATCGACGACTGTGGAGATCTCCTTCTTCCTGATCTCGTCGGCGATTCCGGCGGTACCGCCGCAGCTGCCGACATCGACCTCCACACCGTCTTTGGAGCCCATGACCTCGGCGCCGTATCCAGTGGCCACTCTCACATGGACGGGCACGCCGTTGGACGATAGCCATTCCGACAGTCTTCTGCCCTCCGTTGTTCCCGAAAAAATCAATATGCCCTTCATTTCAATCGAACCTCGGTCTGACGGGCTTTCTGCACACGGCCACCGTCATGCCGTTCTCTGCGGTCTTGCGCAGAATGAAATCGGTCCCTCCGGACCTGAGTGCAGCCGAGCGTTCGCAGACGCAGTCGACCGATGTGACCGATCTCACGAATCCCGACGATGAGAACTCCCCTTGGACGGAATTGAGTTCGTCCGGGGTGTAGAATATGACTGGCGATCTGAGAGAGACGGCCAGTTCGAGGATGGCGGCCTCGTCCTTCTTCAGATCTATGCTCGCGACGGCCCCGACCCTCTTGGGGGATATCTCCAGGTCGGAGAGCGTCTTTTTGATGAACGCCTTCATGGCCTCCGGGTCGGTGTCGCGTTTGCATCCGACCCCCAGGACGATGTCCATCGGGATCAGATTCAGGGTGGAATCGAACGGTTTCTCGTCCGGATCCGATGATATGCATATGCCGAACTCCCCCGAATCGCATGGGGTGAGTCCTTCCGGGAGCTTGCCGTTGAACGGTATCTCCGATCTGAATCCTATGAACCTCCCGTCGAGTATCCTGGCCGATGCGTCTTTCGCCTTCGCGAGGGATGCGATCCTGAGTCCGTTCAGAGTGGCGAACGTGTCCACAGAGAACCTGCCGTTCAGGTCGGTGGCGGTTGTGATTATAGGTTCGGACCCTATATCTGTCGCGATGCGGTCCACAAGGGCGTTGCAGCCTCCGATGTGTCCGGAGAGCAGCGCTATGGTCCATCTTCCCAGTTCGTCTATGCAGACGACAGCGGGGTCGGTGTCCTTCCTCTTCACATAGGGTGCGATGTACCTCACCGCGATGCCCACTGCGCCAACGTAGACGATGGCATCGCATTCCTCGAAGGACCTCCCGGTCCATTCGCTTGTGGGTCCCGGGATCTTCTCGAGCCCGAGGCTGTCGGACGATGTCTTGGCGAACAGCCTGACATCCTCTCCGGCGAGCGCATCCTTCACCTTCATGGCGGTTCTGCAGCCGTTCGTGGAGAATGCGACGACGTTGATCCTCATTGGGAAGCCTCCTTTGCGATCTCCGAGATCATCTCGTCGGCCAAGGATGTCTTTCCGAGCAATCCGTATTTGGATGAGAATATCACCGCGGATGTGCGTATGGCACCGCCCGTGCGGTGGTTCATGTAATATTCGATCTTCTCCAGGAGGATCTTAGACACCTTGTCCATCAGGCCCGCTTCCTGGATGATGTCCAATGCATCGTCGGTGGATATGCAGCCCATTATCCTTCTGACCGTGTCGATGTCCGCGCCGACCACTGCCGAATTGGAGGCAAGTATCTCCATCCTGCTGTCTGCGTTGCGGGAGTGCGTGTTCATTATGCCCCCTGCGACCTTCACGATCTTCCCGAGATTGGACACAAGTACGATGTCCGTCCCGAGCTCGCAGGCGCAGTCCAGCATCTCTCCGACGAAATTGCTGCATTTGACAGCCGATTCGGAATCCAATCCTCCGATCTCGGCGCTGAAGTCCTTCCCGTAGTTGCCTGGGACTATCAGGAGCGTACGGCTTCCGCCTGCGGCCTTCATCCTCATCTCGGTGCGGATGGTGTCGACGATGGCGGTCTCGCTCATCGGCTCCACGATGCCGCTGGTGCCGAGTATGGATATGCCGCCCTCTATCCCCAGTCTGGGGTTGAACGTCTTCTGTGCTATTGTCAGTCCCTCGGGTACCGAGATCACGACGGAGAATCCGCCTGTGTAGCCCAGTGATGCCGCAAGGTCCTGCAGGGCCTCCGTTATCATGCTCCTGGGGACCCTGTTGATGGCAGCATTGCCGGGAGGCTGGTCAAGTCCCTTGCGCGTGACCCTTCCGACCCCGAATCCCCCGTCTATCTCTATGCCCGAGTCGATGAGCGTGACATCGGCATACACGAGCGTTCCGTGGGTGGCGTCTATATCGTCGCCGCCGTCCTTCCTGACGGCGCATCTTCCGTGGACTTTGTCGAATGACAGGTCTTCTGTCGGAAGGTCTAGGGATATCCCCTTCGGCGTGCGTATCGGGACGTGCGTGACATCCTTCCCGGTGAGGATGGCTTCCGCCGCACCTCTCGAAGCGGCTGCGGCGCATGTTCCAGTAGTGTGACCGCGTCTGAGTTTCTTGTTGTTCACGTAGACGTATAAATCTGAATCAGAGGTCATTCTCACACCGACCTGCCTAGGCACGGGCCGTTCGGCATGGGTATTGTAGCTGGATGAATACACCAAGTTATAATAATTGGGATTGCATGGCATCATCATCCAAGAGGAAGAGGCAATGTCTGGAAAGTTGTATGGTATCGGTGTCGGTCCCGGGGAACCGGGCCTGTTGACGTTGAGGGCCAAGGAGATCTTGGACAGGTGCGGTGTTATCGCATACCCTGTCAAGAAGCCAGGGGAGGGAAGTGTCGCATTCGATATCATCAAGGATGTTGTCGACGTCTCCGAGAAGAGTGTGGAGGAGTTCCTGTTCTCCATGGACCCGGACGATTCCGTCAGGGAGAAATGCAGGCAGGAGGCTATGGACAAGATGTGCAAGCTCCTCGACAACGGGGAGGACATAGCCATGGTCACCCTCGGCGACGTGGGTGTGTACAGCACTTACATGTACATAGACCGCGACATCGCCGAAAGGGGATACAGCACGGAGGTCGTGCCCGGGATCCCGTCATTCTGTCACGGTGCCGCACTCGCCGGTATTCCTCTCATGATCGGTGACGAGGGTCTTGCCGTCGTGCCGATGGCCAAGGGCAACACGAAACTGCTGGAGGCCGCATTGGACGGCTTCGACAACGTCGTCGTCATGAAGGCGTTCAAGTCGATCCCCGTCCTGATAGACATGATGTCCGCCAGGGGGATCCCCGTGGAGAATGCCGTCGTCGTGAGCAACGTCGGTATGGACGGCGAGTACATCGGACCGATGGATCCGAAGCGCGAATACGGCTATTTTACGACTGTCATAATCAAGAAGAAGAGGTGATGAGGGTTGATATCATTCATTGGAGCGGGTCCCGGTGACCCCGAACTGCTGACACTGAAGGGAAAGAGGCTCATCGACGAGGCCGATGTGATCATCTACGCGGGTTCCCTCGTGAACCCGAAGGTCCTGTCCGACCACAAGGAAGGGGCCAAGATCTACAACAGCGCCCTGATGGACCTCGACGAGGTCATTGCCGTCATGAAGGAGGCCGAGGCCGAGGGAAAGAAATGCGTCCGCGTCCACACAGGCGATCCCGCGATATACGGTGCCCACAGGGAGCAGATGGACAGACTCGACGAGCTCGGGATCACATACGAGGTCATCCCCGGAGTTTCCTCGTTCCTCGGGACCGCGGCCGTCCTCCAGAAGGAGTACACCCTCCCCGGAAAGAGTCAGACCGTCATCCTGACGAGGATGGAGGGCAGGACCCCCATGCCGGAGCGCGAGAAGCTCACGGACCTGGCAAGGCACCACGCATCCATGGTCATCTTCCTCTCCATAGGATTCATGGACGAGATGGTGGAGCAGCTGGAGGCCGGAGGATACGAGCCCACGACACCTGTGGCGGTTGTGTACAAGGCCACATGGCCCGACCAGAAGATCCTGAGGGGAACACTCCAGGACATCGCCCAGAAGGTCAAGGATGCAGGCATCAAGAAGACCGCCCTCACCGTCGTGGGAGACTTCCTTGGCGACGAGTACGACCTCTCGAAGCTCTACGACAAGCATTTCACCACCGAGTTCCGCCAGGCCAAGGAGTGATTCTGATGAAAGGAAGACTCCATGTGGTCGGATTCGGTCCCGGAGGAAGGGAGCACATGACCGTCAAGGCCATCGACACGATCCAGGCCGCCGACGTCGTTACAGGGTACACGGCATACATCAACATGCTGAAGCCCATCTTCCCCGACAAGGAGTACAAGTCCACCGGGATGATGAAGGAAGTGGACAGGTGCAGGATGGCCATCGAGGACGCAATGTCCGGAAAGGATGTCGCCATCGTCTCCAGCGGTGATTCCGGGATATACGGTATGGCCGGAATCATATATCAGCTGGCGGACGAGATGAATGCCGACATCGACATCGACACCGTCCCCGGGATGACCGCTGCATCAACTGCGGCATCCGTACTCGGAGCACCGCTCATGCACGATCTGGCGATCATCAGTCTTTCCGATCTGATGACCCCGCTCGACCTGATCATGAAGCGCGTGAAGCTGGCCGCGGAAGGCGATTTCGTCATCGCCATATACAACCCAAAGAGCAAGACCAGGACGCAGTACCTGGCCGACGCTCAGAAGATAATTCTTGAGCACCGTTCCCCCGACACTCCCGTCGGAATCGTCAGGGATGCCGGAAGGGAGGGCGAGACCAAGCAGGTGACCACATTAGGCGACCTGGACAAGGCGGATGTGGATATGTTCTCGATCGTAATCGTCGGGAACTCGCAGACGTACGTGTCGAACGGAAGGATGATCACACCGAGAGGATACAGAATCTGAGGGATCATATGTCGATAGAGATAGTAAAACCGGAAGAGATCGAGAAGCGCAGCATGGAGATAATCACCAGCGAGCTCAACGGCCGCACATGGCCCGAGCCCCAATTCTCCATCGTCAAGCGCTGCATACACACATCTGCGGACTTCGATTACGCCGACAACCTGGTGTTCTCCGAGAACGCAGCGCAGATCGGAGTGGACGCCATCAGGAACGGCGCCCACATCGTCACGGACACCAAGATGGCCGCAGCAGGCATCAACAAGAAGAAATTGGGAGCATACGGCGGACAGGTCCACTGCTTCATCAGCGACGATGATGTCGTGGCAGAGGCCAAATCCCGTGGATGTACCAGGGCGACCGTCTGCATGGACAGGGGGGCGGAGATAGCGAAGGAGCATCCCGTCATCTTCGCCATCGGGAACGCACCCACCGCACTGGTCAGGCTCTGCGAGCTCATCGATGAGGGCAAGGTCAAGCCCGCGCTTATCATCGGTGCTCCGGTCGGATTCGTCAATGTCGTCGAGTCCAAGGAGATGATCATGGAGCGCGGCATACCCTTCATCGTTCCGAAGGGACGCAAGGGCGGTTCCAACATCGCCGCCACGATCTGCAACTCGATGATCTATTACAAGGGCTGATGCCCTATGCTCCCGCATCATGCGGGAGCCAAACACCTTACAGTACAAGACTTGTTTTCCTGATATTCTGTTAGGCGTGTCCTTTGAGAAGGGGGAAGGTGCCGCCACAGAAGTGACGGCTGTTTGGGATCAGGATCCGATCGTCAGAAGGCTGGAGTTCTTCAGAGTAACCGATACGGAGTAGTCCATGCCACCTAAATCCACGACGGCTTCGATGAGGTATACTATCCCATCGTTACCGCAATAGTACTTGCCTTTAACCGTAATGCCGCTATCGTTGGTAGATTCCACCGTTTTGACAGTGACCGAACGTTTTCCGAATTCGGTATCGATCACGGCATTCTTTTCGTCGACTATTTTCAGATTTTTCTCTGTTTTTTCTACGGACTCAAAGGAGATGTTACTCAGGAATTGGTCCTTCGTATCTTCAATTTCGAATTTTCCATTATTAACTGTGAGTTTGCCATCCTCGGCTATCTCTTTGATGGTCCTGACCTCATTATCAGAGTACACTCCGGATACGGTGGTGTTACTTACGTAGGTTCCGTCATCGTTCACTTTTTTGATGGTTTTGGTGAATATCGCGGGTGTTTCGGAGACCATGCCCAAGAATTTACCATCGATGCTGTATTGGATGTAACTGCCCTCTTTGAGCACCATCTTGTCCTTTGACTCATGTAAATCTATATTGGAGTCTACAAGAGTGATGACAGTATCGTCTTCCAGGATCTTGTACTCTATGTATGAATCTGACAATAAGACGGTTTTATCAGGCATTTTAAAAACATAACATTCGACGATGTCGTTTTTGTACTTCACCTCATCCATGCCATCCATATATAACTCGTCATAATCGGTGCCTTTGCCATAGAAGCTAAGGAACTTGTCACGCGTGTCTTGTTCCTCGAAACTTTGGAAGGTTGTGCTGGTTTTGACAACACGCTCTATTTTGTCCCCGACTTTGAGGTCGGTTCTAAGCGTGTCGACAGGCAATGGTTTCTCATCATCTTCGTTATTGTTCACCAACAGCACTGCGGCTGCTGCTACTACGACAACAACCGCTACGATTGCTGCCAAGACTTCTTTCTTCACTTCAAAAGCCTCCGAACTATTTACACGATATATGTTTTTAAAACCATGTATCATGATTCGTGATTGATGCTCAATCGTAGGCCCATTCGGACTCGTTTATGCGTGTTACATAGGTCAGAAGCGTCCTTTTCAGACGTTTGGAAAAGACCATCATCCGGGGATGTTGGTGCGTTCTTCACAGGAACATTCGGTCGGGATCGATGGTTTGGGATGTTGTTTAGGATACCTAGAACGAGCGGAAGGAATCTCCGGAAAAGTATCATGTAAGGAAAGATGCCGCCACACAAGTGACGGCTGTTTGTGTACGATCTACATGAGATCTAGTATGGAATCGTGTATCACGATTGATGACGATCATTCGGGTCGAGGCACACTCACTCTGTTCTCTCTGTTTCGTCAGGGGTCAGACGGATACCGTCGGGATAGGAGATGTGTCTCTCGGCACCGAGTGGCTGAGTACGGTCGACGATCTCCCACTGCCACTCATGATACTCGTTCTTCCTGATCTCGTCCATGCCCGCCCTTACCTGGGCGAGGTCGCCGAGACATACAGGTCCGAACATCGACATCTTCTGTTTTATCGGAACACCTTCCAGAAGCCACATAACGGTCGGTGCGTCTCCGTTGTTAATTTTGATCTCCTCGGACGTGAGTATCTTGACCCTGGAATCGACGGAGACGTCTGTTCCCAGGATTTTGACTCCGTTTCCCGATATTATGTACAGATTCCTGCCGGCCGACTCCGCCGAGGGGTCTATCGTGAGTTCGGAACCGGGTTCCATCTCGAATCTTATAATCCTGACCCCATGGCCTTCGGTGGCCCAGGTCTCCGGACTGGGGGATGATGCTGATGCGTTCCCGAATCTTCCACAAAGGACCTTGGCGCTCCACCCCGGGCCGGATGCACGCGGGATGTCCCCGCGCCACACGGTGTTGACCGCATTCTCCCTGTTCTTCAGCTCTAGAGGCAGATTGATCATGATCTGCGTTATGTCGTTGGGATTCCTATCCTCCTGATTCGACAGTGGATACATCTCGTTGTGACTGTAGCGGGATGATGCGCAGATCCATTGGGCGTCTCCGTTCCCGAACCTTCCGGAGATCCCCATGTTGTCATGATGGTCGACAAGTCCCTTCTCCGCCAGGGTGAGGGTCTCGTATCCCCAGTGGGCGTGCATCGGGAACCCGGGGACGACCTTGCCGTGGTACATCCTGAAGCCCATCCTCTGTTCGTAGTCCCTGCCCAGGTTCCTTCCGGCGATCTCATGCAGAGGCGGCGCTTGTTGCCTGTTTCCCTTCGGATAGTCGTCCTCGTGATGGGATGCGAACAGGAACGGATCCTCGGTATCCCAGTGCATATCGATCGGCGTCACCCTCAGAGGGGTCTTCGGTCTCCTGGAGAAAAGGGCCATGTCCGGGGAATGTATAAGAGATATTATGATTCTGTGCCGACAGTCCTGTTCGTCGGATTCACAGTTCCATCATGAGGAAATCCTCCAGTGTGACACAGACTATGCCGTCGATGTCCGCATCAAGAGGTGATCTTTCCAGGACCACGACGTATTTGGGGTGGTTGTCTGGGATATTGCGTAGGTTTCCGAATTCCCTCTCAACAACATTCTCGTCGGAAAGACGTGTGGTTGCCTGAAGATATATCGTTTTGTTTCCCTTTTTACAGATGAAATCCACCTCCTTTCCTGAAAACTCCCCCATCCAGACCCTGAATCCTCTTGCCCTCATCTCCAAGTAGAGGATGTTCTCAACATAGCCTTGGATGTCTTCGGGCCTGAATCCGCACAGGGAATTCTTCAACCCTATGTCCGCCAGATAGTACTTGTACCGTGAAGTGAGGATTTTCCTTCCTTTGATGTCGTATGCTTCCGCCTTGTAGATCAGGCAGGCCGCTTCCAGATGGTCTACATACTCATACACCAGGTCCTTCGATAGTTTCCTGTCTTCGGACAGCATGGAAGTGTAGATGTTGTTCACGGATGTTCTGTTTCCGACATTGTCGCAGATGAAACGCAGTATCCTGTGAAGGAGGTCCGGCCTCCTTATCTCGTAGCGTGTGACGATGTCGCGCATCAGGATGGAATCCAGTATATCCCCGATTTCGGACAGAGCATCCGATTCATCGTAGTCGTTTTTCCATACGGAAGGGAATCCGCCCACACGCAGGAATCTGGAGAACACATCCGTTCCCGGATCTAGATATTCGCTTGCGAATTCGGTGCATTCGCTGTATGTCAGGGTGAATGCATCGAACAGATTGTACCTCCCCGTCAGCAGGCTGGCGAATTCATTGGACAGCAGTTTGGAATTCGATCCAGTGATATAGAGGTCGCATCTCCCCTCGGCCACAATGGATCTGATCATCTCGTGCCATTGACGGATGTCCTGTATCTCATCTATGGCTATCGTATCGATTCCATTGTCGATGGATTCGCGTATGTAAGAGTATGCAATGTCTGGATCTCTGTACTTCCGGTTATCCCAGAGCTCCATGTCAATGCGCAGTATTTCGTCCTCTGTGATCCTGTCCAGTTCTTTCAGAAGGGTGGATTTCCCCGACCTTCTGACTCCGGTTATTATCTTGACATTGCCGTTGGATTTGAACGGCCGTATGCGATCTAGGTAAAGCGGACGTTCGACATATCTCATGTTTCTGATATATACGGAAAAAGAATATAATACTTCTGAATGTTTCGTTTATACAAGGAAACGCTAGCACATAAACAGTATTCTGTAGTTTGTAAAAGGAAACAGTACGAGCTGCCGATGTTGGAGGAACGGTCCGTCGATCCGAAACGGAGGACTGCTCCCATTATAATAGGGGTGCAGATACGGGGTACTATGACAGAGGGGACGCGTCTCAACAAATACCTCAGCGAATCGGGTTTTGCATCCCGCCGTGCCGCCGACAGGCTGGTCGAGGAGGGACGTGTCACCATCAACGGCCGCACCGCAGTCCTCGGGGACAGGGTTTCGGAAGGGGACGCGGTGTGTGTGGACGGCAAGACGGTGTCCGGGTGCTCCAAAGAAGTCATCCTGGCCTTCAACAAGCCCCGCGGCATCACATGCACAGCGGATCCGGAGGTCCCTGACAACATAATCTCGTTCATCGGCTATCCTGAGAGGATCTATTCCGTGGGGAGGCTCGACAGGGATTCCGAAGGGCTGATACTCATGACGAACAACGGCGAACTCGCCAACCAGGTCATGAAGTCCCGCGGAGAGCACGAGAAGGAGTATATTGTGACGGTGGACAGGAAGGTCACGGACCAGTTCGTCAGGAGCATGTCATCCGGAGTCCCAATCCTCGGGCGCATGACGAAGGAGTGCTTCGTCGAACAGACAGGCCCGAAGGAGTTCAGGATTATCCTGCGTCAGGGGCTGAACCGTCAGATCAGGCGCATGTGCGGGCATTTCGGATACACCGTGATCCGTCTCAGAAGGGTCAGAGTAATGAACATCGAGCTTGGGGACCTTCCCGAGGGGAAGTACAGGGACCTCACCGCAGAGGAACGCACGGTTCTGTTCAGAGAGTTGGGATTATGACAGAGTACAGGTTGATCAGGGAAGAGGACATCAAGGATGCACTGGCGATATCGCTCACACAGCTGGGTTCGGACTATCTGGACGAGAACGATTTCAAGGATGCGATGGTCTCGGACGATCAGTTCTGCATGATCGCATCGGTGGACGGAAAGGTGGCCGGTTTCGCCATCTGCCAGGTCTTCGGACCCGACCGCGAGCCGGAGCTCCTGAAGCTTCCGGACTGTCCGGAGAGGGATGTCGTCATGTCGACCGGACTCATCGGCCTCCTCGATTCCGTGGCCGTGTCCCCGGATTTCAAGGGCAGGGGAGTGGGCACGGAGATGTGCAACGAATGCGTCCGCGAGATGAAGTCCAGGGGATGCGGGATGGTCTGCGCCATGGCATGGAAGAGCTATCTGGGCAAGACAAACATCGGCGGCATCCTGACGAAGATGGGCCTTCGCGAGACGATAGCGATCCAGGGCTACTGGAACACAATGGTTGACTCGCCGGAAGGCCACGACTGCCCCATATGCGGGGCGCCGTGCAAGTGCTACGGCGTGTTCTGGTACCGTCAGATCTGATCAGGCGCCGGACACCTTCAGGATCCAATCGCCGAGGTCCCTGAACACTTCGTCCTTTCCGAATTCGTTCAGGATCTCGTGCCTCATTCCGGGGTAGAGTTTCATATCGGGCTTCAGGCCCACCTTCTCCAGGTTCTCCTTGGCCTTTCTTACACCCTTTCCGAACCCTCCCACAGGGTCCTGGTCTCCAGAGACGAAGATAATCGGCAGATCCTTGGGCATGTTCTCGAGGCCTTCGCACTTCACAAGTCCGTGGATGAGGTCGAACATGTCCCTGTAGGCGGACACGGTGAACGTGAACCCGCACAGCGGATCGGCTTCGTAGGCTTTGAGCGATTCCGGATTGGAGCACAGCCACTTGTTCGGAAGATCGGGCTCCTTGAACTTCTTGTCGTAAGCGCCCATGACCATGCCGTTGAGCTTCTCGCTCCTGTAGTGGGCGCCGTGCTTTTTCAGGAGGCTGTTCGCATAGAACCTTCCGACGGACACCTGGTATGCCGGCTGGTTGCCGGTCCCCATGATTATGGCGCCGTCCATATCGTTCCCGTAGATGGTCAGGAATCTCCTGGTGACGAACGACCCCATGCTGTGCCCCATGATCAGGTGGGGTATGCCCGGAAGGTCGTCGCGCATCTTGGTGTTCACTCTGTGGACGTCCTCGACGAGTTTGGACGCTCCGTCCGATTCGGCGAAGAACCCTTTCTCCTCGGATGTTCCTCCATGACCTATGTGGTCGTGACCGTAGACGGCGATGCCTCTTGTGTTGAGGTACTCTGCGAATTCCGAGTATCTGAGGATGTGCTCGGTCATCCCGTGCACTATCTGTAGCGATGCTACCGGCTCCTGTTCCGGCATCCATCTGTATCCGTTGATGTCGTCCTTCCCGTTGGATGACGGGATCCTGAAGTTCTCCGGGGTCATGGACAGGATATCCGTATGAACGTTCTTTAGGGTATCCTCGCAGTCGGACGTGATGTACGGTAATAATTTCCGTAGTCGGAAGTTCGAACATGTGTTATTTTCATTCAAGAAAGTATTAATTGAGAACACGCATTCGGGGCGATATGCGCAGAATAGCCGTCTACGGAAAGGGCGGGATAGGCAAATCCACGACCGTCGGCAATGTTTCGGCGGCGTTGGCCGCCAAGGGACTGAAGGTCATCCAGATAGGATGCGACCCGAAGGCCGATTCCACCTGTGCCGTTGCCGGACGCAGGATCCCCACGGTCCTCGAGACCATGAGGGCCAATCCGGATCCGGAGCTCGAAGACCTCGTCTTCGAAGGTCCCAAAGGCGTGCTCTGCGTGGAATGCGGAGGTCCCCGTCCCGGCGTAGGTTGTGCCGGAAGGGGGATCATAGCGGCGTTCGAGCTCCTGGAGGAGCTCGACATGATCTCCGAATACAGGCCCGATGTGATACTGTACGACGTCCTCGGCGATGTGGTCTGCGGCGGATTCGCCATGCCCATCAGGAACGGGTACGCCCGCGACGTCTTCGTCGTGACCTCCGGGGAGATGATGTCGCTCTATGCCGCAACGAACATCTCGTACGCGGTCAACGACCTCAGGAACGACGGCTATGCCCGTCTCGGAGGTCTCATCCAGAACTCCCGCGGCGTCAAGGATGAGGATTCGCTCGTCGACAGGGCCGCCGGAGAGATGGGCACCACCGTGGTCCACAGACTTCCCAGGGACCCGGCGGTTCAGAGGTGCGAGGAGATGGGCTGCACCGTAGTGGACGGGGAGCCCGATTCGGCCATGGCATCATCATACCGTGAGCTCGCTGGGAAGCTTTTCGATATGTCCGAGGACACCTCGGGCGGTATGCGTCTTGGAGGGGAATGATATGACAATCGGTATTATGCTGGCCGGCCACGGGTCCACCATGGCCTTCAACAAAGGGGTTCTTGACATGCAGGCGGAGAAGCTGAGGTCAAAGGGCTACGACAATGTGTATGTCGGATTCAACGAGTTCTCCATCCCGTCCATTCGCGAGACGGCCGAGGAGATGGTCGAGGACGGATACGACGAGATCGTCATCCTTCCGTTCTTCATAGCATCCGGGCTCCACGTGACCCGCGACATACCCATGAAACATCTCGACCTTCCCCGCAACGCGACGGAGGGGATCAGCAAGATCGCAGGCAAGGATGTGAAGATACACATCGAGCAGCCTTTCGGAGAGGATCCCAATCTCACAGACATCATAGTGGAGAGGATCAAGGAGCTCAGCACTCCCGGCAAGGACACCGCCATAATGGTTATGGGCCACGGGTCCAGACTGGATTTCAATTCCGATGTAGTCAAGCTCAACGCCGACCGCCTCCGTGCGAGGGGGTACAAGAGGGTGTACGTCGGATACAACGAGTTCAACGAGCCGAAGATCGAGGACGTGGTGCCGAAGATCATCGACGACGGGGCGGAGGAGATCGTGGCGATCCCCATGTTCATCTCCCTCGGAAAGCACCTCACCATGGATGTCCCCGGCAAGCTCGGCATCGAGGACTTCTCCGACGGGGGCATCCTCCACCGCAACGGCAGGGATGTGGAGCTGAAGTACGCCGTCCCGCTGGGCGGGGATCCCAGGCTGTGCGATGTCCTGGTGGAGAAGCTCAGGAAGTACGAGTGATACCATGCGCGTTCTCATTCTGGACATGGTACACGGAGGCGACCTCCTGGCGATAAGGCACCTGTCCGAAGGCGACGACGTCACCTGTGTGGATGTCTACGGCATCTGCCCCGAGGCGAGGAAGGAGGAGCTCCGCTCGATGGAGATACGCGTGACCGACAAGGTCCCCGAGGGAAGCTACGACATGACCGTCATGCCGACTCATTGCACAAGGGCGTTTCTCGGCAACGCCGATCCCGGGCGCATAGTGTCGTTCAGTCAGGATGTCTGCCGCTTCATCGAGGACAGGAGGTTCAGGATAGAGGTCACCGGCGTCAAGGGGAAGACAAGCACATGCTACCTGATCGCCAAGATGCTCTCCGATTCCGGGAAGAAGGTGCTGCTTCACACATCCCGCGGAGAGGGACCCTACACTGCCGAGGGGCACATGATCGACCGCAAGGTCAGCATAGCCCCGCCTTACATAATGACGCTTGAAGCAGGGGATTACGACGCCGTCGTATGCGAAGTCTCTCTTGGAGGCTCCGGAAAGGCCGACATCGCCTGCATAACCAACCTCGTCGAGGACTACGGCATCGCCAAGAACACCCTCAAGGCCTCCGATGCCAAGAAGGACATCCTCACCGACGACGGGATCAACATCGTATCGGAATCCGAAGAGGGATTCTGGTCTGCATACGGCAAGAAGCTGACAACATACGGACGCAGGGTGACCAGGCTGTCCGAGCCGAAACTGGGCGAGGGGCTCAGGGTGGATGTCGATTACGACGGGACCGGAGAGGTGGTCCTGGACGGATCCTACGTCTCCACGGAATATCTGGAGGCGATGGACCTCGCTTTGGAGGTCTGTCACAGGATGGGCATCCCCAGGGAGTCCGTTGTCAGGTCGCTGGAGACGTTCAAAGGGGTCCCCGGAAGGGGGGAGATCCTCAAAGAGGACGGACGCACCGTCATCCGCGAGCGCAACCCCGGGATATCCCATCTCTCCATCGGAAGGACGCTGAAGTGCCTGAAGGAGATGGACGCCCTCGATTCCGCCATGATAATCCTCGATCCCGTGAGCAAGAAGGTCTGCGACAAGATGGACACCGACGAGATCCGTAAGGTGGTGGACTCCTACGGGGTCCCGATGGTCGTGACCAAGGGCGACGGAGTACGTCCCGATGTACCGTCGGACATCGGGCTCCTGCTGGAGTTCGTCAAAGAGGGATACCAGTGAGGACCATCATCCATCCCCGTCCGAATCCTATCGTCGCGGCGATGTACACGCTCCGCGACATGGATGTGGACGTCATCGTGGAGCACGGTCCCTCCGGATGCTGCTTCATGGCGTCCAGGCCCCTCGAGGATGCGGACGTCAGGGTGGTCACATCGGGGATGAGGGACAACGACCTCATCTTCGGAGGCGACGAACCGCTCATAAACACACTCAAACAAGTGGAGGAGAAGTTCCACCCCAAGACCGTGGCCGTCGTCGGGACATGCGCGAGCATGATCATCGGCGAGGACCTGGGGAAGACGATCCGCCGCGCAGGCATCGATGCCAACGTGTTCCCCGTGGACTGCCACGGATGCATGGGAGACAACACCCGCGGTGCCATTAAGGCCCTGGAGGCCGGAAGGGATGCGGGCATAATCGGTCCGGATGAATGCGACCGTCAGATCTCCCTCATGAAGGCTGCTACAAAACTGGAGAAGAACGTCGGGATGGCCTCGAAGGACTACATCCAGCCTGCCGTCAGCCCCACCAAGATGCACGTCTGCAGGAGGATCTGCGATGTTCTGTCATCAGGAGGACGTGTCGCCGTGGTCATGGATGCCAAGAAGGAGCTCGCATACCGCTTCGCTGACATGTTCGAAGCTGTAGACAGGGCACGCAGGAAGCTCGGCGGAGAGACCCTGTTCGTAGCGAATCTCGACGATTCCAGGGGACTTCCCAGGATAAGGAACTACTGCAGGGAGATAACCGAGGACCTGAGGTCCAAGGGCGTGGGGATCGACAGGGTCGTAGGCGCTCTCGACGAGTATTCCCTCGTCGGTCAGGACATGAAGGATGCCGTGGACGGATTCTCTCCGGATCTCACCATAATCCTGGGGATCTGCCACGCATATCCTGGGATGTCCGAGGACGACATACTCATCACGGACCAGCCCAGGCAGCTGGCGAACTACCTCAACCAGGGCTTCACATGGGCCGTCGGGGAGATATCCTCCCACACGATGGTCATGGGCGCCCACAGCATAGTGCCGCTCGAGACCGCGGACACGCTGAGGGAGATGCTGGAATGAAGGGCGTGGTCCTGGCCGGGACCGGCAGCGGCGTCGGGAAGACATCCATCGCCACGGGTCTGATGTCCAGATTGTCCAAGACAAAGAAGGTCCAGGCGTTCAAGTCCGGGCCGGATTTCATCGATCCGATGTACCATTCCGCGGCCACGGGAAGGCCGTCCAGGAACCTCGATTCGTTCCTGATGGACGACGACACCATACGCAATCTGGTGGGATACGCATCCAAGGATGCCGACATCTGCATCGTCGAAGGCGTCCGCGGACTCTACGAAGGGTTCAGCGGAGACGGGGACCAGGGTTCCACGGCATATGTCGCGAAGCTCCTGGGGCTCCCTGTGGTATTGATAGTAGATGCCAGGTCGCTCACCCGCAGTGCGGCCGCCATCGTCCGCGGATTCACTTCCTTCGACCCCGACGTCAACGTTGCCGGAGTGATCCTCAACAACGTTTCCGGGAAGCAGCATACCGACAAGCTCAGGACCGCGATGGAGACGTACTGTCCGGATGTCAGGCTCCTCGGGATGATCCCAAGGGATCCCGGGAATGCATTGGAGCAGAGGTATCTCGGTCTCAAGACGCTCAAGACGTTCACCGAGAAGGAGGTCACGCCCCTTCAGGAACTCACCGAACCCATCGATCTCGATGCCCTGATGGACATAGCCGAATCTTCGCCTGCGGATCTTCCCATATCCTCCCCGTACACGGAGAGGGACACGGGGCTCAGGGCCGCCGTTCCGATGGACGAGGCATACTGCTTCTACTACAGAGAGAACATCGAATGCCTGGAAGCCTCCGGTTTCAAGGTCGAGACCTTCAGGCCGACAGACGGCGACAGCCTTCCCGATGCGGACCTGTACTACCTCGGAGGAGGATATCCCGAGCTCCATGCCGGACAGATCTCTTCCAATACGGATTTCCTTGAAGGGCTTTCAACTGCCGCATCGGATGGTAAGATGGTCATAGGAGAATGCGGAGGCCTGATGACCATGTGCAGGTCGATAACCGACAAGGACGGAAACTCCCACAGGATGGCGGGCATCTTCGATGCCGAAGCCTCCATGACCGGAAAGCGCCACGGTCCGACCTACGTCATCGCGGACGCGACTAAGGACAATCCTTCATTCTCGGGAACGGTCCGCGGCCATGAGTACCATTATTCTGATGTCTTCCCGTCGTCGGAACCCACATACGGGTTCGATGTCAGGAGAGGTCTCGGGATCGCAGACCGCAGGGACGGCCTCGTATCCGGAAGATGCATAGGGTCGTACATGCACCAGCACGCCCTGTCCGAGAAGGACTGGATCGGCAAGGCCGTCGATACCATCATGAAGTCCCCATGACGCTGGATTTCTACGACTCAGATCCCGAAGGTTATTCGGAGAAGACGTACGGGGCCGATATGTCCCCAATCCGCGACCGTTTCACGAAGCATCTCTCGCCGGGGGCTTCGATCATCGATCTCGGATGCGGTTCCGGGAGGGACTCGCAGGCCTTTTGTACAGAAGGATTCGACGTGACCCCTGTGGACGGGTCTGAGGGGATGTGTCGCGTGGCGGAGAGGAACACAGGGCTGAAGGTCAGAAGGCTCTTGTTCTCTGAACTTGATTACGAGGACAGTTTCGATGGGGTGTGGGCATGCGCATCGCTGTTACATGCCCGTTCCCGGGACCTTCCAGACATAATGGGTGCTGTCCACAGGTCCCTGAAGGCCGAAGGCATCTTCTTCTGCTGTTTCAAACACGGGGATTTCGAGGGCATCCGCGACGGCCGCCATTATACAGATATGACCGTCGATTCGCTGAGATCGCTTCTCATATCGTCCGGATTCGAACCGCTCGACATGTGGATGTCCGAAAACGGCGGATTCACCTGGGTGAACTCCGTGTCCCGGAGAGTACGTTCCTATACGCAGTGTGCGCATCAGGTCAACTATTAACATCTATGAGTCGATGGGCGGGCCATGGCATTCGACGGAAGGGCAGGCATCGTAGATATCGACGAGGATGAGCGCACGGTCATCTTCGACACGTACAGGCTCAAGAAGATCACCGGGACCCGTGTGGCCCCTATTCTGGGATTGAGCGAGTTCGCCTCCCCGTTCAAGGTCGCATGCGAGCTTGCGGGCCTTTATCCCGGAGACAAGGCCAACCGCTACATCGATGCGGGCAACATCTTGGAGCCTGTACTGAGGGAGTACATCGGGACCCGCTGCAACGCCATGCTGAAAGGTCCCCTCTCGATCCCGGAAGGCTCGAAGGCCGCTGTGGAGGAACCCGTTCCCAAGGAGCAGTGCGGATACGATCATTTCCACAACGAGAAGGTGTTCGGAGGGATGGTCGACGGCTACATACAGATCGACGGGAAGAGGAACTCCATCCTCGAGATCAAGACCGCTTCAGACCGCGAGAAGTGGAGGGACGCGGACGGTGGGTACACCAACATTCCCATGTCCTACATGCTGCAGGCATCCCTTTACGCCCAGCTGTCCAATCTGGACAGGATCGTGTTCCTCGTCGGATTCCTTGAGGACCAGGATTACGACAGGCCGAAGCAGTGGGTCCCAAACGAGGACAATACCTTCGTCGTGGTCAAGGACCGTCTGGACATGACAGGATACATGGACCAGTGCGTCGAGTGGTACAACGAGTACATGAAGGGCGGATACACACCCGAGTGGTCCGATTCCGAGGACGACCAGAACGTCCTGAAGTACCTGAAGTCCTACAAGCCCGGGGCTCAGAAGAAGAAGCGCTGAGTCACAGCAGGATATGCAAGGCAATCAGGGCGAGGACCATCATCGCATTCGCGGCAAGGAACACTGCAGTGAACCTTCTGATGTCCGCACCTTCCGTCTTGGAGTATATCCCGAACGTTATCACGCTCGCCATCGAGGCGATCGGGGTCCCGAACCCGCCGACGTTGGTACCGATCAGCAGACCGCTCCAATCGTCCGTGAATGTCGATAACAGCGTGGCAGCGGGCACATTGCTGACGATCTGACTGATCCCGACGGCTGGGAAGAACGAATCCCTATCCTCGAGTCCCATCAGAATGGAGTCGATGCTCTCCACGGAGGTCAGGGTCCCTATCAGTATGAAGAGGAACACGAACGTCAGCAGCAGGCCGTAGTTCACCTTAAGAAGCGATCTCGGTATGGTTAGGCACACCGCCGCCACGCTGACGATAAGCGTCGCCCACAGGGGGACGAATCCGACGACGGATGCTATGCAGATGATGAATGCGAACATCAGAACCGTCGCCTTCACTGGATTGACCTTGTGGACGGTCCTGTCCTTCAGGTCCACCGGACCCTTCGGGAACCTCAGGCAGAGCGCTATTATCAGCGCAGAACCGACGATCAGATACGGGGCCATCGTGGATACCACATCCCACGTGTTCAGATTGTAATGGGAGAACACCAGCAGGTTGTGCGGGCTTCCGAACGGGGTTATCATGCATCCCGTGTTGGCAGCAAGCGTCTGAAGGACCGCCACCGGGATGATATGTTCGCGATGACCCGTCCTCTCCAATATCAGAACGGCGAACGGTACGAACGTTATCAGCGCGACGTCGTTGGTTATGAACATCGAGCATACCAGAGGCAGGATGACGAGGATCGCGCAGAGCACCCTGGAATCCATCCTGTCTGTGACAACGGATTCCGCCAGGCGTTCGAACGCCCCGCATTCCGACAATCCGGAGAGGACGCACATGAAGCAGAACAGGGTGCAGAGCATCCCCCAGTCTATGTTGTCGCAGACATTTCCGCCGGGACGGATGAGGATCAGGCTCAGGATGCACAGTATCGCGGAGACGGTCACCATGGGCTGTCTGCGTGCAAAGGCGGATAATCCGTGTCCGAACTCGTCCATATGAACAACACCTATGGACCCCCGGTATGATGTCAGGATAGATGTATGTATCAGTTCCCCCATTTCTATTCTCGGTGTTAACATGTCTGTGAAAGACGATGTCATCAAAGCAATGAAGGAAGCCGGAAAGCCCATGAGCGCCGGAGAGGTGGAGAAGGCCACCGGAATCGACAGGAAGGAGATCGACAAGGCCTTCAAGGAGCTCAAGGCCGAGGGTGCCATCGTATCTCCCGTCAGATGCAAATGGGAGCCCGCCCAGTGAAAAATGTCGGGGTCGGCATCCTGATCCGACCCCGCAAACCCTATTCAATCCTCGGTATCCCTTCTCCGGATCTCCGACATCAGCATGCTGGTGACGGTTATCCTCCCCGATCTAAGGGACCTGTCCAGCAGCTTCCTGAGATCGTCATCGGATATCATCCCCGAGGAGAACAGCTTCTCCAGTCCGACGGTGTCACCGGAGGACACGGCCTGCTCCGCACGGGGCATTATCCTTCCAGATATGAACCGCTCGTACTTGGCGCGGTTCTCATCGGTCAGACCGACGGGATTTACCAGTCTGCTGAGCGCGATCTCCGGCGTGAGTCTCACATAGAGGCTCAATACGGAGTCATCGAACTCCGGGAAGCTCATGGGGCGGCCCGAGATGAAATCGAAGGCGAAGTCCTCCCCATGGTTTCTGCAGGACACCGTGCAATCCGTGCTGTTCACGAGCTTGAACGTTTCGAACGTCTCGAGCTCCCCTCCGTATTCTATGCGGATGATCCCGGTGGTGCCGTCGAGTGCCGACGGGTCCATCTTGGATACGCATTCCGGTATCACGAGTGTCCTGCCGTTCCCTCCGTGGGAGCCCGACAGGAACGAGGGTCCGATGCCGCGGACAGGCATCCCCTGGACCTCCTCCGGAACCATGATGGTCTTGTCGAACGTGGTCAGCTTGGTGATGACCAGTCCGTCGTTCCCCGTTTCGAACGATACTTTGGCAGTCATTCTAACCCCTCCAATGCCGCAGCTATGCGGCGGTCGTGGCCGCCGGAGAGCATCTCGTCGTTGTATCTGTACAGCGGACCCTGCGGATCCGAGTACATGACGACGGAGTAGCATCCGAGCAGTCCCGACAGCAGCGTTATCGGTTCCTGACCATTACCGAAGGACCGCTTCATGTACTCCATGGCGTTGGTCAGTTTGCTATCGAATGTCTTGGAACAGGCTTCGTTCCTCCTCTCGACCTCCTCTCTGAAGGCGCGGATACCGTCGCCGGTGGCCTCCAGATTCTGGAGGGCGGACAGACAGAACGTTATGGAGCGGGCCTCGTCCCTGGTGATGTTCGATGACATTCTTGCCATCAGCCGTTTCCTGGAGTCGGACACCGAGGGTGCGGGCGAGTTCTCATCCAGTCCGTTCACCAATGTGCGCAGTTCCCTCATGTCCATCCCTTCCTCTGCGGCCGAATTGAGGGAGCCTATCATCACGGATATGACGGAGAGCCTCTCCTCCGGTCCGGCATCCGCTATGCCGGAGTCATCATCGGCAATGCCGTCCAGGATGGCATCCACGTCGTTCTCCTCGCGGTACTTCCTCTGGAAGTCCAGATACCTCTTGAACTCGGCCGCGATGTCCGGGCTGCGTATGTATTGCGAGATCAGGTTGACATCCACGTTCAGGCCCAGTCTGTCATGCTCCTTGAGCACCATGGACAGGTCCTCCCAGGCGCGGGGAGTGGCGAATTCCGGTCCGGAAGGGGTGTTCTCGATGACCAGAAGGTTCTGTGGCTTGACTTGAAGATAATAGGTGATCGCATCGTGGATGCCGGAGCTCATGGCATATCTGATCCATACGTCGGTGTCCGCCTCGACCTCGATGAGCCTCACCCTGTCCAGGGTGGCGATGTCGAACTCGCGGGCGGACGAATTGAATTCGGGAGGGTTGCCTGCCGCGACAAGGACCCATCCGTCGGGTATCCTGTGGGGTCCGAACTTCTTGTTCTGAAGAAGGTCCAGCATCGCCGCGGACAGCGTCTCGGAAACGCAGTTCACCTCGTCGATGAACAGAATGCCCTGTTTCTTGCCCTGATTCTCGATGGCATCGTACACCGAGGCGATGATCTCGCTCATGGTGTACCTGGTGATGGGGATCACATCCCCGTCGAAGGTCCTGTTCTCGATCATAGGCAGGCCTATGGCCGATTGGCGCGTGTGATGGGTCATCGCATATCCGATGTACCCGATGCCCAGCTCGGCGGCGACCTGCGACATGATGGCCGTCTTCCCCAGGCCGGGCGCCCCCATGATGACAAGCGGTCTCTGTCTCGCGCGGGGGATTATGTAGTTCCCGCCCGCATCCGTGTCCAGATAGGTGGACACGGCATCTCTAACGCAGTCTTTGGCTTCCTGTATGTTCATCTCAAGCCTCCTTTTCCGCACATTGCAGGTCTCCGGTCCTGACCACGAGTCTCATCGCCCAAGGGGGCACTTCGTGGTCCCGGTATCTGTCGTCGCAGAACACGAACGCGGTATCGAAGCGCGGGCGTCTCTCGGGGTACGTGCCCATCCCGTCCGTGAAGTACATCAGACCTTTGAGGTCCCTGAACTCGCCTTGGTCGATGAGTTCTTCAACGTATCTGAATACGGGGCGGAAGTCGGTCCCCTTCCCGCCCATGAGTTTGAAATCAGATATGAGACGGCGGAGGTCCCCTTCGGATCTGATGACATCGTCTGTTCTGACGACATCGTCGCATTGGATGATATGGAGGTTCACATCGCGTCCGATCCCGGATTGGCGGAGGACTGCGTACGCCTCCTCTAGGAACGCCACCACGGGTCCGCACATGGTGGATCCCGATGTGTCGATGGCTATCACGAACTCCTCCACCCTGTTGGTGTCGGAGGATTCAAGCGAATCCAGCAGGGGGATGTTCCCGTAGTTCTGGAGTCCGTAGGTGTAGTAGATGGGGTCGAAATCCTCCATGCTCTCCCGGACGCTCGGTCTGCGGGTCATGAACTTGCGCAGGAACGTGCGGTAGTCGTGGCGCTTCCTGTTCCTGATCCGGAGGATGGAGACGAAGGCATCCGTGGTCCCGTCGTTCTTCCTGATGAAACCCTCGATCTCCGCCATGGCCTGCTGGGCCAGATCCCTCCATTCCGCCGAATCTGCGGTGGGATGGGCGGAATTGTCATCCTGTTCGAACATCTTGGTGTAGTGGCTGCTGCGCCATCCGGACAGCTCCAGCAATGTGTTGGAGACCAGGTCGGGAGACGGGGCACCCGCCTTCCCGAAGTATTTCTCGCAGGCATAGATGCGGTCCTCCTTGCCGGGGACGGAGACATGCGGGGTGTCGAGCGAGTCCAGGACGTATTCGGCCACCATGTCCTGCGCCAGGAGCATCTCCGGACGCGGATCGGCGATATGGCCGAGGATGCAGTGCATGACGCAATGCGCCAGCTGTCTTGTGACGCAGTTCTGATCTCTGCGGTAGTCCGAGATGACGGAGTCGGTATGGAACACGACGGTCCTGCCGTCACACGACGGGAGCCCCGATCCCGGAACAACAACCCTCTCCAGGGAAAGCACCGCCATCGTGAGGAAGCGCATGTCGAGGCACAGTCTGTTGGCCGCCGACGACACTATCTCCACGGCAATCTCGTCCCTGTTCATCGGCCCTTTACCATCCTCTCGTATTTCGATTCGAGAACGGCCGCATCATCCTCGGAAAGGATGCCTATGTAGTAGTTGAATCTGGATTCGGACAGACGGAACAGCTTATCCGTGCGGATGTGGGATCTGGAGTCCAATCCAGCATCGTACGGATCCAGCGGACGCATGTAGTTGCCGTCGCGGGGATGCGTTGTGACCATCATGATGTCGTACAACGATCCCTTTTTCCCCAGAACGACGACCGGACGGTCTTTGGAACCGCTGCTGGAATCGAAGGGAACGTCGGCACTCCATACCTCCAACGGTCTTGGGGTCTTGTTGTGTCCTGGGTTCCGAATCATGTATATGTGAACGATAATGGAGCATATATCCATGATGGATTCGTGGATGTTCTAGGTGAATTGCCGGACCCGAGGCGGTCGGGATTCGGGGAGATCCATACCGTGTTCTCCGGCGAGGTCCCCGGGTCCGTAAGAATCTTTAAATGGTTGATGTAAATCTGGGAATTACCGGATTCTTATGGGCAAGTAGATCAGCCCGGTAGATCGCTGCCTTCGCAAGGCAGAAGTCGCGAGTTCGAATCTCGCCTTGTCCACCACTAACCACTACCCAGATCATCGAAAAATGGACAGTGTCATTGTCCACCACTGGACAACCATGAGTTCCTTGCGTTGTCTATAGCCTTGTTGAGTCTCTTTCTGCTGTAGAATCCCTCCGTGGTCTTGGTGCTCGCATGTCCCATCAATACCGACACCGATTCGATGTCGACGTCACTGTCCAGATATCTCTGACCGAACGTCCTGCGGCACATGCGGAGGTCGAATTTCACGTCTAGATCGTCCTCCACAACAGCCTTTATCCTGCGAATCGCGTTGCCGGAAAGATACCCGTCCGCGCCGTTTTTCGACGGAAAAAGCGCGTGTGAGTTCAGGTTATTGTCCACCAACCATTTTTTGCGTAGGATGAGGTACAGAGAGAGGATTTCACGGACATCCGGATGCAGAGGAACGGTCCTCGGCAGGCCGTACGTCCCTTCTCCCTTGACGTGGATTATGTCGAAGGTCCACATCGTGGTGTCGACATCTTCGACATTTGCTAGACGGATCTCTTTGTTCCTGGTGCCGGTGGTGATCGCCATCATGACAAGGGCGTAAGCCCTCACGCGATGGAAATCCCCGGAGTCGATGTTGCGCGACCTTTCGAGGATCAGATCGTACAGAGCGTCGGACATGCTTTCCTTCCTCCTCGTCCCCTTGAACTTGGGCTTGAGCATCGGATTGTGCGCGAGACAGAGATCTACTGCAGGGTTATCGATGAAGAGCAGCAGTTGGCGCAGAGCGTTGATCTCATGCACCATATCCGCAGCACTCACGAGAGTCTTGCAGTAGAGTATGTATTCGCGCACCTCGGCTTCGGACCAGTTCTTGGGAGACATCGATTTGATCTTGCCTTCCTTCACCAGGAATTGGATCTTTCCTTCCATTCTCTTGTACCTACGGGCACGGTTCTTGATGGTCTCCGGTGAATAGATCTCACGGACCGAATCCATGTAATTGCCTACGTAGTATCCGAAAGGATTGCTTCCCAATTCTTCGCCTCCATTTCTTTCTTCTTTTCGAGAGGTACAGGTACCGCCTTGCGCGGTCTCTTTTCCCTCTGATTGGTAGATGCGTTATTTGGTATATAATGCTTGGTAAAAAGTACCGAGAATAAAATAACAAATATGCCTTAAAAAGAATACTTGGCATGGATAACCATTAAAATAATGCACTGTAATATCTGCCGTAATGGAATGGCATTCATCTAAACTTGAGAAGAAGTACGCACTCAACGTCCTATGGTGCGTGAAGAACAATCCCGGAATGACGAAGACCGACATCGTCCGTATGGATCGGGGCGGCGAGAAGACGAAGTATGGTGTTCTGACCCTGCTCATCGATATGGGCCTGATCACCACTGAGAAGGATCCCACCGGGAGATGGAACACTGAACATCTCGTTCTGACCGAAGACGGAGCCAAGATCGCCGAGTGCATAGAGACCATCAATCAGGTCATGGCGAACGTCCGTCCTGTCGAAAACACTGAGAACGAATCGGACGAAGAATGAGTTCGAGGGATTTTCACTCCCTCGCCTGCAGCCCTGCGCTACTCGCATAGACGTATCGGCTTTTCCATTCCATGCAAAACCACGTACTGCTCTGCTTCGGACATTCACTTCGGGTTTCTGGCCCAGGAGTGATAAGAAATGAACAGAGACGAGATCGGAGATACGATGTACAATCTGGGGAGGTTCTTCCCAGATTACGAGTACTTCCTGAAATCGATAACAGACAGTCCGTTCCAGGAAGAGATTAGAAACCGATCCATTTTGAAACACCCTCATATGCTTAGACTATGTTCTTCAAAAAGAACCAGACCTTAGATCATAGATAATTAGAGAGCAAGAGTTTTCATAACAAAACCATATTAGGTAATGTCATATTACATATTCGGTTGAGGAATCATATGGAAATCAAAGTATGGGAATATCTAAAAAAGTATAGATTACAGTTAACATCAATAGTTATATTCTCCATACTAACAACAATTTCCGGAATCATTGTTCCATATCTGAATGGTAACTTCATAGATGTCCTGATAAGCTCTGGGTCTCTAGACTACATACTGAGATTCGCAGCAGTGATAATAATAATCGGTATACTCGGGGCTGTAGCGTCATACTTCGTAAACATGTCCACAGCGAAGATGACGGCTAACACGTCTTTCGATATGCTTTCCGATGCGATCGGTCATGTACAGAGGATTCCATATGATGTATTCACATCCAGGTACAGTCCGGCATATCTGATACAGAGGATGACCGGTGACCTGAACACCATGTTCTCATTCTTCTTGAACAACTTCATGAACATATTTTTGAAGGGAATAACTTTCATCATAGTGCTGGCAATTGTAGCGACTATCAATCTGGAAGTATTCCTGGTCTCACTTCTATTTTTACCGATTTATCTCATCTGTTATATAGCTTTGAAGAAGCCGATGTTTGAAAGGAACAGGGAATACAAGGAACGCAGCAACCACTATACTAAAACGATGTTCGAACAGATCAATCGTCTCTATGAGATCAAGGTGGAGGCGACCTTCAAGAAAAGTGTAGAAACAGAAAGAAAATCTTTCGCTGAGTATCTGAGATCACTGATATCGTTCAACAGAATCTCATATCTTTTCACATCGTTGGACGGAATAATCGCAGTTCTCTTTCAATCGGTCATATTGGTGATCGGCGGCATACAGATAATCAATGGGGAGATGTCGATAGGTGAATTCACAATCGTGAATACCTATTTTACCACCTTGTTGGCATGTACCAAATACTACTTTAATCTTGGGAAATCGATTCAGGACTACAGGTCTTCGAAAACACGTATGGAAGAGATTCTGAATATCGAAGAAGAGAACAACGGCAGTATCGCTGTAGAAGACATCGACATCATATCCGTCAGTGATGTATCATACACGTACAACCCCGGAACGACCAATGTGATCAACAATCTCAACATCACATTCAGAAAGGGTGAAATAACATTGGTTAGAGGTCCGAACGGTGTCGGAAAGACAACCTCTGTAAACATAATACTGGGTATACTCCAGAATCTGAACGAGGGAGTAGTAGAGTATAATGGAATAGATATACAAAAACTGGACATATATTCAGCTCGTGAGAACTGCATAAGCACCCTGATACAGAGCACGAACTATCCAGATCAAACCGTTGGAGATTACCTTAAAGACAGTCTTGGATTGGAGCCAGACGGAATAATAGGACTGATAAAACTGTTGGAACTAGACAGCATATACATCAATGATAATTTCAGAATCAGTGATTATTGGGATGTCAAAATCAACAATCTTTCAGGAGGACAGAAACAGAGGGTAATCCTATTGAAAGTTCTCGGGAAAAATAACAGTGTCATGATATTGGATGAACCCTCTACCGGCTTAGATGGAAGCGGAACGGAATCACTAATTAGATATCTTTCAAAATCAAAGAATAGAAGAATCACTATAATAATCAGTCATGACACATTATTTGAAAATATATCTGATGAAGTACTTGAACTATCAGCAAATCAATCATTAAACCTGAACTCCCGGCATGTGGAAGTAAATCATGCCGGAGTTCAGATTTAAACCGATTATAATCGGTAAAACCAACATGCATCGGATTAAGAAAAAACAACGATTATTTACCGTACAGAAAACTATTCAACTAACGGATCCGCGATGAAAATCAATTTGAACGTCAGATAATACAAGAGGAACACTCTGCAGCGAACACTTTCAGAATGGATAGAATCGACCAGTAACCATCAAAGTGATGTGCGAGGAATTGCAAACAACGTGTCCTGAATCTTGACATAGCTATAAACTCGAGTTGGACCGTTCGATTCTGTGAAATCAAACTGTCCAACTCGAGTTCAGATTCGAGAATCGAATAGGAATAGATGCAAAATCGAATCCTCTGCATCGGGTTGTTAGATCTGATTCAGATGTAATGTTGTGGTTCGCCCCTCCTCCAGCGACTTAGTGGAGGGATTGTAATCCTCGAATACAACACACATACACACAATAAACAGGTTGAGTGGGATCCCACTTAATCCAAATTATCAAATTTTGATCATTCCAGCTAATAATAAATTCCAAACCTTGTGAGATTTAAGAATATCAGGCTCACCATTTTTATCCAATGTAACCGATTCTGAGCGGTACTCAAAAATAATTTTTGAACCATAGTCCGACGATATCACCTCTGGATCGAGATGATAATCCATCCTATCCGATATCATTTCCAAGTACAAGTTTATCAACTTGTTATAATAGGTCCAACAACTGATGAGAACATCTTCATGTACATGTCCGTTGTCAATATTGAGGAAGCAAGGGCGACAAGCATCTCTAAAGTAGCATGTTAGACATAGTCCGTCCTTGAATAATCTATATTTTGAACTAATGTCAGTGATATTAGATTCTACATCATTTAAAGACGTATTCGGAAATAGATCCTCATCATCCATCTTCCCTTTATTTATCAAAAGAGAACAGCGACAAATTCTACCATCTGGCATTATGGAATAATGATTTTCACAAACATGACAAAACGAAGGTTCACAATTGACTTCAACACCATAAACAGTTTTAAGATATATCGATTCAAATACGCTTAGATTTCTGAATCTTAACTTATCTCTAAAATTCGTTATTTTTAATATTTTTTCTATTGTATCGAGATATTCCTTCTGACTCATACAAAATTCCAACAAATGGAATGCTGAACCATAGGGTTCCATTCTACAAAATGAAATTGTTTTAATATTATTTTTGGATATGAAATCATCCAAATCATCAAAGATTTCTTTTGAGTTATTCTTATTGAGACAGATCTGTATAACAACGGGATCTGCCTTTCCATTATTCTCAAATGTATCTTGAATTAATTTAATCCCACTAATGGCTTCATGAAAACTACCATTCCCTCTGATGTCATCATTTTCTTTAGAATTGAATCCTTCTAAGCTTATTGCGATATATCTAATATGACCTTTAACGAGTTCTTCTGATAATTCTTGAGTAATCAAAGTCCCATTCGTTGTAATAGATATCGAGATATTATTATATCTACAATATTTAAGGACATCTTGAAAATCCACACTCATGAATGGTTCCATAGCAGAGAATGATATTCCATCGTATCCCATATTTTTTAATGCATCAATTGTTGTTTTTTTCGACTTTAAATCCGCATTGACACAATCAATGGAACCGCCATGAACACAGTGGGCGCATGACAGGTTACATTTTGATTCGATCATCCAATCTATTTGCTTCATTCTATATCACTGAAAAAATAAGAATAGATGTGCAAGTCGATTTTGCCTGTGAAACTTACTTCCTCGATAAAACCAATACTTAGAAGCAATTCCGGTTTTTTCGAATCATTCAAATTAATTTTAATCTTGGAATAGAAATCTGAATAAACATCCTTGCAACATTCGATTGCATCCTGGATGAAAGATTCGTCTTTTGAATAATACACCAGAGTTAATGATTTACAAGGAGAGTCAGCATTGGGTGTTGAGATTATCATCAATCTCTTAATGCCTGAATCGTCATATTCTCCTATGAAAACAAGTTTATTATAAAAAATCAACGTTCTTAAAGACATCACATCAATTGAAACAAAATTTTTGATGTACTCGTCAGGAATGGATTCCATGTAATCCACAATCATCTCCGAATCGTCCGGACTTAGTAACGAAATCATTCTGAAGCCTCCAGCTTTTTCATCAAATCTGATACATTTTTATCGAGATCATATTCAATGATATCGAAGTCCAACATATCGTCCTTATAAAGTTCAGGGATGCCAACAGTATTATTCTTACTTGTAATCGCACTGCCAATTTGTTCGAATATGTGTTTTAAACCATTATTTGTTTTAAAAACAGATCTCAAACCATGTTCAATATACTGATTAAAGGGGTGACGACTTATGTTTCCAAATGAAATCGGTACATATGGGGACAGCAGGATGTCTCCATATGCATTGATGGAAATTAATTTGGGTTCTTTTCCAGAAGAGAGATAGAATAAATGTTGCGTTGGATCGCCCCACTCCACTACCATCTTGTACTTTTTCGTAGTAACGACCTTTGTCAGAGTCATTGATAACTTGGCATAATCACTTGTGGTCAGGTAATAATTCTCAATACATCTGGCACGTCCCAGAGACATTATTGGTTGCATACGAAACATGGAGGTTCCTATCGAATCCAAAAGATCCATTAGTTCTATAACGTCGTTCAAATTTCTTTTGGAAGGAGTGCAGGCAACACCGACATCTACACCGCAATCCACTAATGTTTTAATGGCAGTCATTGCTCCATCAAATGCATCATCCGAATTTCGTAACCAGTTATGGGCATCTTTTAAACCATCAATACTAACCTGAATATTTCCAATTCCTAGATTCTTCAGTTGTTCAGCAATTTGTGATGTTAACAGTAATCCATTTGTTGTAAGATTGACACTAGGGATGCCCGCATCTCTCAATTTCGAAATCATTGAGAACGTCACATCTTTTCTGAGAAGTGGTTCTCCTCCACAAAGGCATACAGCTTCGATTGGTAAATATTTTAATTGATTCGGAATAGATATAGTCATTGACATAACTAAATAGAATGATGTTCATGTACAGTTATGAGCGATGTAGAACACATCAGCGTGGTAC
>CAKUXX010000006.1 GCA_934702355.1 uncultured Methanomassiliicoccales archaeon
AAATTGAGCTACGCGCTGGGCTGGATGAAGAAGTTCATGCCGAATCTTTCTAAAAAGTTATGTCAATGACTATATAAATTGTATTAATCATCATGAAATATGCCTCTTGTCCGATTGTAAGTATACTTGGGTACCTTGTCGGATTTGGTTGATAGAGTAAATGATAGAGTAAATGATAGAGTAAATGATAGAGTAAAACAGAAGTAGTTTCATTCGTATGATATAATCCATTTACCAGATTTGTCACTGCCTTCTCTTCTGAGGATTCCAGATTCCAACATCGATTTTATGCGTCTATTTATTGTGGACGATGAGATGCCTGTGACCTCGGAGATTTTGCTGACAGAGATTGACGGATCCTCGGACATGCAGGAAAGTATAGCTTTGGACTTGTCATCTATCGAGATGCGGATATCTATCGATTCATGTTTTTTATTCGATCTGATCCATAGAGTTGCCTTGACACCGCCAAACATTTCCTCGAACATTGGTTCAGGATTACCGTTCGCTTTGCATGCATCCACGACACGCTTGATGCCCAAGGCCCAATTCTCAACAAAACCTGCGGCGAAGAACACCTCTGAAAGGGCGGTATTGCGTCTGATGGAAGGATGTACACCTTTTAGATTGGACGCAGAGATCCCGGCTGGGAGAATGCCGAAATTAAAGACTTCAAGCCTGTCAGGATAGACCGACACAGTGACTGGTTCGTGATAGCGGTAATCTTTATGCGCTAATGCATTTACCACCAGTTCTCTGATTGCCTCTTTAGGATAGTCGTATATCGCGACAGCAGAGAAGCTTCCGTTTTCGAATCCCTGTTTAGGCGGTGCGAATGATTTGTCGAGAAGTTCCTGAACCTTATCAGGCATCAATATGAATGGAGTTTGGACAATCGTGTCTCTGTAGAACTCGCGGTTCGGTCCGAATTGGCCAATCTTGAGAAATGCGCCCCTGTCGATGTCATGCGGGTTCTTTCCGAAGAGGAAAGCTCCAGACATCGTTATCTTTCCATCTCTAATGAGATTGTACCTTTTAAGGATCGATTCCGTATCGTTATCTTCGATCTCATCCGGTATGCGACCTGACTTCTTCCCTTTTGATATGAATTCAGATATGGCCTCAGAAGATACATCTTCAAGGAGAAGTCCTGTAGTTTGATCGAGCCATTCCAGACCATTCTCTTTCATCAATATGGTCTTGAGATCATCACTCTCTATCTGTTGGGTGGTATTGCCCACACGCATGTAGTATCTGCCGTCATAATCGACTATCTTATCGCCTTTTGGGACATAGATTATGATGCAGTCCTTGCCTTCGATATTCTCTGCATGAGTCTCAGATATGATGTGCAGTTTGTTACGGATGGAATCCGAAATCGACTTGATTGTACCCTTGACATCCTGCACACCGATGTATTCACCACTATCTTTCCTACCGATGATCATGCGTCCAGCATGGGTGTTGTGGAAAGCGGCAATCGTTTTCAGGTATTCCGACGCCCAGGATTCTTTCCATTCGGTGTCGTCGTTCTCGATATCCATTCCCATCAATTGTTGCATGGTTACTGACGATATAACGATTATCAGGAAACATTGAACCACCCTAAGGATGCATCTTAGTATTGTTCCCTGCTTGTATTTACACGTGTAGATATGTCGCCCATTCCATATTATCCGGTCACCTAAGGGTCTAAAGCCATTCGGACCAGTCGTTTCCATCATCGAATTTTGGGTAGGTGGCGTCTCATTTCGAAGTGTTCTGTATCGGAATGAGTCGCTTCTCTTCATTCATCACAATGCCATCATCACGCCGGCCGTTGTCCGATCGGCATGATGATGGATCAATCATACGGACAGTACCGCACCTGTGACAGTGATGAGCAGGAGTATCGCCGCGACAGCCGCCCATTTCCAATCCTTCTCTTTGATCAGCGACACAAGGGATATGATCACACCGAGGAACGGCGAGACGATCAGAACGAATATCCCGGCATACAGGATACGATTGTTGCCGTCTGTCATCGATATCGCGAGTCCGATGACGGAGATTATGAGTCCTGCGTATATCCCGATGCGCAGCATGAGGGCCGTGGATCTGTTGAGTTCCATCAGATCACCCCTGCGGTCTGCAGAAGGACAACGGTCGCCATGAAGAACAGAACGACCGAGAAGTACTTCCTGAGATGCTTGGTGTTCATCCTACGTGCCAGATGGGTCCCGATGACCGATCCGAGGAACGCGCCGATGGCGACACCCGCGGCATATTCCAGAAGAACCTGGCCGGCGAAGAAGTATGTGATCGCGCCGGAGAATGCCGTTATACCGATCATGTAGCTGCTTGTGGCACTCGCGGCCTTCATGGGTATGTGCATGTACAGGTTCATCAGCGGGACCTTGATCGCTCCGCCTCCGACGCCTGTCATGGATGAGGCCATGCCTGCGAACGTACAGACGGCCATCCCGCCTTTGACGTTCTGAACCTCGTATCTGATCGATTCTCCGACGGATTCGTCCCTGTACTCGAAGCACAGGTCGTTCTCCTCGCCCTCGCTGGGTTCGGTGATCCTCTCGGGGTTCAGGATCATCCTGATACCGCTGTAGATCATGATGGCGGCGAATATCACGACGAGGATCCAATCCTCCAGATATGTGGCCACAACGGCACCTATTATCGCTCCGGTCGCAGTGGTTATCTCCAGCAGGAGTCCGAGTCTCACGTTGGAGAGTCCTTTTCCGACGAACACGGTGGACGCTCCGACGGAGCCTGCGATGATGCCCACGAGGCTTATCGCCACTGCTTCGGTGGGCGCCAGTCCGAAGACGAGCATCAGGATCGGTACGAATATCACTCCGCCCCCGAGGCCGAACAGGGATCCGAGCACCCCTGCAAGGATGCCCAAGAAGACGAGTCCCATCAAGATCACGGGGTCCATGGATGACCGATTCCGCAATCCCGTATATTCATATCGGTGGGATCGGGCTTATATTGCAATAACCAGTGGTCTCCTGACCAATCTATTTTTAAGAAAGTGCGCAGTTCGAGTGGACGTGACAATCCTACTGGTCAGATATTCCGAAATCGGTCTGAAGAGCACACCCGTACGCAAGAAGTTCGAGAATCTGCTTCGGGAGAACATGCTGTCGATGCTGATGAACGACGGCGTGGAGGCGTTGGTCAACAAGAACGGCGCCCGTTACTATGTGGAATCCTCTGACACGGATGCCGCCATCGCTTCTCTCAGGAAGGTCTTCGGCATAGGTTCGATCTCTGTTGCAGAGGAATGTGCTTCCACCCACATGGAGGACATCTGCGCTAAGGCCGCCGAATACTCGCTTCCGCGTCTCAAGGAAGGGCAGAGCTTCGCCGTCAGGGCCCGCAGGGAGGGATCCCAGGGCTACACCAGTATGGATGTCGGAAGGGAGGCAGGTTCAGCCATCTTCCTCGCCAACGAGTCCAAGGGGGTCAAGGTCGATCTCTCCGAGCCCGATGTGGTGTTCTATGTGGAGGTTCGCGACAACAGGGCCTTCGTCTTCGGGGATTACATAAAATGTCACGCTGGACTGCCCGTGGGAAGTCAGGGCAAGATCGTCGCAAAGGTCGATGACGACCGCGGACTGGTGTCCGCATGGCTGATGATGAAGCGCGGATGCAGGGTCATAGCGTATGGGGACGGGGATCTCGACAGTCTCGCCAAGTACGACACCCACTTCAAGGTCGGAGAGGGGCACCCTCAGTCGATGGGTCTGGTCCTCGGGCTGTCGATAGACGACATCAAGGACTTCGATGCGTCCGCATACGACTGTCCCGTGTTCTTCCCGACCATCGGCATGTCCGATGAAGAGGTCTCCGAGATAGCTTCGGTCATCAAGGCAGGCCTCTGATCATCTTTTCTTTTACATCGGGATGAGTGCCGAGCGCACGGCATCCCGACTTCTTCAACCAGTTCGATAATGATGATAGAAATATCCGGCCCGAGGGCCGGTAAGGGGTTTCATGACAGGAATCTCACTTGATTCTTCTCTGGTTGGCCCTGACGGAAGGCCTGGCTTTCTCGGCACCCTTTCCGGTGTGCCTCATTCCACGTCCCTTCTGTCCGGCAGAGGTCTTTCCGCGGTAGACACGGTTGGTGTGAGTGTTGTCACAGATCCAGTTGATCTTGGGGTCGGCCTTGATGACGGGGTGTGCGGGGTCGACGAGGATGACCTCATACCACTCCTGCTGTCCGTCGGCTCCGACCCAGTAGGAGTTCAGGACCTCGAGGTTGGGGTACCTCTTTGCTGTCCTCTCCTCGGCCATCCTCTGAAGGCTCTTTCCAACCGTGATCTGGTTGATTCCCTTCCTCTTGGCCCTCCTACCAGTGACGATAGCTCTCTTCTGGAAGCTTCCCTTCCTGACCCTGGCCCTGACGACGACGTAGCCCTGTTTGGCTTTGTATCCGAGTGCCCTTGCCCTGTCAAGACGGGTAGGCCTCTCGATGCGGGTGAAGTTCTCCTCCTTTCTCCACTGGATCCTGCGCTCGTAGTTGAGTGCCTTCACGTAGGACTTGTTGGGGACATTCCATGCATCGGAGATGTAGCTGTACATGCTCTTCCCGTTAACCGGGCGTGTTTCCTGAGTCTCTTCGCTCATATGTATCACCTTTACGGATTCACCTTTCGGCACATTTCCGTTCGTGCGATTAATCACCGCACGGCCCATGCATAAACAGGCAGTATTTTAAAGGTTGTCAGAAGAACTCGTCCAAACTCCTGACCTTCGCCTTGGGCTTGGGGGGTTCGATGGGCTTCTTCGGACCGTCGGACTGCTTGAACATCCCTCCGAGGAGAGTGGCCTGCTGGCTTCCCAGCATGAGGTCCTTCTCCGTCCATCCGAACACCTCTGTGATCCTGGATGCCATCTGCGCCAGGCGTCCGGCGTAGTATCTGTAGTCTGGTTTGGATGTGAATTCGACGCCGCTGATGAACGGCTCCACCTTCTGCGGGGTTGAGCTTCCGTCGGTGACGATCCATGAGATCTTCATCCCGGGGATGAAATCGTAGCCCATGGCCATCATCTTCTTCGCCGCCTGGACATTGGCCATCCTGTCGGGGTTCTCGTAGGCGTCGAGGCCTTTGCAGGTGCGGGATATGACGAGTTCCGAAGGTTCCACCTTCCCGGCGAGGACATCCTGGATTGTCATCTTCACAAGCGCCAACGCTTTCTCGTTGTCCTCTGCCAGGATCTCCTCGAACAGTTCCGACAGCATCTTGCTCTGAAGGTCGAACGAATCGGAGCGGCGTATCTCGTATCCGCGGACGAGGAGGTCATCAGATGCCGCAGGCCAGACGACCTTGCCGACGTATCTCTTCTTCATGCCGTGGGTGAACATAGGCTCCAGGAGCTTCTCGAACTCCAATGTGCCGCCGTCGCGGGAGAAGCGGTCCGCCATCTCGGTACCGAACTTCACAGAACCTTCCAGGTTGTGCTCCGGCGACTGCATGAAGACCGAGTCGGTATCCGAGTAGATCACCGGGATGCCCTCGGATTCGACCTCCCCGATGATCCCTTTGACATTGGACCTGGCGAAAGATGTTATCGCGGCCCCGATGCTCTTGTCGGTGAATCTGTAGAACGATGATGCGAACACGCCGTAGAATGTGTTCATCAGGACCTTTACCGCGGCCTGGAGTCCGTCGAGGTAATGGTACTCGTGCTGGTCGCTGGTGGCCTTCATGCGCTTCTTGATATCATCTCTCTGGTCCATGAGTCCCGAAAGGATCTTCGGAAGCAGTCCGACCCTTCTGTCCTTGGACATGAACCTGGCGCCTGACGGTGCGGCTATCTCCCCGTCCGGGGACAGGGTGGTGAAGCAGATGTTCTTCGCGATGATCAGCGACGGGTACATCGATTTGAAGTCCAGGACGCACACCCAATGGTACAGTCCCGGCGTCATGGTGTGGACATACCCGCCCTCGATCTGGTCGGAACCGGCGATCCTGCGCCCCATGTTCGGAACCGCGATGTTGCCGCGGTCCGCGGCGCGGATGAGCAGGGAATCCGCCAACTGGGACGATCCGGATGTGAGAACATCCTCCACGGGCAGTTTGGACACGGCTGCGAGGTCCATGCCCCTTCTGAGGGTTCCCACTTCCAGCAGGATGCGGAGTGCGAGTTCGGCATCCTTGGTGCAGTATTCGAGGACCTTTGCGCGGTTGTTCGTCCATTCCGAGTCCATATGCTTCGGATCGACGTCCATCTTCCCTTCGCCGAGGAGCTGCATGGACACTGCGTTCAGCGTCTCCTGCTTGGGGCGGAGCTCCCTCTTCACAGCCCACCATGCGTCGCAGATGAGCCTTCCCTTGACCCTCCAGAACCTCTCGCTGAATATCTTGGGCTGTCCGCCGTCCCTTCCCCAGGGGAGGGCATCCTTCATCCTGTTGGCCTTAGCCCTCTCGGAGATCTTCCTGATGTCGTAGTTGTCGATGTTGTATCCGGTTATGACATCGGGGTCCTCGCGTTTGATCAGTTCCGCGAACCCTGTGATGATGTCCTTCTCGGGACCGGATATGGGCTCGCATGCGCGGATGTCGTCGCCGTCCCATATCACGGCGCAGATGCAGTAGATGAATTCGTGCTCGATGCTGTTCTCGATATCGAACGAGAGGATCCTCAATCCCGGGTCGAACGGCTCTATGTTCTCGAACGAGTCCAGTTCGACGGTGAGGTCCGTGAAATCGTTCCCTTCGATCTCGTGGCCTTCAAGCCTTATGCACGAGCCCATGTCGCAGTCGTAGATGAAACGGAGGTCGATGCCTATGTCGGACGACAGCGTGCCAGAACCCTTCCTCTTCACCAGGTTCTTGTAGTCATTGGTTTTCCACGGGTTCGCGTATGTGATCTTGGCGACCTCGGTCTCCTTGGATTTGAGGAGCAGGCTCTTCTTCTCTACGGACAGCACTCCGTCGTCCTTGGAAAGGGCGTCGAGGAGCTCGTCGCTGGGTTCGACAGCGTAGAAGTACGGGCTGAATCCGTGCTTCAGTATCGTTATCGACTTCTTGTCGCTCGTCTTCCCGTAGAGCTCTATCACGGGCCTGTCGTCTTCCACGACATATGACGCGCTGATGAGCCTGACATCCCATGAACCCATGTGATCACTTGTTCGCGACTATCCTTATGATGTCCCCGTCCTGGAGCTCGTAATCGGCTCCGACGGTGCGCTTCGTCTTGGCGTTGACGGCACGGATGAACTTGTCTCCGAGGTCGGAGTGGATCCTGTACGCCAGGTCCTTGGCGGTGGAGCCGCGGGGGACAAGGAATGCATCGGGGAGCACTCTGCCGAAGTGGTCCGTGAACTTGTTCTCGTCCTCCACGGGGTACACGGCGATGAGGTCGAGCATCTTGAATGCGGCATCCTCGATGCACTTCTGTATGCCGGTCCCGCCGTTGGTGGCCATCTTCTCGGCCATGTACTCCAGGGCCTTCCTCTGACCGTCGCTCACCTTGGCGTCGGCCTTGATAGTGAATGTGCTGTCTCCGGGGGTGTAGTCGATGAGTCCGCCTGCGGCCGCCTTCTTCAGGGCGAGCTCCGTCTCGGCCATGGTGGCCACGCAGATGTCGTTGATCGCCTCGATCTTCGCCGCGTTGCCTTCGGGGGCTATGTCGGCCTTGTTCATGGCGACTATCATCGGTTTGGACTGGGCCCTGATCTGCTCGCAGAGCTTCAGAAGGAGGTCGTCGTCCCATTTGGTGGGGTCGTCCGGAAGGGGAACAGCTCTGAGTGCCTCTTTGATCTGTGTCTCGGTGACCTTCAGGCCCTGGAGACGCTCCGCGAGGATCGCTTCGGGCTTGCTGCCCTGCATCCTTGCCTGCCTGGCGATCTTGGAGAATCCGTTCTTTATGATCTCCCTCATCCAGCACTCGATCTCGCGTCTCAGGAAGAGGACGTCCTCTGTGGGATCGTGGGATCCGACGTCGACGGAGTTGCCTTCGATGTCCGTGGAACCGCTGACATCGACAACGTTGATCAGCGCGTCGGCCTGCCTGAGGTCGTCCAGGAACTTGTTCCCGAGTCCTTTGCCCTCCCATGCGTCCGGGACCAGGCCCGCAACGTCCAGAAGTTCGACCGGGACCATCCTGATCCCGTCCATGCAGATTGAATTGTGAGGGGTGCACTCGACCCCGAGTTCTTTGCAGGGACACGGAGTGCGGACGTAGGCTACCCCTTTGTTGGGTTCTATCGTTGTGAAGGGATAGTTGGCTATCTCCACGGGCGCCATTGTCGCTGCGCCGAAGAACGTGGATTTTCCTACATTTGGTTTGCCTACGATGCCGATTTGCATTTTACCGACCAACCCTAGGCCGTTCAGCAATAAAGGTTCATCTATGGGACGCGAGATGAGACAGGTTGGACATGAGGATCTTCAACATCCTGGAAAGTTCCTTGATCTCCTCATCGGTCAGGCTGTGCGTGATGTTCTGTCCGCAATATATGGCGCGCAGTTCGATCTCGGCGATCATCTTCCTCCCTTTGGGGGTCAGTTCTATCGCCTTCTGGCGGTGATCGCTCTCGATGATCTCTGTGGTCACCAGTCCGAGTGCCCTCAGTTTGTCCACCAGTGCGGAGACGGCCTGTTGGCTCACGCCCAGGAATGCTCTGATGTCACTCAACGTGTCCGCCGGGTGGACCGATATGTACAGCAGACAGTCCGCCTGACTGGATGTCAGTCCCAAGCAATCCATGTCGGAGTCTCTGACCAATTTCATGAGCCTTCCGACCATCTGCGTCCTGCCGGCAAGGTCTCTGTATTCTGCATTTTCAACGACCATCGGTCCACCTCATGCGTTGGCTTCGTCTCCTTTCTCCGAACCAGGTAATAGACACCTTGTCAGTTCCTTAAAACTTTTGAAATAGAACCTTGCGAAGGAGCCCACCAGTATGGCGCTTATGACCGTTCCCTCGCGGACTCCCCCGAGATTCCCCAGGAAAACGAGTCCGATCAGTCCGGCGATAATGATCATCGTGCTGTCCGACAGCACACGGACCTTTCCGTATTCTTTCCTGGTTTTCAGGGTCAACGCGTATACGAACCCGTCTCCGGGGACCATCACGACATCCGCTATGACCTGGAGATACACTCCGAAGGCGAGCAGGGCGCAACCTGCGACCACGGACACGATCCTGAGGATGTATTCCTGAGGATCGAACCAGTCGAGCAGCAGCATCCCCAGGTCTATGACGTATCCGAACAGGAACGACACTATCACCTGGAGTCCGAGATTGAACCGATCTGCGTCCTTTCCGCGGAGAAGGAGCTGCAGAAGTATCAGGACGAGGCTGAAGACTATCGTCCAGTTGCCAAGGGTCAACGACGGGAAGACCATTGACAGACTGTACGGGATGGACGTTATGGGTGATGTTCCGAGCGATGCCTTGGTGATGACAGCTATCCCTATTGACAGGATCGACAGTCCGCACGCGAAGAGGGCGTAGCGCCTCAGGATGTGATCCTTCATGCGATCGCCCGATTTATTTTGATGATGTACAACCGACTCACTGCCTGTCGCTTATTGCATCGGCGATCTCCCCGATCTCTGCCGGACGGAGGTTCTCGATGCGGTCGTCTCCGTAGGGGATTTCGTCGTTCCTGTCGATGAGGCCTGCGGCCTTCAGGGATGTTCCGATCTTCTTCCTGCGGTGGTTGAATGCTATCTCGGTGACCTTGTAGAACATCCGCTCGTCCTTGACCTTGAACGGGGCCTCCCTGGGGGTTATCTTCACCAGGGCGGAATCGACCTTCGGTCTGGGATTGAACCTGGATGCGGGTACGGTTTCCATGATCTCGCATTCGGCGCGGTAGAACAGGTTGACAGTGAGGCGGGAGTAGTCGGGGCTTCCGACATCCGCAACCATCCTGTCGGCAAATTCCTTCTGGACCATGACGACGGCGGTCCGGAACTGCTGGTCAAGGAGTTTGAAAATGATGGGTGTGGAGACGCTGTACGGGAGATTGCTCACGAAAACATCGAATTCCGGGAACGGGACCTTCACGGCATCGCCGTGGATGAGCTCGATCCTGTCGCCGTACGTCTCCGAGATGTACTCTGCGAGGATATCGTCCAATTCTATGCAGGTGAGGCTGCATGGTTTCTCCAGTATGCGCTCGGTGAGGATGCCGAGACCGGGGCCGACCTCCAATACGCGGTCGCCCTGGGCTATCTCGGCGTATCCTATGTGACGGTCTGCAACGCGTCCGTCGATGAGGAAGTTCTGACCCTTGCTCTTCTTCGGAACGATGCCGGTCTCGGCGATTAGGCGCCCTGTGTCTGTCATCTTGACACGAACAGGTAGCGCTTTCTGTCGGGATCGGAGATCTCGAGCATGATCCTTGCGACGATGAGCTTCTCGGGGTTCTTTATGCCGACCCTCTCGGAGAGGTCGCTGAAGTCCTTGAACGGGCCTTCCTTCCTCTTGTCCAGGATTGCGGTCATGGATTTCTTTCCGAGACCGGGGAGCTCTTCGAGCATGTGCTTCTTCATGCTGATGCCCTCCGCTTCGTTGAAGAACCTGATGAAGCGGAGCTGCTTGGACAGCACTATGTCTGTGACGGCATACTCGAGCTCGGCCTGTGCATTCTTCGTCAGATCTTCGTATCCGATGCGCCTCTTGACGTGGTCTATGACGTCGCGCTTCACATCGGCAGTGTCCTTGCCGATGAATGTCCTGACTCCTATGTCTACTACTGCATTCGCCTTGGGGACGAGTTCGAAAAGTCTGAATTCCTCGTCACCCACAGCGTAGCAGATCGGTTCCCTCTTGGAACCGAACTTGCCGCCGGGTATGCCCTGTGCCAAATAATCCAAGATGTAGACGTACTCTTCCATAGGAGATCACTCCTCAGATGTACTTGGCAACGATATCGAGGATCTCCTGGATCTGCGAGGGCTCCAGTGTGATCCTTTCTTTGGAAAAGATCGCGCGGACATCCTCCGGGTACTTGGGGAGGATATCCGCGATTTTGCAAGCAACGGAATCGGTGACGACGTCAATCTTCTTGACCTCCTCAACGATCGCATTGGCATCTGCGAGGGGGATGCTGCAGACTGTCTGAGCATGCTCGAGCGCGTGCTTCTGCGATGCGAGAAGGGACTCCTGACCCCTGATCTCTGCTTCGGCTGTGAGAAGGTCCCTCACTTCAGCCAGCGTAAGGTATTGCTCAGCCATCTCAATTCACCCGCTTCAGTTTACGTTCCTTACGAGGTGCTCGGGACGTGCAACGACGGTCTTTGTCTTGTCTCCGTCCTTGACGCTGACTTCATATGCGCTGCCCCTGGCTCCGATGACGACTCCGGTGAGTCCGTGGAACCTGGAGAAGGGCATTCCCTTGTGGATGCTGGGGTCAATGATGATGTTGACCTTCTCTCCAGCCTCGAATGTCTGGAGACCTTTCGTTATGGGTGACAGACCGCGTGCCCTTACTTTCTTCTTCAGGACATTGCGGGTCTTTGTCCTTGTACCTCTGGATCTCTGCATTTTAATCCCTCATGGTTCATGATAGTTGATCGCCAGCACATCAAGGGTCTCGACTTTGCACTGCACCCCAAGCCTCTCGGAGAAGCTCGGCGTGCTCCTGCCCTCGTCGCCGGATACGAACTCTTTCACGTATGTTCCCGAGTCGGTCTCGAGTTCGAGGTCGAAGGAATCTTCCGTTATCGCATCCGCCTTGACCCAATGGATCTTCCTCTTTCTCACAAGGTCGGCCCTTCTGTGCTCGACCCGGCGTGGAGTCCTCTGGTCTATACTGACGTCCTTGAACGATAAGGAGACCTCAACTACTGCCTCTTTATTAATCTTGCTATCTGCAAGCACGTGAACATGATATACTTTGTCCGCCGCGGCCTCTTTATACCGCTCGACGGCCTCGCGCTGCACGAAATGTAAATCCTGGAATGCGGCCAATTCGTTGTCGGCCCTCTCTTTCAGCTCTTCGAGGTCTATGTGCCTGACCTTGGGGTCGCTGATCTCGAGCACGAAGGGCCTTCCGTCTCCGAGCATGCACGCGTCGATATCTTCGCGGCCCATGCCGTGGAAGAAGTGCTCCTTTCCTCCGGTCATCTCCAGCGCCACATCCCCGATGATCTCCTGGACGGAGGTCTCGTACATCTTGCCCTTTCCGTGGCAGTGGTCGCATCCCTTTCCGTGGCAGACCCTGCACGGCCATATGGTCTGTGGGATCTCGCGGCTGTACTTGTTGTAGCGACCGGCTATGAAGAGCGGGGCGATGTCCACGGACACGTCCGCGAAGCGGGTGTCCACGCAGGCGACGACCTGGGGGTTCTTGAACTCCACCGGGCGGTGGATCATCGGGAGCGCGATCTTCCCGATCTCCCTGTTCAGCTCGGCCTTTATCGGTTCGGCGTTCTCCAGCCCGTACTCCGCCCACATCTCCTTCTCCTTCTGGGCTATCTCGGGCTCGACCCTCGTCCCAATCAGGAAGTTGTCTGATTCTATGGGTGTGATGGAATCTGCGGCGGCCTCCGCGAACCTGGGGAGGAGCTCGAATATGTTCTCGCACAGGGGGCAGAACTCGTCCGCCGGGGCCTCGATGCCGTTCTCCTCGAGGGCTTCGCGTATCATGCTCCCCCTGAGGTCGTTGGTCATGCCCGTTCCGATCTTGCCGAACATGCGGCCTAGACAGTGGTCGCAGAGTCCGAGCTTCGCCAGGGACTCGGCCTTGTCCAGGTTCTGGGCTATCCACTCTTCCATGTCGGATCCCTCAGAGGTCGAATCCCATCTCAGCGATTCTGAGCCTCGGGCGCTGGGATTCCAGATAGTGGTAGACTGTCGCGTGCTCGCTTCCCTGGAGGATCAGTTCCACAGCATGCTTGGCCACAGGCAGGCTGATCGAGTTGCCTATCAGGGACACGGTGTTGCCGTAGATGACCATGTCGCAGCCGGTGAGCTCCTCGATGATCCTGCGGGTCTTGCCGTCCTTCCCAATGAGCCTGCCCCTTATCCTGGTGACCTGGTTGTTCCTCTCTCCGACGAACTCCTTGAGGTCCACTACCTCCAGGTACTCGTCGTCCTCGAACAGCCTCATGGCCTTCTCGGGGTTGAATCCCCTGCCTACGGCCTTGATGACATCTATGAGTTTGAGGGCCATGATGGGGTCTTCGAGCTCCACATCGTCATGGATGATCACCTCTCCCTCCTCGGTGTCGATATCTAGTTTTATTCCCGATATGTTCTGGAGGACCTTCTTGGTCTCTCCGCTCTTTCCGATGAGAGTCCCGACCCTGTCGCCGGGAACCCTGATTGATCTCATTCCTCATCCTCCTCTTCGTCCTCATCCTTGCCGTTGACCGCTTCCTCGAAGATGACCTTGTCATCTATGATGTCCGCGTCGCGCTTCCTGAAGAACGAGTTGATGTTCCTGATGTCCCTTTCCAGCAGCTCTTTGGAATTGTAGTGGTCGGCCGTCATGGCCTGACCGACATCGATCATGATGGGTTGTCCGTCCTGCACGAGTATGTTGTACTCGCTGAGGTCGCCGTGGACCAGGTGGGCGTCCCTCCATCCGTCTATTATGAACGACACGACCTCGTCGTACATGTCCGTGGGGTCGTCCATGACCACGTCCCTGAGCTGGGGGGCGGGTCCGCTCTCGTCGCCGATGTACTCCATGAGCAGACAGTTCTGGGAGAATGTGATCGGTTCGGGCACGGGTATCCCGGCCTCGCTGTATCTCACGAGGTTGCGGAACTCCTTGTTGACCCATGCGTAGATCATCTTCCATCTGCTTCCGGTGACACCCTTGAATCTGGGGTCCCCTTCGACATATTTCGCCACTCTCTTGAACGTCGACGTCGACGTGCGGAAGATCTTGAGGGCGGCGGCCTCGCCGTCCTCGTCAGTTGCGTAGAAAACGTTGCCTTCCTTGCCTGTCGATATAGGATAATGGATCTGGTCGATGTAACCGGACGTCATCATGTCGTATATCGTCAGAAGGGTCTTCTTGTCGAAGACCTCCGCATCGGTCTGCCTTTCGTCGCCGGTGCGGTTGGTCTTAAGGGCGTCCACATGCCTCTCGAGGTATGCGTACGCCTCCTCATAGGAGGTCATGCGGATCCACCCCTGATCAGAATATGTCCAGGTTCTTCGGGACCTTGCCCCTCTTGCTGAGGTTGATGGCCTGGGTCTTGGTGTACCTGAACTTCACATCACATTTGTCGGGCTGGAAGTCCCATACCGATATGATCAGCAGGTCCCCTTCCCTTATCCACATTCTCTTCTTTATCTTGCCCGGAATACGTCCGACACGGGACACCCCGTCTTCGCACATTACCTTGATCTTGGAGGCGCCGAGCAGCTGGTCCGCAATGCCGAACATCTCAGCTTCCTTGATATTGGGCAGACGTACACGTGTTACGTCCTCATCCGGGCTTTCAAGCGGTGCATTGTCAGCCATTTATCTCACGTCCAATATGTTCCCATAAAAGTCCCCTTTATTTATCCCTACCTGAAGTATAGGATACGGGCGATTTGCCTGACATCCGATGGGAACGCAGGTGGAAAATCCTCAACTGCGGACGCAAACCGCCTTATTACCGACGTTTTCCGGCCGCGGAAGCTGCGGGACCTTCAATAATCCTTATAAACAGGTGTGTGATGGCCCCTATTGCGCTCTGGTAGTGTAGCGGCCAATCATTCGGCCCTTTCGAGGCCGACACTCGGGTTCGAATCCCGACCAGAGCACCATCAGTTCTTCAATGTCTTCTTCCTGTAGGCAGCGCTCTTCTCCGCGATCTCGTCGACGTTGTGTCTGTCGACGACATGCACTTCGGGCAGCTTGCGGGGATGCGTCTCCAGCATCCTGGCGACGAGGTTCTCGTCGGGGAAGTCGAAGTTCTTGATGTGCTTGCGGTCCCAGTTGTTGGCAAGCTCCAGGGCGGATTCGATTCCGCGGTCGTAGAACTGCTCGACGAACATCGCGCCGACGGTGGAGTCGTGGGACATGATCGCTATGTTGCATCCTCTGACGGCGAAGTTCGTTCCGTTGAATGCCAACGAGAGTCCGCCGCTGTCTCTGACCAGGTCCATCGCCTGGTAGTCGGTGTCGTCCCCGCCGATGTACATGGTGCAGTCCAGGTCGATGTTGGTCTGGCGCCTGATGTCCAGGAGCCTGTACGCCTTCTTGTGCGAGGTCATCGCGGTGACAGATTCCATGAGGGACATGCCCTTGGTCTCGGGGATCTCGTTCTTCAGGATGTCGTCCAGGGTGCGTATGATCTTCACGTCGCCCTCGTCTATCTCCATCGGTACGTTCAACGCATATTCCACCTTCGGGACCTTCAGAGCGGTGATCTTCTCGGTCATCTCCCTGATCCTGCGGGAATCAGGTCTTCCGAACTCCTGGTCGTCCAGGGACATCTGCGTGCACCCCACGTCGAGCACCGGATTGCCCAGAGATTCCATTATGCCTATCGTCCCGTGTTCGTAGATGGAAGTGGTCATGAAGCTGGGCAGGAGGCTGCTGATGTATCCGATGGCCTCCTTGGCCCCGGGCATCATGCGCCTGTCCTCGCGTCCGAACTTCTCCACGAGGAAATCGGTGGCGCCGTTGGCCTTCAGGAAGGGCACGACCCATTTGGCGACGTCGCCCGCGCTGGCCTCTTCTCTTCCCAGAACGTATGCGGTCAGCTCGTCGTATCTCTTCAGGACATCGTAGAAGTGGGCCCCGTTGCGGATGAATCTGGCGCACAGGTCGCGCAGATAGTCGTTCTCGGTCAGGAATCCGTGGCAGTTGCAGACGAATATCCTGTCGGGGAACAGCCCCAGCTCCTCCACGGGATCGAAATCTCCGGACATATCGGTCACTCCAGAAGCGCGTCCACTTTCTCGGACAGGTCGTACGGGCCGGGAAGCTGTCTGTCTCCGGCGAAGAGCTTCTTGTCCTCTATCCTGACCTTCCCTTCGCAGAATGCGGATATGGTCGAGACGATCAGGGGGAGCTCGCGTCTGGCGCCGTCCTCGCGGATCCTCTTGAAGAGGGGTTCGTCCTGTCCCTCCTCCGCTTTGATCTGCTCCAGCGTCTTGGATTCCAGCTTCTTATCCATGTCGGCCCACAGTCTGTCGTATTCCCCGCCCCTAATCGGGAATCCGCAGTATGTGATGGCGGCTCCGCGGTCCCATTCCTCGGTGCAGATGTGCATCATGGCGCCCTGGCGTTCCGCCTTCTCGGATATGAGCTGCCAGATGACCTCCTGCCAGGTCCCCTTCGGTCCGTCGGGGAGCGCGGGGTGGAGGTTGAGCATGTCGTACTCCCTGCAGGTCTCGTCATCCATCCAAAGCATGTATCCCGCAAGGATTCCGAGGTCAGCATCGTATCCGGAAGTGAGCCTCCTGAGCTCCTTCCCGTACTCGTTCCTCCATGCGGTCTGATCCTCTGCCCAGAGCTCCGGCATGAACTTCTTCCAGGACAGCGTGACAAGGGGGATGCCGTATCCTCTGACCATGTCGAAGAAGATCTCGCGCTGCTCCCTCTTCGGGTTGTCGTCCTCGTCGTTGTCCCAGTTGCAGAAGACGAACGCTATGTCGATGTCCAGTTTCCCAAGTTCCTTCTGATCCATCACGGCTTTCAGGAGATTGCGCGATCCGGGGCCTCTTCCGGTGGAGAACCAGCCTAGTCTGAGCATAGGTGGTCGAATGCGTTTCTCCTTAATATGGGATATCAGTCCGTCACACGTCGAAAAGCACGGTCACGGAGGGGGTGTCGCGGTCGATCTCCATCATGTGGTATGTGACCGCCTTCACCTCGGAGCGCACGCGGTGCCTGCTCCTGTCGAGTGTTTCGCCGCAGGCGTGGCAGACCACGTCGTCGCCGTCGAAGGAGACCTCGAACTCCTTCAGGATGAGGTTGTCGCAATCCTCTATGAAAAGCATCTCGGACAGGAACGAGTACAGCCTGTCCTCGTCGTCGATCCCGCTGACGCGGATGTCGCGGGATTCGGACGTACCGATGCCGGACAGGTCGACCGTCTGGTCGAAGAGCGCATAGGCAGCATTGGCGAAGCATTCCTCCAGTGTGTTCCCGAAAGCCTTCACCATCATGTCCGCGGTGTGGTCGACCAGTATGTAGCGCTCCATGGTGACGTCCGATGTCGTGGCAGTATTTTATCGGTCCGTCGGTATGATATCATGATATGGCATCTCCCAGGCCATGGAAGAATCCGTGTTCATCGATGCCCGCAGGTTCGTGGAGGGGCTTTTCGAGGGTGACAGCAGCGGTCACGACATTTGGCACACCGTCAGGGTGCATGACACCGCGGTCACCATCTGCGGTTCGGAGGGCGGTGATCTGGACATCGTGCGGCTCGCCGCATTGCTGCACGATGCCGATGACAGGAAGTTGTTCGGGGACACGGGATATGCCAACGCCCGCAGGTTCATGTCGTCCGAGGGGATCCCCGACGATGTCGCCGATGCAGTGGTCCGGATAATCAGCCAGATATCCTTCAAAGGGTCGGACACGGTCGTCCCGGACACATTGGAAGGGAAGATTGTACAAGACGCGGACAGGATGGATGCCATCGGGGCGATAGGCATCGCGAGGGCCTTCGCGTACGGAGGGAGCAGGGGGCGCGACATGCACATTCCTGGGGAGCCTCCGAAGACGGGGATGGACGGTCGCGCATATGCGGAAAACCGCGGGACGAGTGTCAACCACTTCTACGAGAAGCTGCTGCTCCTGAAGGATCTGATGAATACGGACACCGCGAAGAGGATGGCCGAGGAGCGTCACAGATACATGGTCGGTTTCCTCGACGAGTTCATGGCCGAGTGGGACGGTCGGAGATGATTCCTACGGATTCCACAGCGGCTTGATTGATAATCGTAGCGAATCTGCGGATTTCGTTCCGATTACACGAAAAATCATTCGATTCTTGGCAACATTTTAAGAATCAGTACTTATACGGCCATCCATGCGCATAACGATCGTAGGTTGCGGGTCCATCGGCTCGAAGTTGGCCATGGCCGCAGATGAGATGGCAGAGGTGAAGAGAATCTACCTCATAGACGAGGTTCCGAAGCTTGCCGAGGAACTCGCCGCACAGTTGAAGAAAGCCATCGTTATCAACGATGTGGAGGAGGAGCTGTATCACTGCGACCTGGTGATAGAGTCCGCATCCCAGAAGGCCGCCACGGCCATAGTCCCCAAGGTCGTCGCCAGGGGAGTGGACATCATGATCATGTCCGTCGGAGCCCTTGTGGACGATTCCTTCAGGGAGGCTATCAGGGAGAAGGCCAAGCAGTCCGAGGCGAAGATCTTCATCCCGTCCGGAGCCGTCTGCGGAACCGACGGTCTGAGGTCCTCTGCGGTCGGCAAGCTCGACGATGTCGAGCTCATAACGACCAAAGGCCCCAAGAGTCTCGAGGGTGTCGCATTCCTGATTGACCGTGGCATAATCGTGGACGAGGTCAAGGAGCCCACAGTCATATTCTCCGGTCCCGCAAGGGAGGCCGTCCAGCTGTTCCCCAAGAACGTCAACGTCGCGGCCACAGTGTCGCTCCTGGGAGTGGGATTCGACAAGACAAAGGTCACAGTCGTCCTGGACCCCACTACGCACACCAACTCGCACGAGCTGAAGCTCAAGGGCGAGTTCGGAGAGATGGTCTGCCACACATACAACGTCCCGTCCCCCGACAACCCCAAGACATCCTATCTTGCCGCGATGTCCGCGATATCCGCGCTCAAGAGGATCGTCAGGAACGAGTGGATCGGTATCTGATCAGGCAAACATCCGCTCGGGCAGGCGTCCGGGCGGATCCTTCGATCCTCTGACCTTTCTTTTGTTCTGCGATCACGGGACCTATAACATTGATGACACCGAGACTGCGGTCGGCCGTCGCTTCGTTTTCTTCCGAGGGTGTTCGGGACGTTCTCAGACAGTCTGGATTCGAACTGGATCCTGTGATTTCCGTTCAACTGATGATTCCGATTCCCTCATAAAAGTAGTCATTCCGTTGCAACATTCCCTCATAAAAGTAGTCATTTCAACTCTAGATTCACTCATAAAAGTAGTCGGACAATCAATATATTCCCTCATAAAAGTAGTCATTAATACTTGTACGTCGTTCAAGAAAGCAGTCATATGGAGCGCAAGATAACCCAGAAGATGATGGACTGGAAGTCCGATCCGGAACGCCGTCCGTTGATAATTGCCGGTTGCAGGCAGATAGGCAAGACCTACTCTATCAGAGAATTCGTGTCGAACGAGTACAAAAGTCACATCTACATCAATTTCGAAGTGCAGCCCGACAAGAAGGAGCTTTTCAGAGGGGATTGCACAGCCGACGAGCTGATCTCCAGACTCATCCTGTCCGAGGGCGTCCATATGTATTCGGGGGAATCGGCCATAGTGTTGGATGAGATCCAGGCCTGCACGGAAGCATACTCCGCGCTCAAACCGCTGTCCGAGGATAAGAGATTCGACATAATCTGCAGCGGATCGTTCCTAGGCATAAACCTGGATGACGACGACGATCATCTGTCTCCGCTCGGTTATGCCAAGATCATGCAGATGCACCCCATGGATTTCGAAGAATATCTGTGGGCCATGGGAATCAACAAGGATCTCATATCCGAGGTCCGTGCCAAGGTCCAGGGGTTGGAACGTATCGACGATTACTTCCACCAGGCATTCACCAAGCATTTCAGAACCTACATGGTCGTGGGAGGGATGCCGGCCGCTGTCAGGGCATACGCGGACACCAAAGACTACGTCAGGACCTTCGACGTGCTGCAGGATATCATCATGGTGCTGAAGAGGGACACGGGCAAATACTCCCGCAAGGCCGGACGCACGAAGATAAACAAGTGTCTGGACTCCATACCGCGTCAGCTTTCGAAAGAGAACAAGAAGTTCATCTATTCCGATGTGGAGAAGAGGAAAGGCGTGGGCAAAAGGACCTATGGGAGTGCACTGGACTGGTTGAAGGAAGCCGGACTCATAACGCTGTGCAACAATCTCACAGAACCCAACAAACCTCTGTCCGGCAGAGCGATCGAGGACGTCTTCAAGGTGTTCATGAACGATACCGGATTGCTGATGACGCTGATGGACGCTTGCGATCCCGCAGATATCGTGCTCAGGGACCCATATTCCAACAACGGTGCCGTGATGGAGTGTGCGGTCGCATCGGCTCTCGTGAAGAACGGGTATCCTCTGTACTACTATTCGAAACAGGACAGCACTCTTGAGATAGATTTCGTGACCGAGTCCGAGGGGACCCCCATTCTGATCGAGGTCAAGTCCGGGAGGAACAAGAAGGCAAAATCGCTCTCGATGCTCATGAAGGAGAAGGACAGGAAGCGCAAGGGATACAAGATAATGGATTCCAACATAGAGACTGACGAATCCGGCATCGTGCATCTGCCTCTCTACGCACCGTGTTTCTTCGAGGAGGTGAGGGTTTCCGATATACCGGAACCGCCTTTGGCGGACGATATCAACGCGAGATTCCTCCAGAGAAGCTCGGAATGATTTCCTGATGCAGATAAATGGGGTGAAGCGGTCTGTCAATCCGGTTTTATGATGTCGCCGACGACCGATGGGAACCTTCACCCTGCGATGATCTATGGGGTCCATCTCGATAGTATTGGATTACAATCCAAAAAATAAGATACAAGTGTAGTTTTATGGATTGCAATCCATAAATGCAGGCAGGACCATCACATCCTCATGCCCGAAGTTTACGAGCAGTGGAACCGGAGATTCGTTGTCCGCGAGAACTATCTCAGAATTCTTCGTACCGTTAAGGACAAGACGGACCTCATCAAGGTGATCACGGGGTGTCGCCGTTCGGGCAAATCCACGCTCATGGAGCAGTACATCCGCTGGCTCGGAGCCCAGGGAGTGGACGGATCCAACATAATGCACTTCGATCTCGAATCCATAGAATGCAGGCATATACGCGATGGCGGACAGCTCATAGACATCATACTTTCGAGGCGTGCCTCCGGGATGAATTACATCCTCATCGACGAGGTTCAGCGTCTCGAGGGCTGGGAGGATTGTCTGAACAGGTTGGGAAACGAGGACGGTTTCGACATCTACGTAACTGGTTCCAATGCATTCATCCTCTCGTCCGACCTCAGTACCTTCCTCACGGGGCGGCAGTTCGAGATTAAGATATTGCCATTGTCCTTCGGGGAGTTCATTGCTCTGAATCCTCCGGATCCCGGACATGATGCGGGTGCGAGACTCATAGACTACATCCAATGGGGAGGCATGCCCGCCGTGGATCTGGATGCCGGGGAGAGATACAACCGCCAGCTTCTGCAGGGGATCTTCGGGGACATAGTGCTGAAGGATGTCGTGACCCGTCTGTCCGATAGGATCGACACTGCGAAGCTCAACTCGACCGCGATGTTCCTGCTCGGGAACATCGGGAACCTGACCAACACCAGCCGGATGGCCAAATGCGCAGGCGTGGACAACAAGACCATGGGGAGCTACGTCGAAGGTTTTCTGGAGTCCTCGATGTTCTGTACTGCACGTAGATACGACATCGTTGCCGGGAAGATGTTGAACAGTACCGAGAAGTATTACGTCGTGGACACCGGGCTGAGGAACGCGGTGCTGGAGAACGCTGCGGGTGACGATATCAGCAGGCCACTTGAGAACATAGTGTATCTGGAGCTTGTCCACCGCGGCTATACTGTGTCCGTCGGCTGCTACCGCGATGCGGAGGTCGATTTCGCAGCCGTCAGGGACGGGGAGTTGGAACTGTATCAGGTCGCGCTGACAGTCATGGACGATCAGACCTTCGAGAGGGAGCGCAGGTCGCTGACGAGCATGAGGAACGGGTACAGGAAGACCATTCTCACTCTTGACCGGGTCAGACGCGATCCCGGACTGGGGGTCAGGCATCTCAACATCATCGATTGGCTTCTGTCGGAGTGAATGAGTGATCTGCTCTCAGATAAATGAAGGATGAAATGGTCGCGGGTTTCCCCGCAACCTGTTTAATCCAGAGACAAGGCAGACCCCAATATCACATGAGGTTTACCCTCATCTTCCACGATGCGGCATTCGACGTTGTAGACCTTGTTGATAAGTTCCTCTGTGATGATCTCTGAGGGGTCACCCACCTGTATGACCGTGCCGCCCTCCATCACTATGACTTTATGCGCATACTTGGCGGAGATGTTCAGATCGTGACTGATCATGATTATGATCTTGTTATCCTGAATGGCCAGTCCTCTCAGCAGTTCGGTGACGTACACCTGGTGCTTAACATCCAGATTCGCGGTCGGTTCATCAAGCAATAGGACTTCCGTCTGTTGGACAAGACCTCTCGCCAATGCTACTTTCTGATGTTGACCTGCAGACAGTTCGTTGAATCCGCGCATGGCAAAATCCTCTATTCCGAGCATTTTCATCACGCGTGTCACCAACTGCAGGTCCTCATCGGTGGTCTTCCACTTGTTCCTGTTCTGTCTTCCCAGAAGGATGGCATCCACGACGGGCATGGAGAAGACGTCCATGGTCTGTACCGGGACATATCCGATATGCTGAGATATCTCCTTCAAGGACATCTCTTTCGTATCCTTATCATTCAGTAGGACCTGTCCGGATGTCGGCTTGAATATCTTGTTGATGCATTTGATCATCGTGGATTTGCCGACTCCGTTGGGACCTATGATGCAGTACAGTCCGGGTTCCGTTATCGTCAGATTCACATCGTGGATGACAGGCTTCGAATCCTGTCCATATGAGTATGAGACATCTTTCAGTTCTATCTTCATACTATCACCATACGTTGCTCTTCTTCCTGAGGATCAGCCACAGGAACAGAGGTCCACCGAGGAATGCCATGACGACTCCGACCTGTAGGATCGCAGGGGCCATGATGGTCCTTCCGATGAGGTCCGACACGATCAGCAACAACGCTCCGAAGGCTGCCGAAGAAGGCAGCAGGAATCTGTTGTCTGCTCCGATGAATATTCTGACTATATGGGGAGCCACAAGTCCTACGAATCCGATCAGACCTGTGAAGCTAACCACGGCCGCAGTCATCAAAGCTACCAGAACCAGACATATGCGTCTGAGTCTCTCCGCATCTATTCCCAATGCCTTGGCGCTTTCGTCACCGCTGGCCAGTGCATTGAGTCTGTGCGTCATCAGCATGAGGATTATCATGATCGGGATGACGAACATGGCGATGATGGGGACATCATCCGCACTCGCGAATCCCAACGATCCAACTGTCCATCTGTAGAGGTCGCTGAGTTGATTGGGATCGGCCATGAGGGTGAATACGGTTGTGAATGCATTGAACAGGTACATCACAGCTATACCTCCCATGATCATGGTCGTGGGGGAAGCGTTCTTTATGCGCGATATACCGACGATCACAGCCATGGGGATCAGCGAGAATACGAACGCATTCAGGATTGTCCCGTACTGTTCTATGTTGAAGATCGAGAATCCTAACACGACACTTATTGTGGCACCGAGGCTTGCTCCGGAGGATACACCCGTGGTGTACGAATCGGCAAGCGGATTCATCAGAGTGCTCTGCATGACCACTCCCGCGACGGCAAGAGCGGCACCTGCAAGGATCGCAACAGCCAATTTGGGTAATCTGAGTGTGAAGATGATGCTGTCTTCCAGTTTCAGTTCATCAGGAACGTTGCCCCAGATGTGATCCCATATGACCCTGTAGCAGTCAAAGAAATCTATGGGGTAATCTCCGACGGATAGAGCATATCCGACGGCTATGACGATCAGAATCAGGCAAGTAAAAATGAACAGCCATTTGCGACGGATGTATTTCGAGTAATCATCCAGAACGCGGGTCTCATCTTCTTTCTCTAGAGGTGAACTCCAGATGTTCAGAGAGTTCCTGACAACATCTTTGATGACAGGGTCGTTTTCTATTTCCTGGGCAACCATTTGTTCCCGCTCCTAGGGGTGAGGCGGGGGGACCCGCCTCGGAAAATGGTTCAGGCAGAGGATGTCCTGAACGGGATGGCGTTACCCATGTTCTTGACGTCCGCATTGTCGTACATTGTGAAGTGGTCGTAGTAGTACTGGAGATAGTCCCATCCGACCTTTTCGTCGAAGAGGGAGGGCCAGATGTACGACGACAGCAGAACAAGTTCGGATGCACCGGCACAGCTTGCTATGTTGTAGTAGTTCACACCGTAGACGTTTCCGTTCTTGTAGGCGTTCGTCTCCTTGTAGACAGACGCGTAAGCATCGAACTGCTTCTGGATATCCGCAACGCTCGCATTGGAGGTCTGGAACATGATGATGACAATGACGTCGGGGTCGAGCCTGTAGATCTCCTCCAGGCTGATGGCGGGGCATCCGCTGTCAACGACGGTGTTGACGCTCTTCATACCGGTGAGGGAGATGGTGTACACATCGCCCATCATGTTCCCGTTCGTGTGGACTGTGTCCAGGGTGATGTCGTTCGCGCCCTTGGAACCCATGGGTGTGAGGAATGTCCAGTCCTTATCGATATTGCTCGACTGGGTGTCGATGTATTTTCTTACACCGTCTACCCAATCGACGTACTCGTGTGCCTTGTCCAGGGCTTTGAACATGGCGCCGAGGGTGAGGATGGATCCGTAGATTTCCGTCGTTTCGACATTGTATGTAGTTGTGTTGAGGTGAATGACCTGGAGGTTCAGTCCTGCAGCATCGGAGACGGTTTTGTATGTACTGTAGTCTCTGCTTGCGGAGTATCCGGTCTCGATCCAGATGTTGACGCCTTCCTTCACCGCGGCCTCTCCGTTCTCCCAGGGGCTTCCGACGTTCTTGATCTTGGTTCCCATTCCGGGGTATCTGACTCCATCGGTGGAGATGGAGTTCTGGAATGTTATGTCGCTTGTTGCCACGACGTTCTCGTACTGACCGAGAATGATCAGGGCATCGATGGCGTACATGTGGTGGGTTCCGATCTTTCCGCTGAGGGGATAGTCAATAGAATCTATCTTCTTCGCGCAGGACCAGTAGTACATCTTGCAGCTTTCGCCGGCGATGATCTTCTCCAGGTGCTCGATGTCTTTCTCATCGAGGACACCGTCACAGTTGGTGTCTGCATATGCATTCATGACGGGGTCGTACTCTGTTTTCCCGTCGATCAGGTCCCTAAGTGTCTGGACATCTTTCTTGTCCAGATAGTCGTCCCCATTGGCGTTTCCGAAGACCGCCAATCTGACTTCATTGTTGAATTTGAATCCTAAGCTGTGGTTATCATCCTTGTCGTCGCCGGTGAGCATTATTGCGGCTGCTCCGGCTGCGACCACGATGACGGCCACGGCAATGATTGCCATTGTTTTGGTATTCATCGATATGTCGTATTCGTGACTTGTATATATTTGGATGTATCGTCCAATGTATTTGTAACCGAATACATCCAATTCATAGACGTTATTTGATGAATATATCAGAGGTACAGTGTACTCAAATGTTCACGGATGACGATAATCAGGATCATGGCGGGTTGGGAAGCTCATACGCCCGTAAGTTCCGTCGTTTCTGTCTTCACACCCTTATACAAGCTCGTCGATGTCGCGGTCATGAAGAGCACAAGGGCCGAAAGGCTCATTTCGAACGCAGACGGCATGGATGCCGTCGTCATCGTCAACGACGGCGAACCCTTCCTGGATTCCACATTCTGGTATCTGACGGAGCAGAAATCCGGTACTTTCGAGGGTTCGTTCGCCATAGTCGGGCCCGGCGGATCACTCGACGTCATAGTCAGCATCCTGGAGGAGGAGGGCGCGCGCGAAGGCGCAGGCGACATCCACGTCTACCACAACCGCGAGGAGCGCGATGGATTCCTGAGGGATGCACTCAAAGGATGCTCGAAGGTCGGTTTCAACACGCATTCCGCCACATATGCCGCGGTCGAGTTCGTCAAGAAGACCGTGGATGGGATACAGGCCGTCGATGCGGGAAAGGCAATCGCCGACACCGTTTCCGTAAAGGACGAGAAGGAGATCGCCGCCACCAGGGAGGCATGCAGGATATCATCCATAGTCGCGGGCGAGATCCCGGACATGCTGTCTGAAGGCGTATCCGAGAAGGAGGTCGCCGCACGCATGGACGCCCGCATGAGGGATCTCGGAGGTACGGGCAATGCCTTCGACACCATCGCCGCATTCGGTGCGTATTCCTCACAACCGCATCACATGCCCTGCGACTACCGCCTGAAGAACGGGGACACGGCGCTGTTCGATTTCGGGACCAAATACGACAGATACTGTTCCGACATGACCCGCACGGTCTTCCTCGGAAGGCCTCCGGAGATCCTGGAAAGGGCATACGAGGTCGTGAGGGAGGCCCAGCTGGCAGGCATCGCGGAATACAGGGACGGGGCTCCCGCAAACGCAGCGGATCTGGCCGCCAGGAAGATCATAGATGATTCCGAGTTCAAGGGGAAGTTCATCCATTCGTTCGGTCACGGCATCGGCATGGATGTGCATCAGGACATCTCCGTATCTCCCAAATCGGACCAGGTGCTCCGCGCGGGCAACGTCGTGTCCGCGGAGCCCGGGATATACATACCCGGCGTCGGAGGGATCAGGATCGAGGATACCTGCCTGATCACCGAGGACGGCTGCGAGATCCTCACTTCCTTCGATCATTCATTCACGGTGGTGTGACATGCAGATACAGGCTATGGAAAAGGCGGTAGACGCTCAGGATGTGCTTTCCGAGGCGGTCGCCAGGATGCAGGACCTCGGCGCGGAGTTCTCCGATGCCAGGTCGCAGACCGTCAGGGTCGTGGGAGTGAGCTCGATCAACGGGGACCTCCGCCAGCTGGTCAGGAAGAGCACCGGCGGGGTGTGTCTGAGGGCATGGAACGGCGGCAGATGGGGATACGGCACCACGACATCCTTCGACAGGGCTTCCGTTCTGGAGGCCGCCGAGAGGGCGGTCCGCAACGCATCGGGTGAGAAGAGGTCCGACCTCCATCTTGAGCCCGCGGTCGTGAGGCGTCACGACAGGGCGGATGTCAGGATACATCCGGACTCCGTCGATCTCACTGAGAAGATCGCCGCGGCCAGGGACCTGGACAAGGCCCAGGCTAACGACGATCGCATAATCAACAGCATGGGCTCCTATTCAGAGGAAATCAAAACGAACGCACTCGTCAACTCCGCAGGCTCCGACATGAGCTGGGAGGAGGTCCGCACCCTGTGCAGGGCCATGTCCGTCGCTGCAGACGGACAGAGGATGGAGCGCTACTACGACGGTCCGGACAGCACACTCGGATTCGAGATCGTCCGCGATCTGGACATAGAGGAACTGGGCAGGACCACTGCATCGGAGGCCATCGCCACTCTTAAGGCGGACAGGGCCCCTTCCGGGAACCTCACGGTCATTTCCGACCCGATGGTGTCCGGACTTCTTGCCCACGAGGCCATGGGGCATGCTTCGGAAGGGGACGAGATAACAAAGAAACGTTCGTTCCTCACGGATGCGGTCGGACGTAAGGTGGCCTCGGACATAATTTCGATGTACGACAACGGCACGGTCCGCGGTGCGCACGGATCCGTCCTGTACGATGACGAAGGGACGCCCTCGTCCTGTGCGACGATCATCGACCACGGAGAGTACAAAGGCTACATGCACAGCCTGGAGACGGCATCCCAGTTGGGTGTTGCGCCCACAGGCAACGGCAGGGCAGAGAACTACGGCAAGAGGGTGTGGGTGAGGATGACCAACACCTACTTCGGGCCCGGCGAATGGGACCGCGACGAGATCATCGCTGACACGAAGGACGGCATCCTCTGCGACAAGATGATCAACGGTATGGAGGACTCCGTCGGGGGATGCTTCGAGGCCAAGTGCCTCAGGGGATTCCTGATCCGCAACGGGGAGATAGTGAAGCCGCTGCAGTCGTTCACGCTCACCGGAAAGTCTGTGGACATTCTGTCCTCGGCGGATGCCCTGTCGAAGGAGGTCATCCTGGACGGCGGCATGTGCGGCAAGGGCATAGAGGACTGGGTCCGGGTGTCGTCCGGAGGTCCCTACATGCGCGCAAGGATGATCGTGGGGGGAGGACAATGAGCGACCTGAGATACGATGCGGAGAAGGCCCTCCAGATGGTGAGGGGTCATGAGCATGCGGAGGTCTACGCCTCCGAGGCAGAGGTCAGCACGGTCTACATAGACGATTCGAAGATCAGCAACATCGAGACGAAGATCGAGTCGGGGATGATGGTCAGGATGGCCGACGGCGGAAGGCAGGGGAAGGCCTCGGTCACGCTGGGCTCTCCCGATTCAGTATCGGACTGCGTCTCCATGGCCGAGACCGTCCTGAGGTTCTCTCCCGAGGACAAGGGATTCAAAGGGTATGCGATGCCCGGCAAGGCCCGCATATCACTGCCAGATGTAATCGACCGCAGGGTGGTGGACATCCAGCCCGAGGATCTCAGGGAGATCGCACGCGCGGTCATAGATTCGTGTTCGGTCAACATCCCCCGCGCCCAGATACGTGTGTCGTTCAACAGGGGATGCACCATGAACAGCAATGGAGTGGACACTTTCCACGAGAGCACACTGGTCTATGGGCATTTCACGTCGATGACCGTCAGGGACCATCCCGGAGAGGGGATGGAGACGTTCCACGGGACGCATCTGTCTCTGGATCCCGTATCCATCGGGAACAGGCTGTCCGAGAAGGCCACTTCCGCGGCGTGCTGCACCGAGTTCAAAGGCCATGATTCGCTGACGATGATCCTTCCTCCGAGCGAGCTCGGGGACATGATGATGTCATCGGTCGGTTCCGCGGTCAACGGTGAGAACGTGAAGTACGGCCGCAGCCTGTGGAAGGATTCCGTAGGCGAGGAGGTCGCATCCAAGGAGCTGACGATGACCGACGATCCCACGGTCCCCGCTCCGCTGTCATGCGTCTTCGACGACGAGGGATCCCCCACAGAACGCAGGAGCATAATCGAAGGCGGTGTGCTCAGATCGTTCCTGAGGGATTCGTTCTGCGGCGACAGCACCGGCAACGGCATGCGCAGGTCCAGCGTGGATGCGCAGGGAGCGTTCGAGAGGACCCCCGTGATCAAGCCACTGAATCTGATGGTCTCTCCAGGAAGGTATTCCCGCGAGGACATCATCGCCCAGACCGACAACGGAATCCTGGTGGAGAAGTTCGCCTGGCCGGAGGCGGACGAGCTCACCGGAAGGTTCGGTCTGAACGTCAGATGCGGGTACGTGATCCGCAAAGGGGAGATTGTTGAAACGGTCAACAACGCTCTGCTCATGGGCAACATGCTGGATGCCGTGAGGAATATCGAGGCCATAGGCAACGATCCCGTTCAGATGGGCGTCGTGAGTGTTCCGACGATGAGCTTCTCCGGAATGGAGCTTGTCGGAAACTGATCCCAAGCCGGGGTCCAATCGATCCCGGCCAAACATCCTTCTTTTTTGTGAAAGGCCTGCCTGGACGGAGACACTGCAACAGGTTGTCAGAAGATGGTGGACCCGGCCGGATTTGAACCGGCGACCTCCGCCGTGTGAAGGCGACGTCATAACCCCTAGACCACGAGTCCGATGATTCCCCCAACGCACAGGAATATATAACTCTAATCTGACCCCGCATTCTGCGGCGTATCAGCTGTCATCTTCGGGGACGATCTTCGACATCAGACGTACAGATCCTTTGATGGCCCTCTTCTTCGGAGCGGGACGGACCGATATCTGGACGAACACGCCCTCCCTTCCGTAAATGCGGAGCATATCTCCGCCGTCATAGACCAATGTGCACACATCGAATCTGAATCCGCTCATGAGGTTCTCGCCGGTGCCCGGAACGACCGTCGCCTTCGGTACCCCTCCGTCGGTGCGTCCGATGCGCAGGATCCTCTCCTCCTTGCCGCAGCGGAGCGGTATGTCCAGCTCTTCCGATGCATGTTTTTCGACGAATCCTTTCAGAGATTCCGCATCCTCCGGTGTTATGTACGTCTCCGGGTCAGAGTAGATCACATCCTTTATCATCCCGAGGTTGCGGTCGGCCTTCTGGGTTGCCGAGGGGATCCTCACCGATTCGTGCATGAGGCATGCCAGCATGACGATGTACACCGCGATCATAAGCGGGATGCAATAGTACATCGAGAAGATGTCCGACCAGGGCATCAGCATGTTATAGCTCGCCCAGATGGGGAAGAGCTCGATCACGGTCATTATCGCCGTGCATTGGAGGAGACGTGTTGCGTAATGGGTGTATCCGCAGAGCAGGGATGCCGACGAGATCAGGATCATGACACCTACGATGAACGCTATTATCCCGACTATGAACGACAGATATTCGTAGAAATCTGTGAAGAATATGTTGAGGATGAGGAACGAGGCCCCGATGCACATGCCCGCGAGTGCGATCCTTGTGCAATAGCTCTCGGATCTCGTTGCAAGGGCGGCGATCCCGCCCGCGAGTATGAACATATCGGGGATGATTTCGCTGTAGATCAGCACATCCAGTACGGACAGGCCCGGGAGCCATATGCACAGAGTGTCGACACAGCAGAACGCACCGACGATGACCATGACCGCTCCGAGGATGGAAGGCAGGTCGTAGCCGTTCTCATCTCTGAACATCGCCTGGTCCCTCCTCTATCCTGACGGGTATCATGTTCCCGTCCGATGCGACGATGGTCATCGTCCCGTCGCACATCTCGATATCAGTTATCGCGAATCTGGATGCCTGCAGTATCGTTCCCGAACGATGGTCCGTCACGGTTGCGTGGATCGCATCCGAGCCCTTCCATCTCTGGGCCGTGAGGTATGATTCTCCGCTGTCGTCCGATATCCTGACGCATATCTCGGATTCGACGGGACCTCCGTCACGGACGGCGTTCCATCCCTCGGCCGTAGTCATCCCCTTAGCAAGGGATTCTGCGTCGGAGCGTGATATACAAGCATTTCTGTCTAGACAATATGTGTGCCTGATTTTATCCATAGAGCAGTTATGAATCTCCAGCCAGTCCAGTTTCCTGAGCTTCTCCGAATCGAGGATCAGGATGTAGGTGAAGTACATGAGCGCCAGCAGGACGGTGTTAGGCTGGGTGCTGAGAACGTAGAAAGCATCCTTGGTCTCGGAATACATGTACACCAGCAGGATCACCGCCAGCAGCAGGAATGCGATCGAACCGCCCATCATGGTGATGCGTGCCCTGGATCTGCCCATAAGGTACGCACGCCCGGACAGCGCCATGTTCAGACCGAGTGCGATTATGACGAAGTAGAACAGGTTCAGACTGCTGTGGGGCACCAGGTGGGGCAGGGCTGTGAACGTCCTGTAGAATCCGAGACCTATGGCATACAGCCCTACGGACCTGGGCAGGTTGCGTTTCCTGTCGAATATTATGGCAAGTCCGCATGAGATCAGGGCGATGTAGCCTATGAAAGATGTCACATGGGGCTCTGCGATGCCTCTGATGACGTCGAATACGTGGGACGCGGCCATGAGGACCATCAGAACGGCAAGGACGAAGTTCGCACAGTATGCGCCTCTGTCGACTATGCTGTGGATTGCATCGTTGATCCTTCCCGTGACCCTTCTTCCGTCGGATCCGTTCGCAGGGGTCGTATCGGCCTCACGCATGGATGATGATTCTCTGCATCGTTTTTATCCGTTTTTCAGAGAACCCGTGTCGCCCGCCCCGGCCTGAAACGTGTTTAGGAGGAAAATGAAGCTGAAGATGTATGCCGGGGCGGTAGTTGGATGTATATTCCAATAATGTACGGTATATTATAAAATACTATCGACTCGGTTAATAAATTCGGGACCTGTTTTTTTGAAAGAATGCTGATTTTGATAGAGCAAAGCGGGAAAATCGGACCTCTGCGGAGTGCGCAGAGGATGCTATGGATGATTTTGGATAATAGATGGTGGGCTCGGCCGGAATTGAACCGGCGACCTTCGCCTTGTAAGGGCGACGTCATAACCCCTAGACCACGGGCCCGTGATTCCCAGTAAAGAAAACCGATATAAATACGGTTCGAGCAAAATGAGTCGAACGTTATATACCATGAATCAGTTGAGGGAATTGTTGCGATTGTAGTCCAGCGGTTAGGACGGGAGCTTCCCAAGCTTCTGACCCGGGTTCGATTCCCGGCAATCGCACCATGTGTTCTAATCCAATAGACCGTTGTGCGGTTCTGATATGCATAATCATGCGAACATGAGGTCTCACTGTCCTACTGTCCGCTGGAAGAATCCGGTGGCCGGCCCGAAGGCCGGAAAATGTTTCAGTCGGATCTGATGCGGATTGATTCTTCGACGGGGATCACGAATATCCTTCCGTCTCCCGGATAACCTGTCTCGGCATACTTGCGGATGGTTTCGATGACCTTCTCCATCTGATTATCCTCCACCACGGTCTCGATCTTGACCTTCTCTATCTCGTCCACGACGAACTCCCCGACCCTCGTGGTGAACTTCAGTCCCATCTGCTCCCCGCGTCCTGTCACGCGGGTGATGGTCAGTCCGTTGACGCCTATGTCCCTGAGTCCGTCCTTGACGCACTGGAGCCTCTCAGGCCTTATGATTGCCATTACCATCTTCATCGGAATCACCTCACATCACGTATGCAGGCTCCCCGTGTTCCACGAGGTCCTGTCCGATCAGCTCCTCCTCGGGAGAGATGCGCACTTCCTTCATGAGCTTCCCTATCACCCATATTATGATGTAGGATGCCACGAAGCAGAACACCAGAGTGAACACCACTGCGACGATCTGACCGACGATCAGATGCCAGTCGCCGGAGTACACCAGTCCTCCGCAGGCCTCCGTAGACAGCAGTCCCGTGGCGATGGCCCCCCAAATTCCTCCTATTCCGTGGATGCCCATGACGTCGAGTGCATCGTCCAGGCCGGACTTCTTCCTCATGAATATGACTCCGAAGTAGCAGACGATGGCTCCGACCGCTCCTATTATCACTGCATCCACTGGGGTGACCGATCCCGCGGCGGGTGTGATCGCCACAAGGCCTGCGATGGCCCCTGCGATCAGACCGAGGACCCCCACGCGTCCGACGTGGAGATACTGGACCGCTGCCCATGTTGCCATCGCACAGACTGCCGAGATCTGCGAGACCATGATTGCATTGATCGCGACGCCGTCGATGGCGAGTCCGGAACCGCCGTTGAACCCGAACCATCCGAACCACAGAAGTGCGCATCCCAGGAAGGCCATGGGTATGTTGTGGGATCTGGTGGATATCCTGCCGCTTCTCTTGCCGAGGTACGCGGCGAGGGCCAATCCGGTGGCTCCCGCACATATGTGGACGACGGTCCCTCCTGCGAAGTCGAGTGTCTTCAGATCGAACGGCAGGTCGGCAAGGAACCCTCCTCCCCAGACCATGTGCGCCATCGGTGCGTAGACAACTATCGACCAGACTGCGAGGAACCAGGTGATGGCGGTGTACTTTATCCTCTCGGCGCAGGCTCCGAGGACGATCGCTCCCGTGATCAGTGCGAACATGCCCTGGAAGATCGCGAACTCCATGTCCGGAATGAACGCATTGTTCGTGATCTCGATGGGGGACACACCGCTGAAGAACATGTTGTCCAATCCTCCGACGAACGCATTTCCCTCGGAGAACGCAAGCGAGAATCCGACTGCGGTCCAAGAGATGCCCATAACTGCCATTGCCAGAAGTGTCTGGGCGATGATGGATGTCATGCTCTGCTTCCTCAGCATACCGCCGTAGAACAGGGCGACACCGGGGGTCATTATGAAGACAAGGATCGAACAGATGGCGACCCATCCTGCGTTGGCGAAGTCCGAAGGCTCATCGCCGAAAACACTCGCCGAAGTCGTGTCGCCCGTCATCACGATGATGAGCGCCGCAACGGTGAGCATTGAGAAGATTGATACAACGATTCTCTTGAAATTCATGTTATTCCTCGACATTTGTCTAATCAATTTCGACAAAAATGGACACACGGTTATTGTATATAACGATAACTGATTAAAATGAAAAAGTGTAGTCAAATGAAAATCGAATCAGACTGCAATTAGACAAATGAACAGTTAGACGTATGTTAAATGTTCATGCATCTTGCAGAAAAAACCCAATATGCAGTGTCCGAACAAATCGGGACGAGAAGATGGACGGGGAAGTCCCCGTCATGTGGAAAACAAGTTTCAGAGAAGGGATTTGGCCTCTTCGGGCGTCATGTCGAGGGCCTTGAGCATGTACTCCAGGGCCTTCTTGCCGTAGGGAGCGCGTGCTTTGGGATCCTCCATGATCTCGCCGTAGGTGGCCATGACATTGTTGTAGTACTCGATGGCGAACTCCGAGTACAGGGATGCGGACATGGACTCGTCCATCTCGGCCGCTTCGCAGTATGCCTTCTCGGCCTCGTCGTATTTGTTGACAGAGATGCAGAAGAGTCCGTATGATTGGTAGTAGTCGACGCGCTCGCCGTCGAGCTCGATCGCTTTCTTGTAGGCATCCATGATCTCCTGGGTGTCGACCTTGGCACCGAACATTCCGGATGCGTAGTTGCCGCACTCGGCCTTGTAATACCACACGTCTGCGTGGTCCGGAATCTCGGTAGCGAGTTTCTTGAATGCGGTGTATGCCTTCTTGAAGTCGCCCTCGTCCATCGCCTTCATCGCGTTGGCGATCTTTTTCTCAGGGGTAGCCTCTGCCATGGGGGAGTGATTTTCAAGGAACCTATAAAACCATTGGGACGGAGGCTGTCAGAATGATATATGAGTCAATGCGATTCCCGAACATGGACGACATCCGGCGCATCCTGTGCGGAGACCGCTTCGCAGATTACGAACTCATCGGGGCCCCTGTACCGGTCAGGGACACGGAATCGGAGATCAGATGCAGGACCCTCTGCGAGACCAACGAATGCGGCGATTACGGAAGGACATGGGCATGCCCTCCCGGATTCGCGGGTAATCTGGACGATTACAAGGGCAGGTTCACAAAGGTCGCGATAATGAGGCGCGCGTTCGATGTGAACGTCAACGACCGTGAGCGCCTGACCGAGATATCCCGCAAGGTCCAGGACGATGTGAGGCAGGCCGCGGCCCTGATACGCGGAAGCGGCATAGACTGCAAGGGATTCGCCGACGGAGGGTGCACGTACTGCGGGGTCTGCGCCTATCCCGAGCCGTGCAGGTTCCCTGAGATGCTGGTCCCGTCCGTCTCCTCATTGGGGATCGATATGGGCGATTTCCTGAAGTCGATAGGCGAGGAACTGGAGTTCAGAGAGGACCGCATAACGCTCTACGGACTCCTGTTCCTGGGATGACCGTGCGGGCCCGGGCATCGCATCCGATGCGGAACGCTCCTTTTTCATAGGAGATGTTCCAACAACATTAAAGCGGATATCAGGATTAGACTGCAGAAGGTCTACCAATGGACAGGGAAACCGTATCGAGGGTTGCGCGCACGGCGCACATAAAGCTCACCGAGGATGAGCTTGACAGGTACAGCAGGGATCTCAGTGATATCCTGACATATTTCGAACTTCTCGACGAGGCGCCGGGATGCGAGTCGTACGGGCTCAATCCCGTAGAGGTCTCCGACATAACCAGGGACGACGAGCCCTCGGTGGAGTTCGATGCCGATGCGCTCCTGAGGGATATGGACACCTACGAGAGGTACGTCAGGGGGCCCAGGCTGTCATGAGCATGAGATCTACGCTCGAGAGCATGGAGGCCGTCAACTCGAAGTACAGGATGTTCCACGCAAGGACATCCGACACGGATCCCGGGGATGCCAAGTTCCTGTTCTCCGCCAAGGACAACCTCACGTCCAAGGACATGGAGACCTGTTCCGGGTCCAGGATCCTCGAGGGGTACTTCCCCGTCTTTGATGCCACCGCCATCGCCAAGATGCGCGAGGCCGGAGGGAAGCTCATCGGCAAGACCAACATGGATGAATTCGGGTTCGGTACGTTCTCGGCCAACTCCGGTCTGGAGATCCCGCTGAACCCCTACGACCCCGAGAGGGCCTGCGGAGGCTCGTCCGGAGGATCTGCATGCGCAGCGGCCGTGTTCGAGGACCATGTGTCCCTCGGAGTGTCCACCGGCGGCTCGATATGCTGTCCCGCAAGTTTCTGCGGCGTGTACGGTATCGCGCCCACATACGGCAGGGTCTCGAGATACGGACTGATCGACTACGGGAACTCCCTCGACAAGATCGGTGTCCTGTCCGCGAAGGCAGGGGACCTGAGGAAGTACATGAAGATCATAGGCGGGAAGGACAGCAAGGACCCCACGTCATGCGTCCAGCCCGAGTACACCGACAAGGACCGCAGGATAAGGTCCGTGGCCGTCCCCAAAGACGGTCTCGAGGGACTGTCCAAAGACGTCGAGTCCGCGTTCAGGAACTCCCTGGAGGAGCTCAGGTCCATGGGGATCGACGTGGAGGAGGTCGAGATGCCCTCGCTGAAGTACGCCATGCCGGCATACTACGTCCTGGCGACATCTGAGGCGTCCACCAACCTGGCCAGGTACGTCGGAATGAGGTACGGCCGTCAGGGAGGCGACCTCTCGCTGAAATTCGACGATTATTTCTCGTCCATACGCTCCGAGTACTTCGGTGACGAGGCCAAGAGGAGGATCCTCCTCGGAACGTTCACCAGGATGGTCGGATACAGGGACAGGTACTACTCCAAGGCAAGGGAGGTCAGGCAGGTCGTCATCCAGGACTACAAGAGGGTCCTCCAGGACCACGACGCGGTCCTCGCACCTACCATGCCGTTCACCGCCCCCAGGTTCGACGAGATCTCCAAGATGTCCGCTCTGGACTCGTACAAGGCGGATTATCTCACCGTCCCGGCCAACATAGCCGGTACGCCCCACATGTCCGTGCCGTGCGGATACGACGGCAACGGCATGCCCGTCGGCATGCAGTTCGTCGCAGACCACTGGAACGAGGATCTGCTGTACACCATGGCGGAGGAATGGGAGAAGAGGTTCGACATCAGGAAGCCGGAGGTGTCGGTATGAAGATAGGTCTCGAGATCCACGTGCAGCTTCCGACCAAGTCCAAGATGTTCTGCTCCTGTCCCACCACCGAGGCGCCCGGGCCCAACACCCATGTGTGCCCCACATGCCTCGGCATGCCCGGATCCAGGCCCGTGCTCAACAGGAAGGTCCTGGAGTACGGCATCATGCTGGCGAAGATGCTGGGATGCAAGGTCGCAGACACCACATGGTTCTCCAGGAAGACGTATTTCTATCCGGACATGTCGAAGAGCGTCCAGATCACGCAGTACGACAACCCCATCGGAGAGGGAGGCGTCTACTATCTCGGCGACAAGCCGATCAGGATCACCAGGATCCACGTCGAAGAGGATCCCGGGAAGACCAAGAGGGTCGGGGACCTATCGTCCCTGGTTGATTACAACCGTTCCGGCATACCCCTTGCGGAGATCGTCACGGAGCCGGATCTGAAGACACCGGCGGAGGCGAGGGAGTTCCTCGGACAGCTGATCTCCGATATCAGACACGTCATCGACCTGCCCGGAGACGGCGAGAGGAGTATCCGCTGCGACTGCAACATCTCCGTCGGAGTGGAGAGGGTGGAGGTCAAGAACGTCACAGGTCTGAAGAACGTCGAGAAGGCCCTGACCTTCGAGGTCATCAGACAGACGAAGATCCTCAAGGCCGGAGGCAAGATCGACAGAGAGACCAGGCGTTTCGATGAGGAGCGCGGCGTCACCATATCGGTCAGGAAGAAGGAGTTCGAGGCCGATTACGGATACATCGACGAGCCCGATCTCGGAATATTCCACATCAAGGACCTGGCAGACTCCATAACCATCAGGGAGAGCCCCCAGAAGATGGCGGTCAGGATGGCCAAGCAGTACGGCATCGATCAGAAGATGGCCAAGCAGCTCATCGCGACCTCCTTCGAGCTCGCCGAGCTGTTCGAGACCATCGCATCCTCGTACGGGAAGCAGAACGCGGTCAAGTGGGTCGCAGGCCCGGTCAGCGCCAACTGGAAGTCACTGGAGACATCCGGTGCCGACCCGAAGGACGTCGTCCCGATAATCGAGAAGTTCTCCAAGGGTGAGATCACCGACACCGAGTGCGGAATCCAGATCAAGTGTCTGATGACCGGAGAGGATGCGGAATCCGTCAAGGGAGCGTCCGGAGACCTCGACAAGATCGTCAACGGCTTCATCGACCAGAATCCGAATGTCGTCGCCGACTATCAGAAGAACGACAAGGCGGCCAACAAGATCATCGGACAGGTGATGAAGGCGACCTCCGGAGCATATTCTTCGACAGAGGTCGTGGATGCCGTCAAGAGACTGATCGAGGCAAGGTTCTGAGAATCACTCCGGGTCGTCTGCGGGCGGCCCGGATGTCCACGATACAAACTATTTAAAAAAATCACGGTGCGCCGGGCTGTAACCTGCGCACCATGTCTTCTTTACTCGGTTTTCTGTTCTTTCTTGATCTTCATTATCTTGGATCCGACGATCATGTGCTCCCATCCTGTGAGATTCTGCGGTCAGCAGATGCCGGCGTTCCGGCACAGTGTCACAATGAGTGCACAGGCAGTGGGATATTTAATATTTAGGATTACCTAAAATTAACATACACGATCATCCCGTCGAGGAGTTGTCGCAATGCTCTCGAACGGATGCGGATCGTATCTCCCAATCGTTCCTTACTATATAGAATATGAAAAAGGGAAAGTGGGGACACGGTCGCCCGTGCCCCCTTCATGATCATTCCTCGGACTGCTCTTCGACATCCGAGAAATCGATGTCGCCGGCAAGGGAGAGGATCTGAAGCTCCTCCAGCTTGCTGTCGTCGACCTTCTCGGGCGAACCGTCCAGGAGGGAGACCGCCCTCTTGTTCTTGGGGAAGGCGATGACCTCTCTGATGGTCTCCTTTCCGAGGAGGATGGCGCAGAGCCTGTCGACTCCGACCGCGATTCCTCCGTGCGGGGGTGCGCCGTAGCTCAGAGCGTCGACGAAGAATCCGAAGTTCTCTTCGATCCTCTCGTCATCGAGTCCGAGCTTGTGGAACACGGCCCTCTGGAGGTCCGCATTGTGGATACGCAGGGATCCGGAACCGAGCTCGTTGCCGTTCAGACAGAGGTCGAAGCATGCTCCGCCGACATAATCGTCGTCCAGATCGTTCTGGGGCAGGACGAACGGGTGGTGGAATGCATCGTACTTTCCGGAGACGGGGTCGATCTCGAACATCGGGCACTCGTCCATCCAGAAGAACTGGAAGACATCCTTGGGCACGAGGTCCAGGTCCTCCGCGATCTTCTTCCTGAGGAATCCGCCGCCCTCGTATGTGGCCTTCCAGGGTCCGGCGATGATGAACAGCAGGTCGCCCTCCTCGGCACCCATGGTGGTCTTGATGTTCTCGAGGATCTCGGGTGTGAAGTACTTCACGATGTTGCTCTCGAGCTTGCCGTCGGTGCACCTCATCCAGGTGAGTCCTCCGAGTCCGACCTTCTTCGCGTATGCGATGTACCTGTCGACATCGTTCCTTCCGATCTTGGAGCCGGCGATGTCGGCCTTGAGGTTCATACCGGCGACGATCCCGCCCTCTGCGAGGATGTTCTGGAAGATCTTGTACGGGGCATCCTTGACCACTTCAGTGAGCTTGGTGAACTCGAGTCCGTACCTCATGTCGGGCTTGTCGGATCCGAACCTCTCCATGGCGTCGCGGTAGGCGATGTGGGGGAAGGGAGTCTTGAGCTCAGTGCCGTAGAGTCCGTTCCAGATGTAGGACATCATGCCCTCCATGAGGTCCTGGATGTCCTTCATGTCCACGAAGGACATCTCCAGGTCGAGCTGTGTGAACTCGGGCTGCCTGTCCTTCCTGGAATCCTCGTCGCGGAAGCACCTTGCGACCTGATAGTAGCGGTCCATGCTGGCGACCATGAGCATCTGCTTGAACAGCTGGGGGCTCTGGGGGAGCGCATAGAATGTTCCGGGGTGGACCCTCGAGGGGACGATGTAGTCCCTTGCTCCCTCGGGGGTGGACCTTCCGAGCATGGGGGTCTCGATCTCGAGGAACCCGTTCTGCTCCAGATACTGCCTGGCCAGGTGGACGAGTCTGCTCCTGAAGACCATGGACTGCATCATCTCGGTCCTCCTGAGGTCGAGGTACCTGTACTTCATCCTGATGTCCTCGTCGGGGAGGACACCTTCCTTCTGGTCTCCCAGCTCGAAGGGGGGAACCGCGGACTTGTTCAGAAGCTCCGCATCGGTGATGAGCACCTCAATCTCCCCGGTGGGGTTCCTGGCATCCTCTGTGCCCTCGACCCTCTTCCTGACGATACCGTTCACGGAGACGCAGGATTCCCTGGTGAATGTCTTCATGACCTCGTCGAGGTGGGCAGCGTCTGTTCCTGCGGGAAGGTCTTCGGGATCGAATACGACCTGTGTGATGCCGTATCTGTCGGCAAGGTCGATGAAAGCGACCCCGCCGTGGTCCCTGGAGAATCTGACCCATCCCTGGAGGCATACTTCTTTTCCGAGGTCGGCCGACCTCAGTTCGCCACAGGTGTTTGTTCTTCTCATGGAACGTTCCTCTTAATGGGTTGCGATTAGGCATAGTCTATATAAGAGGTGCGCAGGCGCGCACACGCCTGTCGCGCGAAGACAGGTCGCGACGGATACCGTCTGAAGAAGATTATTCGGTTGAATCGGCGACCTTGTTCGGAAAAGAATCACTTCTCGCCCAGTATGGGCGGGATGTAGGTGAACGGGTCCTTGTTGATGGCAAGGATGACCGAGGTGCTGGTCTTGTGGACGTCGGGGATCTTGTTGATCTCCTTCACGACCTCCGAGAACTCCTCCCTGTCGAGACAGGCGATCCATGCCACGCAGTCGCTGTCTCCGGTGACATCGAAGATGGAGACGACCTGGGGGATCTTGGCGATCTCGTCCTGGACCGTGATGACGTTGTTGGCGATGATGCTGACAAGTCCCATGTAGTCGAAGCCGAGCTTCATGTAGTCCACGCTGGCCCTGTATCCCTGGATGACGCCTCTGGCCTCCAGGTTCTTGACCCTCTGGATGAGTGTGGTCGGATGCACGTCGAGCTGCTTCGCTAACTGCCTGTACGAGCCCTGGCTGGATCTGCACATGAGCTCGATAATGCGTTTGTCCAGTTCATCGAAATCAGCAAGTGACATCTTTACCCCAATCAAGAGCAAATTGCCGACTATGTTTATTAAGGTTCTCCGACGTCGGGTACGTCAAGCGATACGATGACCGACGAGATATTCAGACACGATGGGTATGTATTCGAGTTCGAGGCCAATGTGGTCTCCGTCAACGGGGACGAGGTCATCCTCGACAGCACGGCCTTCTATCCCGGAGGGGGAGGACAGGTGTGCGACACGGGTGAGATCCGCGGATGCAAGGTCACCGAAGCGTCCTACAACAAGGACGGGGACATCGTCCATCGCGTTCCCGGGAACAACCTCAAGGTCGGGGAGAGGGTCTGGTGCAGCGTCGACTGGGACAGGCGCTACGACCTCATGCAGGGACACACCGGCGAGCATCTTCTGTTCTGCTCGCTCAAGAGGCAGTGCCCCGATCTCACGATCACGAAGATCATGATTTCTCCGGAGAGCAAGTACGTCATCGTCAACCACGACCTGACCTGGGACCAGATCAGGGCGGCGCAGGCATTCGCCGCGAAGGCCATCCTGGACAACCTGTCCGTGACCAAGAGCATCATGGACCGCGACGATCCCGAGCTCGACAACGTAAGGATCAAGCTCGACAGGATCCCGGAGGGGGAGGAGATCTCCGTCGTGGCCATCGGGGACATCGATCTGTCGGCATGCAGCGGAGTGCACGTCATGGAGACGTCCGAACTGGAGATGCTGTTCGTCGACAGGAAGGTCTCCGCAGGGAAGGACGGCATCGCCATCCATTTCAAGGTCGGGCAGGCCGCCAAGGATGCCGCGGCGGAGCTGTCATCGATCGCACTGGAGATCGTGGACGAGATCGGATGCAAGGTGGAGGACTCCCCGAAGGCCGTGGCCAACATGCAGGCCGCCTCGGAGCTTCAGTCCAAACTGCTCAAGCAGGCCGCACGCGCGCTCGCATCCGCGGTCGCGCCGGAGGATGTCGGCGGCGTGGAGGTGTACTCCGCGGTGCTGCCCGGCACGGAGAGGTCCGTTCTCACCGAGACCGCTGAATCGGTGAAATCCCGCGGCGGAGTGGCACTGATCGTCGGGATGACCGATACGCTGTCGGTCATAGCAGCATCCGGATGTCAGAAGGTCGACTGCAAGAAGCTGTTCTCCGAGGTCCTTCCGCAGTTCGGAGGCAGGGGCGGAGGGAAGCCCGATTTCGCACAGGGCGGAGTGTCCGACGCATCCAAGGCCCAGGAGGTCCTCGACGCCATGAAGAAGGCCGTCGCGGGTGCGCTTATATAAAGTAGAAGGAGGATTGAGGGAACATGGCCGGAATGAGGATGAATGACCGTCAGATGAAGCAGGCGATGAAGAAGATGGGTATCAAACAGAACACCATCGACGGGGTCACCGAGGTCATCATCAGAACGAAGGACAAGGAGATCGTCATCACTGACGCGGAGGTAGTCTGCGTGGAGATGGGCGGTTCCAAGAGCTATCAGATCGCAGGTATCGAGCAGGAGCGGCCTCTGGGTGCAGAGGGTCCGTCCGCACCGGTGTTCCCGCAGGGGGACATCGAGCTCGTGATGTCGCAGACCGGTTGCGACTCGGCCAAGGCCATCGAGGCCCTGGAGGCCGCAGACGGCCAGCCCGCCGAAGCGATCCTGAAGATAATGGTCGGGTGATACCGATGTGTCTAGCAGTTCCAGGAAAGATCGTGAAAATCGAGGGCGACATGGGGGATGTCGACTTCGGAGGAGTGACCCGCAAGGCCAACCTCTCCATGGTCGATGCCAATGTCGGAGACTGGGCGGTCGTCCATGCCGGATTCGCAATCCAGCTCATGGACGAAGAGGATGCCCAGGAGACCCTGCGCCTCTGGAACGAGGTCCTCGACAGCGACGTGGTCTCGTTCAACTGAAAACATCAGCCGGGGAGACCCGGTCATTTCTTCTTCTGTATCTTTCCGTCCTTCTTCAGACGGACCACATGGGTTCCCTGGTTCGTGGCCACGGTCTTGGCGTATTCCTCCGCTTCGGCCTTTGTCTTGAACCTCTTGAGTGCCTTCTGGGCGTTCGCCTTCTTGACCTGCCATCCACCGTCGGGATGGGGAGACACGAAATACGCACCGTTGCGCGGTGTCTTCGGAGTCTCTGCCGCCTCTTCCTGAACCTCGGGTTCCTCGGCAGGGGCCTCTTCCTTCTCTTTGTCCTTTCTGAAGAATGCCATTTTTGATCCCGTTTTTGTAATCGGAATTATTTCTTAAAATATCTCTGCGGTCCGATTGTCGATTGGATTTCCCAAGGCACGGGGCATATATGCCCCGGGGAGAAGTTCGTTTCAGAAGTCTTCATGTATATTCTCGTGGACGAACTTCCTCAGGAACCGATGGGCCTCTTCGTTGCCCCCTTCCGTTTCCGATTTCCGAAATCTCTCTTCGAGTTCGAGATCCAACAGCGTTTCCTGAGTTTCGAAATAGGCTTCGCCGTTTTGTACCTCGGTCTGTCCGGACATACAGGGTGTATCCATGGCAGGCACACACAGTGTATGGGAGTCAATAATCTATCTCGACTAAGGACATCTTTGTTACAGATGTCCCTTCGATGCCATGTATTTGGTGCGTTTCTCCCATTCCTGATATGCAAGATAATCATAGATTGTCATTTTGCAACAAAACCATTATATATCAAACAAGCATGCCATGGTTTGGTATGACGGCCATAGCGGCGGGGTCACACCCGGTCCCATTCCGAACCCGGCAGTAAAGTCCGCCCGCGTATCTGTCTGTACTGTATTGCGCAAGCGTACGGGAACTCAGACACGCTGTCAGCCACTTTTCCTTCTTATTTTCATTTCAGTCACGGCGCTCCATCCAGCGGGCTGACCCATTTTATATTCGAAACATGATGGGTCGGCGATGATATTGATTAAGCTGGGGGGAAGTGTCATCACGGACAAGTCCCAGTACAAGAAGTTCAACCGCGAGCAGGCATCGAGACTGTGCCGTGAGATCGCCGAATCCGGGAGGGCCGTGATGATCGTCCACGGAGCGGGCTCCTTCGGCCACGTGCTCGCCAAGAAGTACTCCATCCAGAACGGGATGATGGACTTCAGACAGGTCCCCGCTGCAGCGCAGGTCCATCACGACGCGATGGAACTGGGCATGCTGTTCACCCAGCTTCTTATCGAGAACGGGATCCCCGCCGCTTCGGTCGCTCCGGGCAACTGCTTCGTCATGGACGACGGCAAACTCGTCGTGAACGACGACGAGGCCATACGCGCCCTGAGCTACGTTGGGATAATGCCCGTGATGTTCGGGGACGTGGTCATGGACCGCAAGAAGGGCTTCGGGATATGCTCCGGAGACCAGATCATGGAGCTGGTCGCGGAGAGGTTCAGGCCTGACAGGATAATCTTCGTCTCGGACATCGACGGCCTGTACACCGCGAACCCGAAGACGGACCCGGATGCACGCTTCATACCTGAGGTGACGCCGGAGACGCTGGACGAGATCTCATCGGTCTCCGATGTTGATGATGTCACCGGCGGGGTCCGCAACAAGATGGAGGCGATGCTCCGCATGTGCGGCGAGGGAAGGGACTGCGTGCTCGTGAACGGCACCGTCCCCGGCAGGCTTCTGGCATTGATGAAAGGGGAGGAAGTCCCCTGTACGATAGCAAGGATGTGATTTTATGTCGCAGATCAGAGAGAGGAAAGCGGATCATATCGAGATCTGCATGAATGAGAGGGTCGCCCCGGGCTACTGCTACTGGGACGACGTCAGGCTTGTCCACAACGCGCTTCCGGAGATCAATGCGGATGACATAGACACATCCTGCACGCTGTTCGGCAAGAAGCTCGAGTTCCCGTTGATCGTCACCGCGATCACCGGAGGTTTCTCAGGGGCCAGCAAGATAAACGCCAACATCGCGGAGGCATGCGCCGAACTCGGGATAGGAATGGGCGTCGGCAGCGAGAGGGCGGGCATAACCGGTACGCATCCCGAGAGCTACTCGGTCATCAAGGACTACGATGTGCCTCTCGTCATCGGCAATGTCGGTGCCCCCCAGCTGGTCCCGCAGGCCAGCAAGGACATGTTCACCTCCGAGATGGTCGGACAGGCCAGGGACCTGATAGGCGCGGACATCATGGCCATCCATCTGAACTATCTTCAGGAGGTCGTCCAGCCCGAAGGCGATGTCAACGCCGCGGGCGTCAGAGACGCCATCCGCGACCTGGCAAGGGAGCACAAGGTCATGGTCAAGGAGACCGGCGCAGGCATATCCCGCGAGGTGGCGGAGAGGCTCAAGGGCATCGGGATCCAGGGATTGGACATAGCGGGGATGGGCGGTACCAGTTTCTCCGCCGTGGAGCTCTACAGGGCCATGAGCGCAGGGGACGAGATACGCACCAACATGGGCGAGACGTTCTTCGACTGGGGAATACCTTCCCCCGTATCCTTATACGAGGTCCGCGGTTGCGGACTTCCGGTGATAGCCTCCGGCGGCATCCTGGACGGTGTCCACGTGGCGGTATCCATCTCGATGGGTGCGGCATGCGCGGGAGTGGCCAACGCCATCCTCAAAGAGGCGAATGAATCTTCAAAGGCCGTGATCGAGAAGCTCACGGTCATCAGGGAGGAGCTCAGGGCGGCGATGCTCCTCACGGGATCGAAGGATCTCGAAGCCCTATCGAAGACCAGGCATGTGGTCCTCGGACAGTCAAGACAATGGATTGATGCACTATGATCGACGCTAAAGAGTATCTGAAGAAGATGTCCGCCGAGCTCGACGGACCGATAAAGAGCTACATCGGGAACGAGGACCCCGCCAATCTCATGGAGGCCTCCCGCCAGTACCCATACGCTGGGGGCAAGAGGATGCGCCCCGCCATGGCCGTTGCCTGTTGCAAAGCCGTCGGAGGGGACGGTTCCAAGGCGGTCCCCCTGGCAGTGGCGATCGAGTACATCCACAATTTCACACTGATCCACGACGACCTCATGGACGGGGACGCGGTCCGCAGGGGAATGCCCACGATCCATGTCACATACGGGATGCCCACAGCGGTCCTCGCAGGGGATGCCCTGTTCGCCAAGGCCTACCAGATCATCTGCGACCTCGACGTTCCCGCCGACAGGATGAGGGATGCCCTCAGGTACGTCAGCAAGGCCGTCTGGGATCTCGCCCGCGGACAGCAGATGGACGTCAACAACGAGGGGCAGATCGTCACCGAGGATGTCTACATCGAGACGATCAAGCTGAAGACCAGCGTCCTCTTCGCAGCGGCGGCCGCAGGCGGTGCCATCATCGGAGGCGCTGACGAGAAGACAGTCAAGGCGATCAACGAGTATGCGCTCGACGTCGGACTCGGATTCCAGATGTTCGACGACTACCTCGGGATCGCAGGGGATTCATCCAAGACCGGAAAGTCCGTCGGGAACGACATACGCAAGGGCAAGTGCACATGCATGGTCACCCACGCCATCCGTTCCATAAAGGACCCCGCAGTCCTGGAGGAGTTCAAGTCGATCCTCGGCAACATGGATGCCACCGATGAGCAGTGCGCCCGCGCCATGCAGATCATGCGCGACGCAGGTTCCATCGATTATGCGCTCAACCTTGCGAAGGAGAAGGTCGACACGGCCATATCCAAGATCGAGTTCCTGCCCGACAGCGAGGACAAGGAGTTCATGATCGCCCTGGCAAGGTTCGCGATCGACAGGGATGTCTGAGCATCACTGATAATCTTCAATCCCGGTCTCGGTTATCCGATACCGGGTCTTCCTCCCTTCGGGGAGGCTTCTGTGCTTCACGATGACCGCCTCGCGGACGCCTTCATATCTTTTGTCCAGACGGATTATGGTCTTCGCGTTGTGATGGAGTGCATGTCCGCCCAGGAACTCGACGCCGCCGGTGCCGAGATTGGCGTAGACCTGGGATGTCACCACGATGGCGATCTCGTACTGCCTCGCTGTGTTCAGAAGGACCTCGGTCTGTCTGATGAAATCGTTGCGGGCCCTGTTGTCGTCGTGGTTGAGACGGTAGAACATCGTGAGGGAATCGATGACGACGAGCGATACCGATCCCGCGGCGGCCAGCTTCTCTATCTTGTCGATGCGGTCGGACTGCTCCTCGAAGCTGTGGACCTGGAAGATCAGCATGTTCCTGATGCAGTCTTCGTGACCGGCGAACACCTGGCCGAGTCTGTCCGCTGAGAGCCCCTCCGTGTCTATGTACGCGACCCTCTCGCCTTTGCATGCGACGTCGCGGGCCACCTGGAGGCAGACGTTGGTCTTCCCGGCCCCTGCCTCTCCATAGAACAGCGTAACGCTTCCCTTCTCAATGCCGCCTCCGAGGAGGCGGTCGAACTGGGGGCAACCCAGCGGTATCCTATCCACGGGCGGTAAATCACTACCGCCGATAAAACGATTGACCCGTCCAACGGCGGACAGACATCAATATGAATACCGAATAACTTCGGAGGGCCATGGATTCCCGGTCCGGACAAGCGCAGGGTGCGGAGGCGACGATCTCCAGGACGAGCTACCTAGGGCGCGATGCCGTTGTGAAGTACAGGCCCCCGAAGACGTACAGGTTGCCCGAGTTGGACCACCATATCAGGTCCGCCCGCACCAGGAACGAGGCGCGCATAATGCACGAGGCACGCGACGCGGGAGTGAGGACGCCCTGCATCTACGACGTCGATCTGAAGGAATGCTCCATCACGATGGAGGAGATGCACGGGGTGACCGTCAAGGAGTACCTGGATGCGCATCCGGACGAGGCATCGTCGGTGTGCCGCAGGGTCGGGGAGACGGTGGCGAAGATGCACACCGCCCGCATCTGTCACGGCGATCTCACGACTTCCAACATGATCGTCACAGGTGACGGGAGCATATGTCTGATCGATCTCTCCATGGGGTGCACCCGCGCGGAGACCGAGGACATAGGCGTGGACCTCAGGCTCCTGGAGAGGGCGTTCGCCTCGGCGCATACGGAACTGACGTCCGCATTCGGGGATCTTATGGACACATACTACTCGCTCATCCCCGATCCGAAGGCCGTAAGGAAGAAGGTCGAGGACATAAAGAACAGGGGAAGGTACACATGAAGCTCAAGGTAATCACATCGAATCCCGGCAAGGTTGCGGAATATCAGAAGGAGCTCTCTGAGTACGGCATAGAGATGGAGCATCTCAGGCTGCCCTACGACGAGGTCCAGACATCCGATCTGGAGGAGGTCGTCGACAAGGGGATGGACGAGATCATATCCAAAGGCGTCAGGGACTTCATCGTGGACGATTCCGGACTGTTCGTCGATGCCCTGAAGGGATTCCCCGGAGTCTGGTCGGCGTACGCCCAGAAGACCATCGGGAATCCGGGACTGCTCAAGCTCATGTCCGGTGTCGGGGACCGCGGCGCGGAGTTCAGGTGCTGCATCGGATGCGACATCGGCGGCAAGAGGATCATCGTCACGGGCGTCTGCCGCGGATACATAACGGAGTCGGAGATGGGCGACGGGGGATTCGGATTCGATCCCGTCTTCTCGCATGACGGGGAGAGGTCGTTCGCTCAGATCCCCATGGACGAGAAGAACGCCGTGTCCCACAGGGGCAATGCGGTGCGTCTCCTCATTGAAGCTTTGAAGGAACAGAACATCATATGATCCCGGGGTTCTCCCCCCGGGACCAGGTTGTAAACGATTTCAGAGTATGTGCGCGAAAGGCTCGTTGATGAGCAGGATGCATATACCGAGCGCCAGCATGAGGAACAGAAGGTAGTTCCCGAGCATGGATTTCATATCGAGCATATCGACCCTGAACTTCATGGCGCTCAGGATCTTGGGCATCAGTGCGCACACAGCGAACGAGATGATCGTTGCAAGCCACCACATGCCGGTGTGGTTGCAGATAACGGCACCAATTATACCGACTATGACGGCCAAGGCTGTGACTGCCAGGAAGACCTTGGTCATGTACAGATCCTTGAGGATGAACTCCCTCTCGTTGAACTCCGTAGGGGTGAAGTTGTACTCCTCCTCGGGTTCCTCGACAATCCGTCTCTTTTTCTTTGCCATCGCCACCGCATCCTCATGGTATTTAAAAAGCTTCTCTGAATCAGTCCTCAGCTGTCCGAGAATTCCTTCTTGGAGTACTTCAGCGCCTCGATGACCGGAAGGGGCTCTCCCAGCAGGAACGTCTCGAGTGCTCCTCCGCCTGTACTGACATATGAGAACCTGTCGGCCAGGTCGAAGCGCTCCGCGGCGCCTCCGGTGTGGCCTCCTCCGATGACGGACTGTCCTCCGCTGTCGACCATGGCGGTCATGAGTATCCTGGTGCCGATCTCGAAACCATCCTTCTCGATCATGCCGGCGGGGCCGGACATGAAACAGGTCTTGGACGATTCGATGACCTTGCGGAACTTCTCGGCCGTCGCATCCCCGATGTCCAGGGCGGGCTCCGCGGTGGGAAGGTCCCCGATGTTCACGGACACGCGCTTTCCATCTCTTTCAACAGCGACATCCACGGGCAGAAGTACCTTCTGGCCGTATTTGGCGAGGATGTCCTTGGCAGCCTGCAGGTTCTCCGGAGTGAGCTCATCCTCCAGGACCTTGCGGCTGGCCTCTCCGATGTCCACTCCTCTGGCGAGCAGGTATGCGTTGCCTGCGAGTCCGACGAGTATGATGGAATCTGCCATCCCGCTTCCGAGGACGCGGTCGATCATCTCGGAGACATCGCCGAACTTGGCCCCTCCGAGTATGAACACGCAGGGCCTGCGAGGGTTGCCGAAGATGGCATTGAGCGCGAATATCTCCTTGGCCATGAGCCTCCCGGATGCCGAGGGCACCTTCAGGGGGAATCCGACGAGGGAGCACTGCGACCTGTGGGCCGCGCCGAACGCGTCGCATACGTAATAATCTGCAAGCGGGGCGAGCTTCTCAACGATCTCCCCTTCCGCCTGCTTGAACATGTCGCCTTTGGCGGTCTCGCTGTCCAGGGACCTGACGTTCCCGAGAAGGAGGACCTGTCCGTCCCGGAGTTCCCCTATGGCCTTCAGAGCCTCGTCGCCGATGACATCGTCGACGTACCTGACGGGCATGCCGAGGTGCTTGGAGAGGTGGTCCGCATGCTGCTCCAGCGGGATGAAGTCCCATCCGCCCTTGCGGCTCTGGTGGGCGAGCATGACGACCTTTGCCCTCTTTCCTACGAGCTCCCTCACGGTGGGCACTATCCTCCTGATCCTGTTGTCGTTGACGATCTGCAGGGTCTCCTTGCTCAGGGGGCAGTTGATGTCGACCCTGAGGAGAACGGTCTTCCCTTTGAAGTCGAAATCCTCCAGCGTGTTGAACTCCTTGGCCATGGGGATCACTCACTGCTTCTCCGGGATTCCCAGAGACCTGTTGGTCTTGGACACTGAAGTGGAGGCTTCCTGCTCCACCTTGCACATGGACCTGATGCAGTCGATGTTCTCGGGGATGACGTCGGACTCCTGGTGGACGGCCTGGTAGAGGTACAGCGTGTTGCCGACGACCTTGATCCCATCCCTCCAGACGACGATCTCGTACATGTCGGAGCGGTCGCGTCCGAGGTCCCTTGCCATCTCCATGATCTGGGCGGTGGTCTTGATGCCGTCTTTGGAGCTGACGAGCCTGACCCTGGGGGCCTTCTCGAGCACCTTGATGACATCCTCTGTGGTGACCTCGGATCCGAGCTCGGCCACGATGGTGTGCACGTGCATGAGCGTGGTCGATGCCTTCACGGCCATGGTGCTGATGTCGAGCCAGGGCATTATGCTCTGCACATCGGGTCCGTGATGGGTCGGAAGCTTGACGGAGGGCTCCAGTCCGTTGATGGGCCCGTTCTTGCTGTCGCCGGGGTCGGCGGCGCGGCGGACGATGGTGACGAACGCCTTCTTTATCTTGAACTCCCTGTCGATGGGGTTGAGCGTCCTGAGGAGTCCGGTCGTGTTGCATGAGACGACACGGGACATCTGGGCGCCCCACGACTCGGCGTAGTTGGCGGTGGAGTTGAACGAGATGCCGGTGAGGCTGTGGTCCTCTCCTCCCTGGAAGATCGCCTTCACGCCTGCGGCCTTGTACTGGTCCCTGTACATCTCCCCGACGTTGCCGGGCGTGCAGTCGACGACGATGTCGACCTTCTTGTACATGTCCTGCAGGGTCCCTGCGATCGGAACGCCCGCGTCCTTGAACGCCTGGACGCTCTCGTCGGGGACATAGATGTCGTATCCCTTGTCCAGAGCGGCCTGTGCCTCGAAGTTGGGTCTGGTCTTGGTGACCCCAATGAGCTCCATGTCCTCCTGTTTGGAGACCGCGGATGCAACTCTTTTGCCGATGGTACCGTATCCGTTGACTGCTACCCTGACCTTGGCCATGATTTCTACCTGTGCGCTGGATTGTGTCCGGCTCTAATAACCTTGCGCAGGCACGCGACCAAGAATTTTAAGAGCAGGTGTTGCAGTTCGCCATACACAGAGGTATCGACTTGAAAGGCACCAAGGCACTGCTGACAATGCTTGAGGACAAAGGGGTCGACACCATCTTCGGGTATCCCGGAGGGAGTGTCATCTCGATATACGACGAGCTGAGGGACTCGTCCATCAGGCACGTACTCGTAAGGCATGAGCAGTGCGCGGCCCATATGGCCGACGGCTATGCGCGTGCGAAGAACCAGCCCGGGGTCTGCCTGGCGACGAGCGGTCCCGGCACCACGAACCTGGTCACGGGAATCGCCACGGCCTTCGCGGACTCGTCCCCGATGATCGCTCTCACGGGACAGGTCGCGGCGGGATCGCTGGGTCTCGGTGCTTTCCAGGAGGTGGACGCGTACAGTCTGCTGATGCCGATCACCAAGCACAGCTACAGGGTCCTGGATGTATGCAGGCTCCCGCATGCAGTTTCCGAAGCGTGGGAGATCTGCCAGATGGGAAGGAAGGGGCCGGTCCACATCGACCTTCCCGTGGATCAGATGAACTCGGACATAGACGCCTGTCTTCTCGACGAGGAGTTCGGCGTCAAACCGCTCACAGAGGACCTTTCGGGACTGCACGAGGCGGTCCAGTGGATAAGGGAGTCGCAGAGGCCCGTCATCCTGGTCGGAGGCGGAGCGATGGATGCGTCCGAAGAGGTCATGGAGCTTGCGAGGCTCATCAGGGCGCCCGTGGTCAACACCCTCATGGGAATGGGGATAGTCCCGTCATCGTACGAGCTCAACATGGGTCCGCTGGGACTCCACGGAAGGCTCTCGGCGCTGGAGATGACCCGTTCCGCCGATCTGATAATCTCGATAGGCAGCAGGTTCTCCGACAGGACCTACAGCAGCCACGACCGCATGGAATCTCCGGCAGGAAAGGTCATCCACATAGACATCGATCCGACCGAGTTCAACAAGCACAGGCACTGCTGCGTCAACCTCCAGGTGGATGCGGCCAAGGCCATCCGCTCGATCATAAGCGTCATCGGCTCCTCGGTGCCGTCATGGCCCCAGTGGACCGAGAACGCGCTGAGGATAAAGAAGAAGGACAGGATCGACACAGATATCAGGACGATGCCGATCGCGCCCCAGAAGGTCATGCACGAGATCAACAAGGTGCTGAACGACGATGTCATCGTCACGACGGATGTCGGTCAGAACCAGATGTGGGCCATGCATTATCTCGACATAGAGAGGCCGAGGCAGTTCCTCACTTCCGGAACGTTCGGAACCATGGGATTCGGACTGCCGTCGGCCATCGGAGCTAAGGCGGCCATGCCCGACAAGAAGGTCATGACCATAACCGGCGACGGAGGCCTCCAGATGGTCATCCAGGAGCTCGCCACTTCCGTGGCGGACGATCTCCCGGTGACCGTGGTCCTTCTGAACAACGGCTGCCTCGGAATGATCAGGCAGATGCAGAAGTACTACTGGAACGAGAGGTACGTCGCCGAGGAACTCGGAGCAGATCCGGATTTCGTCACCGTCGCAAAGGGATTCCACGCCAAGGGCATCCGCGTCGAGAGGCCGGAGGAGATATCCGAGGCTTTGAAGGAGGCCATGGATTCCAGCGTCACGACCGTCGTCGAGATAATGGTCGATCCCGGGGCGGACATCCTCCCGATGCTTCCGCCGGACCCGAAGCGCCCCGTCATAACGGGCTCCTGCCACTACTGAAACACTATAAACGCGCGCGGGACCCCTTCCGGACGGTGTTTCCCCACATCGGACCGAAGGTCCCGTGCGTTATGCTTTTATCTTATCCCTCTTTGGGATTGCTGATTGCTATGAAAGGCACTAAGGCATTGGTCACGATGTTGGAGCGCAAGGGTGTGGACACACTCTTCGGATATCCTGGCGGGAGCGTTATTCCCATCTATGATGAGCTCTACGATTCCAACCTTAGGCACATCCTTGTGAGGCACGAGCAGTGCGCGGCCCACATGGCCGACGGATACGCCAGGGCGTCGGGACGTCCCGGCGTGTGTCTGGCCACCAGCGGACCCGGGGCGACCAACCTCGTCACCGGAGTCGCCACGGCATTCGCCGATTCCGTCCCCATGATAGCACTCACAGGACAGGTCGGCACCGGCTCCCTGGGACTCGGAGCGTTCCAGGAGGTGGATGCGTACAGCGTCCTCATGCCGATCACAAAGCACAATTTCAGGGTCCTGGATGTCAACAGGCTCCCCCATGCGGTGTCCGAAGCGTGGGAGATCTGCCAGACCGGACGTCCCGGACCAGTTCATATAGACCTTCCCGTCGATCAGATGAACTCCATGATCGACGAGTCCGTCCTCGACGAGGAATACGGCATCAAGCCGATCCCCGAGGACCTGAGCAACCTGGAGATGGCCGTCAAGTGGATAAAGGAGGCCAAGCGCCCCGTGATCCTGGTCGGAGGCGGAGCGATCAACGCATGCGAGGAGGTCATGGAGCTCTCCAAGCTCCTTGGCGCTCCTGTGGACACCACGCTGATGAGCATGGGTCTGGTCCCGTCCTCTTATGAGCTGTGTATGGGCCCCCTGGGAATGCACGGAAGGATGGCAGCATTGTCCGCAATGAACGATGCGGATCTCGTCATCTCCGTGGGAAGCAGGTTCTCTGACAGGACCTACGGTCAGAAGAGCAGGATGAAGGACCCCGAGGGGAGGGTCGTGCACATCGACATCGATCCGACGGAGTTCAACAAGCACAAGCACCAGGCGGCGAACCTCCTGTGCGATGCCAGGAAGGGCGTCAGGATGCTGATCAACGCTCTGGGCGGAGCTGTCCGCAATAACGAGTGGACCGAGCATGCGAAGGCCCTCAAGACCGCCTGCAAGTGCAGGATCGACTTCGACTGCGAGCCCATCATCCCCCAGAGGGTAATGCACGAGATAGGCAGGCTCATCGACGACAGGACCATAGTCACCACCGACGTCGGTCAGAACCAGATGTGGGCGATGCACTATCTCGGGATAGAGAGGCCCAGGCAGTTCCTCTCCTCGGGTACCTTCGGTACCATGGGATACGGTCTTCCCGCGGCCATAGGTGCCAAGGCGGCTAGGCCCGACAGCAATGTCATCGCCATAACCGGGGACGGAGGATTCCAGATGGTCATGCAGGAGATGACCACCTCTCTGGCAGAGGATCTTCCCATAACAGTGGTGCTGCTGAACAACGGAACCCTCGGAATGGTCAGGCAGTGGCAGAAGCTGTTCTGGAACGAGAGGTACAGCTCCACCACCCTCAAGTGCGACCCCGACTTCGTCAAGCTGGCGGAGGCCTTCGGAGCCGAGGGCATCCGCGTGGAGAAGCCCGGCGAGATCTATGATGCGCTGAAGCAGGCCAAGGACTGCGGAAGGACATGCCTGGTGGAGGTCATGGTGGACCCTGAGGAGTGCGCCCTCCCGATGATACCCTCCGACCCCAAGGAGCCCCTCGTGAAGGGACGCTGCCCGTTCGGGCTGTGATAGGATGGAACTGGAGGCAGAGGTCCTTCGGCGCATAGTCCCGTCGCCGGAGACCGTCCAATCGATAACCGACCGGGCGGCCCGCCTGAAGGAGATAGTCGAATCGTACATCGCATCCCACGGCATAGATGTGGAGGCGAGGTTCGCGGGTTCTTTCTCCAAAGGCACGTTCCTCGCCGATCCCGACCTGGACCTGTTCCTGATGTTCCCTTCGGATGTTCCGAAGGAGGATGTCAAGCGCATCGGCCTGAAGGCCGGAGAGGACATACTCCACGGGATGAGGATGTTCTCCGACCATCCCTACACGCGCGGGACCTTCGAGGGACTGGATGTGGACATGGTGCCCTGCTACCACATACAGAGCACGGAGCACATCCTGAGCGCAGTGGACAGGACTCCGTTCCATACGGAGTTCATAAAATCGCATCTCGACGATGCGGGGAAGGACCAGGTCCGCCTGCTGAAGAAGTTCATGAAGGGCATCGGCGCCTATGGCGCCGAACAGGATTCCAGAGGATTCTCCGGATACCTGTGCGAGCTCCTGGTAGTGAAATACGGGACTTTCGACGCGCTCCTGGAGGATGCACAGCACTGGAAGGAGGGCAAGGTCCTGACGATCGAAGGCAAGGGGCCTGCGATGATGGCCCCGCTCGTGGTGTATGACCCTGTGGATCCCAAGAGGAATGTGGCTTCCGCAGTCCATCTCGACACGCTTTCGCTTTTCATAGTCGCCGCCAAGGCATATCTCGCCAAGCCGTCCGTATCGTTCTTCTTCCCGGAGACAAGGGTCCCGGAGACCGCGGAAAGGCTTGCGGGGATGTCCGAATTGCACGGCTCCAGACTGATCTCCGTGGTGTTCGGAAGGCCGGACGCGATAGAGGACAACCTTTACTCCCAGCTGTGGAAGACGCAGATCGCATTGGAGAAGAAGCTCAACGAGTTCTCGTTCAACGTGCTGCGTGCGGTCCACGACATGGATGATTCCAGGCTGACGATCGTGTTCGAGATTGAGCGCGACACGATATCCAAGACGTACAAGCACCGCGGACCACCCGTATGGGTAAGGTCGGAGTCCTTCACGGCGAAATGGAAGGGCAGCAGGTACGGGGATCCGTTCATAGAGGACGGGGCATGGATGGTCATCGCCGAGAGGCTGTACGTCACGGCACACGAGATGCTCATGGACGAGGCGTGCAGGGCAGGCATCGGAAGGGAGCTGAACCCGGAGGAGATGAGGGTGCTGGACCACGACGGAACGCTATCGGAAGTGGACTTTCTGCTTCTCACGGAGCTCCTGGACCCGAAGTTCCCGTGGGAGATCTGACTCGTTTCCGCATGGTGCTCCGGCCGCAAAATACAGTTTTATATTGTGAACCCTTCGGGGGATTCAGTGGGCCTATGGGCTAGCTTGGTATACTTGTGGCTTTGGGAGCCATTGACCCCGGTTCAAATCCGGGTAGGCCCACTCTCATATGATTTCTGAGATCGCCGCCTTCAGACGGCGTCATGTCCGTGACGTCACGGAAGAGAAGTCGGTTAATAGGTTTAGGCGGACCGGGCCCTTCCGGACCCGGCCCGAGGCACGAAGCTGTTTCATATGACAGTCCTGGATGTTCGATTGTTGCTGAACACCTCGGATATCTGCATGATGAGGTTCCTGATATGGGTCCCGTCATCCGTCAGGGTGTAGCGGGTGCAGTTGTCGGTCCCTTTCGGGATGATAAGTCCTGCATCCTCCAGCTTCCTGAGCTTGTCGGGCATACGGGGGTTATGGGAGACTGCGTCGTATATCTCGGTCTTCATACAGTCGGGGTTCCTTCCGATGAAGTCCAGGATATGCATGACGTGCTTCTCCTCCAGAAGTCTTACATCTTCCATGCTCATGCGTAATGCCTCCTTATAAGGTACATCTCCACGCGCATATCGCGATGATTATCACGATCAGGATGATGATCGAGGTCATCGGGAAGCCCTCGGATTTGCTCACGGGGCTCGCCTCCGCCACGATGACTATGTTGGCGGTGACCTTCGCGATGTCCACGCATCCGTCCTTGACAGCGGATTCCGTGATGTTTTTCCCGCCCATGAAGACCTTGACGGTCATGTTCTCGTGATCGGGATTCGCTGCGAGGTCCACGTGGAACGGGCCTCCGGATGCGGAGACGGTCTTGACGACCTTGTCTTCGCTGGTTGCTGTGACGTTCTTCAGACTGTACTCTATCGTGAACAGCTCGATCCCGGAAATGGATACGAAGATGTCCTTGTTGATGTTCTTGATAGTGTAGACGTTGTCTACGGGTGTGAGGACCTGGCTGTCCGCCATGACCTTCACGCTTTTCATGTCGAAGGTGTGCCCTTCGGACTGGGTTACTGTGAACGACAGCCAATCAGCACCGTGCCGGGTTACGTTGTATTCCAGCCCGTTGATGGGCTGGAATACAACTATGTGCCCTCCTATCTCGACCGTGATCCCTCCGTCTCCGCCGGGCAGGGGGTTCCAGCCGGCGAAGACGTCGATGCTCTCGAGGATAGGGGTCTTCGGATTGAAGACCTGGGTGCAGGAGGTGTCTGTGAACCATCCCACGAATGTGAATCCGTTCCTGACGGGTGCTTCCGGAGGTACCACGAACATGTTGCCGAGCTGCACCGCGGTGGTGTTCCCGAGGACTGTTTCGCTGACCTGTGTTCCGGCGCTCCAGAACCTCACGGTTATAGGGGAGTCCGAGCGGACGAGCATGATCTTCGTCATGGATGAGTTGGAGCTTCCGTCCTTGGATGCCGTCTGCTTGACGGTCATGCTGGTCCATGAGTTATCCACTACTTTTTCCAGGTGCGTGCCTGTCTCTGTGATCTCGGTTTGGGCGGTCTCTCCGATGTACGGGGTGATCGTCCAGGTCACCGTGACCCCTGTGGGGTCATGGGGGTAGTCCAGGATCACCGTGGAACCGTAGCAGTACCATGTGCTGGTGGGAGCATCTGCATCGGACTCATCCGCCTGGAGGCAGACCGTCGCAGCCGACAGGGCAGTCAGCAGTGCGATGGCCAATGGGATGGTTCTTCTCATTAGATCGCCTCGTGGTTACTTAGATCCGACTATGATCGTGGATCCTACGCCCACTACATTTCCGATGACGTAGAGGTCGAAGGATGCAAGTATATTGGATGTTGTACTATCCTTATGTCCGATACAGATTTTATAAACTCCTGTTCCTTTGGTATAATCTGTAATGGATGTAATCGATTTTGCATTGAGTTCAGTCGGAATTGTAATATCTATGGTTTTATACAAATCGTGCTCTGTACCGATTATGGAGATGTAATTTGCACCGGATGCTTTGAGTACTGCATTGTCTATTACTATTGAGAAAGTTTTTTTCTGATCAATGTAGTATGAATCTCCTACTTTGGGAAGTTTCGAATTGTCGGATTCTGCAGCATATGTGCCTGAATATACTTCATATTCAAAGTCCACGACACTCAATGAGAGATGACCTGTGGCATACCCTCCTGTATCGGTATTTTCCATATGGATCGTAACTGTTTTAGGGAATGGTTCTGTTGATCCGTCATCGTTAGTTTTTGTCGTTAGTTCTTTTGCTATTCCTGATATTTTTCCATCGGGAGTCATTGAAAGTCCCTCAGGCAGGTTCGGTGAATAAAATCTATAGTTGTTTAAATCATTGGCATTGTCGGATGTAACACAATCAGTCAGTGCTTTGCTGGAGTAAACGTTTTTGACAAAAGTGGCACTGAATTCGAAGTGCTCGTTAGTTCCGCTTTTGATAACGATCTTGTACATTATGGACTGTTCGGTTACAGTTGTTTCAATTTTTTTAGTTGTTACTGTTCCTGGTGAGTCTGCACCTTCTGCTCCAGTTCCCGGTGAAGTTGTATTTTTTGTTTCAGTTATTATCACTTTTACTGTAGCCTCAATAAATATCTGCGTGGAGACGTTTGCATCAGCAGCGGTTTTTTTAAGAGTTACAGTGAGTTTCTTTTCTGCAACACCTTCAACATTGGGCGTGATATCAAGACCCTGGGGGGTGCCTGAAATCGTATCATCAGTTTTAGTTGTTCCTGTTTTCCATGACACATCCACTTTTTTAGTTATGTTGGTTGCAGTATCGCCATTCTCAACTAACTGATAGTAGTAGTTTATGTTGCTGTTAAGCACAATCTTAGTTGCGTCTGTATCTTTCAGATATGCTGTATATGTTGGTTCTGTGCCGGTCATATCAGTGTTTCCCTCGCCCTCGGCATCATACTGCGTAGCGTTGATCCCTATGATCATCGCCGATGCGAGCATCACCAACACAACGGCCGCTGCTGCGATCTTCATTCTTTTCATTTTTCTTATCTCCTGTTCACCCTTCGAGAGGGTCGACTAAACGGTTTGACTTTTGAAGCTCGGAGGTTCCCCTCCGAAGGGTCATCGGGAGGCCTGGACCGTGCCTATCGACACGATCGTTACCAGGTATCCTCCCATTATGACTGTGAATTGCCCCGTGCCGGGGTTGGTGACCCTTAGTTTCCCATCATCTTTGGAATAGGTCACCTGCGTGCCTCCCGGAGAGGTCACGCTGATATCCAAGGTGTCGTCCTTGTTGTCCTGTCTGAATTCTTCAGAGACATCCACACCGTTCGCCAGATCGGTGCTCTTGGCAACGATCCGCATGGTCTTCTGTCCGCTTCCAGTGAATTCCTGGAGCGGGATCAGGTACAGATTGTAATTATCGAACAAATCCGCACTCAGTTTCCAGACGAATCTCATACATGTTTCGCTGTTTTCATTTGCTACCTTAAGCCATATTGCACTGTCGAATTGGTCGCTACCGTTGTATACAGTTACATATGCAGTTCCATCACGTCTGACAGTCTGATCCTCCAGAAGGTTCAGTTCGACCTTCTCCCATGTGGTTCCGATCTTGTAGTAGGCGGTGTATATGATCCAGGTCAGTTCGAATGTCACTGTGTTGGTGTCCTTGTTATATGTTCCCTGGACTTCTCCAAAGCCCTTCAGTTCGGCGTAGCAATAGGGGTGTTCCTCGGTTCCGAATGTGGAATCATGGTTGAGCCCAACATCTAGTTTTTGGGTCGGGGTTCTGTAGTCGATGGTAATTTGCGGGGCGTATTCTTCACCACCAAGTCTCAAATTCAGCGTAGATGTATGTTCAGTGATCGATTGCGGTATTTCGCGGAGTGTGATCTCGATGGTCACCTTCTTAGTGGCCATCAGTCCGAAGTATACGTCATCGTTTCCGAGGACTCTGTATGTACCATTGTTCAGATTCTCCACATTATTGGACACCCCCGGAGGTCCGGTGCAACCACTTTTCGGGACAGGTATGAGTATGTCGCCTTCATAGACCAAGTTTCCAGAGGTGTTGAAGATATCTTTCTTCACGATCTCCCCTATGTAGTACCATTTAGCTTCCACGTGATCAACAGTCTCTCCAAAATTCAGATGGACTGCTCTATACACGGCATATTCGATGGTCATGTTCGCATCGCTGCTGACAGTCACATCTGTGCCACTCGTCCCTCTGGGACTGAATTTGCTGGTTGCGTTTGTGATATCATAGAATGTCCAGCCCCACTCGTACGAAAGGGTGGCTTCGGGTTTGATGTTTATATGGTACGTCGCTCCTTTGGAAGCGAATACCGTTGCAATACCATCGACATAGGTTACAGTCTGTTCCTCAGTACCCTTTGTTACGCTTATCGTGTATTTTTCGAATTTTTCGATGTTATACCCTTCGCCCACCATAGGTTTGATGGTCATCGTGATTCCTTTTTGGATAACGATCGTCGCATATGCTTCAGTACTGTTACTATCAATTATAGGCATCTTGAACGTAAGTTCGGTGGTTCCGAAGCCCGAGAATATTCCTTTGTTGGTGGATTCTTTGACGAACCTATACGAGCCTCCGACATTCAATGTGACTGATTTGCCGTAGTATTCTGTGATCTCATAGATTTCAGAATTGTTTGTCATTACAGAATCGCTTGTTATGTTAATTCCACTCAGCTGAGACCCAGCCTCATTGACGAACTGCAGTTTAATTGTGTATCTTATCGGTTCCCATTTCAGGTAGAGTGTTATGGGCTGGTAGATCTCAGTGTTGAAGTTAAATTCTTTATTGTTGCTGTCAAGCCATTTTTTCGGAGTAGTGTATCCTGGAATCGTATTCTGTTTCAGGGGTTGGATCTTATGGTCGTTCCCTGTGTTGTATCCGTCAATATCCAGGAAGTAATTCGATAGCTTCTCTCCGGGGTGGATGTAATATTCGGACGGACTTACCTGTGCTCCTCCTCCGTTGAAAGTGATCTTGATCCCGTACCCTGCGTAAAGGGTGATGTTATCCTTCAGTTCTGAGGAAAAGTTGTATTTTGTAAGGTATTTCTTGTCGATGAACCAGCCATATAGGTTATTTTTGTAGTTGAATCCTTCATCGTAGCCTTCCAGCGAGGCATTCATATCCATAAGTCCGAGGAGGATTTCCTCTAACGTTTTAATCGTTCCGTCTTTTTTGACTTTCAACGTTACCTCGGACAGGACTGCTCCATATGGGAGACTGAGAGGTTTATCTGTGTCTGTGGTGTCCCATTCAAATTCATAGCCTGTTTTTGAATCGCCTGTTACCTGCAGGAAGTTCCATTCGTTGTCTTTACCGATTGTTTGGTATGTCACCTTTAGCTTGACGCCCTTGGTATCCACTAGCACTATCGTCGCGGTGTAGGTTTTACCATTATTGCTATTGTCTTCGAAAGCGATCTCAAGTTTTTCTGCAGTTCCGGTATATTCGAATCCCACGACAGTGTCGGCCTTTCCGATTCCTTCACCCAGGAATGTCTTTATGGTGGTTTTAGAGATTGTCAGAGGTTGGTCCTCGCTGTATAATTTGGATACCCACCCGTTGCTTCCGCTGCGGTATGTGTCCGACCAGATCTTCAGGGTCGTGATTTCGCCACCCTCCGGTTTAACCGATACAAAACTGTACCTCAGGAGTTCCGTCTGTTCCGATGTGAGGTTGATGAATCCCTTGCTGTGCTTTTCAGTGGATACAGGGGATGCATTGCCAACAGGGACTCTGATCGTTACGCTATCACTCGATATCACAGGTTTGACATCGAGCTCGACGACGAGGTTGATCATGTTGATCGGTATATTCGACGAATCGCTCTCGTATTCGGCCACATGTATGATGATGTGTCCTATGGACCCGGACGCAGAAGGCATTGCACCTTCGGGCAGCAGTATTCCCGTGTCGAAGGATATGTTGCTGCTGTTTCCGATCTTGGCGGCTTTATTGTCCGTTACTGGATTGATTTGTCCATCTTCTATTGTGTGGGTCAGAACTGGGGCTGTGGTCGTGGTCTTAGACTCCATAGATTTCAATCCAGCATAGATGAACTGGCTGTTTTCCATGTTTGGGATGTTGGTACCGTTTTCCATGTTTGGGATGTTGGTACCTTCGGCAACTAGATAGAATCCGTTCTGGACATTGGGCTCGGTGTAGCACCCCACATACCAGTATACCGATTCCTTGATGGTGCGGGGGAGGGTGATGGATCCGCTGGCCTTCCAACCGGTGGTTCCTCCCGAATACGTGACCCTTCCCGTGACGGTCTGATATCCGGCTATGTACCATGTCTTCGTGGGCGATTTCGTGGGGTCGCCAAGGACATTATTGGCCTCAATTATCTTCTCACCCGAGACTATCACGAATCCTGAATCGTCACGGGTCAGATCGGTCGATATGGCGAATGCGCCGTGATACTTCTCGTTGGAAGGTCTTTCGAGCAGAGTGTATCCATAGATGCAACCTGTCTTCTGTGAATCCGGAATGTTTCCGCTGGTGGTCTCGCCCTCGAATCCTTTGTTGTTCGGTCCGAGGACGGTGAAGTACACCCCTCCGATCAGGACGATCTTGTTGGCAAATACATTAGCCGACTTGTAGTCTTCCTTGGTGGCATATGTGGAACTGCTCGTGCGGCTGTGATACCAGCTGAGCTTGGACGTCTCTGCAGACAGTTCCAGTGTTGTGTTGCCGTTGAGGTTAAATGTCACGATATCGTTTAGTGACAGAAGTGTCGTGGCATTGATGCTGCTTGCATTGGAGGATCCCGATATCCTGATGTGGGATCCGGAGATCGTCACTTCGGTGAATCTCTGTATGGATTTGATGTAGGTGTTCTCGTATTGATCGTACCCGGTGATCGTGAGGCTGGACGATCCTTTCGTGGCACTGAAGTTCCCGGAACCGTATATGTCCCCGTAGATTCCGAATTTCGTTCTGAGTTTATCTATGCCATCATTTGAAGACAGTCTCGCATATCCGGGGAAATCACCGTCGGAGGATGCGGATATCCTGATGTCCGATGCTCCCATCAGCAGAGGGTTATTGAAGAGTTCTTCCAGGTTCGCACTATTATCCTGGATCTTCTTGATATCGAGGTTCCCTCCGCCGTATATGTAGTTCAGCACCAACCCTTCTGAGAAGACCGTAGTGGATGAGGAGTCTGTGATTGAGTATGTATGATATTTGTCGATCAGCTTGTCGGTCTTTGCCGATGTGGCCGCTTCGGTACCGGCTATTATCGTGCTGTTGATGTACGACTTCCCGTTGAATCCGCCGCCATAGACCCCCTGCATCACAATACCCGTTATCAGGAGTATCCTGCAGTTCCTGTCCACAACCTGATTATCATTCACATCCAGTCTGTTATCGTCACCGTAGCTGCTTCCGCCGTAGATGTTACCGTTGATCCACGCACCGTTCAGAACGATCGTACGGTTGGCATGGGTGGATACTCTATCACTCACTCCCTTTCCGCCGCCGTACACATCTCCGTTGATGGTGACGTCCTTCTCAAGGACTATGGTTATGCCTCTGGCCTCTGTCTTGGACAGTTCGCCGCCGCCGTACAGGGCATATGGGTCTGAAAGATTTCCGATCGTGGTTTTTCCAATGATATTCAGGCGTATGGAACCGGACGAGTCGACGCGTCCCGCCTCAGAATCATTTTCCGATCCCATTCCGCCGCCGTAGACGCACTCTGTGATTGTAGTCTTCTTACCATCGGAACCGATGGATATGCTGATGTCGCTCTCGGTCTTGAGCTTGGAGAATCCTCCGCCGCCGTAGACGTTCTTGACTGTCGATTTATCGTCTGTCGATCCGCTGATATCTATGCTTACGCTTGTCGCCTTTACGTAGGCATATCCTGAGTAGTCTTTTGTACTATCGTAGTTGCTCGAGAACCCGTTCTGTCCAGAAGTATCAGTCTTATACCAGTCGATTTTCTCTATAATGTCGTTTTTGATGACATCGATTTTGGGTGTTACCTGGTCAAGTTTGGATTTATCTATGCCTTTGCCTGCACCGTAGACGCCCTCACCTACTGTTGCGTTTTCGGTTACAGATATGGATATCGTGTCGGCGTCAACAGAGGCCACATCATTGCAAACGCCATTATCACCCGCGAGATTCGCAACCGATTCGCCGCCGCCGTACACGTTTCCATTCACTTTTGCGTTTCCGGCTATGTTGATGGCTATTGTTTTCACGTACACTCTGGATTTTCCAGTTGTGTCGTCTTTTGCCTTTGATCCTGTAGTGCCATTGTGCGTGTTGAGTGTTCCAGCGGGGTTATGAAGGACCTTGTCGACCCCTCCGCGGCCTCCCCCGAACACATCTCCAAGGATCGTTCCACCTGTGATATCGATCGATATGCTGTAGATCGGATTCTCATAAGTGCCTATGTCGCCTCTGTATCCGCCGCCGTACACATTGCCCACAATCGCGGATCCTCCGACTTTCACGGAGATTCTACCCTCGGCAGACATGGATGCGTATGTCGAATAATCATAGGTGTCATATCCGCCGCCGTACACATTGGCAACTCTGGCGGCATCGATTATGGAGAGGCTTATATTTTTCACACAGGATTTTCCGTTATCGTGGGTTTTTCCGTCTGTGATCGATCCGCTGAGGGAATGTACGATGGTGGCATTTCCCGAGACTTCCAGATTCGCATTCGCGACATATGAGTTGCCCCTTCTTCCGGAAGCTTGGGCATCCCAGACGGAAGAGCTGCCCGAGATGTACACGTTCGTGCTTCCGTTCACGTCCCCGTCGTTGGAACCTCCCGTAAGAATGGAGGATTCATAGAGTGTGATGCCCAGGATATCGAGAATGTTGGACTTCTCACCATATATGGTGTTCTCCTCATAGCTGTCCCCGGGCATTATGAGTCCGGTCAGGTAGAGGTAGACATCTTTCTCGATGATACCTGTCTTACCTCCGCCTCCGATCAGAGAGTCGAGGACAACGGCATCCCTTACCACCATGTATGCGGAATTAGATTGTGTTACATTCGGACTTCCTGCTACAAGGTTGTTGTACACACCGCTGTGTATTATGACAAAACTTCCGAGAGGTGTGGCCTCGGATTTGGCACCAGCGTAGATCTCTCTACCGATTGTGGTGTTATTGGTTCCCGCAGACCCGCCAACCAAGGTTGGGTACAGATCCTCGGAGTTTGCAGAGTTGGTTTTCCATTTTTCAGTCGTGACTCCCGATCCTATTATCAGAACGTGGCCATTTCCCTTCAGTGAACTTGCAGTTTCGCACTTATCTGCATGTTTTTCGCTATTACCGACAATCTTTGTATTGTCGATGATCACATCGCATGTAATGTCTCCTCTGCAGAAGATTTTCAGTTTTCCAGAGTTTTGTATGGAGGTTCCGTCCTCATTTTGTGTGTCGTTGCGTATAGTAAATCCGATCTCGGCAGGCGTTTTGTTAATCCATACGCCTGTAACTGTATTGTCCGGACCCCATGCATTTTCCAGATGAGTCCTGTCATTCAGTAGGACAAAGTTGGTGTAGATAGTTCCGTCTTCGAATGACATGAAATTGTTGTTAGAGTTCTGTGTGACATTCTCGGATGTTATGTAATGGATGTTTTTGACGACACCCCATGTGGCTCTGATGTGTATTTTGCCATCATTGCCTGTGGCATTCTCCATCTGCTGTTGAGATATTACTTCGCCGGGATAGTATGTTTTGGAGCTCCATTCGTCTCCGATAACATATTGCCAACCAGTGAATACGAGGGTTTTACCTACCTCGTATTTTTTGATCTCATACCATTTTCCAGGATCCTCTTTAAAAGTCGTGGATCCACCATTCGCGACGGTTCCTTTGAACCACATCTGCGGATTGTACTCTGTCGAGACTATGCTCCCAAGGTATTCTACTTCGACAGGACCGTATCCGGTGTCGCCTGGTGTTTTATTGGTATCATTGTTGTTATTCCAGCCATCTGGGAGTTCGCCAGGGTGGTACACTACTGTGTGTGTCTGAGAACCATTGTTATCTGCGGAAGCAGGCCCGATCGCAACGATCATCGGGATGAGCGAAGCTACAAGCAATATCACTACGAACAAGGCGCTCGCGCGACGTTTCGCCTTGTCGGCACCACTTGCGTGATTCACTCCTTTTCTGCTCATGCTTCTGTCCCTCCTTGACATGTTTCCGCCCGTTCCTTCCGGGCTCTCGTACTAAGTTTTCAGTCTCTGTTCTGAATTTTTTAGTGTAATGCAAAAAAATGACGAGATGCATATAAAGATATCTAGCATGCTATGGATTATGTTCTCGGTTGTAGATACCTAGAACTCTCTGTTTTTCTATATATTTTCTATATTTTGAGTGATTTTTGGATTTAACAGAGATTAACAATGTACTAAACAATACATCATTGAATATAAATAATCGATTTTTCAATCGATAGCGTGCTATATGTCCGTTAATCCATTACAACGAGATAGATATAGAATATTCGAATATGAATAAAAATCCATGTTTATCATCGTAGGAATCCTGCATTTAGAAATATGATGCGGGGGGGGGGGGTTTCGACATCATATTGTAAGCATCAAAGCATGATTCTGAGCATCCTTTGTCTGTTTTGGCGATGATTCCGAGACACTTGTCTAAAGGGGGTTTTCGGTCACCCCTCGGGGGACCGTTCTTAAGACCTTGCCGTGTCCGAAGGTCATGCACCCCGATCAAGCCGACGTCCTCGAGGCGATCCGTACCTCCATCTTCGAGCTGGACGGCATGATCGGACCGCGCAGATCGGCAATGGTGGTGTCCGGTTCGATGGTGCCTCCGTTCAGAGGTGTATCTACCAATGAGGCACCGCAGTATGCCACATTCCGCGTGATGGTCGCACCTATCCTGGGGACGTTGGGCTTCAGCGACGTGACCCTCGACACAGGATGCATGTGCCGTCTGCCCAATCTCGCCGTGTCCATCGCGGCGGCCAACTGCCCGATGTCGGAGCCGGTATGCAATCTCCTCGACACCATGCGCAGAAGCGGCATCGGCCGCGGGTTCGCCACGGACGGCATAAGATGGGCGCAGGGCAGGTCCGACGGACGCAGGGTGAGGATAACACATGTGGTCGACCTGAGCCCTTATTTCATAGAGGTCCTCGACAGGATGAGGTTCAGGGAATCCGTGGAGGCCGACCGCACGGAGCTCTCGCTCTTCGTAGAGACGTTCTCAAAAGATGCCGACGGGTGATCAGAGATCCGCCCCGGTCCCGCGGCCCACGTACCTCAGGGCGGAATACCAGCAGTCCAGCTTCTCCTTCCTAACGGAATCAGCCATGGTAGGTTCGAATCTGCGGTCCAGGGACCACATGTCCCTGATATCATCAAGACCGTCCCAGAATCCCACGGTCAGTCCGGCCATGTATGCTGCACCCGAGGCTGTTGACTCTATGCACTTCGGACGTTCGACCACCGCCCCTGTGATATCAGCCAGGAACTGGCAGAGGAACCCGTTCGCGCTGGCGCCGCCGTCCACTTTGATAGTGTTAATCCTCTTCCCCGAGTCGGACTCCATCGCGCGGATGACGTCATGGGCCTGGTACGCTATCGACTCCAATGCCGCGCGTGCGATATGGCAGCGGTTCGTGGCACGTGTGAGGCCGGTTATCACGCCTCTCGCATCCTGAAGCCAATACGGCGCCCCCAGTCCGGTAAATGCAGGCACTATGCAGCATCCGCATGTGTCCTCCACGGATTCGGCCATCCTCTCGGTCTCCCACGACGCCTCGACAATCTGGAGCTCGTCCCTCAGCCACTGCACCGCGGCGCCGGCTATGTACACGGATCCCTCCAGGGCATAGTTTGTCCTGCCGTTCAGCGTCCATGCCACCGTGGACAGCATCCCGCTCGCCGGGACGGCCGGGGAATCCCCCGTATTCATCAGTAGGAACCCACCGGTCCCGAACGTGATCTTGATGTCGCCGTCGTTGAGGCACGACTGTCCGAACAGTGCCGATTGCTGATCTCCGATGGCGGACGCGATCGGTATGGACGCTCCGACGATCTCGGAATCCGTGTTCCCGAACACGTGCGAGCACGGAACGGGTTCCGGCAGCATACAGCGGGGAACATTCAGGATCTCCAGGATGTCGTCGTCCCAATCCAGCCTGTTTATGTCGAACATCATGGTGCGGGACGCATTAGAATGGTCTGTCTTGTGAACAGATCCCGATGTGAGGCACCATATCAGCCAACTCTCCACGGTCCCGAACAGAAGGTCCCCTTCCTCCGCGCGCCTGCGCACGCCCGGGACATTGTCCAATATCCACTTCAGCTTAGTTCCGGAGAAATACGGATCCACTCTGAGCCCCGTCTTGGACAGGATCGTCTCCGAATGTCCGGAATCCCTGATCTCCCTGCAGATGTCCGAGGTCCTTCTGTCCTGCCAGACTATCGCATTGTGAACCGGTAATCCCGTGTCCCTGTCCCAGACGACGGTGGTCTCCCTCTGATCGGTGATGCCAATGGCTTTGCACCCTTGGGGACCTCCCATCTTGGACAGGCAATCCTTCAGCGTGTGCAGCGCGGCATCCCAGATCTCTATCGGGTCGTGCTCCACCAGCCCGTCGCCGGGATAGATCTGCCTCAGATTCCTCTGGGATATCGCCAGCACGCTCCCGTCATGGCCGAACGCCATGCTCCGCACGCTGGTGGTTCCCGCATCGACCGCGACGACGTATCCGTCCATGTGATCATCCGCGGTAGACGTCTGCCAGGTCTCTCAATACAATGCCCGTGTCGCCCTTCGCCTTCGTCCTCAGGTCGGGGTCGAACCCGCTTCCGGAGAACATGATGTAGAGCTTGTTGGAGCCTTCGATCCTCTTCCCCCTTCCCATGAGCTCGTCCAGGTCCGCGACGCTGAATGGATCCCCTTTGAGCCTGCATCTGCACACGATCATGCGCTTGACGCCGTTGATGTTGGCGCTGGCGACGAAGTCCACAACGGAGTCCTTGGAATCGTCCTTCCTGCGGAGCCTTCCTATGAATGAATAATCGTATTCGCGGACGACGTAGTCCATGCAGATCGATTTGAATCCTTTCTCCATATATCCGTCGATCATGGGCTTGGCGGCCTCGAACGCATCCTGCGGCGATTCGAACTCCACCAGATGGGTGTACTTGTACACCACCTCGTAGAAGAAGCGGATGATGTTGCTGCATATGCTGTACACCGCCCTGCGGGGTATGCCCGAGGAGGTCTCCTTCAATATCAGTCCCTTGTGCTCCATGTCCTCCAGGAGCTTGGTGCAGAACGATGCACTCAGTCCGGTCCTGTCCGCTATGTCGCGAACGTTCTCGCATCCGTCCGCCATGGCGGAGAGGATCTTGCTGCACGACGAGCTAACGGATGTCTCGGTGGACACCATGCCCTCGACCTCCAGCGAGAACACGGACATGTGGTCGAAGAACTGGTCCCTTATCGCATCCACGGGGTCGCCGGTGATGAGCTCCTGGTATGCCGGGGTACCTCCGACGATGCTGTATGCCATGATGTGCTGCAGCGGTGTGTAATTGGGATGGAATCCCTTGCAGTCCAGATAGGACATCGGTTTAAGATCAAGAGTGTAATAGAATCTGCCGAACACGGAGCTGTTGTTGTCGCATACGATCAGCAGCATCCTGCTGGACAGCAGCTCGCGGTTCATGAACGACCTGAGGTATGAATTGAATTCCGGGAAGTTGTCGATGAGATCGGAGAACCTGTCGATTATGACCACGGTCCTCTTCCTCTTGCAGATGTCGGCCAGCGTGGGAAGCAGGTCCAGGATGTCGGTGATCTCTATCTCGTGATCGGAATGCCTGGTCAGGGCGAGGCTGATCTCCTTGAGGTTGTCGCTCTTCAGGCCGCCCGTGCCGGTGATGTATATGTGGTCCTTGTCCCTGCAGAACCATTTGAGCAGGGCGGTCTTGCCCAGATGCTTGCGTCCGCATATGGCACAGGCTATAGGTGCCTTCTCGTAGAGCTTCTCGAGATACCCCAATTCATCCGCACGGCCGACGCATCCATCCATATGCCGAAATCAGCATCCGAGATAGATAAAAACTGTGTCCTGGCCAGAATGGTTGGATGTATCGTGTCCTGTTGAGAATCTATCAGATGTCATTAGTTTAGTCATTCCTAAATTATAAATATGATTTAGGCTATCCTAAAATCATGGAGGCCCAAGCGGGCCTGCGGAGGTAGAACGACGATGAGACTCGACATAAGGACGCTTCTGAACAGCATCATGCTGTCGGAATACGACGATCCGACGCTCCTGAGGGAGGACGAGACAGAGGAGGTGGATATCAGAGGAATGGTCTGATACAGATTTGTCAAATCATAGGCGCCCGGTTATAGCATAGCCGTAGTATCACAATTGGGGCCGGGCGCCCCGTATACCATAACATCTTACTGATGCGACATCAAATTCTTTTGTTTACTTCGTACAGTTCCGGGCGGCGCTTGTCCAGGAAGTACAGGTCCCTCATACTTTCGTAACCTTTCCTGCGGATCCTCTCAAGAGGTTCGGAGGGAAGATCTGCTGTTACAATGCCTTTCCCGGTGAAATCCTCGCACATGACCTCCCCTCTCGGGTCCAGGATCATCGCGCCTCCGCCGAACTCCGTCCCGGCACCGTTCGGACCGGACATGTTGCATGCTCCGATGTATACAGTATTATCATATGCGCGCGCGGGGAGGCATCTCATCCATGCGGACCTTCTGCGCTCCCCTGCGAGTCCAGACGCGAACGGCATCAGTATAATATCGGCACCTTTCAGGGCCAATGTCGTGGAGATCTCGGGAAAATGCGATTCCCAGCAGATCTGGATCCCCAATGTTGCCTTGGACGTGCGTATGACATCTATGGAAGAGCCCGCCTCCATGACGGTCTCCCTCTCGCCCAGATGCGTCTTGTCATAATGTCCCATGAGCTTCCCGTTCTCCGTCACGGCCTGACGGATCGTCGGCCCGATGCCGGCGTAGCCGAAGCAGATGCACATGCCTGTGTCGGCGGAGATGTCGCATATCTTCCCTATCGCAGGATGGTCATCCGGGATGGAAGTCTCCCTGCCCCCAGGCATGGCGTATCCGGTCAGGGACAGTTCGGGAAGGCACAGGATGTCCGTCTCCGATGCCGAGGCCTCGGCACAGATCTCCCCTATCTTTTTCAGATTCCCTTCGACATCCCCGATCATGGAGTTCATCTGGGCCACGGACAGTCTGAGGTCATCCATCGATTGTCACCTCTGAGGGCATCTGTTTGCGGAACATCGTGTTCCGGTAGCCCGTGCGCTCATAAATACACCGTCGCAGATTGGGAACCGATAATATGGGCTTCGAGAACGACGAACTCATAGACCTCATGATGGTGTTCCCCAGGAAGGCCTCGAATGTAAGCCGTGCCATGGTCACCAAATACCTAGGCGACTCCCGCATCAGGCCGTATCATCTGCTGATCCTGAGGGCGATGTCCGATCAGGACGGGGTCTCGCAGAAGGACCTGGTGGACTGTCTGCCGTTCGACAAATCGTACATCTCCACGGGGGTGCGCGAGCTGATGGACATGGGGATGATCGTCAACGAGAGCGAGGGCAAGGTCCACAGCCTCAGACTGACGGATCTTGGAAAGGACATCGTGGTCATGGGCAGGATGACGTTCATGTTCGTGGACCAGGCGGTGTTCGGATTCCTGACCAAGGAGGAGCGTCAGACGCTCATCAGTCTGATGAGGCGCATCGACGATCATACGACAGAGCTCATGAACCAGCTTTCCGAACCTGATAGTTGAGAACAAAACTATTCTACACGGACGATAAACGCATCCGTTTTCCGGTTTTTCCAATCCTTTTCCGGCCATTATGTTGCGGTATCCGAAGGGATACCCGACAAACGTCAGTAACGTTTGTTGTTTTCCCAACCTTCATATACACCATCCAATTCTGGTGCTTTCCGTACCAATTCCGAGGAGGTATTGACATAGCAGTCGAACAAATCACCTATAAGAACATCGACCCGAAGGTGCGCAACACCATCATGGTCGGTCTGTGTATCGCGATGCTTGCGGCGTGTTTCGATGGAACCATCGTGGGCACCATCGGAACCATCGTTGCCCAGGACCTTGGAGGTCTGGGGTTGTATGCGTGGATGGCCACCGCATATATGCTGTGCGAGACCATAATGATCCCCGTAGCGGGAAAATTATCCGACATCTACGGAAGGAAGCCTCTTTTCCTCATCGGACTCGGACTGTTCTCCGGCGGATCAGTTCTTGCGGGTATGTCCACCAGCATGGAGTTCTTCATCTTCTGCCGTGCCATCCAAGGTCTGGGCGGAGGTATCCTGATCCCCGTCGCCATGGCGGCCGTCGCCGATCTCTACTCTCCGAGCGACAGGGCTAGGATGCAGGGTATCCTCGGAGCCATCTTCGGAGTCGGAAGCGGAATCGGTCCCCTTCTGGGAGGATACATCGAGGGAGCGGCGAGCTGGCATTGGTGCTTCTACATCAACGTACCCCTCGCGATCGCGGCCTTCGCCCTGACGATCAAGAAGTTCCCGACACCCATCGATGACGGGGTCAGGCACATCGACACCAAGGGAATAGCGCTTCTGACGGTCTTCCTCGCCGACATCCTGCTGTTCATCGAGTTCGGCGGAACCAAGTTCGAATGGGTCAGCGCAGTCTCCTTCGCGATGATCGCTCTGGCGGTCGTTCTCCTCGTGCTGTTCGTGAGGGTAGAGAAGAAGGCGATCGAGCCCATCCTCGCCCCCCACCTCATTAGGAACAAGACCGTCATCATGGCCGCTGTGTTCATGTTCATCTTCGGAATAGGAATGATCGGTGCGATGATGTACACCAACATGTTCGTCATCGCGGTCATGGGTCTCGACACCCTCGAGGCAGGTGTATGGTCCCTTGCCATGATAGCCGGTATGATGATCACATCCCTGTTGTCCGGTGCATTCGTCCTTAAGACCGGATACAAGCCATGGCTTGTCGCCGGCCCCATACTGTGCTTCATCGGACTGTACTATCTGTCCGGAATGGCCGTCGACCCCGGCATGGTGATGACTCAGGCCGTCCGCGATACATACATGACGCGCTACCTGCTCGGTATCTTCGTCCTCGGACTCGGTCTCGGATGCATGATGTCCGTTGTCATGACAGCTGTTCAGAACAGCTCCAGGCCTTCGGAGATCGGAATGACAACGTCATCGGTCAACCTCCTGAGGTCCATCGGATGCACCATGGGTACTGCGATATTCTCGCTGCTGATCAACTCGAAGCTGACCGGGGAGCTGCAGAACCAGCTGTCCGCATATCCCGGAGTCTTCGATGCCCTCAAGGACATGAACGGGGGATCTATCAACACAGGTATCCTGAACTACATCATGGCGTTCCCCGAGCACATCGGCGATATCATGACCGCCTTCGCGAACAGCGTCGACTTCTCGTTCATCGCAGGCGGAGTCATCATCCTCCTGCTGGTGGTCATCGGAGTGATCTTCAAGGCACAGACTCCCGATATGGACGAGGAGTTCGAGAGCGCCAAGAAGAAGGTCGAAGAGGGCCAGTGAATTCTCTTTTTCTGCGGCATCCGGGCCTGTGTCGGCATTTGTATCCGGAACATCCGTTCCGATGCGGGGGCACGGGCCCGACTGTCTGCATAACATGGAAATACAACCACATTGTGGACTGCCTGTGTTTCAATCCCGTGAGGGGAGTCAACGGCAGTCGAACAGATAACTTACAAGAACCTCGACCGCAGGGCCCGTAGGACTATCTCATTCTGATCCCATATCTTTGCGGATGTCTGGCTGCCTTCATCGGATACCATTTCCATCTATTCCGAATTCGTATCAGAAGTACAGGTGGGATGAACCGCAGATCATGACGACACGCCCGCGGAATCACAGGGCATGTCGAACTCAAAGAAGAAGTGTAACAAAGAAAAAGGGTCTGTCCGACCACTGGCCGGACAGAGTTTTGATAATCAGATCTTGTAGATTCCTGCGATTCCCAGGATACCGAGGGCGAACACAACGAACACGCAGATGGGGCAGACCCACTTGACCATGAACGAGTAGATGTCCGCATAGCAGAGACCGTACTTGCTCTCGTTGAATCCGATCTCGTCCGTGATCTTCTTCATGCCCACGACGTGGCCGATGATGACACAGATCAGCAAGGCGAATATGGGCATCAGGATGTTGTTCGAGATCTCATCGAAGAAGGTCAGGATGTCCTTGCCCATCGGGGTGACATCGGACAGCGCTCCGAATCCGAGGCAGGACAGCATACCGAGTCCGACGATGAGCACGGTACACAGGATGCTGGCGTTCACACGGTTCATCTTGAACTTGTCCTTGAACACGGAGACGACCGTTTCCGAAAGGGAGATGGCGGACGTCACTGCCGCGAAGATGACCAGCAGGAAGAATGCCGCTGCGATGATGTGTCCTGCGGGCATCGCCTCGAACACCTTGGGCATGGTTCCGAACATGAGACCGACTCCGCCGTTTCCGGTTCCGGTTCCGGTGAACACCATTGTTGCGGGGATGATGACGAGTCCTGCAAGGAATGCGACGAGCATATCCATGATACAGATGACACGTGCGGAGCTGGGGATGTGAACATCCTTCTTCATGTACGAACCATAGGTGATCATGATACCCATGGCGAGCGAGAGCGAGTAGAACACCTGTCCCATCGCACCGAGGACCGTCTCCATCGAGAAGTCCGACATCTGGGGCACGAGGTAGTGCTTGAGTCCATCTCCGATTCCGTCGAGGGTCATGGTGTAGGCGCAGATTCCGACGAGGAGCACCAGGAGTGCGGGCATGAGGATCTTGCTGACCCTCTCGACACCCTTCTCCACACCGAGCACGACGACGGCCATGGTCATCGCCACGAAGATCAGGAACCAGAGCACGGGACTGTCGAACAGTCCGGTCATTCCGCCCGAGACGAAGTCTCCGAAGAACGAATCGCTTCCGACAAGGGATCCGCTTCCTACAGCGTATTCGACGAAGTATTTGGTGACCCATCCACCGATGACACAGTAGTATGGGACGATTATCATTGGGATTATAAGTCCGAGCCATCCGACAACCTTGTATTTGGCACAGAGGTCCTGGAAGGCATCGATACAGGATTTTCCAGTGTAGCGTCCGACAGCAAGCTCGGTGATCATGAGGATCATTCCGACGACGAGTGACAGGACAAGGTACGTTACGAGGAACGCACCGCCTCCGTATTTATCAGCAAGGTATGGGAACCTCCAAATGTTCCCAAGACCGACGGCCGAACCCGCGGCCGCCATGATGAAACCGATTCTGCCGGTAAAGTTGCCGCGCGATTCAGTAGTCTCCATGGGAACTGTAAGGTTTGTTATTGTTTAAAAAAGAACATCATGAATTTCGGTTTTTTCGTTGAATCCTATCGTGCCAGTATGATTCCCCCATGGCATTGTCTTTAACGCCGTTTCTCCCCCGCTATTATGACGCGATATACGCGCGCGTACGGAATAACATATAAATGGAATGTGTTGGTAATGCGCATCATAGGTGCTAAACATGAAGCTATACCATGAGCACGATGCGGACCTCAACGTCCTCGCAGGCAAGAAAGTCGCAGTCCTCGGTTACGGGGCACAGGGAAGGGCCCAGGCCCTCTGTTTCCACGATTCCGGAATCGACGTCACCGTCGGAGTCAGGAAAGACGGAAAATCCTGGAACAAGGTCAAGGAGGACGGTCTCAAGGTCGCCGAGTTCGCCGACGCCGTCAAGGACGCCGATGTCGTTCTCATGCTCCTCCCCGACGAGGTCCAGCCCGACATCTACAAGCAGTACGTCGAGCCCAACCTCAAGAAGGGCGCCGCACTGGAGTTCGCCCACGGATTCGCCATCACATACAAGCTCATCACACCTCCCGCAGACGTCGACGTCATCATGATGGCCCCCAAGGCCCCTGGAGACATGGAGAGGGTCGTCTTCACAGAGGGATTCGGAGTCCCCGCACTCATCTGTGTCCACCAGGATGCCACAGGCAACGCGAAGAGCATCGCACTCGCACTCGCCAAGGGACTCGGATCCACCCGCGCCGGTGTCTTCGAGACCACATTCGACAACGAGACCTACACCGATCTCTTCGGCGAGCAGGCCGTCCTCTGCGGAGGACTCACAGCACTCATCAGGGCCGGATTCAAGACCCTGACCGATGCAGGCTACCCCCCTGAGATGGCATACTTCGAGGTCCTCCACGAGACCAAGCTCATCGACGACCTCATCATCAAGGGCGGATTCGAGCTCATGTGGAACGTCGTCTCCAACACCGCCGAGTACGGCGGAATGACCAGGAGGGACAGGGTCATCACACCCGAGTCCGAGGCCGGAATGAAATCCATCCTCGACGAGATCGAGAACGGAAAGTTCAAGGACGAGTGGAGGGCCGAGTGGGCCGCAGGACTCGTCAACCTCAAGAAGATGGAGGAGGACGAGAAGAAGCTCCAGCTGGAGATCACTGGAAAGGAGATCCGCCAGCTCTTCGAGAGGAAGAACTGATCTTCCTCCAGCCGGGTGGTGTCCGTGAGCAGGATCGAGATAAGGACGAGGAACGGAGTGTTCTCCGGAGAGCTCGACGATTCCGACATCTCGAACGCCATCTGGCTTTCCAAACCCATTTCCCTGGAGATCAACATGATGTCCGGGATGATCTACGGCGAGCTTCCCCTGGAGGCCATCATCCCCAAGGAGGGGCGCACGACCTCTCTGGAAACAGGGGACATCGCCTACTGGCCCGGACCCGGCGCATTCTGCATATTCTACGGTCCGACCATGCTCAGCGGAGAGGACGGGAACCCCGTGGCCCCGTATCCCGTGGTGAAGATAGGGAAGATGATCGGCGACTGCTCCGGACTGGACGGCGCGGGCGACAGGCAGAAGATCACCATAGTCCCCACATTCTGACGCCATCGGCAACATTCAATATCTGTACCAAGATACGCAGGCATATGGCCGAGTATCCAGATTTGCAGACCACTGACGAGGGAAGGGAATTCGAGAAGGAGATAGATCTCATCCTGTCCGCGGAGAAGAAGGACTTTCCGTCCTACTACGGCGGACTGAAGGTCGCTTCGGGCAACGAGTTCATCCTCCACAGCCCTATCGACGAGACCATCCGCTACGGCAGGTTCCAGGAGCCCGAGGAGGGCATAATGGTCGAGGCCGTCACAGCCTCCCTGAAGGCATTCGGCGAGTGGTCCCAGGTCCCGGTCGCCGAGCGTGCGGGATACTTCTCCAAATTCCTGACGCTTCTCAAGGCCAGGCGCATGTACTACGCGGCGATGGTCACCGTCTCCTCAGGAATGGTCAGACAGGATGCCGTCGCAGAGGTCGATGCTCTCATATCAACTCTCGAGAGGATCATCTCCGAGGCGGACGGATTCAAGGGCAAGCCGATGGGTGTGTGGGCCGTCCTGTCCGCGCACAACTCCCCGATGGCATCCCCGATCGCCTACGCTGTGGGTGCGATGATCGCCGGGAACACGGTTGTCATGAACCCTTCGAACACATGTCCCCTGCCGATCTACACATTCTACGAGACGATGGAGCGCTACGGGCTCCCTGGAGGTGTCCTGTCTCTGATAGTCGACAGGAACGAGCAGTCCACCGAGGACCTCGCCAACGACATGAGGGTCGTGGGAATAGCCGCGACCGGATCAGGCGAGAGGCTGGAGGATCTGATGTTCCTGCAGGTCGACGACGAACTCAAGTTCATCAACGAGATCAAAGGGATGAATCCTGCAGTAGTCTACCGTCCTTCCGACATGAAGGCGGCCGCCCGCAGCATCATCGAATCGGCATTCGCATACGGAGGCCAGCGCCTCTACTCCTGTTCCAAGGTCATAGTCACCTCGGACGACCAGAAGCGCCTGATGGACGCTATAATCGAGCTGATGAAGGACCTCCGCATCGGAGACCCCGTCGACGACACGTCCTTCTCCGGACCGCTCATAAGCGATGCCGCCGCGAAGCGCTTCCAGAGCCTCACGCTCGACAACATGGCGTATGTGATCTCCCGTGCCCCCGTGCCGATGAACGTGCCTCAGGGCGCCTATGTCGCACCTGTTGTCATGTCCGGTCTCGAAGAGGACAACGACCTGAACTACATGGATTCGGGACTTCCCATCCTGGGGATAAAGGTCGTGGATTCCATCGATGCCGCATTCGAGGAGCTCGAGGACACCGAGTGCGGACTGTCCGCAGGACTCTTCACCAAGGACCCCAAGGTCATCGACCGCTTCAAGTCGGAAGTTGACGTACCGCAGGTCTACATCAACGAGAGCAGCAGGTCGCTGAAACCCGTCGCAAACCTCAAACTCGCTGATTTCACCAAGTGATCAGCACATCCTGACCTCTTTGGCGCAGTGCTTCAGCATCCCCGCCATCGAGGTCAGCTCACTTGTCTTGTAACGCTTGTCCCCGGAATGCCTGAGGAATATCGCCTGCGCTCCGGAGATCTTCTCGGAGAGCTCCTTCGCATCCTCCGGTCTGACGTGGCCCGGTCCGACGGTCACTGTGACGTACAATGTGCAGCCGTTGTTCCTGACGATCTCCATCGTCCTCATCTGCGCATGGTCGGGTATGCTGTCGAGATGCATCAGAACGGTATCCGCATATCCCGCACCGAGGATGTCGTCCAGGGGGTCGGGGAACCGGCCGGAAGTGGACAGGACCGTGCGCATGTGCTTCGGTCTGATCTCCTTGATGACGCTGTGCACATTCGGAACGGACATGATGTCCTCTCCGTCACAGCCTGTGAACATGAGTGCATCCAATGAATCTCTGTCATCGCGCACGGTGTTCGCGATGCCGTTGATGTTGAGGCCATCCTCCTCCTTTGCGGACAGTTCCACACAGGCCAGATAAAGTCCCGGGATGGAGGTCGTGTCGATCCTATGGAATCCGGATATGGTCATCTGGAGGAATCAGGTATTAAAAGTCTATATCAGTTTTCGTCCGAAAGTGTTCCGTGGGCACAGGAATCCATCAAAGTATCCAATATCCTGCAGCCTTCCGGATCGAGGTCGTCGAGCACTATGATGCTTCCGTGTCTGAGGATGGACACGGACGCTATCGACATCGCGTACTCCCCAGACCACGAACGTGTCATGACAGGATTCTTCGCAAGCGGGATGTCATGCTCCGAGGCGAGTCTGCTCAGGTCGGTGTTGATCTCCAGGCAGGATTTCATGTTCCTGATCGCAGGATTCAGTATGATGTCGGAAACCCCTGCAGATGCTGCGGATTCTGCGTTGTCCATCAGGTCCTGAACATCGATACCAGGCACGGCCAGAGGGTTCCCGAATATCGATGACAGCATGGATGCCTCCGATAGGATGGATGCATCCGCCGGGCAGAGGATGGCTTCGGGATACATCTGAGAAACGGCTCTGAGGCAGATCGGATCGGATGATTCGGACACAATTTTGAATCCGACCGCAGAGGCGATGGATACCGCGGCTGCGAACATCTCCGGGTCGAAGGAATCGTTCCTCACGCATATGTGGTCAAGATGGGGGCAGGATGAGCGCAGGTTGTTGAGTGCGGAGACGCGTTCGAGGATCATGTTCGCCGGAAGGGCATCCGATACGCTCAATGCAATGAATTGTCCGCTCATGGTTCTACCTCACAGGTCTGCAAGCTCCTCGCCGTATACGCGTGCCATATCGGCCGCGCCGGGACCTCTCATGATTATTATGTCCGTTCCGGAGAGCATCGCGGACAATGCGGCCTCCGCCTCCCACATGGATGCCTCGCGTGCGTCGCGGAATCCGCGTTCCCAGCACTTCATCGTGCTCGCCATGGTGGGGTGTCTCAGACCGTGTTCTTCCGACAGGGCCCTCGAGCGCACCTCCTCGGCACGCTTTATGGAATCCTCCAGTTCTGGTCCGACGTCGAATCCCCCTAGATCGAGGATCATCTTCCCGCAACCGGATGATTCGACGGCCTCGGCACCCGATGAAAGCGAATCGGCATCACCGCCGAAGACGCACACAGCATGGTCTCCCGCATCTCCGTCGTACGTGCCGTCGCGTCCGATGAGTATCATCGTGGAATCACGGATGCCCGAAAGTTCGAAAAGGGTCTCGGGATCTGATGTCACGGCCACAGGGAGTCTTGTCCTGGAGACTATCCTCTCCACAAGCGACGTGTCCCCGTCGTTGAGATCGATCCAAATGCCGTCGGCACCGATCTCCTTCCACATCACGGCCCATTCTTCGGGGTCGTCCTGTCTTCCGGAGAACATCTCTCTCAGCAGTTCGGGGTAGGATTCCGGTCTGTCGGACACCTCTCCGAATATCAGGGGCCTCCTGCGGCGCGCATCGTCCAGATCGAGGAACGGAAGGCTCCACGAGCCTCCGGCCACGTAATCCCCTTTTCCGAGGATCAGCTCGCCGAGTTGGGTGCAGCGCCCGCGTGAAGTTTTCGGAAGCCTCATGTCAGTTGAGCTCTGTGAGTTCCTTGACGGTGAATATTCCGTTCAGCTTCTCCATGACCACGGGCAGGCTGTCGCGGATGTCCTCGAAGGACTTGTCGCTCTTGCCGATGTCCATGACTAGCTCCAGGTACATGGTCTCGTAGCAGATCTTGACCTTGCTGAAGACGGAGATCAGGTTGACGTTCCAGTCGGCGATGACGCTGAGCGCCTGGGTGATGCCTCCGGGGCAGTCTGGGATCTCCATTCCGAGCTTGACGAGGCGGGTGCCCTCCTTGAAGAATGTGAGGGACAGGATCCAGGAATCCGCGTCCATTGTGACCAGGACGTTCTTTCCGTCGATGCCCTTAAGGATGTCGCCGTACTGGTCTGCCACGTCGTAGCATCCGTTGACGATGTTGGACGGGTATCCCCTGCGGACCTCGGTCTTCCCGCTCTCGCTCTTGCCGCCTTTGAAGAGCCTTCCGATCTCGGCGGGCTTGAAGTCGATCCTCCTGATCTTGGAGACGGAGGGATCCCCCTTCTCCTTGAGGGACTCGAACTCCTCTTTGAGGATGTCCACTTCTCCGGCGAAGTTCATGTCGGCCATCAGCTTCCAGACGATGACCGTATCGGATATGCCGTTCAGGGAGATCGAGTTGAGGATGTTGATCTCCTTGGTCGCCAGAAAGTTGGCGGCCTGGGCACTGGATCCCGGGACGTCGTCCAGGTACATCGTGATGTGCGTGAGCGTACGGTAGTTCTCCTGGGGGAACATGGAAAGGATGATCTCGTAGTCCTTCGGACCCTCTGCGGGATGCTTGAACAGCGTGCTGTACACGCATCCGCCGTCCACCAGTCCCATTGTGTCGGACATCCAGCTGTCCACCTTGATCGACGATCCGTTGACCTTCGTAAACTCCCAGATCTTCATATGAGCACTGTCCCCGCCAACTGATTGCGGTATCTATAATGTTGCGGTCGGATCCCCCGGGGATCACCTGCGGCCGGACAGGTCGAAGAGGTTCTTGGGGGATGTCAGAGGCTGCGTCCAGACGGGATCGTCCTCCAGCCTCTCCAGGTCCAGCATGATGTTGGTCAGGCTCTTCCCGTAGGATGGGTCGGATGCGATGCGCCTTATCGTCTCCGAGTTACCTTCGGACCTCTGCTCCAGGCCGGACATCCTCATCGCGGAATCGATCAGGTCCGCAGCCTCGTTCAGCAGCGACTGCGCCTTCCTGAGCATCTCCATGCGGGTCTCATCATCCATGTCATGTCCTCCTGACGATCCTATACCTAGCGGGGCGTACCGCATCCCCTTTGGCGGAGAATCCGCAGAGTCCGCAGGTGCGCTCCAGCTCCACCGTCCCCCATTCGAGGGTGCGGTTCCTTATCGACGACAGCTTGGTCCCGCACACGGGGCACTTGCTTCCAAGTTCCCTTCCCGAGGACGCATAGCTGATCTCGACCTTGATGATGCCCCTCTTGAGTCCGATCCTGCGGATCCTCTCCGCGCCGATGCGGTAGTTGGGGTCCTCACACAGGAGTTCCGCGGCGACTATGTCGCACAGCTCCCTCTGGGAGCGCATGCGCGGCGTGCGGACAAGGCAGTTCTCTATCGCCCTGGCCACGGTGTCGTCGGAGGGGATCCTGTATGTCATCGTATCCCGTAACGCGGATTCGTGATAAACCATTGGCCGTCGGAATGTCGGCGAATCGGCCGGCATTACTACTTTTTAAACAGTTGCGGCATACGGAGGCACGCGCGGGGGTAGCCGAGCTGGCCAAAGGCGCGGGACTTAAGATCCCGTCCGTAGAGGTCCGTGGGTTCGAATCCCACCCCCCGCACATTCTTAGACCTTAATATCAAAGCGTATATAGCGTCAGTCCGTTCCGACAGGTATGTCGAGTAAATCCGACGAATTCAAGGTTCAGCTTCTGGAGACATTCGCATCCCTCATCACCGCCGCATTCGGTCTTGTGGCCGCTCTGGCGTGGAACGAGGCGATCAAGCAGGCCGTCGCAGTAGTTTTCGGTACCGAGGACGACCTTCTCGGACTCACGGTGTATGCCGTGATCGTCACGGTCATCGCGGTCGTCATGACCATGCTGATCGCAAAGTCTCTCTCCAATGCCAAGAAGGCCCTTCACCTTCTGAACGAGGATGAGTGATCTCCGAAACAACCCTGTCATCCTTCGGGATGGCAGGGAAAACCCTTCCCACCCTGTTTTTTTGAACGATTCCGATCAGTCGAAGAGCCTTCCCTTCCTGACCATCTCCTCGTTCCTGTTGTTGACGTAGTTGATCAGGCTCATACCTGTCAGTTCGACGGACGACGGTCCGGACCTGACATAGTAGATCTCGACCTTGCCGTCCTTGAGGAACACCGGCTGGGGTGATGTGAGGCATCTGACGCGGACAACGGTCTTGTCATCGAAGTCAACCATGTCGAACGAGATGTACGGGAGGAACCCGTTCCCAATCTGCGAGGATATGAGGTTGGTCAGGTGGAGGTTCAGCTTGTCCTTGTTCTCGAAGCTGTCCAGGTCCACGCCGCACACGGAACCGTCATCGGACACTCCGATGAGCAGGGTCCCGCCGTCGCTGTTCATGAACGCGACCAGCGTCTTCAGGACGGCCTTCTCCATCCTCTTGTCTATCTCTCCGGTCTGGAGGTTCGTCCTCAGAGTGGATTTGAACTCGAGCTTCTCCGATTCACCTTTGGAGATCAGCTTGAGCGTCTCGTCCCTGTCGCGGGTCTCGATGCCAAGGAACTCGGAGTTCTCCTCCAGGAACGTGACGAGGGTGTACTTCAGAAGGTTGTGTTTCTTGTTCTCGCGGAACAGGACGCACACGATCAGCGTGCCGACGAGAATCATAACCGCATCCAGCATGAGGTCATCGAGGACCACGGGGTCCGCTCTGTCCCATATGTGGGACATGCCGTACTGGAGCATGGACATGAGCATCAACAGCGAAAGGGAGAAGGACATGACGAAGAGCATGACGATCTTCTCGTTCTCGTTGCTGACGCCGGGGATGGACTTCAGAAGGAGGTACACCATGATCAGTCCGAGGAGACCGAAGTTGATTCCGGTCAGGACCATGGTGACGATCTCAGGTATCAGACAGTTGAGCGCCACCCTGCTGATTATCGACAGATAGAACGTGGCGATCATCATCATGACCAGGACCGGCGGGATGTGCACGTAATCCCTGTCCGTGAAAAGGGCGGATCCCATGATTATGACGATCGGGATCGTCAGGACCAGGTTCTCGGCATCCCCGTAGACCAGGCTCAGCACGGCCAGGGCCAATGTGAGCACGAACATCAGTCCGTAGATGCTCTTGACGTAGCGCTTTAGTCTCATGTGCGGCTGCTCTATGACGATGTCCGCCTCATCCCCTTCCATGCCCGGCCGACGGCATCCATGCCTTTTTATTGTTGCGCAGGACCCTCACACGTGCGCGCGTACAAATGATTTAAATATAGTCGGTCGATTCGACGCTTAACGGAGTAATACTCGTGCCTGGTGAAGTGAAGAAGAATAAGGTCGTTGTGAACCGCCCGCAGTCTTCGGGACAGTACAACGACAAGGGAGCCAAGAAGAACAAGCAGCAGAGGACGAAGGAGTCCACCAAGAGGCAGGCGATGCTGAACACGCACAGGATTAACCCGTTCAAGTACGATATGAACGAGGTCCTCGAAGCGTCTGCGATGGATCCGTCCAAGGCGTCGTCGTTCCTGGCATCCGTCATCGCCAAGGCATCCCGCGTGTCCACCAAGGATGCGAAGGAGTTCGTGAAGACGTTCCTTGAAGAAGGCGACCTCACAAAGGACGAATTCGACAAGATCTGCAAGCTGCTGGACAGATACAGCAGGTGGCGCTGAGGCGCATCTATGAAATCCGTCGAGATGGAAGACGGTCGTGTTTTCGTTCTGCGTCTCGAGGAGGGCGAGGTCCTCCACGAGGTCGTGGAATCTTTCTGCAGGAGCAATGGCATCCGCAACGCCACTCTGACAGCCGTCGGAGGGGTCGGCCCAGGTTCCAAGTACGTGTCCGGGCCAAATTATCCTTTTGAAGGGCAAATAGAGCCCATTATCTGCACCGTGGACGCTCCCAGCGAGCTCACGGGCACAGGGACTGTGTTCCCGGACGAATCCGGGGAACCGATCATGCACATGCACGGTTCCGTCGGAAGGGAGGGCGAGTCCCACACCGGCTGCTTCCGCGCCGGCATGGTGGTCTGGCTGGTGATGGAGGTCGTCATCCGCGAGCTCAGGGGCACAGGCCCCGTCAGGAAGGCATCGGACCCGAGGATAGATGCCAAGCTTTTGGAGATCGTTTGAAATGGCATCCGAGGAGATCCTTCACAAGACGCTTCACAACGCGGACGGCAAGCCGTTCGCCAAATACAAGGGACTGACCAATAACTTCGTCATGGACGATTTCGAGCTCCTGGTGGACGAGGTCCAGAACGACCGCGCCGGGCACAGCCGTATGAGGGTCAGGGTCCCGATGAGGATCGCAGGGTTCCCCGAGGACACATTCTCCACCGAATCCCGTAAAATCGCTTTGAGGGATCTCATCGCCAGGCGCTTCTGGGAATCCGCACGCACGCATGCGCGCTCACCCATACCGAAGACGGACGGAGGCGAGGTGTACATACCCCGTCCCGGACAGGAGGTCATCGAGAGGGGCAGCGTGGCGGTCACCGAGTACTATGTGGAGGTCAGCTTCACAGCAGACCTTCCCTCATCAGGGGGCAAGGTCAATGCTCTGGCTACCGAGGAGCTCATCTTCGGAAGGATCCACAGGATAATCTGCGAATCCATGATGTACAAGGCGTACAAGCAGTCCAAGCTGTACAACCACATCCAGACGGTCGAGAACGCGGACCACATACGTTCCGTGCTGGACGAGATGAGCCTGGCGGCGTTCGTGGCTGTGGGTTCCGTCCTTCCCAGGAGGGAGGATGATCTTGCTCCTGCCGTCGATGCCGTTCCGTTCGACTGTTCTTCCGATCTCAAAGTCTCGATCGAGGTCCCGAACGGTCCCGCGATCGAAGGTCTCGGCATCCCGAAGGGATTCACACTCATCGCCGGCCCCAGCAGGTCCGGGAAATCGGCCTTGTTGGACTCCATATATGCAGGGGTCTACAACCACATCCCCGGAGACGGAAGGGAGTATGTCATATCACTGCCCGACTCGGCTTACGTCATCTGCGAAGGAGGCCGTCCTGCCGATTCCGTGGACATCTCCATGTTCGTTTCGGGCACGGAGGAGTTCGAGGATGTGTCAAAGGCACTGGCCCCGTCGGTGTCGTCTCCCATGTCGGAGCTCATCGCTGTCTCCGAAGCTGTGGAGATGGGCAGCAGGCTCATCCTCATGGACGAGGAATACTCCAATCCGTGCGTCCTCAGACGTGGATTCATGGCCGATGACGATAGGATAACACCGATCTCCGAGTTGGGACGTTCGATGTCCGATTCCGGGATATCGGTAATAATGGTGTCCGGAGACGCTACTGCAGCATCTCTGGCGGACCGGGTACTGCTGATGAAGGGCTTCCGTGCGGAATCCGTCGATATCGATCGCAAGGATTCCGATGCGCAGTATTCGATGCCGGAAACAAGATATCCTGTATCCAAGAACATGGTATTCGAGAAAGGCCGCAAAGAGGTCAGCGTCGCCGCACAGGCGATCAGGACCGTCGAGATCGGAGAGTACAAAGTTAGTGCTCCCGTTGCGGCATTCTTCGACATGGCGCAGACACGTGCGGTCGCCGATGCGATCGCCGTGGCGAAGGATCTCATGGACGGTTCCAGGTCCATGAAGCAGGTATGCGACGAAGCGATCTCCGCCGTCATGACATACGACCCCGAGAACGGCGGGTCGATGTACAGGGCCCGGCCGAGGTCGATTGACCTGGCCGCGGTCCTGAACAGGCATCCTCAGATGCTCTGCATCCAGAAAAGGTGATTTTTCATCTGCGGTTGTTGCCGAAGCTGTCCTGCCACTTGTTGAACACCTTGTCAGCATAGGCGGACATGTGGACCTGGTCCTCCTTGCTGTCGGGGACGACGAATCCCCTCAGAGGGAACTCGGAATCGCAGTAGGGGCATCTGACGTTGGGGCAGTTCTGATTGGCCTGCGGGCATGCCTTGCACGCGACGGCCCTGGACTGGAAAAGACTGAACTCCCTGCCGCAGTTGGGGCAGAGGAATCTTCTGGCGGCGATCTTCAGATCCTTGTGGATGCCTGCGGCCCTCTCCTCGGGGGTCAGCCACATGGGGGCCCTGGGGGAGATCGGTGTGTTGTAGGAGGGTCTGTCCTCATCGTACGACATTCAGATCCCCTTCGAAGCTTTGACGACGGCCCTGAGCTTGCTGTCGTCCTTGCACTGTTCGATGAGAGTTCCCGTGACGATGATGTCGGCGCCTGCCTTGCGGGCGGCCTCTGCGGCCTCGGGGGTCCTGATGCCTCCTCCGACGATCAGAGGGATGCTGATCGCTGCTTTCACAGCAGAGATCATCTCCGGGGGCACGGGCGTGTCGGCACCGGATCCGGCCTCGAGGTAGACCAGGGACATTCCGAAGAGCTCGCATGCGACAGCATACGATATCGCCCTGTCGATCTCGTCATGTTTGATGGGTTTCGCCTTTCCGACCTCTCCGACCTTCATTCCGGGCTCGACGATGATATATCCCATGGGAATCGTCTCGATTCCGAGCTTCTTGATGTAGGGTGCGGCAAGGGTCTGGGCTCCGACGACCCATGTGAGGTCCGTGCTGTTCAGCATGCTCATGAAGAGCAGGGCATCGACGTCCGCGGAAAGTGCGTTGCCGCTTCCGGGGAAGTGGATGGTCGGGAGTCCCGATGCGGCCTTTATGGCCTTGGACGTCTCGGACAGGTTCTCGTTGGTGACACCGGTGGATCCTCCAATGAAGATCGCATCGGTACCTGCCTCTTTCATCTGCCTGGCCAATTCTCCGGCCTCTTCGGCAGATTGTTTGTCGGGATCGAGGAGCGCAACATGTAGCGTTCCCTTGGATATCCTGTCCAGGAGGTATTCTATCACTGTCATGACGATCACTCAGGTCCGTCGCCCGACCAACAATATGCCAGGCGCAGGAGTACTGAGGGTGCCTATGTTGGAACGATATAAAAACATCGTCCATGTCCCTCCGTCGGTCGGAAAACCTTCGAATCGGGATGCGACGGATGCATCCAGTCGTTCGGTCGGCCGAAACGTCGATTCGTCAACGATAAAAAGCACTTCTGCTATGTGAACCCGTGGATTTCCGTCTGATGATAGATTCCGACGAAGGAGAGCCTGTTTCCGGCTGGGATGACATAGGCCGGGCCTTGGCAGACATAACGTCCAAGAAGGTCGAGTTCGTCGTTCTGTCCAAGGGCGCCGCCGGGGATGAGTTCATACAGGCGGCCCTGTGGAATCCCGGAATGGTGCTCCGTCCGAGCTATATCATGGAGATCAGCACTCGCGGGCGCTTCTACAGGACGAAGACGAAGGATTTCAACTCGATCTACTCCGCATTCCGCGCGTACTATGACGGATGGGATCCCATCGTCAAGAACTGGGACGACGTGACGGACGAATTCTCAGATTGAGTTCCTGAACACGTGGTAGTGTCTGGAAAGGGAACCGTGGACCCTCTGGAGGTACATGGATTCCAATGTCATCGTGTCGAACGTCTGGGGGTGCGGAAGCACAACTCCCGCTCTTGCGCCGGGCTTCAGGCTCTTGGGGATCGATTGTCCGGCACGTGCGTAGATGTCGTCGATGTTCTCTCCGCCCGTCTTTGTCGATCTGCCGTAGGGCGGATCGGTGCATATCGCATCGATGTCCTGGAACCTGTCCCCGATATCGCCGATGTCAAGCGTGTCGAAGTCTGCGAGCTTCAGACCGTAGAAGTCCATGTTCTCCTGACAGCCGATGACCATCTCCTCGTCGAAATCGGATGCGATCGCCTTCATGCCCATCTCGGCCGCCTCGATCACTATCCCTCCGGTTCCGCAGAACGGGTCCAGAACGGTGGAACCCCTCTTGGCACCAGTCAGGTTGATCAGCGCACGTGCGTATTTGGGGTGAAGGGATATGGGCGAGAAGAACGGCCTCTCTCCGACCTTCCTCTTCTCCAGGAGGTCCGTGTCAGTGACCCTCTGTTCGATGTACAGATGGACGGTGTCGCACATCTGCATCCTGATCATGATGTCCGGCTCGCGGAGGTTCACGTCGTTGTGCTTGGACAGTATGCCCCCCATGCGCCTGATCAGGGACTGGGAGTCCAGGTCCCTCATCATGCCTTCGAACCTCTTGCCCCTGATGGCGAAGGTCCCTTCGGGCAGGACGACCGATTCCAGTCCGGAGATGTCGTCGGGCGTGTATGTGCCCAGATACCTTCCCATGCTGTGCGTCAGGGCGATACGGTCCGCGATGGCGTCCAGGTATCTCTCGTCGAATGAGGCGACCATGTATCCGGGGCCGGTCCTGACGATCTCGAAACCGTCGGTCTCGGCCTCGAGGCATCTCTTGGCCTCTGCCAAGGGCATGTCCTTGGACTCGCCTGAAAGCTCGAAGAAGAATTCCTGTGTAGAAGATTGGGGGCTCACGCCCCCATAATTGATCAGTCCTTTATTCCATCTTCGGTGACCATGAAGACAGCCTCGCCCTCGGGCAGGTTGGGCGAGTCGATGAGTCTTGCGATCCTCTTGCCCGCCTTTCCCTTCCTGAGGTAGATACGGAACGTGGCGGTGTGTCCCACGATATGTCCTCCGATGGGCCTGGTGGGGTCTCCGAAGAACGCATCCGGCTTCGCCGCGACCTGGTTGGTCACTGCGATGACGGCGTTGTTGACGGTCGCGAAGTTGAGAAGGTCGTGCATGTGGCGGTTGAGGATCTGCTGCCTCTCGGCCAGGGCACCCCTTCCGACGTACTCCGCCCTGAAGTGGGATGTGAGGGAATCGACGATGAGGAGCCTGACTTTGCATGTCTGAGCAAGCTCCATGGCCTTGTCCACGAGGAGAACCTGGTGCTGGGAGTTGAACGCCCTTGCGACATGGATTCTCTTAAGGACCTCGTCCGGGTCCTGTCCGAGGTATGTGGCCATCTGGATGATCCTCTCGGGCCTGAATGTGTTCTCGGTATCGATGATGATGACGTCGGAGTCCAGTCCGCCCTGCTCTTCCGGAAGGGTGGCGTTGACGGCCAGCTGGAAGCAGACCTGCGTCTTGCAGCTTCCGAACTCTCCGAAGAACTCCACGATGGACTGACTCTCCAGTCCTCCGGCCAGGAGCTCGTCGAAAGCCTTGGATCCGGTCGTGAGCTTGGTGACGGCCTTCCTTCTCTCAAGGATGTCCTCTCCTGTTTCGAATCCGCCTATATCGGCGCAGAGCTTCGCACCCTCGATGATGTCCGATGCCTTCTTCTCCCCTATCTCGCACGTCTCGGCAAGTTCCTTGGGGGATGCCACGGCAATGGCCATAAGCTCGTTGTATCCTGCTTCGCGGAGCTTCTCCGCGATCGCCGGGCCGACGCCCGGAATGTCTTCAAGGGTTTTCGTGACCATCGTCATTCCTCTATGTTGTTTCATGGGGCAGCACGTATATAACCGGAATCGGGGGGTCGCCGAAAACGGCGAAAACCCTGTTCCGGCCCTGTTCTGCCTATGTTGGGGATGATGGACCGCATCAGATAATAACACTTGTGTGTAATGTTTGTAATCTTAGATCCGGCAGGATAATCAACATCCGCCTGTACAAGAACACGGAGGAATGCGACATCGACGTGAAGGACACCGTGATCGGCAGGATCGTACCGACCGAGAGGGGATTCGACGTGTACATGACGACGGAGTGCGCCTACGAGGACAAGGACATCCTGGAGGACGTGGAGGGGGAGATCGTCGATAACCTCGGATACGTGATGAGGTGCGACGGCCACATCCGCGTGGAATCCGTGTTCCCGAACATACTGGATGCCTACGACTGGGCCGATGAGCTCATCACCGACGATGAATGGTACGAGAGGGGATGAGGATGTAAGGTGTTTTTGGATCCATGTCACAATGGATCCATCTTGGTTCCAGGCTTCGTTCGGTCACGGATTCATACGAGGATGACCAGAAGATCAAGTCTGGGAAATCTGATGAATTCTCTCAGAGTCCATAACGCTCAGGATTTTCCAACGGCACACCGTTAGAATACATTGCAAATCCGCCTATACATGCGATGATCGTCTGTGAATCCTCGTATGTTCCCTTGTACCACAGATATACGAACACATGGGTCTGTCCGTTCTTCATCGATTTCGTCTGGGCATATCTCGCCGCATCACTATACGAATTGAATTTCTCGTTTATTCTGGCCTGGTATTGGTGTACCTCTTTCACATCCCCCTTTACATCAACCTTCGCAATAGTTCTATAATTATCATCTCTGACTTTCATCTCCCCGATTTTCTCTCTGGATGTCGTGGTGTATGATTCTTCATACGTGCCTCCGACCATATATTCTGCGTACCTACGTCCTCTCTGCCCACTGAGGAATTCATTTTTTACCTTTTCAACGGAGCTGATGTCCCACAACGGCACCTCGATATTGATTGATTTAAATGCACCGCCACTATAACTCAAACTGTTCTCGATACAGATTTTCTTGATCTCCTCGATCACTTCCGACCTTTCTTTTTGTGCAAGATCAGATTTTTGTTTGTCCATCTTCGTTCTCTGATCACCCCCGATACAACCATTGATCAAACACACGATACAAAAACCGAAGATGATTATCAAGGGTATTCTGTTATCCGGACTGTAGACATAGCCCAATATACACACTACGATACCTATTGTGGACAACAATCCACTGAAGAATCCATGACGTGTAAACATCAAACCGAATGTTGCCCATATGGGTATCACAATGGTTATTATGTCCATCAATAAATCGTCGGTTACTAATACCAGAATTAGAGAACTCAATACCGCGAGAGCAACCGCGATAATATCGAGCATACGCTGATTCTTTGATTTCTCTTCCATTTTCACATTCATTTTCACTCCTCCGTGAATGGGGATGAATATGACGAATGGCACGGCCACCCGAGTAGCCTCTCTCCAGATCAATCGGGATCCTTCGTCAACAATCCCCATTCCGGAGTCAGAAGGACAAGTGTGGAACCTTCCTCCCGAACCCCGGAGACAGGTCCCTTTCATCATGAAACGGCGGCCGAAGAATGTTCGACCCCCCCCCCTTGCATCACGAGAGGGGAGGGCATAACGCTTCCCTGCCCTGAAACATAAATCTTAATTCTTTATATCTTTATCCTAAGTTGGATGGGTCGCAGAGCCATTCGCCCATCTTGGAATACACTTGAGTAGTTGAATCATGTTTGGAAGAGGTTTCCTTCATGCATTTCGCTCCGATGATGACTTGAGTACGTCAGCATCCTTTCGGATTACCCATAGGGCTATCCTGGGCATTGCCCCAGGCATTCGCTTCTTACTCTTTCCTACACCCTCTGGGCCGTTTCTGCTCCTCACGGAGCCGATACCGCTTCGCGGAGTCCATAGGGGTTATCCTGTCCACTTTCGAGGAGGATCGGGCGGTTTAGGTGCCGTCTTTGACCCGGGATTATCCATCTGTCCGCCGTTCAGCTCTCCAGCTTCACGGCCTGAATCCGTACATCCGGCAGTCCCGGTCCAGGATCAGATATCGAAAAAGGAGAGAAGGGCCCCGGAGGGCCCAAGATAAAAGTTTCACTCGTAGGAGCCGCGGGCCATCCTCTCGAGGGCTATCTTGATCCTCTCGACAGGTTCGGTCACGGTCATCCTGATGTATCCGTCGGCGCTCTCGCCGAATCCGGAGCCGGGTGTGACGATGACACCGAGGTCCACCATCTTCTGCGTAAATTCAGCGGAGGACTCTCCGCAGTCGAACCACACGTAGAAGGTTCCCTTGGGCATGTCCACCTTGTATCCGAGCTTGCGGAGTCCCTCGACGAGGACCTTCCTCCTCTCGGCGTAGATGGCCATGTTATCGGAGATCTCCTTCGGGGTCTTGCCGTCGTCTCCGTAGAGCTCCAGCGCCCTGATCCCCGCCTTCTGGATGAAGATGGGTGCTCCGGAGTCGATCTGTCCCTTGCACTTGGCGAGTCCGGCGACGAGGTCGGGGTGTCCGACGGCGAATCCGAGCCTGAACCCGGTCATGTTGAACGTCTTGGAGAAGGATCCGAACTCTATGCAGTTCGGGCCCGCCTCAAGCGCCGAGGGCGCCTTGTAGCCATCGTAGCACATCTCGGAGTATGCGGCATCGAAGCACAGGATGGTGTTGTTCTCCTGACACCAGGCGTAGACCTTCTTCAGGTAGTCCAGGTCGCATGTGGCCCCCGTGGGGTTGTTGGGGTAGTTCAGGTACAGCATCCTGGTGTTCTTGGGGCACTCGTCCAGGTCCAGGAGCCAGTTGTTCTCGGCCCTCAGGGGGATCTTGACGCAGTTGGCCTCGTTGAAGAGGGTGGCGGCTCCGGAGTACACGGGGTATCCGGGGGAGGGCGCGATGATCGTCTCGCCCTCGTTCACGAAGGCCTGGGCGATGTTGAAGATACCCTCTTTCGATCCGATGGTGATGCACACCTGGGTGTCGGGGTCGATGTCCAGTCCGTACCTCTTCTTGTACCATGCGGCGACGGCGCACCTGAGGTCCCTCTCGCCCTTGGACGAGGAGTACTTCTGGTTGTTGTTGATCTTCGCCTCCCTGCACATCTCCTCGACGATGCAGTCGGGGCAGGGGAGGTCGGGGTCTCCGATCCCGAAGTCTATCATGTCCCACCCGGCGGCCCTCTTCTCTGCGGAGAGCTGCTCCAGCCTGACGAACAGGTAGGGCGGGATCTTCTGAAGTCTTTCAGCTTGCTCGAAAGTTGTCATATGTATTCACTCCGTTTCGCCCTGGAAGACCAGCTTTGCGGGTCCTTCCATGAGCACGTATCTGAGGTCCTTGTCGACCGTGATCCTGAGCCATCCGCCGGGAAGGTGGACGTCGATGGGTTTGTCGAACGGAACGAGTCCGTTCAGTGCAGCGGCTGTCGTGCTGGCGCATGCGCCGGTGCCGCAGGCGAGGGTCCACGCTGCTCCGCGCTCGTAGACGCGTATCAGTATTCTCCCGTCCTCGACCCTGCAGAACTCCACGTTGGTCTTGCGGGGGAAGAAGCTGTGCTTCTCGAGTATGGGTCCGAGTCTGTCTATGGTGGCGTCGTCCATCTCGGTGAACGTGATGAAATGGGGGTTGCCCATGGAGACCGCGTTGGCCCTGAAGCTCACGCCGTCCGCCTCGAACGGCTGGTCTATGAACCTTCCGTCATGGTCTATGGGGACCTGCCTTCCGTCCAGGATGGGAGCTCCCATGTTGATCGTGACGGTGAACACCTCTCCGTCGAGGACCGTGACCGTGGCCTCCAGATCGCCGGCCATGGTGTGTACCGTGAACTTCTCCTTGTCCACGATGCCGTTGTCGTAGGCGTACTTGGCGACGCATCTGATGCCGTTGCCGCACATCTCCGCTTCGGATCCGTCGGCGTTGATGATCCTCATGGTTATGTCGGTGCCCTCGCCCGGAAGGACGTACAGGACCCCGTCGGCGCCGATTCCGAAGTGGCGGTCGCAGGCGCGTGCGCACCATACCGGGTCGGGCTCCATCATCCCGTCCGTGCCGTCCAGGAGGATGAAGTCGTTTCCGATGCCCTGGTATTTCCAGAATCTCATCACTGCAGCCTCTCGGGGATGATCTGATGCCTCCACATCTCCTCGATCGTCTCGCGCTCGCGGATGAGGTCGGCCTTTCCGTCGTTGACCAGGACCTCTGCGCAGAGGGGTCTGGAGTTGTAGTTGCTGGACATGGAGAATCCGTATGCGCCGGCGTTGTAGACGGCGATGATGTCCCCTTCCTTGGGGTCGGGCAGGACCCTGTCGTGGGCCAGGTAGTCGCCTGACTCGCAGATGGGACCGACGACGTCGTACTTGTCCGTGCAGGCCTTGCCGAACTTGTTGGCCACTGCCACATAGTGATACGAATCGTACATGGCGGGCCTGATGAGCGTGTTGAATCCCGCGTCGCATCCGACGTACTTCTTGGTGCCGGCGTCCTTCACGTCGTTGACCCTGGTGAGCAGGACGGTGCTGTCGCAGATGATGTACCTTCCGGGCTCCAGGATGAGGGTCTTGATGTCGGTCTCCTCCTGGATCATGTCGGTGAGGTTCATGGCCAGCTCGTTGACGTCCATCTCATCCTCCTGGGGCTTGTACGGGACGCCGATGCCGCCTCCCATGTCGATGAAGTCCAGGTCGATGCCTATGCCCTTGATCTCGTTGACGAGCTCGATGAGGACCTCCATCATGTCCATGAAGGGCTCGACGCTCTGTCCGCCGGATCCGATGTGGGCGTGGATTCCCCTGATGTTGAATCCCAGGTCCTTTGCCCTGGCGTATGTGTTGATGACCTCGTCCAGGGGGATTCCGAACTTGGCTCCCTTGGAACCGGTGATGACCTTCGCGCTGTGTCCGGAGCCGACCCCGGGGGTGATCCTGAACGATACGTCGGAGCACGGGGCGATCTCGGCGAGCCTCTCCATCTCGGAGATGGAATCGAGGTTGATCATAACTCCCAGGTCGGACACGGCCTTGAGCTCCTCGTTGCTCACGTTCACGCCGGTGTACATGATCCTGTCCGGGGTGTAACCGGCCTTCAGACAGGTCATGACCTCTCCGATGGACACTGCATCGATCCCGGAGCCTTCCTGCTCCAGGACCTTGAGGATCGCCATGTTGGTGTTCGCCTTGCAGGCGTAGTGGATCTTGGTGTCCATGTACCTGGAGAACGCTCCGTAGATGTTCCTGTAGTTCTCCCTGAGCCTCTGCTCATCGGTGACATAGACGGGTGTGCCGAACTCGTCGGCGATCTCCACGGCGGACTTCCCGCCTATGATCATGACACCGTCCCTGCCTTCGAATTCCCTCATCATTGTGCATCACCTATGTACTTGTCATGGAGGATCTTCACCACGTCGATGACCTTGTTCATCGGGACGACGAAGTTCAGGGAGACATCGGATGCTCCCTCGGAGATCATCTCCACGTTGGCTTCGGCATCCTTCACGGCGGAGAATATGTCGCCGGAGACCCCGCACTTGTCCAGCAGGTTGTCGCCGACGGCGCATATGAGCGCGACGTTGTTCTTCACGTCGATCCTCTCGATGTCGCCTCCGCTGAGGCCGTTGAGCTGCTTGAGCGTGATCTTTACATCGTTGTTGTGGACGAGGAACGCCACTGTGGACAGGGATGTGGAGATGGAATAGATTATGACGTTGATCTCCGCGATCTTCTCGATGATCCTGGCGACCATCGCGGGCCTGTAGGCTATCTCGGCGGAGCTGATCGTGATGATGGACAGATCCGTCTTCGCGGCCACGGACCTGAGGAGTTCGTTCTTGGACTTCCTGAGGTGGTGGATCAGCGTTCCGGGCTCTTCCGGCTTGAAGGAGTTCTTGACCCTCAGCGGGATGTGCTTGAGCCTGACGGGCTCGATGGTCCTGGGGTGAAGGACCTTGGCTCCGAAGTATGCGAGCTCCGCCGCCTCTCCGAAGTTCATCTCGTCGATCTTCACGGCGTTCGGGATGATCCTGGGGTCGGCGGACATGAATCCGTCCACATCGGTCCAGATCTCCAGCATGTCGGCGTCGATCGCATTGGCGACGACCGCTGCGGAGTAGTCGGATCCTCCTCTGCCGAATGTGAGGGGCCTTCCCTGGCCGTCGATGCCGTAGAATCCGGTGACTATGGGGATTATGCCCATGGAGAGCAGGGGCTTGACCTTCATGGTCATGCCCGATGCGGTCTTCAGCAGGTCTGCGGAGCCGCTCATGGGCTGTCCGGCTGCTATGATGCCGGCGTCCTCGGATGTCAGGGCGACGGACTTGTAGCCCTTGGACTTCAGGACGCAGGAGAGGATCAGCGAGGAGAACCTCTCTCCCTGGGACACGACGGCGTCGCCGTAGAACGGGCTGTCCCTGTCCGCGCTGATGGCGGACCTGAGGCCGTTCAACCTCTTCTCGAACTCCGTGCGGAACTCCTCCAGGAACTCCCCTTCGAGGAGCTGCTCCGCAGTGGACATGTGCTTGTTGGCGAACTGCTCCAGCACCGTCTCGACGTCCGTCTGCGGGTTGTCCACGACGTTCACCAGGTAGTTGGTGATCCCCGACATAGCCGAAACGACGACTACCTTCTCGCCTTCCTTCTCGGCGATGATGTTCGATACCCTGTTCAGAGCCTCGGCGGATCCAACGCTGGTACCGCCGAACTTCATTACTGTGATCATTGTCTGAGCACCTCTAGATGATATGCGCCCCGCTCATGCGGACGGCGCGATGAGTTTCACTTTGTTTTCTCCCTTTCACTCGATCCCGAGTTCGTCGAGGACCGGGTCCAGGACTGCCTTTCCCTTGTCGGACAGAGGTGTCAGCGGGAGCCTGGGGCTTCCGTTGCCGTATCCCATCCTTCCCATGGCGTACTTGATCGGTATGGGGTTGGATTCGCAGAACAGCGCTCCGAAGAGCGGGAGGAGCTTGGCGTGTATGCCCTTTGCATTCTCGAAGTCCTTCGAGAGTGCGTCCTTCACCATCTCGGACATGAGTCCGGGGCAGCAGTTGGACGCTACGGATATCACACCGTCGGCGCCCACGGACATGAGTGCGAGCGTCATGCCGTCGTCGCCGCTGAGGACGGAGAAGCCCTTGGGACGGCGGGCGATGATGTTCTGGATCTGGGCCACGTTTCCGCTGGCCTCCTTGACCCCGGCGATGCCCTCGAGCTCCGCCAGGCGGAGCGTGGTCTCGGCGGTTATGTTGGAACCTGTCCTTCCGGGGACGTTGTAGACTATGATCGGGATGTCGACGGCCTCTTCGATGGACCTGTAATGCTGATAGATCCCTTCCTGGGTCGGTTTGACATAATAGGGGGATATGGAGAGGAGTCCGTCCGCTCCGAGGTCCTGGGCGTCCTTGCTCAGGATGATGGCCTCGGCAGTGCAGTTGCTTCCGGCGCCGGCGATGACCTTGGCCTTCCGGGCCTCGTCGACGACGATCTCTATGACCTTCAGATGCTCGTTGTGGTTCAGCATGGCGGACTCGCCGGTGGAGCCGCAGGGTATGAGCATGTCCACTCCGTTGTCCTCCTGGAACCTGACAAGCCTCCTGAGTGCCTCCTCATCCACAGACCCGTCCTTCTTGAACGGGGTTATCAACGCAGTACCGATTCCTGTAAACATATCTCACGCCTCCCCGAAATGCTCCTTCAATATCAGGCGGGTCCTCGTGCTGAGGATGTTGTCATAGCGCCTGACCCTTTCTATGATGTCGTTGAGGTGCTGCGAGGATTCGACGTCGACGATCGCGATTATGTCCTGGTCACCGGTGACCTCGAATACCTCGGTCACTCCGGCGTATCCGGCCAGTTCCTTCGCGATGTCCTGTGTGTCGGTGTTCACATCGATACGGATCTCCACAAGGGCCTTGACGTTCCTGGAACTCGTCTTGATCGTGAATCCGCGGATTATACCCTCTTCGGTCATCCTGTGGACCCTGCTGCGGACGGTTCCCTCCGAAACGCCGAGTTGATTGGCAATCTCGACGAAAGGGCGTCTTGAATCCTTCTTCATTATCTCGATGATCCTCTTGTCAAGGTCGTCCATATTTAAACCTCCGGCACCTCTTCGGCTATACTCCCGAGCATTCTGATTTTATTATATAAACTGTAGGAATCCGCAGAATCAGGGCGGATTCCATAGTATTCGTAGTAAAATGTTTGGAAAAGGTTTTTTCAATCTGCGGAATCCGCAGATATGTTCATTCAACGGGCGTTTCGTCGTCTTCGCGCTTCTTCCCGTCGCACGAACTGAGGATGTCGATCTGCAGCCTGTTGTACGGGATCTCGATGTTGTTGTCGAGGAAGAGCTTGTAGATGATCTCCCTGATCTGTCCGGCATAGTGGCTGCTGTTGTCGTAATCGTCGACGAAGCATGCGAGCCTGTACTCGATGCCGGAGTCCAGGAACTTGGTGAGCCTGGTGGAGGGCATGAGCACGGTGCCGTCCTTGACGACGTGGGGGTGCATCAGAGCGCCTTTGACCATGAGCTCCTTGGCCTTGCTGAGGTCTGCATCGTATGCCACATCCATGTAGATGAAGATCCTGGTGTTCTTGTCGTTCTTGGTGTAGTTGACCAGCGTGGCCGCGGTCACGGCGTTGTTGGGCATGGTGACGATCTGGTCGCCGTCCCAGTTCTCGAACTCGGTGTACATCAGGCGGACGTGGCGGACCTTGTATGTGGTGCCGCCGATGTTCACGAAATCGTCCTTCTTGAACGGCCTGGTCGCCAGCAGGACTATGCCGCTGAAGAACTGGCTGATGACCTGCTGGGCTCCGAATGTGATCCCCAGTGTGATGACTCCCGCACTGACCATTATTCCGGCGAGGTCCACTCCGTACGCCGCGAGGATGATGGTGGCACCGACCACGCATATCACGAGCTTCCCGATCATCTTGAAGAGCGGGAGCAGGGAGGAATCGACGCCGTCCACATCGACGGTCTCGTCCAGACCCTTCAGCACCGTGCTGATTATGAAGATGTACACCTGCCAGGCGATCGCCGCTCCGATTATCACATAGAGGACGAGGGACATGTTGGACACCGCGCTCATGACCTCCGAGTTGGCGCCCACGATGGCAAGGCACTCGTTGGCCGCGACCACGAACATGAGCAGGGAGATCATCTTGGTGAGCTTGTGTGTGAGTTCCTTCTTCTCGTCCTTGCTCTTCTTGAATTTGACGATCCCTGCGAAGAGCGGGATGACGATTTCGCAGACGATGATCGTCGCGACGATCCACAGGATGAGGGTGATGGCCGAGGTTACCCACTCGTTGTTGAACGGGTGAGGGAGGGTGTTGGGGATTATCCCGAAGAACTTGTTGAACGAGTCCGCCGAGCTGAATATGGATTCGACGTTGATTGTGTACGGGACGAGGATTGTGAACGAGTCCGCGCTTCCGCCGATCGCCGTGAGCTTGAGGACAAGACTGTCCTTCACCACTTCGTCATCGGCCATCTTGTCGGCTGTTATGGTGACCGTCAGGGTCGCGATGTCGCGTCCGTTGTCGTCCCCCGAGGGATACAACATGGAGTTCCTGGCGTTGTTCACGGAGATGTCCCCTTTGACGGAGACGTTCTCGCCGTTCACGGTCGCCATGGTCAGGTCGTAGTACCTGTCGGTGTTGTTCTTCACATACAGCGTGGTGGTCTTCGACGACCCGCTTTCGATGTCGATCGAGAGGGAGTCGCCTCCGCCTCTGATCGTCACGTCGATGCCGTTCTGGGATATCGCATCCCCGTCATCGGAAAATGACAGCGGAACGGCAAGGACCATGAGCATCGCTACGAGTGCGAATGCGGCCATCTTGTTGTTCATGAGTGTGCTACATGGAGGTGGTATATAACGTAAATCAGAACTACTGCGTCGGAACGGTTGCGCAGTGTAACAGCAGGGGAATCTTTTATCATCATATCAGAAGCCCTCTGTGACATGGATCTGCTCTTTGCCGCATGGATATCGGTGCCATTGGTCGCTCTGTCATCGGCGGCGATCGACGATGTCCGCACCCGTGAGGCCTCTGACGGATATTGGATGGTTGTGGCCGTGTGGGGGATGGCGGTCTGTCTGCTGTACGATATGGGTCGCGGTAGCATCGTCACCGCATGCTTCGCACTGTTAGCCAAAGCGCTTCTGACGGTGTGCTTCCTTTCTCCGAAGGTGACGGGGTGGAAGGCAGTACTCGTCATGGCTTCCGCGGGAGCGTCTGCGGCGGTGACATATGCCTCCGATCCGGAAGTCGGGATGCCCGTGGCCGTCTCTATTACTATAGTAATATTGTATTATGCGATGTACGCGGCAGGGAGGTCGGTCGGCGGTGCCGATGTCAAATGCCTGATGTCCTTGGCGGTGTGCTTCCCCGTGTATCCGAATGATGCACTGCTGTGGGAATCGCCCGATGCGGTCTCATCGTTGTTACTCTCCCTTTCGTTCTCGATATTTGCTATGGCGCTCCTGCTGAGCATGTCATCCGCTGTTGTCACGGCGATTCGGAACATCCGTCGGGGACGCATATGTCCGTCGATGTTCGTCACATTGCGCATGGATGTGTCTGAGGCACACGGTTCCTTCGTGTGGCCCGTGGAGCGCATCGAAGACGGGGTCAAGATCCGCTGCCCCTCATGCATCGATGATAAGGTGGATGTCTTGGATGAATTGCGGAATGCCGGTCATCATACCGTGCTGGTGACGCCCATGATCCCGTTCCTTCTGCCGATAGCGGTAGCTGCAGGCATCATTCTGTTGTTCGGGAATCCGATCTTCGCGTTCATCTGATGATGTTCATCCTGTGTCCGCAGGACCCGCATCTGTCCCCGTCCAGACACACGATGTCCACCAGGTATCCGAGGCGCTTGATCACAGGCGTCCCGCATTCGGGACAGAACGTGTCGTCGGCCTCCTCTGTCATCGTATTGCCTACGTAGACATAGTCGAGTCCGCATTCGATGCCTATCTCGCGGCATCTCAGCACGGTCTCGAGAGGTGTCCATTGAACATCGGTCATCTGGTTGTCGGGATGGAATCTGGTGAAATGCACGGGGACATCCTCGCCCAGGTCGTCCCTCACCCATTCGCAGAACTGCCTGACCTCGTCCTCGGAGTCATTGAACTCCGGGATCACGAGATATGTGAGCTCCAGATGCACGCCCTGCTCCACAACGATCCTGGCGGATTCCTGAACGTCGGCCAGATGGGCCCCGCAGACCTGCATGTAGAATTCGTCCGTGAACCCCTTGATGTCGATGTTCATGGCGTCTGTGAGTTTGCACAGCTCGATCAGAGGCTCCCTGCTCACGAGTCCGTTGGTTATCAGGAGCAGATCCAGGTCGGGATCCGCCTCCATGACGTCCATGATGTACTCAAACCAGATCACCGGCTCGTTGTAGGTGAATGCGATGGTGCTCTTGCCCTCGCTCCTGCACAGGCACGCGATCTCCTCGGGGGACTTGTATGTGGTGCGCTTCTTCCCGAACGAGAGCATGGAGATGGCATAGTTCTGGCAGTGCCTGCATGACATGTTGCATCCGATGCTCCCGACGGAGAAGCACCTGGAACCCGGCTTGTAGTGGTACAGCGGCTTCTTCTCGACGGGGTCGAGGCACAGCGACGAGACCTTCCCATAGGAGTATGCCACGAGCATGTCGTCGTCGCCTCTGCGCGCACCGCACCTTCCGTACTGTCCGGGGGCGATCCTGCATCCGTGGGGGCACAGGTCGCATATGTACACGTCGCCGTCGCGATGGTAGTATCTCGCTTCGACGCGCTCAGTATTCGCCATAGGGTATCACGGTCCTGGATCCGTTGTCTGTGAGTTCGGGCTTGCCGGAATCGTTCACCATGCCGATTATGGAGAACTCCACCTCGGCGTCGTACAGTCTGTCCAATCTGTCCCTGTCTGCGGTGAACAGCAGTTCGTACTCCCCGCCCCATCCGAGCAGGAGGTCCTTCGCAGGCTTCCCGGAAAGCTCCGCCATCTCGTCTACCCACGGTCCGCGGGGGATGAAGTCCAGTTCGATGTCCATTCCGACCCCGGAAGACGAGCATATGGTGTTCAGAGCCGTCCCCAGACCGTCGGACAGGTCCATGCACGACGTCACCGCACCGCACCCGGCCATGGCGGATCCCTCCGCCACACGTGGAATCGGTACATACAGTGATTCCTTCGCCTCTTCGGCATCGACGCCGTTCTCCAAGGCAATGAATGCCGCAGCGGGGGAACCAAGCGGGCCTGTGACGGCGACGACGTCGCCGACCTTCGCTCCGGATCTGAGCATCGGAGGCCTTCCGTCCATGGTGCCGAGGGCGGTCCCGCATACGATCCCGGGTCCGACCTTCGTGTCCCCTCCGGCGATGCCCGTGCCGCAGAACTCGCAGCACTGGTCTATCCCGCTCATTATGTCATAGGCCGCCTGGGAGTCGAGGTCCGCCGGAAGTGCGAGGGATGCTATGAAACCCGTCGGTCTGGCGCCCATCGCCGCAAGGTCGCTGAAGCTGACCGCGGCCGAATACCAGCCGAACTGCTCGTACGTCATGCCTGCGGGGAAATGCCTGTCGAAGGACACGATGTCCGACGTCACGACCGTCCCGTCCCTCAGGACGGCGGCGTCATCTCCGGGTCCGACGATACCTTCCGGGTGGATGAAACTGCGGAAATCCTCTATCAGCTTCCTCTCCCCGATGTCTCCGATTATGGCCATCGGGATGACCATCGTCGGGGAGACTAAAAACTATTGTCTGGGAAACACTGTCCGTCCATGACCAATACTTTAAACCAGGCAGTCGATTCTAATTATGATGGACAGGATTATTTCCGTTACAGGCGAAGGTTCGGCATCCGCCGCACCCGACGCGATCATGATCACAGGTGAGTTTTCGGAAGTGTTCCAGACCTACGGGGAGGCTGTGAACGCATCCGCGGATGCGCTGTCATCCCTCAGGAAGGCCATCGGGAACGCGGGGTTCGATATGAACGACCTCCGCACCGCCAGCCTGTCCGTCGATCCGGAGTACAGGTCGGATTCCAAGGGGAACATAGCGTTCTCCGGTTACCGCTTCTCCCACAGGCTCTCCATAGTCGAAGACTCCGATCCGGAGACAGTCGGGAAGATACTTTCGGCACTCATAGAATGCGAAGGCTCCCCTCAGTTCAGAGTGGAGTACATCATGCGCGACGATTCGGCCGTCAGGTCCGAGGCGCGCAAGGACGCTGTGAGGGATGCGAAGCACAAGGCCAGGGAGCTGGCCGACGCCATCGGGATGAAGCTGGGGGGCATCGTCTCCGTCAGCTACGGCCCCGACGGTTCGTTCGGAGGCCCCTCCATGAGGATGATGACCTGCATGAACGTGGACGCGGTCCCGAAGGACCTGGAGTTCACGGACACGGTCACCATCCAGTGGACGTTGGTCTGAGGAGGTGGGTTCGATGTACTGTATGAAGTGCGGTTCTCTTATGGAGCCCGGAGCGAATTTCTGCACGGCATGCGGAGCGAGGGCGTTCGACAGCGAGGCCCCCGAACGCGAATTCCTGGGAATTTATTCTTCCGAAGGGCCGATCCCGGAGGCGAAGCCCCGGAGCGAAGGATTCGGCCGCAGCGCGAAGAGGTTCGCCGTCATGTCCCTGGCGGTCATGCTCCTTGTGCTGGTCATAGCATCGTCGTTCACTCCGCCCGCAGAGGACACTCCGGAGCGCAGCTACACGCTGGGAAGCATAACGGTCTACGGCGATCTCTATTCGGATGACATAATCGTCCTGGATTCGCCGCGTGCCACGATGACATACACAGGCGAAGGCGGGGACATCTACTGGAAGTACAAGACACTGTCCGACACGGCCCTGGTCTACGACAAGATGACGGACAAGTACGTGTCGCGCGGTTACGATCTGTATTCGGGTTCCTCGTTGACATTCACCGAACCGGGCAACTACGAAGTCGCACTGATCTCCGACGGCAAGACCCTCCATCTCGGAAGGGTGGTGCTGGACGGGACCGTGACCACCAACTACGAGTGGAAGCAGGTCCTCGACCGCAAGATCTACACATACTCATTCCAGTTCTCATACGAGTTCTCTGATTACTACAAGTACGCCACGATGGACAACGTCGTCCGCCATTACAATGAATATCGTGACGACAACCGTTTCGTCGTCGTGGACGATACGATCCTCTCCCTGGAAGAGGCCCTTTCCGACGAGTACAAGCGCGTACGCGGATCGGGTGCATCCCTGAACGGCCATGATTATGCGGATTATCTCCTGTCGTTCGTCCAATGCAACATCAGCTACCCGACCATGGTATCTCCGGGGCCGTTCAAGCAATACTATCTGGATAACAAGAACGGGGTCGGCGACTACTTCCTCAACGGTGTCGAGGAATACTGGGCGTTCCCTATGGAGACGCTGTACCTGGGGATGGGCGACTGCGAGGACACATCGTTCCTCACATGCGCACTGTTCTCTGCCGCAGGCTACAGGTCCGCATTGATATCAATCCCGAGCCACATGCTCTCCGCAGTCTCGGTCGATTCGCTTGCCAGCAATCCGAGTCCGTCGTATTACGCATCCGCGCCTCTCAAGCTGAAGGACGGCACCGTCATGTACTGCTGCGAGACGACATACAACGGCGCGGTCCCCGTGGGATATTACAACAAGAGCAATTATTCCGCGATCATGAGCGTCACCACTGTGGATGTCGTGGAGCCCTATGAAAGGGGGCAGACCTACTGAGCAAGGGCACCGCGGCCTGCATCGCACTGGCGTTGGTGCTGGTTTCCGCGGTGTTCGTTGGATTGCATTTTTCCAATGGAAATGGAGGGGGGTTGGATGAGTCCGGGGATAATCCGGTCATGGTCTTCGACTCCCTTCCGGATGGGATAACGGCGGATTACGACAATCTGTCCCTGATCTCCCCTGAGGCTGTGACGTGGACCGTGTTCGACGAGCTCCACATGTATTACAACACCAGTCAATACGGCAGCTTCACCGAAAGGTACACAGGTACCACTTACACGGGAGAGGTGCTCAGTCTGAAGCCGGGGATGTACAGCATCACAGTGGGGGATTCCAAGTTCCTCGCAACCGTCTACGGACAGGTCGATCTCGAGAAGAGCTGGACATACAACCTCGACGGGAAGAATGTGAATGCGTCCATATCGTACAGCATCCCGGTCTCGGAGCTGGTGTCCGAGTTCGCTTATGCGGACAGGCTGAACATGAATGACAATGCCCCCACTCCCAAATACCGCAGCGATTGCGTCTTCAAGGTCAGCACTTCGTATTCGTTCTCCGATCTGCCCAAGCTCGTGCGCATAGGCGATGTCGTATCCATGGTCGGAGACCGTCTGGTATAGGAGTATGTTCGCATCGGAGGCGACAGGACGGACAGCCAAGGCCTATTGGATTTCGTCGCGGGATTCATCCAGAAGGGGATACGCTATCCATCCACGATATCCGACCGTTCATTCGACTACGGTATCCACGGAAGCGACGAGTACTGGGCAGTTCCCGTCCAGACGCTGTACCATCAGTACGGCGACTGCGAGGACGATTCCGCATTGTTCTGCTCGTTGGCATCCTATCTCGGATTCGATGTCGCCATGGGCGGAAAGGCAGGACATGTGTTCGCAGGAGTGGTGTTGGAAGATTTCACCGAGGTGTCGGAGCAGCGTCTGAGGGACCTCGGCGTCGGATACATGCGTCACATCAACGGAACGGACATCGAAGGGACATCGGGCAAGACATATCAGGCCGTGGAGCTGATCAAAGGGCAGGCCCCGGTCGGCTATTCGATGAGCATCGATTTCGGTTCCAACACGCTGTGGGGGATCACGGGATTCTATCCGGCCGACCCTCAGGGAGAGGTGCTCGGGATCCACTCGCCCTCGTAAACGGGCGCATCCGAGATCTCAATCCCATCACCGACGTCCAGGACCATGAGGTCTCTGCCGGCGATCGTCCTCACACCCGTTGCCTTCTCCACCATCGCGGCCTCGTTCTCGGGCCCGCGCCTAATAATGACCACTCCCAGGTGGATGAATATCGCAAGCTCGGGCCTGACCTTCTCGACGAAGGTGATCGCATCATCCGTGCACAGGTGGTACTTGATGCGGTTGCCCATGGGCGTGGTGACGGGGAGTATGAGCACCCTGGACCCGACATACTGCTCCGCGATCTCGTCGGAATACGAGGTGTCGCTGACATACGAGACGATCCCGTGATCCGTATGGAACTTGAATCCTACATTGGTGGGGTCGCTGTGGTCCGCTTTGCAGATGTCCACCTTCATGCCGTCGACGTCCAGGACATCCCCCGGCTTGAACTCGGTCACAGAGGACAGGATGCGAAGGTGATAATCGGATATGCAGGGTCCCAATCCCCTCTCGCCGCTGATGACGGTCTTCGAACCATACAGTGAACCTTTCTTCACCCATCCCCCGCGGGTCATGCCCTCGATCACGGATTCCGCATCCGAGTAATGGTCGGGGTGGCAGTGGGATACGATGAGCGACTCGGTCCTGGTGAGGTCGTACCTTATGCGGTGCATCTGCACGAGCGCTCCGGGCCCCGGGTCCACATGGAGGAACCTTCCGTCATGTTCTATGAGCATACCGCCCGTCGAACGGACCTGATACATTGTGGTGTGACGTCCGCCGCCGGTCCCTAGGAATGTTATACGGAAGCTCATGGTCCCGTGAACGACGATGCCGTATATCCCAATTGTGAACACCGTTCCGAACAGTCCGCACCATCAACAGAAGTGCGGACCTTCGGCGCATCCGCAAAGCCTCGGTATGCGGAAGGGGCCGTACCAACGCTTATCACCTCCTGGTAGAATCGGGGGGCCATGATTACAGCGATCCGTAACGGATGGATCGTCACACAGGACGCATCCAGACGCATTCTGAAAGGGGATGTCGTCATTGACGGCGACAAGATCGTATCCGTCGGCCCGGCATACAACGGGACCGCCGACAGGGAGATCGACGCAACGGGCGACATCGTCATGCCTGGAATGATCAACACCCACACCCATGTCGCGATGTCGGTGATGAAAGGTGTCGTCGACGACCTCACATTCCCCGATTTCCTCGACAAGGTCTTCAAGATCGATTCCGACAGGACCGACGAGGACCTCGCGCTCGGAACCAAGCTCGGCTGCATGGAGATGATGCGCGGCGGTACCACTACGTTCATGGACCTGTATTATTCCGAGGACGTCATCGCCAAGGCCACACAGGAGGCGGGCATCAGAGGAGTGCTGTGCTGGTGCGTCCTGGACGAGGAGTGCACCACACAGGTCGGAAACCCCCTGAAGAACTGCATGGCGTTCCATCAGAAGTTCAAGGACGAGAGGAAGATCGTCCCCGGAGTCGGACTCCAGGGAGTCTACGTGTGCAACGAGGAGACCTGTGTCGGAGCGAAGGAGTTCTCCGACAAGGTCGGGGCACCCATGAACTTCCACCTTTCCGAGACGCGCGGAGAGGTCAACGACCACAAGCGCAAGACCGGCATGCGCCCGGCCGAGTGGCTTTCCAACATCGGAGTGCTCGGCCCCAGGGGAGTCGCGGCGCACTCCGCCTGGCTGACCCTCAGGGAGGTCAGGCTCATGGGAGACGCAGGCATGTCGATCTCGTCCTGTCCCGTATCGAACATGAAGCTTGCCACCGGCGGCGTCGCACCCGTTCCCGAATTCCAGAAGTACGGCGTCAACGTCTCCATCGGAACCGACGGAAACACGACCAACAACACCTTCGACATGTTCGCCGAGATGAAGACGCTCGGACTCCTTCAGAAGTCCAGCCGCTGGGATCCCACCGTCACCACCGCCCAGGAGCTCCTGGACTTCGCCACCATCAACGGTGCGAAGGCCGTCGGAATGCAGGATTCCATCGGTTCCATCGAGCCCGGCAAGTTCGCCGATATCGTCATCCTGGACGGAAAGGCGCCCAACCTCAGACCTCTCCTTCCCGAGAACATGATCGCCAACATCGTCTACTCCGGCAACAGCCTGAACGTCAAGACTGTGTTCTGCCAGGGCGACATGGTCGTCGAGGACGGAAGGATCACGACCATCGACACAGATTCCGTGATTGCCCAGTCCGAGGATGCCTGGCGCAGCCTGTGCCTGAGATGATGCGTTATGGATGCGGTGTTCGAGAAGCCCGATTGGTCGACGATCCGCGAGAGCGGACGCATGGCCATGGACATGCACTTCCACACAAGCTGTTCGGATTCGTTCACGGATGTGAATTCGGCGGTATCGCTGGCCGAGCAGCGGGGCATAGGCTTCGCGGTCACCGACCATAACCTCATTTCATCTCTCGTAAAACTCAAGGAGTGCGAGGTCTCCGTCCCCGTGATCCCGGGGATGGAGGTCAGCACCACCGACGGGCCACATGTGCTCGTCTATTTCTACGATCTCAAGGACCTGGAGCATTTCTGGTATCATGAGATACGTCCGAGGCTGGGGGAATGCCCCTGGCTGGCCCTCAAGGACTGTCCGACAGAGAAGCTTCTGGACCTCCTCGAGGGCGAGAACTGCCTGATATCCGCTGCTCACCCCATGGGATACATGGGATCATGCAAAGGCGTCGAGATATGCATCCGCCGCGGCTTCCTGGACGAATCCGTAGCCGAACGTCTGGATGCCTATGAGGTCATATGCAGCGGGATGTCCCGCGAATCGAACCGCGGTGCATTGGATGCCGCAGACAGATACGGACTCGGATTCACGGGAGGCTCCGACGGTCACACTCTCGGAGAGCTCGGACGTGTTGTCACAGTTTCTGACGCCCACGATGTGGATTCCTTCCTGGATTCCATCAAGCATCACAGCAACGACGTGATCGGTCTTGAGAAGACCGTCCCCCGCAAGGTGCAGATGGCCTCTGCCTCGCTGGCGAACTTCATGCTCCACTCGCCTTCCGCCCTGCGCGTGCAGACGAGGCAGACCGTCAGATCCGCGGACCGTTCTGCCAGGAAAGCTGCCGCGAATATCAGGGCCGGCACGGACCGTATAATAAACGGATTCGAGAACCAGATCCGCAGGCGCTGAGATCATTCCTCTTCGGAATCGTCATCCTGTGCGCTCACTGGACGGGCTTTGAACTTCTTGACGTACACCGCCAGCATGATCAGTCCCGCGATCGTGAGGACCACGAGGTGCTGCCAGAGCCCCAGATAGTTGGGGACCAGGATGATTATGAGCGAGTCTATCAGCAGGACCATCATGTACGTGTTGAGGTCCAGGAACTTCTGGTAGATCTCCATCGGCTCGCTCTTGGAACCCTCTCTGTTCGCGATGTGACGCGCACCGGTTATGACCAGCTCATCAAGGAACTTGACGTTGTTCACCAGGTGGTAGATCGGGATCGAAAGCAGCAAGAAGTTGGCGATCAGCATCATGATGCCCCACATCAGGGTGTCGCCGCCGAAGCTCTCGGTGAGCCAATTGACCGCAGGCTCGATACCGAAGAAGAACACCATCTCGATGAGTATGATGGTCAGGATGTTGAAGTACGAGTGCGTCATGCTCCTGCGCATGGTCTTCTGAGACTTCTTGGACGTCGCCTCGAGACGCACATAGGTCATGTCCCTGGCGTTGTTCAGCTTGCAGGCCATGTTGTAGATCGGTTTGGGGCACTTCGATATCGCGGCATCCCACATCTCCGGTGCGAACCTCGTGAGAAGCGGCAGCACGACCATCGAGACCAGTGCCGCTCCGACGACGGATGTGTAGTAGGCATCGTCGATGACGTTGTGGTTCAGAGCCTCCGCGGCTATGATGAATGCGAACTCACCCATCGCGACAAGTCCCGTGGCAGAGAGGAATCCGTTGCGTCCGGACTCTCCTCCCACCCAGTAGGCCAGGAAGACGGTGGATGTCTTCAGCACTGCGAACAGGATGTAGAAGATGAAGATCATCCAGAGGTTGTCCACCAGCGTGGCCACTTGGATCTTCATACCGATCGATATGAAGAAGACGGCCATAAACAGGTCCCTCATGGGTTCGATCCTGTGGTTGATCTCCTTGCTCTTCCTGCTCGCGGATATCATCATACCCATCAGGAAAGCACCGATGGCCATGGACAGTCCGATGTAGATCGAGAGCAGCGCCATGCCGAACGCGAGTCCGACCGAGAACACGGTGAGGATCTCGTCCGAGACGTTGTCCGAAACCCAGTTGATCATCCTCGGGATCAGCTTGAGACCGACCACCAGGCTGACGATCATGAATATGAGGATGCTCGAGATCATCACGATGAGCTCGTTTACGTTCATGTTCGCTCCCGCGATGATCGGGGTGATCATGGACAGGATGATAACTTGGCCTATATCCTCCATGATGGTGATCAGGACGAGCATCTCGATGTGGTCCTTGTCCAGACGGTTCTGAGACTTCAGGACGGCCATGACGACCGCGGTACTGGAACCGGATATGATCGCACCCAGACAGATGCACTGGACGCTGTCGAATCCGAGGATGGATCCTCCGATGACTCCTCCCAGGACCATCAGCGGCAGTTGTATCACCGCCACCTCGATTGCGAACAATCCCTGCTTACGGATCTTCTTCAGATTGATCTCCAGTCCGATACAGAACATCAGCATGACCAATCCGATATCGGACAGTATCGCGACGACCTCTTTGCTGGAGTCGGTGACCGTCCACACGTTGGCGATGATGATACCAGCCACGATGTATCCGATGAGCGGTGGAAGCTTGATGCGGTTGAATATGATGGAACATACCGCTGCGAGCAGAGTGAAAAGCGCTAGACTCGTCAGTAGCACCATCTCTTCCATTCAACCACCTTGAAAGGTTAACTGTGTTTAGGCTTATATCCGTATCGGAAGCCTGGCACTATGGTGGTTCATGCATTATTCACAACTGTGACGGCATGGTTTCTTTTTATATAGGAATCAGTTGGAGAGCGGTCATTATGTCGGATTGCGTATATAATGACCCAAATGGAACATCATGCGGATCCAGCGGTTCAGGTGTTCTGACTGACTGTCGTTATCCGCATTCCACCCTTCCGATTCCGGATCTCCTCCAGGATGGAGATCATCGAATCCCAGTCGTCGATGCACGTCGCGAGCTTCAGGCGGTACTCGCGGCAGCGCTTGCATCCGATGATGAAACGCGGGGCGATGCTCCGCATCTTCCTGACGGCCACGTCTTCTCCCTTTTCCTCGAAGACCATCTCCGCAAGCTCGATGCACCAGTCGATCTGCTGCGATATGGTGGGATTCGGAAGGACGGTCTTCTCGTGGATCAGACTGCCGATCTGCGTCAGAAGATACGGGTTGCCGATGCCTCCGCGGGCGACCATGACCCCTTCGGAGCGGGTCAGTTCCATGGCCTCCTTGGCATCGTCTGCAGAGTAGATGTTCCCCGAGATGATCAGCGGTACGGACATGCGCTTCCCGAGGCCTTCCACAAGTTCGTACCTCGGATATCCTGCGTATCTGTCCTTCACGGTGCGTGCATGGAGGGATATCGCATCTACATCTGCCGATTCCAGTTCGGATATGACCTCTTCGAAGTTCAGGGCCTCCAGGTTCTGTCCTAGACGGATCTTGGCTGTCACAGGGATGTCGACGGCTTTCTTGACACGGCGGACCATCTCCCCGCACATCTTTGGATCGGACATGAGTGCAGAGCCGGAGCCGCTGCGTATGACCTTCTCGACAGGACAGCTCATGTTGATGTCGAAGAAATCGATGTTCGGGTTGAATTTCAACGCGGCAGATGCGGCGGATGCCATGCGGTCCGGGTCGCTGCCGAACAGCTGCAGGCCGGTGACGGGGAGGCGGTCGAACTCGAGGTATTCCGATCTGCAGGAGGGGTTGTTGAGAACGGCGCTGTCGGACGTCATCTCGCTCATGACGACGGATGCTCCGAATGGCTGCATGAACTCCCTGTAGCTTCTGAAGGTGTACCCCGACATGGGGCCCAGGACCACGGGTCCGGGGATTTCCAGATCGCCGATCTTCCACATTTTCAGGGCGGCTATGGGGGAGGATGCTATAAGAGGTGCGTTCGGCCGAGACTGTTCTCCCTTGTTTCAAGCGGTCATTTTGCACAAAATGGGTGAATTCCATCATTTTTGCTCCCCGATCTTGTATCCTGTCAGTCCTTAGTTTGAAATTCCGCTAATTTTTTCCATTTTATCAAAGTAAGGAGAAACGGTTCAAGGAGTGTACGACCCTTGAAACGTCGATTTTTCAGACATATAGGTTGCAGAGAGTATGCTCAGTTTTTACTTCGATGACGTCAAAATGGAACTGGGTACTACTGTAGCGATATGAAATCGTCGTTATTGCATAGGGTATGAATCCAGGTCAGCCTAGTTGTGGGGGTAGAACTGGGGGAGGTAGAGTACTGTTGAAAAGTTCTAGCATCACATAACAATGCAGTATGTCGCAGGTAGCGACGGATGCATTCCTGAATGGATCCTCGGCTTCTGTTCAAGATGCCAATTTGGAATCTTGAATATTCTTCACCCGCAGCTGAAAACAGAATATGGGTGGTAGATGGGATTGTTACGCGCCATTACCAAATGGCATAAGAAATGGCATAAGAAGTGGCATAAGAAGTGGCAGTGAAGTTGAGATTACGCCAATCGTCAGCAATTATCTTTTTCCGATTTTTCGAAACAGTAATGTCAATCATCCCAAAAACTTGTAAAGGATGCTTCAGAGACCCTTTTTTCATGCTCCGCAAAGGGGTGTAATTCCAATAATCCGATAAATCGTAAGTGGCATTCCGCCGAGAAGTATGGATAAGAATGGTCCTTCCTCCCTGATTTGCTACTTGGCATTTTTGTCAATTCAATCACCCAATCCGACTCTGCGCCGTAATTACGAGGATGGAGACTCGCATTATATGGATGTCATCAGAGAGAAGATATCCATTGCCCGTAAGGATTGATGGCCACCCTTGGCAGCCGAGCTTACGGGTCTTATCAGGATACTTTTCGGTTGTTCATCAAACTATTTAAATGGTCCTACCAACCGATTCAATATTCGTTGTATGTTGGGACTTTGAATCTACTTGAGGATATGGCCACTGTCCAAATTACAAGCAGGATTAAAATCGACGGGAGAAGACACCCCTTCCGAAACCGCTTTGTAAATTGCTTTCTCGGTCCATTTTGTGGATTCGCCAAGGGCAAGACTGTATACGTCTTCAGGATTGAATCTGTTTATGTCGCAATCTTTTTCAGACTGTTCATACGACGAAGGATCCGACCGATATACAAACAGATCGAGAGATGGGGAACGGATGGGAGGGGCTGTACCGATCAGATGCGGCACTCCCAGCTAATACGTTCAAAGGGAAAACGTGTTACTTCAGAAGAATGTACAAATGTGTCGATTTTAAGGTACTGACGCCATTGATGGCAATCGATGGGGCGCCTATAAGGTTTAAATTCAGAAATAAACCAGGTATAAGAATGAAGAAGGTAGTGGTCCCCACTCCCTGATTTGAACAGGGGACCTGCTGATTTCAGCGGCTGCATCGGTTTCTTCCGAAAACACTCTACAGTCAGCCGCTCTGGCCAGTCTGAGCTAAGTGGGGATTAATTTTGGGGATATCGACCATTTATTTAAATCTACTTGTAAGCAGAAAGTGATTCACAGATAATCCGTGAATCCGGACATGTCCAGGACGTCCTTCACGCTTCCGCTCGCATTGATTATGGCCAGCTTGTTGTCGCGTCCGGTAGCCTTGTCGAGGGACAGGATGGCCCTAAGCCCGGCGCTGGACAGGTAGCTGACATTCTCCATATCGAGAGTCGCAGACCTTCCTCTGCATTTCTCTGTAGCGGTTGCCTGGAAATCGGGCGATGTGATGGAATCGAGCCTTCCTTTCATCTTGATAAGGATCCCGTCCTCATTCTCTATGTACGTCACTATGAGGGGCTCATCTTGCTTTCTCATTCCGAACATGGGCGATACCAATGGGTTCATGAACCCATAGGTTAAACTGATTTCGGAAAATCAGTAGCCTTCTATGCCTGTGGCACCCTGCGATCTGATCAGCGTCTCCATGAGCTTCTCCTCATATTTCCACTGACCTTTCACATGGTTTCCGAATCTGATGTTGGAGAGGATGATGATAACCACTGAGTAGAATCCGAGAGTAACAACGAACAGTACGGTGTTGATCACCGGATGAAGATTGCCTGTGCATCTCCTCATCGGTTCCACAGCTATCCCGGCACGGCGGAGCTCTTTGGACATCGCTTCTGTGAACTCGCACTGGAGCTTGTCGTGCTTGCTGGGGAATCTGGACACGGAACCTGCGGTGATAAGGTACTGTACGATCACAAGTGCGTAGCATGCCACATAGATCGCTGTGATGTGGGTGTCCATGATCCCGACCCTGTGGTACGACATGATGCCTATGGCGCAGATGTACAGCGCGGTGAATGCCCATATGGCCATGGATGCCCCGTTGTTGATCTTGGTCGTCAGCATGTCCGCCTCCTTGGATATGCGCCTCATATCCGCACTGTTCCCGCCGACGCTGTCGACGTAGTCGCAGAGCGAGGACATCCATTCGACGTCGCGGCGCATATGGCGTTTCGAACGGCGGCTCATGAACAGGAGGATGAAGCTGATCATCCCGCATTCCACCGATGCCACGATCGCATAGGCTATCTCGCCGTCGGTGCGGATATCGAAGATGTCCGGATGACTCGACGATGCGTACGATGTCATGACGAGGCCGAACAGGACGGGCACGAGCATCGATGTGATGAGAAGTGTTGTGCGGGTGACTGAGTCATATCTTCCGCGGTTGATAACGCAGTCCACGAACCGGTCGGCGGCATCGTTCCTTGCCATGAAGGGGGAGAATCGTTTATCAAATATGAATCCAGTCCAGGTCTGATGTCTGCATCCGGAGTCAAAGGCATAAGCGATAACATCGGCGACGCTGTTTCATCGCTGGTCGACAGGGCGGTATGTCCGATGGCGCTCAGGTTCGCAGAACTGTTCATGATGGTCATCATCGGGATCTATGTCGCCAAGCTACTGGTCCTCGGAATGGGATTCTCGTCCGGATACGGTTTCCGCGAAGCCGCTCTGATATCGTTCGTGATGGACGTCGCCCTGATGTTCATGACGGTCGATTCTCTGCTGACGCTGTCCACGGCCGATTCCAGGTCGTGGAAGAAGGCCGTCCGCGCAGCCGTTCTGCTAGTGGTGGTCAATCTCCTGTATCGCGCAGGATTCTCCGCAACGGCCGCCGGAGTGATATCGTTCAATCCGATCATGATAATCATCGTCTCGGCAATGGTCATCTGCTGTCTCTTCCTGCGCCAGGTCCGCGAGCATTTCGTCCCGCCCGGACTCGAGATGCCGCCTCTGAGATCATGGGTCGCGTTCGCCGCGTTCTGGCCCCTTTTCCCCTCGGAACACTACCGCATGGCGTTCGACAGGGCTGAAAAGGACTGAGTACCAACGCTCGGATTAAAGTATGAGGAGTTCATCAGATGTCGATGGAGTCGGATAAACGCTCCCATTCAAGGTCGATTAACGTACCTTCCAAGGTCGATAATCTGTATGAGGTCCAGGATTTCGTGGACTCATGCCTTTCAGGCAGTTCGCCTTCCCATACCACTCTTCTTCAGCTTCAGCTGGTGGTGGAGGAGATCTTCATCAACATCGCGAACTATGCTTACAGACCTCCGGGCTCCGGCGACGTCAGCATATCATGTGCCGTGGAGGAGGACATGATGAAGGTCACGCTGACCTTCGTGGACTACGGTCCGCAATTCGACCCTCTGAAGAAGCCCGATCCCGACATAGGCGCACCTCTGGACGACCGCGACATCGGCGGACTGGGGATATTCCTTGTGAAGAACAATGTTGACGGCATACACTATCGTCGCGACAACGGGAAGAACATCCTCACGGTCGAGAAGTTCATCTCATAAGATCTCTTTTTCACGATCCTTCGGTTTCCCGTCGTATCTGAACATAAGCATCGTGACATCATCGAACTGCTCTGCATCGTTGGTGAATTCTGCGATATCCTTTCTGATGGTGGCTATCTGCTCGTCAAGAGGCTCACCTCTGTGTGCGTCGAGCAGTTCCATCAGGCGGTTGGTGCCGTAGAATCCCTGATAGCCGTCGTTCGCCTCGGTCACACCGTCCGTATAGAGCAGTATGCAGTCGCCGACGGACATGTCCAGCTCGTATGTGGTGTACTGGACACCCTCCCTTGCGCCGAGGACCAGGGAAGGCTTGCACTGGACGAGCGATACCGGTTCCTCCGCACGGACGGACACGGGCGGATTGTGTCCCGCATTGCAGTATCTGAGGTTGCCTGTGGACAGCTCCATGATGCCCAGCCAAGAGGTGACGAACATGTTCTCGTCGTTGTTCCTGCAGAGGTTGATGTTGACCTTGGCCATGATTTCGCTGGGCTGCAGGCCCGGGCGGGACTGACTCTCGATGATCGATTTCGTGACGGCCATGAACAGTGCCGCGGGAACCCCCTTTCCGGAGACATCCCCGATGACGAGTCCGATGTGGTCCGTGTCGATCACGAAGAAGTCGTAGAAGTCCCCTCCCACATATCTGGCGGCGTCCATCGATCCTGCTATGGATAGGCCGGTGCCGTCCAGCGATCCGAAGTTCCTTGGGATGAACGATTCCTGGATGTTCTGTGCGACATCCAGTTCGGCCTTGTACTTCTCCTGGACGCTGTTCAGCGATTTGATGTCGTAGATGTACTCCTCGATATCGTCGGTCATCTTGGTCAGCGACCTCGCAAGACCTCCGATCTCGGTCTCGTTCTCGGTCAGCGGTGCGCAGAGTCTCTTGAACTCTATTCCTGAGTCCCCGTACTCATCATCGATGAAGTTGCGGGCGGCCGAGGACATCGTCTCGATCGGGACGGTGACGTTGCGCTCGAGATACCACAGGAACGCCAGGGACGGAAGGAAGAATCCCACCAGGACGACGCTCATGTAGAATGTCGTCGCCTGTGCGTCGCTCAGACCGAACAACGGGGACAGGATGCCGACCCTCGTGCCTATGACGGTCGCGGTACACACGGCCATGCCGTAGATCAGCAGTATGGCGATCATGCGCTCTATCAGACTGCTGTTGAATGTGTTGACGCGGAATCCCCAGACCATCTTGGTCTTCTCCGACGCGGTGGAATGCTCTATGGGGATCAGCAGGAACAAGCCCAGCAGTACGTAGAGACATGCCGCGGTGGTGAATATGGAGTCCACTTCGGGCCTGTATGTCAGATACGTTATCGGTGCCACTATGGCTATCAGCAGGCATATGTGGTACCATCTGCGGTCGATCCTCCTGCGGAAGTCGTCCGGGGTTCCGCCGAATTTGGGGGTGTAGAACCTGAATCCGAAGTACCTGAGTATGAGGATCCCGGACAGACCGAGCATCATGGACAGGGACATCGCGTTGAAGAACGTGGTGACGTCCATGATCTCGACGGTATGGGTTCCGTATTTGACGGAATCCGACACATTGCACACTATCGTATAGAGCACGGCCGATATCAACACGACGACCACGAACTTCACGACATTGTTCACAGAGTCGAGAACGGGCGGACGGTCGTCCTTGGTCATGTCAGTGCTGTACCACAGCCTGTACGGTATGTACGATATGAGCGAGATGTTGATGGTATCCAGCACGATCCCTGTCAGGCCGACGCCGGTCAGACAGTCGTAGACTATGTTGACTATGTTGATCCCGATGCAGGCGTATGGTCCGCATAGAAGGCCCGTGACGATGCAGATCGCCATCACGGAGGGGATGTATGACGGGATCAGAGATTCGATGATGCAGGTGCACACTGCCACAACCATTACGAATAGCGTTATCAGGACCTCGTGGTATCCGACGTAGTCGCTGACCTTCCTGTTCATAAGGTGCATTCGATGCCCCTCCCCATCATTGTATGTAGCTCAGATCCTCTTTGTTTTCAGATGCCTCACCCGGCCCTATGGATGCCCGGGAGGCCTCGTCTATCATGTCGGCATATTCGGAATAATCGTCGGTGTCCACATCGATCCCCAATAATGAATTGAGTGCATGGATGATATGCCTAGCGCTTCTATGGTCGATTATGTACCCCGACGTTTCGCCTATGAGGGCCATCGACGGTATGCTGTACCTCTGTCCGAAGGTGAGGAACAACGCAGTTGCACCGATGATCCCGCCCTTCGGTTCTTCGGGATAGAATCCCACTCCGGCCGCTTCGAGTTCCGGTTTCAGCTTCGCATCGCTGACCACTCCGATCAGTCTCGGGCTGTCCTTGAGCTCTCCCGTGCCGTAGCCTCCAAGCGTGATTATCCTCGAAGGTTCGAATCTGAGAACCTCGTTGAAAAGGAACTCGGTCAGGTCATACTGACCCGAGGGGGTCGTCGCCTGGGATTCCCCTAGAATGAATATTATGTCCCCTGCGTCCGTCTTCGCATGGAGGAGTTCGATGCAGATCGGCTTGGACACGGAATCCTCGTCGATGAGTATCTGTGGCGGGAGGTCCGAGGAATACACCCTTTCGAAGACCTCGGCGTTCAGTTTCTTCGCCATCAGGTCTGCGGCAAGCTTTCCGATGTTGCCGACTCCGGGCAGTCCCTCGATGATGATGGGGGCCTCGATCTCGACCCGACGGATATGGTCAATCGAGTTTGCCATTTTCACCATACCTCTCGAGAATTGTTCTTCTGCGGTATTCGCCCATGCGGTCCTCCGGGGAATACCTCGGAGGAATGGGGCATATCGTGTCGCATTTGCAATGCTTACACCGAAAAAGAAGAGTGTAGGTCCCGCAGGAGGGGCATTTCCTTATTTTGGAAGCCATCTCACTTGCTCTCACGTTTGAGAACAGCGGTTCCGTTGTTGGATGTCAGATCCTCTATGGCGGCGGACGACACTTCCTTCATGATCTCCTCTGCTTCCTTGTATTCGGCAGCATTGACGACCACTCTGTACTTGGGGCATCCTACGCAGGATATCTCGACATCGTAATCCTTGGCCACTTCTTCCGCGGCAAGGAGTGCGTGTTTGACAAGTTCCATTCCGTTGGGTGCGGAGGATGTGAGCTCGAGGATTCCGTCGATCTGGACGGACGGCGGGATCACGTTCTCCTTCGCAACCTCAATGAATGTGTCAAGCCAGTCGCCGGAGAACTCCTCTGTGAAGTCCTCTTCTTCGACGACAGCGGCTTCGAAGGCACTGTAGAGCGTTTCGTAAGTCTCCAGCAGGTCGTTTCCGAACATGTCGTAGGCGTCGTCTATGGAGATGTTCATCCTCTCGGCGACGATCTCCACGAGCTTCTCGGCCTTCTTCTCGTTCTTCCACTGCTGGATCTTCTCTCTCTTCTGGTGCTCGTTTACGGATTTCAGGGAAAGGTCGATGTGTCCTTTTGAAGAATCAACGCCCAGGACCTTACAGACAATCTTCTGTCCTTCCCTGATGTAGTCCCTGATGTACTTAACCCAGCCAGAAGCGACATCCCTGACATGGACGAAACCTTCTTTCTCGTCATACTCATCGAGTGTGACGAATGCACCGAAGTTCTTCACGTTCTTGACAGTGCATACGACGAGCTCGCCGTGCTCGGGGAAGCCCCTGACCCTAGACATCAGCCTACTACCTCGAGGATCTCGCCTTTAACTTCTCCGACTCCGCCCTTGGGGACGATGAGTGCGGATCCGCAGACGTGGCAGGTGACCTTTGTGGCCGCCTTCCTGAAGGCGATCTGCTCATTGGCACAGTCGGGGCATTTGATCTTGATGAAATCTCCAGTCATTCAAATCACTCCGTGAGCTCGAATTTCTTAGCGCGAATGCAGGGGGAGATGTTGGCCTTCTTGCACTGGGTGCATCTGTACCTGAGGTTGATCCTCTTGGTGGGCTTTTCCCTTCCTTCAGGCTTAGGCCTGGGGAAACCTCCGTAACCGGCGGTAACCTTTCTGAATCTCCTCTGACCCCATTTGAGCTCGCTGGCTTTCTTCTTCTTGACCCTCTCGACTTCCTGCTCGGTGTGAGCCTTGCAGTAGGGACAGTATCTTTTAATGGTCCTGGGCATCTTCATTATAAATCACCTTTAATGTGAATCGAAACGTGCTAATAACGAGGTCATATTTAAAAGATATCCATTGTCTACGGTATGTTACGACGTGTATAATCCACAAGTCACTCATTACCGGACAGGGCATCATGCATACGGGTCACTTTGCCGTCCTCGTCGCACATCATCACGTCGAATGCGGTGTTCAGGAACAGTCCGTTCTCGACGACTCCGGGGATCACATCGATCCTCGACTCGAGGAAGAACGGGTTGTCGATCCCCTGGGGGAACCTGCAGTCGTAGATGTAGTTCCCTCCGTCCGTGACGAACGGGACTCCGTCCTTCATCCTGAGGACGGGCTCGCATCCCTGCCTCTTCAGAGCAAAGCATGTGTGCTTGTGACCGAACCTCAGGACCTCCACCGGAAGCGGTGCCTTGGTCCCGAGCTTCTCGACCTTCTTGGATGAATCTGCGATGATGATCTCTTTGACGGTGGCGGCCGCCACGATCTTCTCTCTCAGCAGTGCTCCGCCGAGTCCCTTGATGAGCTGCATCTTGGGATCGACCTCGTCTGCGCCGTCGATCGTGATATCGAGTTTGTCGACCTCGTCTAGTTCAACTACCTTGATCCCGCAGTCCTTGGCGAGGGTCTCGCTGTTCACGGACGTGGCCACGCATGTGAGGTCATAGCCCTCCGAAACCAGTTCGCCTATGCGCTTGATGGCAAAATATGCCGTGGAACCTGTTCCAAGGCCGACATTCATGCCGTCTTTGACATATGTGTCCACTGCTGTCTCAGCCACGATCCTCTTCATCTCTGCAGCATCCATGGTAGTTCGCTCCGGATTCCTCCATGCGGTCCCTATAATAATAATTGATTATGGGCCGTCTCCGAAGGATTGAAGATTATCATGTCATCCGCATCAGCATGAGGTTAGCATCCCTGTACTCGGGCGGCAAGGATTCCACATTTGCACTCTATCTCGCAGAGCAGATGGGTCACGATGTGCCGTATCTGGTGAATATAATGCCCGAGGACGAGGCCTCTTGGATCTTCCACACCCCCAATCTTGGCATGGTGCCCCTTATGGCCCGTTCGATGGGGAAGGAGCTGATCACCGCTCCGAGCACAGGCTCCGAGGAAGGGGACATGGAGGGACTCAGGAACGCCCTGGAAGGTCTCGACGTGGAAGGCGTGGTGACGGGTGCGATATGGTCCGATTATCAGTGGGACCGTATGAACATCGTCTGCGGGGATCTCGGATTGAAGGTGATCACGCCCCTCTGGCGGAAGGACCAGGACTATCTGATGGAGCAGTTCCTCGATTCCGGTATATCCTCGATCATAGTCGGGTGCTACGCGGAAGGATTGGACGAGAGCTGGCTCGGACGCAGCATCGATCGCGAATCCGTCGAGGAGCTGAAGGCCCTCCGCGAGACATACGGCATCTCTATAATGGGAGAGGGCGGGGAGTATGAATCCCTCACCATCGATTCCCCGATGCATTCCGCACCGCTCTCCATCGACGGTTACGATGTCGAATGGAAGCGCGGCGCGGGCACAATGAAGATCACTTCCGCATCGCTGGCGGAGAGAAAGATCTGAGCCTCATGGCATTGCTCACAACGGAGATCGAGGACAGCGACATCGCCAGTGCGGACAGCATCGGCATCTGATCGACCAGTCCGTCGTATCCCAGCAGCACGGGCAGTCCGGCCGCTATGGGTATGCATACCGCATTGTAGCAGAATGCGAAGAACAGGTTCTCCTTGATGTTGCGGAGTGTGGCGGAGCCTATCTCCAGGGCGGACGGCACGCTGCGGAGGTCGTCGTTCATCATCACGATGTCCGCGGATTCCACGGCTATGTCCGTTCCGGAACCGACTGCAATCCCGAGGTCCGCCTGCGTCAGTGCGGGGGCATCGTTGATTCCATCTCCGGTCATCGCGACCATGGCCTGTCTCACTTGGAGGTCCTTGACTATCTCCAGCTTGTTGCCGGGCTTCATCTCGGCATGGACCTCTTCGATCCCTATGCGTTCGGCGATCGATTCGGCGGTCGCCTTCCTGTCGCCGGTGACCATCATCACTCTGATTCCGTCATCCTTCAGCGACGATATCGCTTCGGGACTCTCGGGGCGTATGGGGTCCTCGATCGAGACGGAGCATGCATACTTTCCGTCGATCGCCATGTGGATCACGGTGCATGTTCCGGAATGGGGTTCCACCTCTGACGGGACGTCGATGCCGAGAGATCCGAGGAAGTTCCCGCTTCCAACGACGATATTTTTTCCTTCTACAAGGCACCTGATCCCTTCACCGGTCATGCTCTCGAAACCGCTGTGGTCCGGAACGGCGACCCCTTTGGATTCGGCATATCTGACGATGGCCTTCGCATAGGGGTGTTCGGAATCCGATTCAGCCGCAGCCATAAGCCCGAGGTGTTCCTCGGATGTCATCGACACGACCTCCGGGTGGCCGACGGTGCATGTGCCCGTCTTGTCCAGGATGACCGTATCGACCTTGGCCGCAGCTTCCAGCGAAGCGGCCGTCTTGTAGAGGATGCCGTGTTTGGAACCGACCCCCGTACCGATGACAATCGCCAAAGGCGTGGCCAATCCCAACGCGCACGGGCACGATATCACCAGAACGGATATCGCGATCTTGATGCAGAACTGAGGATCGCGACCCGATATCAGCCATCCGATCCCCGCAAGGAGCGCTATGACGATGACCGTCGGGACGAATATCGTGGACACCCTGTCGGCGATGCCCGCAACAGGGGCCTTTGTGCTCTGTGCAGTCTCCATCATGCGGGCTATCTGGAACAGGACGGAGTCTTCTCCAATCTTCTCCACACGGGCCTTCATGCTGCCTGCGCCGTTCACTGTGGCGCCGTAGAGGACATCTCCTGTGGTCTTGCTCACCGGGACGCTTTCCCCGGTGAGCATGGATTCGTCCACCGTGGACTCCCCTGATATGACCGTGGAATCCGCAGGCACTTTGGAACCCGGTCTGATGAGTACGATGTCCCCGACGACCAGTTCGGACGACGGGATCCTGTGTTCGACCCCATCTCTAATGACCGAAGCCTCGTCGGGCGCAAGCGACAGGAGCTTCCTCAGGGAATCGTTGGTGCGCATCCTGGATCTGGCCTCAAGGTATTTTCCGACGCTCACCAGTGAAATTATCATACCGACGGAGTCGAAGCTCAGGCTGTGGACCGCATGCATATTGCCGGTGTACACCTCGTAGGTCCCGTAGATCCCCAGGGAAAGCGATGCCAATGTCCCCAACGACACGAGCGAGTCCATGGTGGGGCTCTTGGAGAACAGTGCGGGGATCCCCTTCTTGTAGAATCTCCTCCCGCCGTACATTATAGGTATGCACAGGAACAGCTGGACAAGGCATATCGACAGGGATCCCAAGGGGATGTCCAGGCCGAACATGTGCCCCATGGCGATTATGCTGAGCGGTATTGTGAATAAGATTGAGATGAGGAGGTCCCTCAGCTGTATCCTGAGAGCCTTCTCCTCTTCCTTGGAAGCGTTGAGTATGTTGTCGTCGACGACGGTGTATCCCGCATCCTCGATCGCACGGACTATCCTGTCCTCGCTGACGATTTCGGGATCGTACTCGACCGTGGCGGTGTTGCTTCCGATGTTGGCCGATGCCGATGAGACGCCGTCGATCGCGGTCACTGCGCTCTCGATCCTTCCGACGCATGCGGCACAGCTCATTCCGCCTATACGGAACGTGCGGGTGATCATGAGAACAGGCCGCGTTTGACGGATGCCCTGAATCCGGAGTCTACGACGGACCTGATGAGGGCATCGTCCGAGACCCCGTTGTGGATGGCAGTCGCAGTTCCCTTTTTCAGATCGACCGTGACGGATTCGACGCCGTCGACCTTCTCGAGGCCTTCCTTGACCGTCTTGACACAGCCTTCGCACATCATTCCTTCGATCTTCAGGGTTGTTTTGGACATGGCACGCGAATCGGATCCATATTATTTAAGTAAGCCTAAAAACAAGTTCAAGCGAACCTGACGAATTCCTCCATGCCCTTCCTGACGCCGTGGTTCCTGGACGTGGTGTCCGCCTTGTATCCAACCGCCAGTATGCTGATCGGGGTCAGGTTCCCAAGACCGAAGGCGGACGAGATCTTATCGGGATCGAACATCCCTATCCACACGCTTCCGAGTCCGAGTTCCTCGGCCCTGTACATCATCTGGGTGGTGACGATGGCCGCATCGGTCTTGCCTATGTGCTTCCCGGTGTACGGGCTCTCCCACGAATTCTCCATATCGACGCAGACGATGAGCGCAAGCGGCGCACCGTACGGGTTGCAGGCTCCGTTCACCTTGCTCAGGCCCTGCTCGGTGCGCACGGCGACGACCGATACCGGCTGGAGGTTCTTGGCGCTGGGCGACATGCGTCCGGCCTCAAGGATCTCGGTGACCAGATCGTCCGGCACGGGTTCTGATGTGTAGGCTCTGCAGGAGTACCTGCTCTTGACAAGTTCCGAATAATCCATGATATCCCCTCAGTGGGCCCTCTCGATGGCCTGGACGATCCTGGCGATCTCCTTCTCGGGATCCTTCCACATTCCGGGGGTCCAGACCCTGTGTATCTTCCATCCTCTGGATTCGAGGTATTTCTGCCTGTGATAGTCCCTCTCCCTTGTGGAGGACGACATCTCGTACAGCCTGCTGTCGCATTCGATCCCGAGGATGTACTTGTCGTTCTGCTTGACCGCCAGGTCGATCTGGTATCCTCCGATTCCGACATTCCTCTCGACGGTGTATCCCTTGCGCGTGAGGGCGTTGAACACCCTGTCTGCGATGCGTCCGGAGTCGAACTCCTCGGCGGTCTTCCAGCGGTCGTCGCCGAAGGAATGGAGTATGGAATCCGCAAGGTCCCTGTTCCCTCTGCTGACGGCGTTCGCATACTGGAGGTATCTCTTCAGAATCCTGGGGCCCTCGTTCTTGGTCTCCTCGACCTGGAGGTCCTCCGGATCGAAGGATGTGACGATGAAGATCTTCTTCTTGGCCCTGGAGATGGCGACGTTGAGACGGTTCTCTCCGCCGCGGTTGTTGAGCCATCCGAACCTCTGCATCAGCCTGCCCTCGGCATTCTTGGCGTATCCGACGGAGAATATGATGACATCCCTCTCGTCTCCCTGGACGCTCTCGATGTTCTTGATGAACAGACCGACATCCTCTCCGTTGTCGAACCTCTTGGATTCGTCCGCGACCATCTTCCCGAATCCGGGATCGTTGGCGCATTCCTCATCGATCACATCGTTGATGAGGTCCCTCTGGGACGCATTGAACGTGATTATGCCGACGGTCTCGTTGTTCTTCCTGTGTATGAAGAACTCTTTCAGGATCGACAGGATCTTCTGGGCCTCGGCGCGGTTGGACTTATCCTCCCACATTCCGTTTACCTTGAACACCTCTATCGGAGGCCTCTCGGGCTCCTCGACATTGGGGGAGACGTACAGTCTTCCGCCGTAGAACGCGTAGTTGGAGAATGCTATCAGCTCCTCGTACTTGGAACGGTAGTGGAAGTTCAGCAGGATGGAGTCGTATCTCGCGCGGGCCAGGTCCAGGAGACTCTCCTCCTCGAGGGCCGCGGACACGATGTCCTCCTCGTCATCCTCGTCGCTGTCGTACTCGATCCTTCCGACTCCCAGCGAGGACGGGCGCAGCTGCTTGTGGTCGCCTGCGACGACGACCTTCTTCGCCCTGTAGATCGACGGTATGCCCTTCTCGACATACATCTGCGACGCCTCGTCGAAGATCAGCATGTCGAATATGCCCATCTCCAGCGGGAGGATCTCCGATACGACTTCGGGGGTGAGCAGCCAGACGCGGACACCTTTGAACAGTTCGTATCCGTACCTGGAGACGAACTTGTTGATGTTCCACTTCCTCTTGGATTCTATGATTCTGTTGATGTCCCCGCGCCTCTTGGACTCGGTGATGTACTTCAGGTTCTCCCTGAACACGTCCTCGGCCTTCTCCTTGGACATGTTCCTCTTGAGCTCGATCCTGCGGTCCATGTCCGCGATGATGCTCTCGAAATCCCAGATCTCCTGCATGATGTCCTTGTGTGCGGCGTCGAACTTCTGCAGGTGGTCGTTCAGGATCCAGGTGTACATCCTGTCGTTGGAATCCGGATAGGACATCTTCGTGGCGGAGGAGATGTTCAGGACATCGCCGACGTACGTGCGCTCGTCCGGGGAGAGTCTGCTGTACACGGTGGCCCTGGACGAGTATGTTCCGTATCCGTCCAGGGCGTTGAACATCCCCTTGGGGTCGGACATGATCTTGTCGACGGTGTGCTTGTTGTAGTTGTCGAAGTATTTCCCGGTGAGTGCGGTGGCCTCGCGCTCGACCTTACCTTTGTTGAACAGCCTTCCTAGGAATCCCTTGGAGTTGAGCTCGCTGATCTGCTTGTCCAGGTCGAGGAGGTTGGCCCTCATCTCGCCTATGTCGAACTCCGACAGGTCGGATCTCATCTGCGTCATCCACGGGTTCTGCTCGGTCAGCTGCTTGTACTCGTTGACGTTCCTCATCAGGGTCTGGTCGCCGAACTTCCTGTGGAGTTCGGTGACGTCCTTGTACCTGAGTGCGAGGACGGACGCATCTATGCATGCCTTCAGCGTGCGGTACTCCTCTATCTGACGGCCGTCGTTGGGGTCCAGCCATCTGTCCATGGAGTACAGCTTGTACGGCTCTATGCCGAATTCGCAGGGGCTGTACATCGTCTTGGCGATGTTGTCGAGGATGGAGACATCCTTGTCGATGCCCTCGGACACGGCATCCAGATCAACGGTGCCTTTGGGCTCCCCGGAGTCAAGCATCCTTGCCAGCTGTTTGTAGAAAAGCTCCTTGTTACCCACGTCGTCGATCAGCAGGCAGTACTTGGACAGCGTGCCCATACGGGAGTAGACGACATCCAGCGCGGTCTTCTTCTCGGATACCATCAGGACGGTCTTCCCTTTGATGACAGCGGATGTTATCAGTCCGGTTATGACCTGGGATTTCCCGGTCCCCGGAGGTCCCTGGACGACGATCTCGTCGCCCTTGTCCATGGCGGTGAGGATGTTCTCCTGCGAGCTGTTGAGCGAATTGATGTAGACCAGGTCCTTCTCGGATGCCGTCAGACCCTTGCTCTCGAGCTCGCGCTCGGAGAGCGGGGCAGGGGAATCCGACAGGAAATCACTCTTGTTGAGGTCCACGATGAGATCGTTCAGGATCCCGTTGATCTCACGTCCGGCCAGCATCCCGTCGAAGTCCTTCTGGATGGAACTTGAGTATGTGGGGTACTTCCCGACCATGATGTTGGGGACCATCTCCATGTCCCCTGCCAGGTACTTGGGGAACTCCCCCGCCTTGTATTCCACGAAAGGCACAGGCAGGCTGTAGTTCGTGATCAGCTTGATACCGTTCTGCTCGTAGAACTCGACCAGGTTCGTCAGGAAGTTCTCCCCGGTGTAGTCTTCGATGATGTTGTCCGGGAGCGGCCTGTTCTGGCCGAGGGATTTGATGAACCCGAGGATCAGGGTGTTGTTGTAGATGGCATCTCTGGAATTGTCTAGGGAGAGGGAGATCGTCCTGGAGTCCTTCTCCATGATGACCGGGAACAGCGCCAGCGGGGCACGGACATCGATATCGTTGTCAGGCATCTTCCCCTGGACGAACGGGTATGCGATGTACAGGTCGTACTGACCCTTGTCCCTCTGCTCGCGAGAAACCTCACGGATGATCTCGTTGAGATGCCTGTACACCTTGGCGGCCTCCGTGCTCTTGGCGGAGTCGCACAGCTTGAGGACCCTCTTCCTTCCGAAGAGGAGGCCCATGACGTCCACATCGGGCAGCGTCATGAGGTCGAAAGCGTTCTTCCTGGAGATCTTGGGTTGGAATATCAGGCGGTTCCCTTTGCTGATGTTGATGAGCTTCTTCTCGAGCTCCCTGAGGGTCTGGGCGGAATCCGCATCGATCGATCCGCCGTTGGCCGCCGTGATGGCATATTTCCGGGTGACGCTGAGGAAATCCTCTCCGTACAGATCGACGAACCTGTCCCCGACGCCGACGATCGCCGTGAAATCCTCTGTCTTGGTGGGAACGCGCTGGGCCATCTCCCTTAGGGCCTCGTCCGGGCAGACGACGGGTATGCGTCCGCTGGACATCCTGCGTTCCTCCCTTATGCTTTCCCTGAGTGCATACAGTTCCTCGTAGAGGTCATCTTCCAATCCCATAAAGGGTCATCATTGTTTCGATAATTAACCCTACGTCGGGATGCTGCGTGATGCCACGATGAAAGGGGCCGCAGACCTCCGTATCGGTTTATAGGATGGTTCGGATTACGGGCTATGCTCACAACGGGTATCAAAGGACAGAAGACCGTCGCCGTGACAGAATCCAACTGCGCTTCTGGCATGCAGAGCGGGACACTCCCTGTTTTCGCCACACCGGCAATGATCGCACTCCTGGAAGGTGCCGCATTCGAGAGCGTCCAGCCGTATCTTGAGGAAGGCAGGAGCACCGTAGGCACCCATCTCGATATCGCTCATTCCTCGGCCACTCCGATAGGCATGACCGTAACCGCTTCGACGGAACTGGTGGAGATCGACAGACGCAGACTCGTCTTCAAGGTGGAGGTCACCGACGGCAAAGGGGTCATCGGCTCGGGCACCCACGAGCGTTTCATCGTCGATTGCGATAAATTCATGTCCAAGGCGGAATCGAAGCTCGAGTGAGCTCAATCTTCGGGACTCACGTCCCTTTTTTCTTTCACAATGTATGCGCATGCCAGTGCGACGAGCGACAGTGCTATGGCGCATATTCCCGAGAACTGCATCCCGTCCATGAATGCGGATGTGGTGAGCTCCTCCAAAGGCACTCCGGATGCGCCGGAACCGATCGTCATCAGCGCTGCGAAGACGGCCGTTCCCATGGCGCTTCCCGTGTAATTCACGAACGACATCAGCGCAGAACCCATCCCGCGGTAAGATTTGGGGACATTGTCCACGATCCTTCCGGACGACGATGCCCCGCATGTCCCCCACAGAAGTCCCATGAAGACGGACATCACGATCACGGGCAGGAGTCCCATCTCCGGTCTGATGACCGTGAGCAGCACGCAGTAGACCACGTTGAACACCCCTGCCAGGATGGCGAACTTCCTCTTCCCTCTGCGGTCGCATGCCCTTCCGATGGGGATGCCCATGATCAGCGCGATGGCCGAAGGTATGAGGAGTATGGAACCGCTCGCGGCGCTTCCCAGTCCCATCGGCCCGTCCAGGTAGAACGGGAGTATGTACAGAGCCCCCAGGTAGATCAGGTTGATCAGTCCGAATGCCAGGACCACGGCATCCAACTTCCAGTTCCTGAATATGGACAGGTCCAGCAGGGGGTCGGAACTGCGTCTCTCCACGATTATGAACGCGATCAGCGATATGACGAAGACCACGGCCATCGACATGCACAGCATCCTCGATCCCGGGTCGGTCGAACGCTCGATGGCTATTATCATGGCGGTTATCGCAACGAACAGGGTCGCTGTCCCGGGCATGTCTGTATGAGCTGCCGTGCGGGTCTCCTTCGGAAGCACCTTCAGTCCGAAGAGTATCGCCAATATCCCTATGGGCACATTGACCAGGAATATCCAGTGCCAATCCGAGACCTCGGTGATTATCCCGCCTATGAACGGTCCGATCGTGTATCCTGTAGCGCTGGCAAGGGTCATCACGCCGAGGCTGAGGCCCATTATCCTGGAGGGCATGAGCTTCACACAGATTATCGGGGCTGTCGATGCCATCATTGCCGCTCCGGCACCCTGGACCACCCTGAACGCGAGGAGCATCCCGAAGTTCTCGGATATGCCGCAGAATAGCGATGCTACGGTGAACACCATGAACCCTGTCACGAAGACCTGACGGACGCGTCCCGAGTTGGCTATCCTCCCGAATGGAAGGAGCAATCCGGCCATCATCATGATGTAGCATATGGTCACCCAGGCGACCTCGCTGAGTCCGGTGCCGAAGTATCCTGCGATCGACGGGAGTGCGACGCTGACTATGCTTCCGTCGATACCGTTCATGAGAATGGCGCATACCATGCAGGCCAGGATAAGCGCCTCATTCCGGGTGACTCCCATCATGTTCCCGCGATTGCTCGTTCCTGTAATTATACTCATGCGAGACCCGTCTTGAACAGCAGCACCGGGAGGATGAGGCATCCGCAGAGTATGATGCGACTGGTGCCGCACGCATCCGGTATCGTGCCTATTGCGGTGGAACAGACCAGGATGAGGATTCCGAACGGCCCGGTCAGGAGCAAGACAATGGTTGCGAGCAACAGGATCATGACCCGGTTCATCACCCCTTGGCGGAGGCGTGGCGCAACGATCGACATCAGCTTTCCTGACCATATCGTGGCATAGTATCCCAGAACGGAGGCGACCGCAGTGCAGAGCAGGAGCACCAGGAACCATTGGGACATGAATCCGTGGATCTCGGACCCGGCTATGCCGCCTATCGCCAGGGCGGTGCCTGTCCTCCCGTTTCCAGACACCGAGAGCACCACCAGTGACAGGACTGACGTCACCGTCCCTATGGACGCGACCGTGGAGATGAACTCCGCGGGGTCCTTCTGAGGGAATACGGCCGCGGACACGGATGCACCGACTGTCGAGGTCATCCCCGGGAACCATCCTGCCACCGTGCCCATGATCACTCCTCTCATCCCGGGTCCGGAGCCTACAGGATCATCGGAGCGGTCGGTTTGCGGTGGTATCGACGATCCCGACGATGACATCAGGATCGGTATGCCGAAGAGCCCTGTCAGCAGAGGGAGCATTATGCTCCCCTCTCCGAGGATCCCGGATGTCGGGATGGGGAGCGTCATGCATGCTAGTCCGAGCATCCCCGAGACGATGAATGCCAAGATCCCCTGCAATCCGGCACCTCTGCGCCATTCGTTCGCGATCAGGACAAACGACACCGCCGCCAGGACGAACGGCGTCATCGATGACAATACCCCGTCCAGGCCGTGCATCATCATCCACTGCAGGGGGATCGCGATGACGATCGAGACCGATGCACCTATGAGGCTTCCGATGGCCGCCGCTCTGACGGCATCCATCCCCCTTCCCTTCAGGAGGAGCCTGTGACCGGGGAGGACGGACACGGCATCCTCGCCGTCCGGAGCACCGATGAAGACCGATGGAACGAAATCGACGAAGGAATGGACGGTGGCGGCGGACACTATGCAGCAGCTGATGACAAGTGGGACGTAATCCAAAGGGACGAGTCCGTCCAACCCTGCGGAGATGGCGGGGTATGCGGACACCATCATGGCCGCCAGCGTGTTGACATGGATCCCGGGTGTCATCCCACTGAACAGCCCCATTCCCGATCCCGCTATAGCGGCCGCTATGCAGAACAACATGATGCCCGGGTCCATAGGGGAATCTTCCCGGTACGGAGATGAAATAGTGTTGGCTCGGAGTCACACTGCGTCAGAGAAGATGCGGTCTTCCGTCCTTGGAGCTCACGGAAAGGACATGATTGATCCTGACGCCCAGTTTTTCCGACATGCCTGCGACGTCCTCGCACTTGCTGAACACCGCCGTGACCTCCGTTACCACTGCACCGGCCCCCCTCAGAGCGCGGATTATCGCGGACAGGGTCCCTCCGGTGCTGATGACGTCGTCGACAATCATCACGCGGTCCCCTGCGGACACGCCGTTGATGTACATCGGCGATCTCGAGTATCCTGTGGTCTGGTCCAGGCATATCTCCCCCGGAAGTCCGTAGTTCCGCTTGCGTATCACCGAGAAAGGTATCCCCGTGCGCGAGGTCATCATGACCGCAAGGGGGATCCCCATGGCCTCCGGGGCAAGGATTACGTCGCAGTCCATCTCGGACACGGACAGGATCGCATCGGTCACCTCGTCGAGGAGCTCCTTGTCGACGAACGGTATCCCGTCGCTTATGGGGTTGACGAAATACGGATATCCGTTTTTGGAAACGACGGGGCTGTTCAGGAACGCCTCGGTAAGTCTCGGACACTCGGGGGTCATCCCGTCGCCATAGGAATCCCTTTTTATTAGTGTTGGCTACCGAAAGGCGATAACATGGATGTCGAACAGAGGCTCGCCCTTGTTTTGAGGAACACAGAAGAGACTGTCACGGAGGAGGAGCTCCGCGCCCTTCTCATGGAGAAGGAGGAGCCTACGGCCTATATCGGATTCGAGCCGTCCGGACTCGTCCACCTGGGCTGGGTGCTGGTCGCCCAGAAGATCAGGGATCTCTGCGATGCAGGATTCAAGGTCACAATATTCTGGGCCGATTGGCACGCGTACATCAACGACAAGCTCGGCGGCGACCTGGAGAACATACGCACATGCGCCAGGTACATGCAGGACTGCTTCATCGCACTCGGAGTTCCCGCCGACCGTGTGGAGTTCAAGTACGCCAGCGACATCCTCAGCAACATCGATTACTGGGAGATGGTCATCAAAGTGGCGAAGGTCACCTCCCTGTCCAGGGTCAAGAGGGCCATGACCATCATGGGAAGGTCTGAGGACGAGGCCGAAGTGGACACATCGAAGGTGTTCTACCCCATCCTCCAGGCCACCGATATCTTCTGCATGGGTCAGGATGTCGCATACGCCGGACTCGATCAGAGGAGGGCCCACATGCTCGCCAGGGATGCGGCCGACAAGCTCGGATGGCACAAGCCCATCGCGGTGCACACGCCCCTGCTCCCCGGACTCAAAGGCGGCAACAGGATGGACCCCGTCGAGTCCAAGATGTCCAAGAGCGATCCCAACGGAAGCGTGAAGATCCACGACACCCGCGACGAGATAGCCTCCAAGATGAAGAAGGCCTACTGCCCGCCGGAGAAGGAGACCGAGGCTGAGAACCCCGTTCTCATGCTGTGCAAGTACATCATATTCCCCAGGAACGGTGCGATGCACATCGAGAGGCCCGAGAAGTACGGCGGACCCATCGATTTCGACAGCTACGAGGCGCTTACGGAATCATATTACAGCGGCGCGCTGTCGCCCGTGGACCTCAAATCCGGTGTCACGGACGCACTGGCAGAGACCCTGAAGCCCGTAAGGGATTACTTCGAGGCCCACCCCGACAACTATCAGGCCATCCTGAAGGTCGTCGAGAGCGTAAAGAAACTCAGGTGAGGTTCAGGCGGGGGAGACCCCGCCGTCTCACATTTCAAAACCCATCACTGTTCTTTTTCGGATGCGAGCATCTCCTGCTTCTTGATGTCGCGGAAGATGTCCATCGTCTTGCTCATGCATATGCCGAGCATGGCCTCCACATCGCCTATGCCCGAGAGTCCGGCGGCACCGCCGTGGCCTCCGCCGTCCGTTGTGGTCTCCTCTCCCACTCCGGACATTATGTCGCCGAGGTGGACGCCTTTTCTGACAGCTTCCTGAGTGGCCCTTCCGCTGATGCGGAACTCCTCGTCCCTCTGGGATCCGACGAAGACGACATCCGCTCCCGCGGACATGATCGCCCTGCACGAGGATGCCTCGAAGCTTCCGCCGAACGATATCGCCACGATCATCGATCCGACCCTGTCGAAGCGGGTGCGTTCGATGGCCTTCATCATGGCTATCCTCTCGGACATGCTTATGGGGGCCTCCGTGAGCGTCATCGCCTCATCCATCTCGATCCCGCATCCGACCATTATGTCGTGGAAGGCCGTGAGCATGCCGGCCCGGGCATACTGGAAGTGGCCGCTGTCCGTGAGCATCCCGCCCAGGAGCATCAGGCCGGTCCATCTGTCCACGGGTTTCCCGGCGGAATCCAGAAGTTCCTTGATTATCTCGCAGCACGAGGTCTTGCTGTCGTCGCAGTAGAACAGTGATGTCATCCCGTCCCATTTGCCGGTGGATTTGTGATGGTCTATCACGATGCAGTCGTCGGGGAGTTCGATATCGGTCTCCAGCTGTTCGGGCGTGGACGTATCCACGACAACGACCCTGTCGTACTTCGACAGGTCGCATTCCTCGAGGATGTCGGCTTCCATCCTCTCGACGACGATCCTTGCCACGCGGTCGAGTCCGGTCGGTGCGAATACATCCGTTCCGGGAAACGAGCGGGCGAGCGCACAGGCGGATCCGACTGCGTCGACATCCGCGTTGCCGTGAACGAACACGATGCTGTTCCCCTTCTCAAGCTCCTCAGCGATGCGTTTGAGCATATCCGGCGGGATGTAGAATGATAATATAGTGTTATGTCCGGCCCGAAGGCCGGTAAGGGGTTGGTCACTTCCTGACGGTGAGTTTCTGGACGAATCTGTTCTGTCCGAGCCCTGTGATGAGGATGTCCGACCTGTAAAGCCAAACGGTCACGATTATCGTCGCCAGGGCGAACACTGCCATGTAGGCGATACCGGAGAGCACGAGCATGACATCCCCGTACATCAGGGCCTGCATGGCCATCATCGGGTGGGAGAACGGGATTGCGAAGGTGATGGCCTTCACGACAGCGGCGCTGCCGTACCATCCGGAGAACATGATGATGAACATCGGGACGAGTCCCATTATGCTCAGGGGCATGGTCATGGTCTGTGCGGATTTGTAGTTCTTCGCGAACGCTCCGAGGATCATGCATATTCCGAGTGCGCAGATGATGGCGAGGAACATGGAGATCATGATCAGGAACCAGTCCGTGCCGCTCAGGGACATGCCTATGTCGGCGAGATTGACCGAACCTGTCTCGATCTTGCCGGTCATGCCGTTGGTGTAGACGCTCATGCCGACCATGTACGCCAATCCGTACACGAGTCCGACGATGGCCGAGGCGAGGATCTTCCCGCTGACGATGGTGGTCCTCTTCACAGGCAGCGTCAGCAGCGTCTCGAGGGTCTTGTTCTCCTTCTCGGAGCCCATGGAGCTGATGACTATGCTTCCGACCATCATTATGATGATCATGATCACGACAGGGATCATCATGGTCTGACTTGTCACCTCGTTGGCGATGGCGTAGGGTGTGACGCCCTGATACGCCGTTCCCTTGACGACGGTGCTGATGTCGTTCGAACCGGTGATCAGCGGGCTCGTCATGAAATCGTAGTCTGCGGAAGGCTCCTGGGCTATCATGACCCTGGAAAGACTGGAATTGAGCATGTCGACGACGGTCGTGATGATCGTCGATGGGGCGGAACCGAACAGGCCGATGGGCTCGTAGACGTAGTATTGCATCACGGAGACCTGTTTGTGGAGCCTGAGGTCGTCGTACAATGTGTCTGGTATGCCTATCACGGCGTCTATGTCCTTGTCGCGCATCTCGGCGACTATGGCATCCAGGTCCCCGTAGTTGCTGTCCATGGGGATGATCTTGGATGCGGCCTCGTCCCCGTACATCTCCTTGAGCTGATAGTATGCGTTCCATTCGAGGTAGTCTCCGTCGTCGGTGGGTCCGACGTATCCGAACGATGGGAGCACAGATGCCTTCTCGACCTCGTGACCCATCATACCGCCCATTCCGGCGAGCAGGACGACCATTATGAGCACGGATATCACGGAACCGGGGGTGAGCATCTCCTTTAGTTCCTTGCGCATGATGTTGGTGAGATGGCTCATCCTTTCACCGCCTTGACGAATACCTCTTCGAGGGTGTCCACTTCGAACCTCTCCTTGAGTTCCTCCGGGGTCCCTATGAGGATCAGGTTGCCCTGGTCTATCATGCCGACGCGGTCGCAAAGCATGTCCACTTCGAACATGTTGTGCGATGACATTATGACGGTCACGCCTTCGGATGCGACCTTCCTTATCAGTTCCCTGATGTCGTAAGCATTGATGACGTCCAGTCCGGATGTCACCTCGTCGAGGATGGCGAGTTTCGGAGACGGCATTATGGCCCTTGCGATGAGAAGTCTGCGCATCATACCCTTGCTGTAGGTGTCGACTTTGGAATCGATCCTGTCGCCCAGGTCTGCGATGCGTATGCCCTTCTCCACCATGGCTTTCCTGTCTTCGCCGGTGACGAAGAAGCTGGCCATGAACTCCAGATACGCCCTTCCTGTAAGGTCCTTGTAAGCGCCCGCATCTTCGGGCAGGTAGCTGATCAGTTTTCTGACCTCGTCGGGTTCGGTCGCGACATCGTGTCCGTACACGGTGATGCTCCCGGATGTTATCCTCAGAAGCGTGGATATCATCCTGAGCGTGGTGGTCTTCCCCGCTCCGTTGTGTCCGATGAGTCCGAAGATCTCCCCTTCCCCGACGGAAAGGGATATCCCATGGACGGCCTCGCGGTTGCCATACGACTTCCGTACGTCGTTGAGTACCAATGCTTCCATGGTGATACGTCACATATATAGTATAAAAAAACTGGTGAAAGTCGTCCACAGTATGCCGTCGGGACTGCATTTCAGGTATGGGTAGAAACGATCAGGCCCCGTTGCGGGACCTGATGGATTGGGTTTGGATCACTGCGTGGGGGCGTTCCCCATTGCGGTGTTGATGGTCTGCTGGAGTACGGTGTACCTCTCTTTGAGACTGTTCTCCTGTCTCTCGAGGGAACCTATCCTGACATCCATCATCTCAATGGACTCCTCCATCTCTGCGACAAGGGCGTCCTTGTCCTCGACTTTGATGAGAAGGGATCCACTGTTCTTGTAGACCGCTCCGGTGCAGGTCTTCAGCTCCTCGAGGGTCCTTGCGAGCTCGCGCTTCTGGGCGTCGTACTGCATCTTCTGGGAAGATACGGCCTGAAGCTGCTGCTGGACCTGCTGGAACTGGGTTATCTGATTCTGAAGTTGGGGGCTGATTCCGTTCATGGTTTCATCACCGCCAGGTTCTCGACGTCCTCTACGACCCTGATGCATTCGAGATGGGAGTTCAGCGCCGCCCTCATGGCCGATGTGTCGGCCGCTTCGATCCTTATGACGGCATCCTGCCCTTTGCGGGAGATTGTCGTCTCAGTGCGGGAAAGCTCCCTTCCTGATTCGGGACCCATTGCGGGCACGATCGCATACGCGACCGTACCCGAGATTGTGAGGGTCGCTCTGAGCATCTCAGTCAGACTTCAGGACTTTCTTCGACGGAGGCCTCTCCTTGAAGAAAATCTTCGATCCGCACTTTTCGCACTGAAGCCCGAGGGTGTTGACGTTCCTCACGGGTTCATTGCATTTTGCGCATCTGTAGTCGGACAACGGAATCACCTGTTCAGTTCTCGCTGACCTGAGACAGCTCCTTCTTGGTCTTGGGACTGTAGGCGCCTGCGGCGAATTTTGTTCCGCAGTGCTTGCAGGTCCAGATACCGGAGCTTACTCTCTTGACGGAATCGTGGTGGCAAACGGGGCACTCGTGCTTGGCCTTCTGCTGGGCCTCGATGTTCTTTACCCTGTTGCGAACAATAACTCCGTACCTAGCGCCGAACCTGCCTGCGCTTCCTGCTTTCTCTGTTCTCTTTGCCATTGGAAATCACCCGATGATCTTTCTTATCTCCGCACCGATCTCCACGGCTCTGTCGAGACAGAGGCTCAGTTCGTCTAGAGTGATAGAACCGCAGCCTCCTTTCTGCATCGCCCTGAAGTTTCCGACATCGTCGGTCGTGACCGTCAGGCGTGCGGATGAAATCTGCTCTTCGTCGTAGTCGGGGTCTACTATTAAAGTATTTCCGACTTTTGCCTCCGTCACCGATATGGGGAGACAGGTTATGGGCAGAGGAGCGTTCTCGCCCTTGCCGTACTGCTCTCCGGGGATGATGGCGGTCTTCAGTGCGCACACTGCTGCGAGATTGGCGGCATCGAAGAGGTTGCCGTCGTAGTCGAGCGCGTAGATGTCCACGAAGCACATCCAGACCTCTTCTCCGGGGGTGATGCAGAGTTTCTCGACATCGACCATTCCGGACTCACGGATTCCGCGGTCCACGACACGTGCGAGTTCGATGGCGTCCTCTCCGGGAGGTCCGGACTCGAATGTGTTATGTGCCATGGGGATGAGCTCGGCACCCATCGTGAGCACTCCCAGGTTGGGTGTGTCTCCGAAGGGTGTGCCGGGGATGATCTTGACTCCCGCGATGACCTCGGTCTTGCCGAGTTTGACCCTGGCGGAACCGTCTGCGGATTCGATGCATCCGGTCTCGACGCGGATCTTCCTGACGTCGGTGACTCCGCGGCCGTCCATCCTCTTGCCGTCGGCGAGGAGGTTCATGATGTGGTCGCGCTTGATCTCGGACATTATCTCGTTGCTCATTCGGATGCCTCCTGCGAGGGTTTGCCGTAGCGTCTCTTGAGGGCGTCCACCTGGAGGTCGTGGACCTCGTGGCACGCGTTCACTGCGAGGTCGATTGCGTGATCGAACTCCTCGCGGGTCATGTTACCGTCCATCTGGAGGAGGACGATCTCGTCGGTCGAGGGCATGATGGCTATGGGCACATCGGCCTGACCGTAGTTGTCCTCCTCCTTGTTCAGGTCGAGGAGGACGTGTCCGTCCGCCTTTCCGGCGGCGATGGCGGGGACGATGTCCCTCATGGGGATCCCCGCATCGGCGAGTGCGACGGAGGCGGCGGTGAGTCCTGCGCACCTGGTTCCGGCGTTCGCCTGGAGGATCTCGATGTACACGTCGATGGAAGCACGGGGGTAGAGCTCGGTGAGGACGACCTTCTCCAGTGCCTCGGAGATGATCTTGGAGATCTCGATGGACCTTCTGTCGGGTCCGGGCCTCTTCCTGTCGCTTACGGAGAAGGCCTCCATGTTGTACTTGCATTGGACGATGGCTTTGGTCGGGTTCTGGAGGTGCCTGGGGTGGCATTCCCTGGGTCCGTAGACCGCTGCCAGGACCTTGTTCTTCCCGATCTCGACGTATGCGGATCCATCGGCGTTGCTGAGGACGCCAGCCTCGATCTTGATGGGCCTGTGCTCCTCTTCGGTCCTTCCGTCGATACGCATGCCGTTCTCGTCAACCAATACCATGTCAGTATGTCCGCTCATATTCACTCCTCCCCCTCATATTCTTCGCTCTGGGGGAGCTTTCTCTCGATAAAATCTTTGACTTTGTCGGTAAGGTCCCTGGACTGGGCCTTCTCCTCGATCATCTTGATGGCCTCGACCGCGACATCCGCGTTCTCGTCGTCGCCATCCACCCAGATCATCCCGTTCTGTCCGACGGTGATGCGGCAGTCGGTCATGCTCTTGAGCATGGTGATCATGCTTCCGCTCTTCCCGATGACCCTGGACACTTTTGAATGTGCGATCTTTACGAGCCTTCCGCCCTCGATCTTCCTGAGTCCGGAATCCTTCATCGTGACCTGGATCTTCTTGCTCTCGTCGACCGAGAGGACCTTGATTATCACTGCGTCCCCGAGTGTGAGGTAGCGGGATGTGTCTCCGAACTCCACTTTCCAGGGGACCTCGTTCACATGAAGGGGTGCGGGATAGGGTGCACAGATGTCGATGAGCCAATTCGAGGGCCCGATGTCTGTGATGACTCCGATCACGGTGTCGCCCGATGTGGGCATGTAGCATCCCTTCAGCGGGATTACGCCGACCGTGTTCTGGAACACGTTGCGTACTCCCATGACGCTGGCGCGGACTTTCCCGTCCAGCAGATATGCGTTCTCTCCGGGTTTCATTCCGCTCCCGTCGATAACGTCGCCGGGCACGACGATCTCGCGCGTCTGTCTGGCGTTTCTCTTTTCCATTTTATCAACTCTCTGAATGTTAATTCAACTGACCAGCTTGACCGAGGCGGTACCCTTGGTCTTGTGCTTCAGTTTCTCTGTTATCTCTGTGATCATCCCTGCGGGGATCTCCATGAGTCCGATCCACGATCCGTCGGCGGTCCACTCCTCTCTGTCGACGATGCCGTAATGGATGATATCGTCGTAGCAGCGTCCGTAGTCGGTACCGTTGAGCTTGATCGCTATGCGGCTCTTCTCGAACCTGATGGGGAGAAGCGGCCTGAGCAGCTTCATCGCCTCGTCGATCTCCTTCTCCAGCGGTTTGAAAGGGTCCACATGGAACTTCGCCTCCTCCAGCGCCAGTTCGATCCTGAGCGGGGGGTGAGGGGTGTGTGTCTGCGGGTTGATCGCATTGGCGGAGATGTACGTGATCACCTGCTGCCTCTTGGCCTCCAGCATCTCCTTGCGCTGTTCGGTGGTGATCTGTATCTCGCCTTTCTCGACGATCTTGCTCGCAATGGCGCCTATCTCCTCGGTCCCGAAGACCTCTTTGATCTTGTCCTCGGGGGGTCTTGTTCCCTTGGAGGCGTTCTTGAAGACGTCTTCGACAGCCATGTAGTCGATGATGTCGAACTTCTTCCCCTGTTTGATCATGTCGAAAACGGCAGGGTCAAGCAGGATCTCGAACGTCTCTCCGTGGGATTCGAGTTTGGCAACGATGGCGTCGTCGAGATTGACCATGGTCTCACATCTTGTCGACGAAGGAGGAGATCTCCTCGGCAGTGAGTCTTCTGAACTTCTCACCGACGTTGGCGACACCGATCTCGACGTTCTCCGCCTTCGGCTTCTCCTCGATCGCGGCCTCGAGGGCCTTGAGTCCCATGGCGATGGCCTCGTCATAGGTCATGTCGTCCTTGTACTCCTTCTCGAAGAAGTCCATGACTGCCGCACGTCCGATTCCGATGCCCGTGGCCTTGTATGCGACTAGGGCTCCGGAGGGGTCCGTCTCGAAAAGGTGTACGCCCAGGTCGTCCGTTCCGGCGACCAGGAGTGCTGTTCCGAACGGGCGCACTCCGCCGTACTGGGTGTAGTTCTGCTTGTAGTCGCAGATCTTCTTCACGAGCATCTCGACGGAGATGTTCTCCCCGAAGTTCACTCTGTGGATCTGTGCGTTCTTTCTGGCCTCGTCGACCAGTATCCTGGCATCGGCTACGAGTCCGGATGTCGCGCATCCGATGTAGTCATCGATTCCGTGGATCTTCTCCGTGGACCTGGGCTCCAGCAGTCTGCTGGACGATCTCCTGTCCACGATGAGGGCCACCCCGTCCTTGTACTTCAGCCCGATGGTCGTGGAGCCTTTCTTCACGGCCTCGCGGGCGTATTCAACTTGGAACAATCTTCCGTCAGGGGAGAAAACTGTTATCCCCCTGTCATAAGCCATCTGTCCGGGTTGCATAATGCCTGCTCCTATTCTTTACCGCGTGTGGATAAGAGGGGCAGTATAAAATATACACCGTGTTTCGTTCGGATGCGTCGATTCATCTTTTCCTTCTCTGCGGGACTTTCAGGTTGGGGTACTCGTCCCTGAGGGTGCGCAGAGTCCCCGAGGTCTTCACGCTTTGGAATCTCTCGCTTCCGATGACGTCCTGCATGGCGTTCCGATCCGACGGCGTGAACCTGATGACGGCATCTCCGCGGTGACATGTTATCACCTTTGCGGACCGGACCCTCTCGCACATGATCTCGGTCAGCCGGTCCCTGTGCATGTTTGCGGGCACCCTGACGTACATGTAGCGGCGCCTTCCGCGGACGGATTTCACGACCATGTCCATACCGAGTGAGGTATCCGATATAACCGTTTCCGAGTTCCGTCCGCGACCGGTTCCGAAACGACCCGTCGGCTTGCACAATTAGTTTGTTGTTCGCATGCGTGCTGCTGGAAAACACGGGTTTCGAAGGCCTTTTTCCACAGATGTGGGTTGGATGTATGCTTATTCCAGTGTCACGCTATAGCCAGCATTCAGAATCTGCGCGGACCATGCATCCACCAATAAAAACCTTGACGTATCGGGACACGGGTCGATATTTGTTTCGTAATTATACGAAGCATCTCATAACTGGCAACCATTTTAACTGTGGCATTACATGAAAAGGTAATGCATTTTAATCTTCAGTCGCGATATGCTGGCTATTGAAAATTTAAGCTACCCTAATAATTTTAGGCATTTCAAAATATTCTCAACACAAAAGTGATAATCAAAAGGATACAACTAGTATATCAATCTATCTTGATACGGCTTAATATACCATGGTAGTCATTCTCCCAATCATTCCAATTCACCAATTGGTATACGGAGGCAATGATTTGACAAAATCGGCATTGGTTATTGGTGGAGGAATCGCAGGAATCCAGGCTTCGTTGGATCTTGCAGACAGGGGCATACACGTCTACCTGGTAGAGAAAGACCCTACCATCGGTGGAGTTATGTGCCGTCTGGACAAGACATTCCCTACGAACGACTGTTCTGCGTGTATCCTCTCCCCTAAGATGGCTGACTGTGCTGGACACCCCAACATAGACGTCCTGACCTATCACGAGGTCCAGGCCGTCGAGGGTGAGGCCGGAGACTTCAAGGTCAAGGTCCTCAAGAAGGCAAGGTTCGTCAACCCCAAGGAGTGTACCGGATGCGGCGACTGTCTCGCTAAATGTCCTGTAAAGAACATTCCTGACAAGTACGAGTTCGGCCTCACCAACAGGAAGGCCATCTACATCCCTCACGCTCAGGCCGTTCCCCGTGTCGCAATCATCGACGCAGAGAACTGTAACATGATCAAGAAGGGAAAGTGCGGTCTCTGCGCAAAGAACTGCGGAAAGGGCGCCATCCACTATGACGACAAGGATGAGGTCATCGAGCTCTCGGTCGGATCCATCATCGCGGCCCCCGGATTCAAGGTCTGGGACGCCCACATCGCCACAGAGTACGGATACGGAAGATACAAGAACGTCGTCACCGCCATCGAGTACGAGAGGATGATGTGCGCTTCCGGTCCCAGTAGGGGTCACATCACAATCCCCTCCAGCGGAGAGGACCCCAAGAAGATCGCTTACATCCAGTGCTGCGGATCCAGGTCCGAGAAGAAAGGATGGAAGAAGTACTGCTCGTCCGTGTGCTGCATGTACGCCACGAAGCAGGCCATGATCACCAAGGAGCACGGAGACCTCCAGGAGGACATCTTCTTCATGGACATCAGGTCCTACGGAAAGGAGTTCGAGGCCTACATCCACCGCGGTGAGAACGAGTACGGCATCAACATGCACAGGGGGGCCCGTGTATCCAACATCGAGGAGGACCCTGTCACAAAGAAGCTCACGATCAACTACACCGATGACAACAACGATGGAGTCTCCGAGGAGTTCGACATCGTCGTCCTGTCCGTCGGTCTCGCACCTCCGGAGGGAGCTCAGGAGTTCGCCGACATGCTCGGAATCGAGCTCAACGAGTACGGATTCTGCAAGACATCCATCTTCCACCCCCTGGAGACAACCAGGAAGGGAGTGTTCGTAACCGGAGCGTTCGCCGCACCCAAGGACATCCCCACATCCGTTGCCGAGGCATGCGGTTCCTCCGCTAAGGCCGGAGCATACATCGTCGACGAGAACTTCCAGCCCTGCGCCCCCAAGGTCTACCCCGAGGAGAAGGACGTCGCAGGAAAGGAGCCCCGCGTCGGAGTCTGGGTCTGCCACTGCGGTATCAACATCGGATCCGTGGTCGACGTCCCCGCTGTCGCCGAGTACGCCAAATCCCTGCCCGGAGTCGTAATGTCCACCGAGTCCCAGTACGCATGCGCCCAGGACTGCCTCGAGGCAATCTCCAAGGCCATTCAGGAGCACGACCTCAACAGGGTCGTCGTCGCCTCATGCACACCCAGGACCCACGAGCCTCTCTTCAGGGAGGCCTGCAGGAACGGAGGACTCAACAAGTACCTCTGCAACATGGCCAACATCCGTGACCAGTGCTCTTGGATCCACATGCACGAGCACGAGGCCGCCACAAAGAAGGCCAAGGATCTCCTCAGGATGGCAATCGCCAAGGCCTGCCTCCTCGAGCCTCTCGTCGGAGCCGAGATCCCTGTGACCAACGCAGCCGCAGTCATCGGTGGAGGTATCACCGGAATGACCGCCGCACTCGACATCGCTGCCCAGGGCTACCCTGTCCACCTCGTCGAGAGGGAGAACGAGCTCGGAGGATTCGCACGCAACTTCCGCCACAAAGAGGACGGAGTCGCAGTCGCAGACTTCCTCGCAGAGACCATCAAGAAGGTAGAGAGCAACGACCTCATCACCGTCCACAAGGGCGTCACCGTCAAGGACATCCCCGGATACGTTGGAAACTTCAAGCTCCAGCTCTCCGACAACTCTGAGACACCTGTTGGAGTCGTTCTGTTCGCAGTCGGAGCCGCACCCTACGAGCCCACCGAGTACAACAACGGATCGGACCCCAAGGTAATGACTCAGACCGTTGCCGAGAAGAAGATCGATGACGGAAGCTTCGCCGGTCAGGATGTCGTGTTCATCCAGTGCGTCGGTTCCAGGAGCAAGACCGTCAACTACTGTAGCCGTGTCTGCTGTGCCGCATCCCTCAGGATGGCAATCCAGATCAAGATGAACAACCCGATGGCCAACGTCACCATCATCCACAAGGACATCAGGACATACTCCTTCCGCGAGGAGCTTTACCTGAAGGCCTGCCAGATGGGTGTCAGGTTCCTCAGGTACCCCGTCGAGAACGACCTGCCCGCATACGACGGCAACGTCGTGAAGGCCTTCGACTCCACTCTCGGAGCAGAGGTCGAGGTCCCCGTCGACGCACTGATCCTCGCATCCGGAATCGCCCCTGACAGAGAGAACAAGGAGAACCTCGCCAAGATGGTCAAGGTCCCGATCTCCAAGGACGGATTCTACTTCGAGGCCCACCAGAAGCTCAGGCCCGTCGACTTCGCAACCGAGGGAGTCTACGTCGCCGGAACAGCCCACTGGCCCAAGTTCATGGACGAGTGTATCGCCCAGGCCTCCGGAGCCGCTTCCAGGATGCTCACAGTCATCTCCAAGGACAAGCTGATCTCCGAAGGTATCACTGCTGTCGCCAACGCCGACAGGTGTGACGGATGCGGTGTCTGTGTCGGATGCTGCGACTACAACGCTATCACCCTCGTCGACATCGGCGGAGGAGTCCTCAAGAGCAACGTCAACGCAGGTCTGTGCAAGGGCTGCGGTTGCTGTGTCGCTTCCTGTCCTGCCGGTGCTATGGAGCAGAGAGGCTTCAGGAGCAAGCAGATCATCGCAGAGATCGATGCATGTCTTGACTACCCCGTGGGAGGAGAGTGATTACTATGGCAGACTTCGAACCTAGGATCGTTACATTCTGCTGCAACTGGTGCTCTTACGCCGGAGCCGACGGAGCCGGTGTCGCCAGGCTGCAGATGCCCGCAAACTTCCGCATCATCAGGACCATGTGCTCTGCACGTGTCGACCCCGAATTCATCCTCAGGGCTTTCGCCAAGGGTGCTGACGGAGTCATGGTCCTCGGATGCCACCCCGCAGATTGCCACTACATCGGTGGAAACTACAGGGCCAGAAGGAGGATCGCCCTCCTGAGGATGGTCCTGGAGCAGTACGGATTCGACCCCAAGAGACTCCTTCTCCAGTGGGTTTCCGCATCTGAGGGAGAGAAATTCCAGACAACCATCGTCGGATTCGTTAACACCATCAAGGAGCTCGGACCGACCCCTCTCCAGAAGGAGGTGCAGTAAATGGGATTCTTTGACAAGCTGTTCAAGAAGAAGGAAAAAGAAGAGGCACCCCAGGCCGCCACAAAGGCTGAGCCCGTGAAGGCCGCACCCAAGGCAGCAGAGGCCCCCAAGGCCGCTGAGGCACCCAAGGCCGCAGGACCCAACCCCGGACCCTACGATTTCATCGTTCCCCCGGTCGCATCCAGCGGAGATGCATCCATCCCCGAAGAGGCGATCCTCAAGGCCGCAGACCTCGGACCCCTCCTCCCCGGAGCACCCGCAAACGGAAAGATCAAGCTGGCCGTTTACTGGGCCGCCGCCTGCGGTGGATGCGACGTGTCCCTCCTGGACACCCACGAGAGGCTTCTGACCATCGGAGACATGGCCGACATCGTCATGTGGCCCATCGCAGCCGATGGAAAAGAGAAGGACATCGCAGCCATGGAGGACGGAGAGATCACAGTCTCCATCATCTCCGGAGCCATCAGGAACACCGAGAACGAGCACATGGTCAAACTGCTCAGGCAGAAGTCCAAGATCGTTGTCGCCTACGGAACCTGCGCATGCTTCGGTGGAAGCCCCGCTCTGGCGAACCTCGTCAGCGGTGCCGATGAGATCCTGGACTACGTGTACACGAAGACCCCTTCGTCCGCCGAGTTCCAGTCCACCTACCACAAGGACGCACCCGTCGTTCCCCAGACCTCATACCAGGCTCCTGAGGGAGAGCTCACCATCCCGACCCTGTTCGACACTGTCAAGACACTCGACCAGGTCGTCGATGTCGACTACAGCATCCCCGGATGCCCGCCTCTCCCCGAGTCCATCAGCCAGCTCCTCAAGGCCGTCGCAGACTTCGCATACAACGGAGTCCCGCTGCCCCCCAAGGGAGCCATGGTCGGTGTCACCACCAAGACCCTGTGCGAGGAGTGCCCCAGGCACAAGGAGAACAAGAGACTCACAGAGATCAAAGAGCCCTACCAGGTCAACATCGAAGAGGGCGTGTGCCTCATGGACCAGGGAATCCTGTGTCTCGGACCCGCGACCATCGGTGGATGCGGAGCCAGATGCACCAGGGCAGGCCAGCCTTGCCGCGGATGCTACGGACCATCTCCCGATGTTCAGGAGCAGGGAGCTAGTATGTTCACTGCAGTCGCTTCGCTGTTCCCGATCCTCGATGAGGATCCGACCTGCGGAGAGGACGAGATCATCAAGATCATGAGCTCAATCAAGGACCCGCTCGGGTACTTCTATGCATACACAATGAGCAAGTCCCTCATCAAGAGGGCTGTCAAGGAAGGAGGTCAGTAAATGACTGGACCTGTAATTTGGGATGACAAGAAAAAAGTCTCTGGAAACCGTGTGACGGTCGACCCGATCACCCGTCTCGAGGGACACGGGAAGATCGAGATCTTCCTAGATGACAAGGGAGACGTTACCAACGCCTACTGGCAGGTTCCCGAGCTGAGAGGATTCGAGAGATTCTGCATCGGAAGGAAGGTAACCGAGCTGAACCAGATCACCGCCAGGCTCTGCGGTGTGTGCCCCGGTGCACACCACCTAGCCGCAACGAAGGCCATCGACGGATGCTACAACGCCAAGCCCACCGACACCGCTTTCCTGATCAGGGACACGTTCTACAACGCACACTTCGTGCACAGCCACATTGCGCACTTCTACGCACTGGCCGCGCCCGACTTCGTCTGCGGACCCGCAGCCCCCGCTGCGGAGAGGAACGTTCTCGGAGTCATCGGACACGTCGATCTCGAGCTCGGTTCCGCAGTCGTCAAGACCCGCCGTGAGGCTCAGAACGTCCAGGCCATCATCGCTGGAAAGCCTACCCACCCCCTGCTGGGAGTGCCCGGAGGAGTTTCCAAGGCCGTCTCCAAGGACGAGCAGAAGCAGATCATCGGATTTGCGGAGGACATGGTCGAGTTCGCAAAGACCTCGATGCAGGTCTTCAAGGACGTCGTCCTCAGCAACAAAGAGTACATGGACATCGTCTTGAACCCCGACCTCTACTACCACGAGACCTACCACATGGGACTTGTCAACGACAAGGACCAGTTCGAGGTCCACGACGGTAAGGTCAAGGTCGTCAACCAGAAGGGCGAGCAGACCAACCTCTACGACCCCTACGACTACCTCGACAACATCGCCGAGGCCGTCGAGCCCTGGTCCTACGAGAAATTCCCGTACCTCAAGAACCCCGGATACAAGGGACTTGTCGACGGACCCGACAGCGGACTGTACAGGGCCTCGCCTCTGTCCAGGCTCAACGTGTGCAAGGAGATGCCCACACCTCTGGCCAACGATGCTCTCACCGAGTACCGCGGAATCCTGAAGGACGCCGGAGTCAACGGACCCTGCCAGCACACACTGGTCACACACTGGGCAAGGCTCATCGAGCTGCTCTGCTGCGCTGAGAAGTGTCTTGAGGACGCTCAGAACCCCGATCTCTGCAACGGAGATATCAAGCAGACCGACCTCGTCCCCGGAGGACGCGGAGTAGGATGCGTCGAGGCTCCCAGAGGAACCCTGACACACGACTACACATGCGACGAGAACGGAATCGTCACCGCATGCAACATGGTTGTCGGAACGACCAACAACAACGGTCCCATCTGTATGGATGTCGCCAAGGTCGCCAAGGCTCTGATCCACAACTTCGAGGTCTCTCCCGGACTGCTCAACATGGTTGAGATGGCGTTCAGGGCATACGATCCCTGCAACTCCTGTGCAACCCATGCTCTGCCCGGTCAGATGCCTCTGACAGCCGAGATCAGGAACGCCGACGGTTCGATCTACGACACCATCAGCCGCAACTGATTATAAACGGGGCTTCGGCCCCCCTTTATTTTTTTTTTTCAAAAATTCAGCGACGGCCGCGAGATCCGTCCTTCCACCTGGAATTGTCCCTGCCTGTTATCATCAGGTCGCATCTCCTTCCAAGATCCAATCCGTCGAGGAGGTACACGCGGGCATCGTCCAGATCGAGCAGGTCACTGTTCATCACCGGGCCAAGAAGTTCCTCGCCTATCGCATTGATCGGGGATCCTCCGAGCATCCTGTTGAACGCAGGGATGACGATGAATCTCTCCGGAAGTTCCGGATATCTGTCGTCGGAAGCTCCCTCGCGGAAATGGCCTCTGAGCCAACAGGGTTCAGTCATCATCTTCCCGATACCGTCTCTGAACATGACGGAAGGGTGGTTGTGTGCCATGATGAGTGTGTTGCAGCGCATGACATCTTCGGAGGGCCATGTGTGGCCGTGGATGAACCCCACGTCTCCGAGGAGGAGGCCTGTGGCAGGTCTTATCTTCACTCTGCTCGGAAGGAACTCCTCTATGTTGGTATCGTGGTTGCCGCGGATCACGTCTATGATATCGAATCTTTCAAAGAGTGATTCGAAGAAATCCGGAATCTCGCGGTATTCCTGCTTGTTGCTGCCCGGAACGGAGTCCTTGACATCACCGATCACGACCAATCTGCTGATGTCCTCATCGCAGGAACTCATGATCTCATCCATCATGTCCTGAGTATGGGATACGATGTGGAATCCTTTGGACATGAGGTGGGATTCTACGCCGATATGCAGGTCCCCTATCACCAAGCAGTTCTCGACCTTCAGAGCAGGAACTCCGTGGATGGGCTGTATGTATGTCAAGGGATCAGATTCCTCAGGACTTTGGGAATGTTCTCGATGACATCCGTGGCGATCAATCCGTATGATTTCTCATCCGCAGCATATTCGCCGGCCTTGCCGCATATGAAAGCGCCGAGGCAGGCGGAATCGAAGGGGGACATCCCCTTGGACAACAGGGCCGCTATGCATCCTGCAAGAACATCTCCTGTACCGGCTCCTGTCATGGCAGGTGTGCCCGTCCTGTTCAGTCTGGTGCGTTGACCGTCGGAGATCTCATCAGCGGCCCCTTTGAGGATTATCGTGGCATGCAATTCGTTGGAAAGTTCTCTGACGTCGCAACAGCCGCCGAGGGCCCTGAATTCCGCTTTATGGGGTGTCAACACGGTCTGAGCATCGAATCTCATGCCGGATACGGCAGTTATGCCGTCAGCATCGATGACCATTGGTGTCTTGCATCCGGATACGAACATCCTCACGGCATCAACTGTCCTCTTATCCGTACCAAGTCCGGGGCCGATCAACACGGCATCGTACTTTGCGGATTCCTCCAGAAGGGAAGGTATCGATTCAGGGGTCAGTACATTGCCCGGAAGAGGTGTGATCATCAGAACAGGGCTGATCTGTGCAACGATGTTGAATATGGATTCGGGGGAATACAATCTGACTATGTCCGCGCCTGTTCTCAGTGCAGAGTACGATGCCATGGCCGGAGCGCCGTAGTACGGGCCACCTGCGATGATCATGAGCTTGCCGTTCTGACCTTTGTGACTGTTCTTGGCGGGTATTGGATATCTGATCATGTCTCCCGGTCCGACGCAGTCCACAGCTTCGGACGGGATGCCTATGTCCGCGACGACGATCCTGCCGCAGCTGCTCTCATCCATTCCGGTCTTCAGGTCGTGGAATGTGATAGTCGTGGAAGGTATGATACGAACGTCGGAAAAGAAACCGGACGGAACATCAACCGATATGATGCGATCTCCCAGCTGAGCACAGTCCTTTATGAATTTTCTATAAGGATCTCTGACGGTTCCGGAAGCTCCTGTCCCCAATGCACAATCTACGATCAGATCATATGCATCAAGCTCGATCAATCCATAATCGCTCACTGTGCATTTCAATGAATCAAAGAACGAGCGCGCTTCCTCACCGTGTATGTTTTCGGCTTTTTTCAGAAGGGCCACAGTAACATTCTCGGGATGAAGGAATGATGCTGCAGCGAATCCGTCACCGCCATTGTTGCCGGGTCCGCAGACGAAAATGATCTTCGCATCGGGATAGTTGGCGAGGATGTAGTCTGCAACGGCCTTTCCCGCGTTGTGCATCAGCGTCTTGACTGAGATGCCCAACGATTCGGAGTTGATGTCTAGTGCCCTGGAATCCAGGGGACTCATCATAGTATCACCCTTTCTGGTTCTTGACCAGGATCTCCGCGACCTTGGGTAGCAATTCCGTCTTGCTCATCACGCCTTTCTCGACTTTGACGCATCCATGGCCGTCGCGGGGTGCTTTGGGATATGACATATTCTCCTTGACCTCGTATTCTAAATCCAGGATCATGACGCCCTTGGCGATTATATCGAGGTCCGGATTGGATACGCACAGCTCTTTAGGTAGTCTTCTTCCCTCGGACCTGGTGCGGTCCAGATCGAAGTACTCGGGCCAAAGCGTAATCGCTACGTCGGGGTCATATGCCATACGTTGACAATCTTCGGTTCGATATTTATGTAATTCTATGAATCGCAGCTCGGTTCGTGAAATACATCAGAACAGGTTCTGATCGATACGGAATCTTCCGAAGCTGGTAGTTGGAAAAGAAAAGAAGGGATTTGCCCCGAAGGGCTAAGGGGTTTGGTGATCGTGATTACTCAAGCAGTACAGCGTTAATGGCGCCATCCTGTCCAGGCCTGGACGTAACGACGGCGTCGCCGATCTCGGTAGTGATGGTTGCCCCTTTGTTCATGATGTTACGCTGAACGTAGTTGGGGTCAGCCGGGTTGGACTTAACAGTCAGGATCTTGACTTTCTTGACTGAGTTGGTCTTCTTATCGACCACATTGGCGTACTGAGCGCTGAGCATTCCAACCTTGACACTTCCTCCGGCTCCGCGATACTGCTTGAGCGACTGCTCACCGATCTTGGTGAACTGCTTCTCTCTGCCGATCTCGAACTTTCTCTTACCCTTGTTGGCGACAAGCCTGCCACCAGTGGGCTTCCTGTTGGATTTACCCTGCCAAAGTGCCATTGTAATCAAGCAGGCTAAATATGGTTCCCTATATAAAATTAACTTTAAAGTCCGGAATGTGTGCGTTCAAGCATCACACAATAATTTGGAAAAACAGGCGGTGTATCCGCCATATAAGGGGGTTCGGGCCATCGAACACATCTCCAGATCACTTCCGAAGAGCGGTCCGAAGGCCCTTATCCATGAATTTTCACTCAGACGGACCCTTCAGTTCGACTCTGATGTCATCGCCGTCGATATCGACGAGGGCATAGTATCCGTCTTTGGCAGGTCCGGGATTGACGAACGTGGTACCGTCCTGCTCTACCACGCCGATGGCCTCGTGGATGTGTCCGGAAAGGGCGAGTATCGGGTGGTATTCATCGACGATCCTCTTCACGGCAGGGCTGCCCACACTGAGTCCGGACGGAATCTGATCGAGGATCCCGTATGAAGGGGCATGCGTCATCAAGATCATACCCTCGGAGGCGTTCATCTTGAGTCCGTCGTAGAGTTCATCCTCCGTAAGTTCGAACGTCGTGTCGAATATGGTTATGTTCGATCCACCGAGTCCGACTAGTTTGTGTCCCGCGATCTCAGCGGTCTTGCCGTGCATATCGACAGCAACCGACGAGATCGCTTGGGGCAGGTCACGGGGGTCACAGTTACCGGGGATGACATACGTCTTGGAATCGATCTTGGAAACGATGTCCGCAGCTTCGGCCGCAGTGCCGAAATTGGTGACATCTCCGAGGAAAAGCACGGAATCAACATCGTTCTTCCTGATGACCTCGTTGATCCACTCTAGAGCGGAGCAATTCTGATGCAGGTCTGTGATGACCAGTAATTTCATAGTGGTTAATCCTGAACTCACTACATAATACTAGCATCATGGGATGTGTCTTCCTTATGATACCCTTAGTATATTGTATAAGTGGGGATGCATCACCTGTTACATTTCGGGGGCTGTTCGCCCTATACCAAACATTTAAAGGTAATGTAGGATTCCCCTAGTCAAGCAAGTGGAGATGGCCCAGCCTGGTAAGGCGTAGGACTGCTAATCCTATGTCCCAAAAGGACCCGGGGGTTCGAATCCCCCTCTCCACGCCATTCACATTCTGTTCCTGTTCATCGCAGTATCTGTTCCGATGGACACTTCGATCGTTTCCGGAGCGATCCCAAGGCGTCACCGGTCTTTCGCTCACATGGAGTCTGCTTCGATCTTCCCATCCCTTGTCCTCAGAAGTATCCATGATGTCAAAGTGAGTATGGGCAGCTCTATCAGCGGCCCTATCACCAGGGCGAGTGATATCAGAGGCATATCGGGGAAGGTTGCGATTGCGATCGCCAGGGCCAAGGGGGAATTCCTTGCCATGGAAGTGAATGTGAGTGAGACGCGGTCCGCGTAAGGGAACCGCTCCAGTCTCCCGACCGCCTGAGAAACACACAGCATCAGGGTGAAGAACACCAGCAGCGGTACGAACATCTCCGCCAGCAGCAGAGGGTTCTCGAACAGCGTGGGGCTTTCGGATGCGAACATGACCACGACCGCCAGACAGAGGAACAGCAGCTGGATGTTGTCGCCGTGGGCCGACATGAATCCGCTGAAACTCTCCTTTCCTCCTACCGCCAGCTTCACGGCGACGGACATGATGAATGGAACCACCAGGATCCCGGCCATGTCCAGGACCATATCCCATGCATCAAGGTGATATTCTCCTCCTATGAAGATCGTCAGATAGACCGGCAGCAACACGATCTGCAGGATCAGGTTGAGGGGCAATATCGACATCCCGAGCTCCACGTTTCCCTTGCTGAGTCCGGTGAACACAAGATACCAATCCGTGCACGGGGTCACAAGGAGCATGATCAATCCTATCCTCAGATCGATGGATCCGCTGAAGAACAGGATGCCCAACAGGAAGGATATCACTGGTGTGAGGATGAAGTTCAGGGCAAGCGCCGTCGCCGAGAACCTCACGTTCAGAAACGACCTCCTTATCTTCTTCAAATCAACAGAGAGAAACAGGGTGAAGAGCAACAGCATCAGGAACAGCCTGATCATCCACGTCGATGCGTCACCTATCGATACGATGTTCCCCAGGACTATACCTATCAGGGCCGTTGCGATGATGACCGCCGGTTGAAGCCTTCCGATCTCCATGCCGGACATATCGCCGGGATCCGGATATATAACGGTACGCGGAACGGCTGGACAGAAGCGGCCCGAGTGTCAATCCGTCCTTCTGCCGAAGGTCCTCAGGCCGGCCAGTATGAATTCGCCGATGGTGTCCCTGTTGTCTCCGATGCATATCGGGCTTCTGCCGTACGCCTTGCGGTTGACCGCAAGACATCCGTTGAGTTGGAAGTCGAATATCGTTCCCGCCTGTCCGGGTGAGATGTCGTGGCAGCGGGTCAGTTCGCGGACATATTTCGCTTTGCAGGCATCGGAGATCCTTTCCACTACTCTCCCTGAGAGAGCCTCGTCGAAGAGAAGGGGTCCGTATTCGGGATGCTCCAATACGATATCGCAGATCCCGTAAGGGCAATTGTATTCCCCGTCGTCCGTCATGCAGCGGTATGGGGGTTCACCGTTCTCTGTTGTTATGATGTAATCTAGGACGTCATCGACGGCCTCGTCTATACAATGATAATGATTGTAGAATGTACCTCTGCTGATCCCTGCCTTCCTGCACACGGCAGTTACTGTGAGGTCGCACGGTTTGGTCTCCGACGAAAGCGAGAGGATGGCGTCACGCACACCTTTGCGCGTACGTTCCTCACCGTTGGGTTCGCTATCCGGCATGATGTGTATGAAATCAATTATGATACATATAACGGCAGCCGATTGCAGATCCTGTAATTCAGAACCCACCTATGTCATTCAACTTTCCGTTCTATGTGAAATCACAGGTGCGCAGCATCATTTCCTGCAGCGCGGTCGTCGACGATCTGTTGTTTCCGTTGTCGGCCAGGATGTCCGCCAGGCATCCTCCGGGGACAATCGGATTCACGTTTCGGCACATTGAATGTATGATTTTGAAAGGAAAGACATTCTTTTCATTATTTCACCACGGAAATCTGTCGTCCAACGGCCGTCATAAGGCCTTTTTTACAGAAAAATTTATATATTAGCGGTATGTGCAGGGTCTTGTGCGATGCGTCGGAGCGACCCACCAAGTGGGTCAAACCGGGTCAAGTCGCAAGGTGTTTATCGCCGAGGATGAGCTCAAACAAAAAGCTTATATACCTCTCCGATATACACGGGAATGCGCGAGTTGCGAAGGCGGCTTGCGAAGATGGAGAATCATGATCTCCGCCCAAGGGGCGTGCACTCATGAATTCTGACGTTCGATGCTACGAATGTTCCGTTAGACGGATCATTCGATTGAGTGTGCCGTTTAGCGGGACAGCGGTGAAACATGGTAAACTGCCAGTTTCTTTCATCCATCAGAGACGAAAAGTCAAAGATTTGACTCCGGTTGATCCTGCCGGCGGCCACCGCTATAGGAATTCGATTAAGACATGCGAGTCGAGAGTCTTAGGGACTCGGCGGACTGCTCAGTAACACGTGGAGAACGTGCCCTTAAGTGGAGGATAATCTCGGGAAATTGAGGATAATACTCCATAGATCATGGGATCTGGAATGACCCATGGTTGAAAGTTCCGGCGCTTAAGGATCGCTCTGCGGCCTATCAGGTAGTAGTGGGTGTAACGTACCCCCTAGCCTACGACGGGTATGGGCCTTGAGAGAGGGAGCCCAGAGTTGGATTCTGAGACACGAATCCAGGCCCTACGGGGCGCAGCAGTCGCGAAAACTTCACACTGGGGGCAACCCCGATGAGGGAATTCCTAGTGCTAGGACATTTGTTCTAGCTTTTCTCTAGCGTAGATAACTAGAGGAATAAGGGCTGGGTAAGACGGGTGCCAGCCGCCGCGGTAATACCTGCAGCCCAAGTGGTGGTCGATTTTATTGAGTCTAAAACGTTCGTAGCCGGTCTGATAAATCCTTGGGTAAATCGGGAAGCTTAACTTTCCGACTTCCGAGGAGACTGTCAGACTTGGGACCGGGAGAGGCAAGAGGTACTTCTGGGGTAGGGGTAAAATCCTGTAATCCTAGAAGGACCACCGGTGGC
>CAKUXX010000007.1 GCA_934702355.1 uncultured Methanomassiliicoccales archaeon
GCCAAATTGAGCTACGCGCTGGGCTGGATGAAGAAGTTCATGCCGAATCTTTCTAAAAAGTTATGTCAATGACTATACATCGAGATTTCCGAGAATGTCATGTTCATCAACAACGACGCATTCAACGGTTGCGGATTGCTAGAGACCGTCATCCTTCCGGAATCTCTGGAAGGGATGGGAGAATTTGTTTTCGAAGACTGCGATCAGCTGCGCCACATCCACATCCCCAAGAACGTCAGGGACATCAACTGGGATCTCACCTTCTACGGCAGCGGTCTCGAATACATCGATGTCTCCGACGAGAACCCCTATTTCACGGAGAAGAACAACCTCGTTCTGACCAAGGACGGGCAGACCGTGGTGTTCTGCCCCGTCAAGGCGAAGAATGCGACCGTTCCCGAAGGCGTGAAGTACATCGGAACGAACACCGACCAGTACGCATTCCGCTGCAGTGACCTGATCTCTGTCACGCTTCCGTCGACATTGGTGGAGATGACCAATCTCGCCTTCGGCGGATGCAGTTCCCTGAAGAAGATAGAACTGCCCGATTCGCTGGAGGTCATCGGAAACCGCTCGTTCATGAACTGCTCGTCTCTGGAAGAGATCGTCATGTCGGATTCCCTTCATACCATTGGGGAATACGCATTCGCGGGATGCTCTTCGCTGAAAGGATTGACCCTTCCCAAGACGATCAAAGAGATCGGAGATTCCGCATTCTCAAGCTGCTCTTCCATCACCGGGATGATCATCCCCTACGGCACCGAGAAGATCGGCAGCAGCGCATTCTGGAAATGCACATCGCTGGTAAACCTTGAGATCCCCGATACCGTCACCGAACTGGGATCTTCCGTTTTCGAGGGATGTAAGAGTCTGGTGGGCGTCCGCCTTCCGGACGGGATCGACTCCGTCGGTGAAAAGATGTTCAATGAGTGTGAATCACTGAGGACCGTTGTGATACCGGCGAATGTCCGTACCGTCGGGAGCGATGTATTCTATCATTGCGAATCCCTAAGGTCCGTCGAATTCCCCAAGACCTTCGAAGGTTTCAGTGGAACCATCGGAGTTGTATTTTACAACGGGAACGGAGAGAAGTACACCGATTACACATCATTGGCGGGGAAGACATTCGTCCAGGGCGGAAAGGATGCCAACTTCAAATTCATCTTCTACGAATCGTACTCGGACAATAGTGAAGGCTACATGGTGACCTTCAAAGTCGATGGGAACACCTACTACAAGGAATTCCTGAAGTCGGGCGAGAAGGTGGTCCTTCCGAAGGACCCCACAAAGAAGAAGACCACCGGAACGGTGTACTCCTTCACAGGCTGGAACGGCTACGCGGACGGCATGACCGTTACCGAAGACAACGTTTTCAATGCCGAATTCACCACATCGAAGAAGGTTCAGGTTCAATTCATCGAAGGCAACGGCAAGATCTTCGAGACAAAGGAACACACCTATGGGACCAGTCTCAGCTACCCCACTGCAAAACCGGACGGATACGCTTCGTGCGGAGAGATGTACGCCTTCAAGGATTGGGAAAGGCGCTCGGACTTGGAAGATGATGTGACCGGCCTCATGAAATACAAAGCGGTATATGACAAGGTCCCCGGCTATTTCGTAAAGTTCGACGCAGCCGGCGGAACCGGTTCGATGGATCGGATATTCGTCAAAGCCGGAGAATCCGCAACTCTGCCCGAGAATGCGTTCACCCGCAGCGGATATACGTTCGGCGGATGGACCGACGGCAAGAACACATACGCTGACAAAGGAACTATCCCCGCATCCGACAGAAATACGGACCTTCCGCTGACACTCGATGCCGTCTGGAACGGTGAAAAATACAGACTCACAGTGAACTACATCGGTCCCGTTAGGGACGGGGCATTCAGAGCCCCTACGGCGCACACCGAGATGATCGCAAATGGCGAGACGTTCTCCGTTACATCGCCGGGTTTCGACAACTACAAGGCATCCAGAGATTATGTCTCGGGAACAATGCCCGGCAGCGATGTCACGATCAACGTCTACTACAAGAGCGATACCTACACGATCGAATACGGCACGAACCTCAGTGGCATTCTGACCGAGGTTATTCCCAAGACAACCTACTCGTACACTTCCGAATACGTCCTGCCTGTTACGGACAGGGTCACAAAATGGTACTCGGACGAGGCAAAGACCTATCCTGTGGAGAAGATCCACAAGTTCAGCACCGGGAACAAGAAATTCTGGTGCGATGTAATGACTGTGAATACCAAGGTCACGGTCAATTTCGGTAAATCCACATACTACCAGGATACGAAATATGTGGTCGGAACCATGGAACCCATTGTTGTCGACTATGGGGCCGAGATTACCATCCCAGAATGCGGTTTCAGCTACGAAGGCCATACGTTCGTATGTTGGTCCGACAGATGGGGTGAATATCACCCAAACAGAGCTTACAATTTTTACACAGATGCCACCATTTCAGCCAAATGGAAGAAAGACCAATACAACTTATCGGTAACACTCGCCGGACCCACCGAGTCATTCGACTTCGGCGACTATCCGAAATCTTTCTCAGACAAGATGGAATGGGGAACCGTCGATATCTCTACCCTTGGATTCCGTGAGATCACAATCGACGGAAAGACATACGCTCCCGAGATCGAACAATTCTATATGCCGACTGAAGATACGACTTTGACTGTCCATTATTACGAAAAGAGTGACAGCAATGCGAAGAAATCTATCGTGTATAATTCTGAGCTCAGCGTTTATCTGCCTGCGAAGAACTTCACGAGTTTCGCCACCCACAGAGGTACGGTAATACTCGAAGACCTCGCCTACGACGGATACAAATTCGACGGATGGTATTCTGATAAGGAACGCACCAACAAGATCGATAAGGTGGACCTCAACGTCACCGGGAACCAGATCAATGTGTATGCGAAATGGACACCTCTCGAATATGATCTAAGGGTGGTGTACACAGGCCCGATCGATGGCAGATTCCAATCACCCGCAGAGCATGTTGAAAAATTCAAAAAGAACGACTCGTACAGAGTGGTCTCCCCTGCCGTGGAGGGTTACGCCCCTGTCATCAAGTACCTCGAAGGGAAGATGGGCTCTGCGAACACCACTGTCGAAGTGCAATACGTGCCGACGGAATGGAACATCAGATACTACACCAACGGCGGCGACAACGCCATCGACAGCATTCCCGACTACACGATGACGCGGTCGGTCACGTACAAGATGCCGACCCGTGAAGGATACACCTTCAACGGATGGTATTCCGATCCGGATCTCACAACAAAGGTCGTCGGCATACCCGAAGGCAATACAAAATTCGTAAGGGTCTATGCCTCGTGGACCTCCGAGTCGGGCGGAACAGTGACCGTCAACTTCGTAGGTCCCGACGCGAACTTCACCGCACCGGCGAAGATAGAGAGACATTACGCCGCGGGCGAGAGGTACAGCATAGTTGTGCCTTCCGTCGAGGGATACACTCCCGACCGTCCGAAGGTGGAAGATACGATGGGATCGAATGATGTCACAATCACCGTAACGTATTCCGCCAACCAGCACACCGTCAAAATCAAGACCGGCCAGACCGACATCGCAACACCTGCGGGATGGACCAAGGAGTCCGACGGGGTCTTCGTCAGAACCTTCGGCTACAACTCGCAGATCACGCTTCCGGAGCTCTCCCGCGAAGGATACACCTTCCGCTGGAGTCCCGACGTCCCGGCATCGATGCCTGACAACGATCTCGAGTTCGAAGCGGTTTGGACTGAGATGTCCCACGAACTCGTCATAAGCTACGTCGGACCTTCCGGAGACAAGGACTTCCGCGCTCCGAATGAGATAAGGGTCAAGGTACGCACCGGCCAATCATACGAGTACAGATCGCCGACTGTCGAAGGATACGTTCCCGACCAGGAAGCAGTCAAAGGCGTTATGAGCGACCGTAACATATCGGTGACCGTCACATATTCCGTTAAGAAGGTCACGGTGAAATTCCTGCCCAACAACGGAGACGACATATGGTCCGTAACGACGAATTACAACGGGACGGTCGCTGAACCGGAAGCACCCGCATGGGACGGACACACCTTCATCGGCTGGTTCTCCAAAGGCGCGATGTACGATTTCGGTACTCCCGTGAAGGATAATATCAACCTGACGGCTGAATGGAACTCTGAATCAGGCGAGTTCTACATCGTACACACCGACGGACAGGTGGAGTTCAACATCCCGAGTACGGGTTCCACGAACACCAACATCATAATCGGACTTCCGAACAGTGTGAACATATCGTTCGGAAGCGATACGATACAGTCCGCATCCGGAAGCAACATCCAGGCATCAATGGCCGCATTGGACGGAGAGAAGTTCGAGATCACCGTCAATAAGGACGGAGTTACGATGAACGATGCTCCGATGGACATCTCACTGCCGTTCACCCCGAGCAAGGGGACGCCTCTTGTGTACTACTACCCTGATGGCGGGGACAGGATATTGATGGGCGGAGAAGTCGACAAGGGATCGTCGACCATCAAGTTCAGGACCAACCACAACTCGGTCTACGGCATCGTCTACACGACACCGACTGACCCGGGCACACCCGATACACCGTCCACACCCAGAACACCCAACGTACCTGTGATGCCGGAAGATGATTCCGGAGATGACAACATATGGGTCAATCCGACTGTCGTCGTGAAGAAGTCCTCCAAGGGACTGGATCGCAATGAATCGATTGCGATAATTGCCGCAACCATCGTAGGCGCACTTGCCCTGCTGACCATTGCCGTCAGAAGGAAGTGAGCCTGAAAACCGGGGGGGGGTCATTCCCCTCCATTCCATTTTTCACAACCGAATGTGGGAAATGGAATTTCCATCCAATGAAGACCTTATTTTGTTAATAGCATTCATCAAATACTACACTCTATGAACTGACCCAGGTCGCCCCAGTAGTAGTTTTCAGCTCCCCTAGTTATGACGTTCTTAATGGTAACCCACTTCCGCCTCAATTATCATCAAACCTAATGTAAAAACACAATATCTCAGACGATCAAATATCCTAACAATAATGAGAATGTGCTGTTGTTAATTCGATCCGAACCTCATTTCATTCTCTTTGGTGTAATTGGATATTTTCTTCCAGTAGAATGCCGGATTGAATACCACCTCTTAGTAACGCACCGATGGTCACAAGAGATGAGTCTTTTTTTCAGGTCTTCCTGAATTGAAGAGACATACCTATTTCGGGCTATTCAGAATTCGTTTCTGTGCCACTGTTTTTATAACATATCGTTATTCCAACAATTTGAGCGGAGTTAGCTAAGCCTGGCCCACGGCGCCGGTCTTGAAAACCGGTGGAGAATCCTCCACGGGAGTTCGAATCTCCCACTCCGCGCCATCCCCATTATCTCAAATTGACCATCCTGTGGAACCGTATTATATGACCGCGCGGATACAGCGGACGGAACAGGCGGATGACGATTGACCGAGGCTGATCAGTGATGAGCCCTATGAGTACCGACGCCGTTCCACTCAGTTCTGATCCCCTGCGGAATAGTCCGACAGGCCTGTGTACAGAAGGAAATCGGAGAGCTTCATCCCGTCTTCCCACCTCATGATGTAGTTCCCGCTCGATGAGATGTCCAACTTTGGGATCCTGCGGTAGATCAGCGAGTGTCTCCCCTTGTAGTTGTGATCGCTCGGGATTGTGAATATCCTCCACGGATCCCCTCTTATCGATTTCAGTCTGAACGCGTAGATCGGCACGAGATGGCAGCGGTTGCATTCGTCAAGCATGCTGTCGGCCTGCTCCACGAGCCTCTGGTTCTTGCTGAAATGCATGACGGGTTCGGAGGAGCTCTTAACCTCTATCGGGAATGAGAAATCCCACCTCAAGGCGACAAGATCCACGCCCAGCGAGCCCGCGGCCCTTATCACGAGGAATGGATCCACGAGCATCGAGTTGTATGCGGCGGTCTCCATGGAGCTGCAGGTCTTGATCATCTTCGCTACAGCCTTCGCATCCCCTGCAAGGAGGGCCTTCAACTCGCGTTCGTACACATCGCCCGGCGGTGCCATCTTATCGTTCGGAAGATTGAAAGTATCTATAAAAGTTGAATCGAGGGGTCGCCGAAAACCCGCCCTCTTGACCGAATACCCCCTTCAGCGGTCCAGGACATCGATGACGATCCGGGCGATCGTGCCGTCGTAGATGTAGCGGCAATGGTCCGAGCCCGGAACGACGATGACCTCCGAATCTCTGATTGATGAAGAGATGAAATCCGTGTCGGAACGTCTGATGCAGTCCCTGCTCCCCACCACGACGGACACGGGGACCGATATCTTGGAAAGGTCCTCAGCCGTGATGTGCGGCTCCATGAGCATCATCCTCTCCTTCGGATCCACGTCCCTTCTGTGCCTGAGCATCCAAGCCCACATTCCCTTCAATGCACCGGGATTCGAATTCGCACCGCACGCGAACAATCTTGACAGCCCCTCGGGATGCTGGGAAGCATACAACAGACCTATTATCCCGCCGTCGCTGAAACCTATGATGATCGGGCGGTCCAGACCGAGAACACGGATGAACGCATCCAGATCGTCGGCCATGTCCTGATAATGGTATTCGTCCACCGGGGAGCTCCTGCCGTGTCCGCGGGAGTCCGGAAGATAAAGGGTGAACCTGCCCTCCAATGCGGATGCCGCCTTATCGAAAATCGTATGGTCCTCCCCGTTGCCGTGGATCATGACCATCGCAGGCCCGGATCCGCGGACCTCGTAGAATATCGACACACCGTTCACGTCGACGAAACCTGATTTCACAGATCCAAATTGATTAACACGGTGAAAAGAATTGTGTCCCGCCCGCGAGGGCGGGTAAAATGGTTCAGATTATGATGCCGTCTGCGAGCATCGTGAGGTTTCCGTCGACGAGCACGATAGGTGCGCCCGATGAGGAGAGGAAATATCCATCTCCATGGAGCGTCGGCGTGTACACGGCGATGTTCTCGCCGGGTTCCGGCGGGAGTACGAACATCAGACCATCCCTGTACTCGATCTTGACATCCATCGGGAACTTCCCGAGTGAAAGATAGATCACACTCTTGTCGGCGATTCCCAGGATATCCTCCGAAAGGCATCCGTCGGCATCTCCGATGATGAAACGATTATCCTTCTGGACGCCTGTGACGATGACATCGTCGCCGTCTGCGGTGAATGTTATGAGTGTGCCGTCTTCGATGCAGCCGTCGATGATCTGCTTCCCTTCGCAGTCCCTGAAGAAACCGATGCCGTGGCGGACCTGATCGCCGATGGTGACATCGAATCCAACCCCACGGAAGTTCTGGTCCTTCACGACCATTCCGATCTTGGAAGTTCCGACCTTCCCCTGATCGTCATAGATGCCGCATTCGACAGCGAACTCCCTGCCGATGATGTCCACCCTGTCCTGGTCAATATCGACAAGACCGTTGGAGGTCATGACGGTGACCGTCAGGGTCAGAACATCAAGATTGTCTGTGATTGCGGCAGAGTACACTGTGTAGAATATAGAGCCGTCGCTGTAGAACAGCCTGCAGTACGCAGGGTTGTCGAGACATATCGCCTCGCAGTCGGATATCAGAAGGAACCTCTGCTGGGATGCATAAGAGGACAGGGTAAGGTAGTCCCCATCTTGGGTGATGGTCATCTCCGCCTTCTGCTCCTGTTCGGAGGATGTGACGAGGGAACTGCCGTGGGTCAGGTTTAAGCTGATGACCGCGGCGGTGTCCCATTCGCCAACCATCGGACTCTGGGCCTCCTCGTCCTGGCCGTAATACTGCCAGGAGAACAGAAGGACCAGAACAATGGCGACCGTCGCGGCCGCCCCGAGTTTGGAACCGTTCAGATTCATGATGTTCGAATCGCGTCATCGGTTAAAAGCGGATATGCCCCGTGGACACGATGACGATAGTATCGTCACGAATGTCCGCATGAACCGTCCATCCCGAAAGTCCTGGCCTCTGTTTCCGAGGACCTTTCGGGGACGCTGTCTCCAAATCTGCTATATAGAATATATCCCTCTATCGGTCCATCCGATCCCCGCAGGGAATGTGGAGCAGGTACCTTGACGAAGACTTACGAAGAGATCAATGAGAGGATTAGGTCCGGCGAAGCGGTCGTCATGACCGCCGAAGAGGTTGTGGACCTTGTGAAGACCAAAGGTGTCGAGAAAGCGGCCGAGAAGGTCGATGTCGTCACCACGGGAACATTCGGTGCCATGTGCTCCTCGGGAGCGTTCCTGAACCTCGGACACGCCGATCCGCCCATAAGGATGACCGACATCAGGATGAACGGCGTGGAAGCCTACGGAGGCCTTGCCGCTGTCGACACCTACATGGGTGCGACGTCCCTCATCGACCCTCCCGGAACGGGATACGGCGGTGCGCACGTCATCGAGGATCTCATCGCAGGGAAATCCATCCACCTTGTTGCCACCGGCCCAGGTACGGACTGCTACGTCAGGAAGAAGATTGACACCTACATCACCCTCGACGACATCAACGAAGCCTACCTGTACAACCCCCGCAACTGCTATCAGAACTACGGTATCGCGACCAACACATCGGATAGGACCCTCTACACCTACATGGGGAAGCTTCTGCCCAACATGAGGAACGCCACTTACAGTTCCGCCGGAGCGCTGTCACCCCTTCTCAACGATCCCCACCTTGACACCATCGGAATCGGGACCAGGATATTCCTCGCAGGAGGCGAGGGATACGTATCCTGGCAGGGGACGCAGTTCAAGACCACTCCCGAGGAGGTGAACGGAGTGCCCGTCTCCGGAGCCAGGACGCTCGCCCTTGTCGGCGACATGAAGCAGATGGACAGCAGGTTCATCCGCGGACTGGACATCACCGGATACGGAATATCCATGGCCATCGGAGTGGGGATCCCCATCCCGGTGCTGAACGAGGACGTGATGAGGAGATGCGCCATATCCGATGAGGACATCTATGCGGAGATGGTCGACTACAGCCTCCCCTCCGACAGGAAGTGCATGCAGCGCTACACCTACGCGCAGCTCCGCTCGGGAACGATCGATTACGAAGGGCGCACCATCAGGACATCCTCGATGTCTTCCCTCTACGGAGCGAGGAAGGTCGCCGATCAGCTGAAGGATTGGATAGAGCACGGCGAGTTCCTGCTGAACCGTCCGGCGATGATGCTCCCCAGAGAAGGGAAGCTCAAGGGACTGAAGGAAAGGAGTGAGTGAGATGGAAGCCAAATACAGGATAGATTTCGACGAGAGCAACGTCCTCGAATCGGTCACATACACACTCGTATCCGAGTTCAACCTGAAGCCCAACGTGCTCAGGGCGGACATCGGCGGTGACGGAAGCGGATACATGCTCCTCAGCGTCAAAGGCGACTGCGACGATGTCGTGCTCGGTATGAACTACCTCAGGGAGCTGGGATTCAGGATAAAGGAGCTCTCCGGACACATATCCCATGATTACGACAGATGCTGGAGCTGCGGCGCCTGCGTCTCGCTGTGCCCTACCAGGTCCATCTACCACGATGCGGACATGCAGGTGAAGCTGAACTCCAAGACATGCATCGCATGCGGCGCATGCATCAACGCGTGCTCCGTCAAGGCCATCCAGCTGGACATATGAGGACAAGCTTCCGGTTCAGGGAGACGATACTCTCCGTGATCTGCGATGACGGCCTGGATGAGGTCATCACGGATGCCGTCCTGGAGGCCAGATCCGTCATCGAGATGAAGATCTCGGAGGATCCGTTCTTCGGAATTACATATGATCCGTATCCCGCATCGAGAAAGGACGACCCCATCATTCGGAGGATGTGCGAATCGTCTTCCAAAGCAAGTGTGGGGCCCATGGCCGGTGTCGCCGGAGCCGTTGCAGTGCACACCGCAGAAAGACTTGTCGATGCGGGTTCCTCGAAGGTCGTGGTGGAGAACGGCGGGGATATAGCATTCATGTCGCACGAACCCATGGCCGTCGGGATCTTCGCAGACCATCCGGTCTTCAGGGACATGGCCTTCATGATGCAATCCGATATTATCACTGGAATATGCTCCTCCTCGAGGACCGTGGGGCATTCCGTCTCCCTCGGATCGAGCAGCATAAGCACAGTGTTCTCGGACGATGTCATCCTCGCGGACTGCTTCGCCACAAGGCTCGGGAACATCGTGACGGACGAGGACAGTCTGGAAGCATCTGTGAAGGAGGTTGGCTCTTCCGATGGGATAATAGGGTGTATGTCATGCATCGGAGGCAAGGTCGCTTTCTTCGGCGACATTCCCGAGATCGTGCCTGCGGACTGCGGAGAAGCCGAATCCGTTTACAATCACAGGCTTTGACACAACACACTTCATTCTCGAAGATGAAAATGTTTGGATTACACAGAGAACTCCATCTGTACTTTTCGGAGTCGGTACCCAAACCATGTCGCGTCATGTCGATAATGTCTATTCCTATGGTGAATTGTCTCGTTTGTCAACCTGTACAAAAATTGTACAAGTTCAAGACGAGCACGCATAGCATCATGGCAACCACCGACGAATGTACTGTCGCATCCTAATACTCTTGAAGAAAACGATCTGATGCGTATCGATCCGAATCAGCCCTCGAAGAACAGTTCATCGGGGATCGTAGGGTGAAAGGGATTACACTCTCATTCGACCACACGGTCTGATCCAGAGGACAAAGATCTTACCTTCGAGTCTACTTACCTTATACCATGGAGATCAGAGAGTACGCCTTCGACCAATCGGAATGCGATTCCATACCCGATTTCAACGGAAGCGCGGATTGGCCCGTCGTGTACATGATCTCCAATGACGACGAGGCTTACATCGGCGAGACCTGCAGCATACGCAACCGCGTCAGGCAGCACCTCTCCAATCCGGACCGTCAGGCCCTGAAGAGGATCGACATCATCTTCGACGACCGGGCCAACAAATCCGCCACTCTGGATGTGGAGCAGTCCCTCATCAGATTATGCGGCGCAGATGGGAGATTCAGACTGCAGAACCTTAATTCGGGGCAGTCTGCAAGCCACAACTACTATCAGCGCGAGGCGTACATCAGACTGCTCCCGGTCATCTGGGCGGAGCTCTTGAAAAGGGAGCTTGCCACCCACAGCTACGATTCCCTCGTCAACTCGGACCTTTTCAAATACTCCCCGTACACGGCCCTGACCCCCGAACAGGACTGCGCCGCATCTGAGATACTGCACGACATGGTGGAAAGACTCTCCTCCGGCAGGGACGGGACGTTCCTTGTGAGGGGTTCCGCGGGAACCGGGAAGACCGTGCTGGCCATGAGCCTGATGCTCACCCTGGCCAACTCCTCCAGGAAGGATGTTGACTCCGCACGCGACATCGGCGAATTCGATGTGGGGGAGAGGACGCTTCACAACCTCTCCGCGCTTGCCACCAAAGAAGACGGTCTGAAGATCGCCCTCGTGGTTCCGATGACCTCGCTACGCAAGACCCTGCAGAAGGTGTTCAAAGCCACTCCCGGATTGAGATCGGGCATGGTCATCGGACCGAACGACGTGGTCAAAGATGACTATGACATCCTGATCGTCGACGAAAGCCATCGTCTGATGAGACGCAGGAACCTCACATCCTACGGTTCCTTCGATGATGTCTGCAGGTCCCTGGACATGGACCCTCTGGAATCCACCCAGCTCGATTGGATCCTCAGGTGCAGCAGGTACAGGATACTCTTCTACGATACGGATCAGACAGTCAAAGGTTCAGATATCCCCGATGACCGCTTCATGGAGACCATCGGAGAGCACAGGGAATGGAGGCTGGAGAACCAACTCAGATGCGACGGCGGAAGGAACTACACGGATTACATCCGCAACATACTCGCATGCAGGCAGAAATCCTTCGAGGATATCCCCGGCTACGACCTGAGGCTGTTCGACGATGTCGATGAGATGGTCGAATCCATCAAAGGTCTGGACAGGAAGATGGGATTGTGCCGCAATGTCGCAGGGTACTCATGGAAATGGAACACCAAGGGGATGTCCGCCGATGATATCTCAGCCAAAGGAGTCTACGACATAGACATCGACGGTCACAGGTACATTTGGAACATGAGCAACTCGGAATGGATACTCCGCGAGGGCTCCGTCAACGAGATAGGCTGCATCCACACCACACAGGGCTACGACCTGAACTATGTCGGCGTGATATTCGGCAGGGAGATCGACTACGACCCCGTCCTCGACGAGATCACAATCGATACCGATCTTTTCTTCGACAAGGGCGTCAAGAACGGATGCGACGAGAGGACGGTCCGCGAATACGTCATCAACGCCTACAGGGTCATGCTGGCCAGAGGGATCAAAGGCTGCTACGTGTACGCGTGCAACAGGAACCTCCGCGAGTACCTGCACAGGTTCATCAGGTGATGTTGTTGGAGAATCGACCCTCCCGTCTCCGGGAGGGGAAGGTTTGTTTTATCTCACGGGGAGAGTCTGCTGGGGTCCCTGGGGAACAGGATGGCCTCCCTGATGTTCGGAAGGTCCAGCATCTTGACCAGGAGCCTCTCGATACCGATTCCCCATCCGCCGTGCGGGGGCATTCCGTATCTGAAAGCTTCGAGATAGAACTCGAAGTCCTCGGGGTTGAGGCCCTTCTTCTCCATCCTCTGGACGAGACGGTCGTACCTGTGCTCCCTCTGTCCGCCCGAGGAGATCTCCTGTCCGCGGTAGTCGAGGTCGAAGCTGTACGAATAGGGGGTTCCGTCCTTCTCCATGATGTAGAAGGGCTTTGCCTCCTCGGGGTACTCTGCGATGAAATACAGATCGCATCCCTTCTCGGCCATGATGTTGCCGATGATCTTCTCGCCCTCGGTTCCGAGGTCCTCGCCCTCCTTGAGGGGCATTCCGGCATCGTTGACCATCTTGAGGCACTCGGAGTATGTCAGGATGGGATAGGGCCTTGCGGGGACGGTGATCTCCTTTCCGAGGATCTCCAACTGCTTGGCGCCCCTCTCCTTGAGGCCGTTGAGCACGCGGTCGATGATGGACTCAATCATCGCCATGACCTCCTCCTCGTTCTCGATCCAGGACATCTCGCCGTCGAAGGACACGAACTCGGTCACGTGACGGTTGGTGTTGGACTGCTCAGCCCTGAAGGCCTGTCCGATCTCGAACACCCTGTCCAGTCCGGTGGACATGAGGATCTGCTTGTACAGCTGAGGGGACTGGGCGAGGTATGCGGGCCTGTCGAAGTACTGGACCTTGAACAGCTCGGCACCGCCCTCTGCGCCTGCTGCGGAGATCTTGGGGGTGTAGACCTGTGTGAACCCGTTCTCCCTGACGGCCTCCTCGATGAGCTCGACCATGAGGGCCTTGAGCTCGAAGATCGCCTTGACCTCGGGTTTCCTGAGGTCCATGAACCTGTGATTGAGACGCGTGTCCATCTCGACGTTGACCTTGTCCACCACTCCGAGGGGAAGGGGGACGGCCGCGGGGGAGACCACTTCGGCCGCGGAGGGGATGATCTCCCATCCGGTCGCGGTCTGGTTGCTCTCCTTGACCTCTCCTGTGATGCTGACGACGGTCTCACGGGAAAGTCCGGTGAGCATTCCGAAGAGCTCCGGATCGATCTTCTTCTTGGGCATGGTCACCTGGTAGGTGCCGTCCCTGTCGCGCATCGTGATGAATGATATTCCGCCGAGGTTCCTGACATCCTGAACCCAGCCGCCGACGGTGACGGAACCGTCGCCGACAGCGACCTCGGAGGACCTTTTTATTAAAGACATAAACCGGCGGAAGTGACGCGCGTATATAGGAATAGCGAACTCGGTTTTGATGCGCCGACAGTCTTTTTCAATGACCGCCCCATTCACCGCCGCCGGTACGGCAGGTGATGTGTGTCCTTCATGACGGACGACGGAAGAGAGAGCATGATCGGTCGCCTGGAGAAGTCGTTCTCCTCATACTACGATATAGAGAGGATCGATGACGGCACCGAACTCAGGATGGTCGCATCGTTCCATTCCCGCGGAGAGAGCTACCTCCTCACCAGATCGGTCAACCTCTGGTCGGTGGAGGACCACGAGTACGTCTATGTGTTCTCCGTCGGGGTTCTTGACGAGGAGACGTTCGACCGGTGCATGGCATCATCACTGAAGGATGGGACCGAACACATACACACATCTACCGAACATCGGTCATCAACCATAACTTCGATATTCATTTGCGATTCGATTAGTCATTTGATTACGAAAAAAATAAAAAGGCATACATATCACCGTAATTTCAAGATGACGCTACACGGATGGATGGACCACAGAGTGGCCGCATTCGGATCCGATACCGGGCTGATAGTCACCGACCGTCTCGGCCGTGACCTTGCCGAGATCATCTCGCGTAGCGTCGGAAACAGTGATAATCGATGAACGGAGCCCTTCTCCTTATCTTCTCATCCATATGCCTGATACTGGGGTACCTCCTGTACGGAAGGTGGCTGGCCAGACAATGGGGCGTCGATCCCGACAGGAAGACGCCTGCCTATACAGAATTCGACGATGTGGATTTCGTTCCGGCGAAACCCCAGGTGCTCCTCGGGCACCACTTCTCCTCAATCGCCGGGGCCGGACCCATAACCGGACCCATCCAGGCGGCCATCTTCGGATGGATCCCCGTAACCATCTGGATCCTTGTCGGCGGACTGTTCTTCGGTGCCGTGCATGACTTCGGATCGCTCTTCGCCTCCGTCAGGAACAAAGGACGCTCCATAGGTACGATCATATCGGAATCCATGGGCGAGAGGGCCAAGAAACTGTTCCTGATCTTCGCGTACATGACCCTCATCCTGGTCATAGCGGCCTTCGCCTCCATAGTGGCGGACACGTTCAACGGGTTCAACCCCGACGGATCTGAGAACAGCACGAACGGGATGACGGCGACCATATCGATGCTCTTCATCGTGGGCGCCATCGTGCTCGGAGCTTTCATAAACAGGTTCAAACCGTCCGCGCTGGTGAGTGCCGTCGCGGCCATAGCGATCCTCATCTGCTGCGTCATCATAGGCTCCGAGTTCCCGCGCTACATAGACGGCTCCATATGGATATGGATCCTCGCCGCCTACATAGCGGCCGCGTCCATAGTTCCCGTGTGGATACTGCTCCAGCCCCGCGACTACCTCTGCTCGTTCCTCCTCTACGGGGTCATAGGCGCGGCCATCATAGGCGTCCTGCTCTCATCGCCGGACATGTCGCTGCCCGGCTTCACAAGTTTCGAGACGAAGCTCGGATACCTGTTCCCCACCCTCTTCATCACCGTGGCCTGCGGAGCCATCTCCGGATTCCACAGCCTTGTCGCATCCGGGACCACATCCAAGCAGATAGACAATGAGAAACACATGCTCCCCATCGCATATGGCGGCATGCTCCTCGAATGTGTCATGGGAATCATCGCACTGGTCTGCGTCGGAGTCCTCTACAACGGAGGGATGCCCTCGGGAACACCCACACAGATATTCGCCAGCGGGATCTCGAACATGCTGTCCACTATCGGCCTGTCCGATTACGAGACGACCACGTACAGCCTTGTGATCCTCGCCGTGTCCGCATTCGCGCTGACCTCCCTGGACACCGCCACACGTCTGGCGCGTTTCATGCTCCAGGAGATGTTCCTCAGGAAGGACGAGACCTACAAGGAAGTCGGCGGCCTGAAGAAGATCGTCACCAATCCCGTCGGAGCGACCGTCATAACCGTGATGCTCGGAATGGCCCTTGCGATGGTCGGATACCAGAACATCTGGGGACTGTTCGGTGCGGCCAACCAGCTCCTTGCGGTCCTTGCCCTTCTGGCGGTCGCCACATGGCTGGGGAATGTCGGGAAGCGCAATTCCATGCTCCTGGCGCCCATGTTCTTCATGCTTGCCGCAACGCTCAGCTCGCTGGTCATCACATCCTGGAAGAAGATCGAGATCCTCATGGACGGACTGAACGCCTCCGCCCTGGCCCAGCTGATCCTGTCCGTCGTCCTGTTCATCCTGGCCGTGTTCCTGATGAAGGAGGGCGTTTCCACGCTCATGACTCAGCGCAAGGCCAAGACTGAAGACAACATTGAGTGACCGGAACCTCTAAAAGTAAAATAAACAGAGAGGGAGCGTCATGCTCCCCCTCATTCTCATTGTTTCTTGCCCTGATCGGCCACAGCGGCCATCTTGGCGTTGACGGCGTCCTGGTCGCCCAGGTACCTCTTCGAGACCACCTTGAAAGTGTCATCGAACTCGTAGACGAGCGGTACGCCCGTGGGGATGTTCACTCCGGTGATCTCGTCGTCGGAGAGTCCTTCGAACTCTTTGACAAGAGCTCTCAGCGAGTTCCCGTGGGCCGCGATGAGCACCCTCTCGCCCGCAAGCATCCTGGGTTTGATCTCCTTCTCGAAATAGGGGACAGCCCTGGCGACCGTGTCCTTCAGACTCTCGGTCAGGGGGAGGCATTCCCTCGGGACCGTTCTGAACATCTCCTGGTTGGCGGGGTTCCTCTCATCCTCGGGGGACAGCTCCGGCGGGGGCGTTGCGTAGGATCTCCTCCAGATCTTGACCTGGTCCTCCCCGTACTTCTCGGCGGTCTCGGACTTGTTCAGACCCTGGAGAGCCCCGTAGTGGCGCTCATTGAGCTGCCATGCCTTCACGACGGGGAGCCACTCGCGATCCATGCTGAGGAGGGCGCCGTTCAGGGTGTGGATGGCCCTCTTGAGGAAGGATGTGTAGCAGATGTCGAAATCCAGTCCCGCATCCTTCATCATCGTTCCGGCGGCCAGGGCCTCTTGGCGGCCTTTGTCGGACAATTCCACGTCGGTCCATCCCGTGAAGAGATTGAGCCTGTTCCACTCGCTCTCCCCGTGGCGGAGGAGAACAAGCCTCATTGTTCCTGTCATTGTCCACGATGTAACGCCGACGACGATAAAACAACTCGCATGTCTGGATGGAACGGTACCTTCGGATAATTTTCGGAAAAAGTGGTAAGTATACCATGATTTCCGAAATTAAAAATGATCAAGCTTAGAAATCCAGACTCTTCTCGTCGCAGAGGAACTGCATCAGCCCGATGAACAGGATACCGTCATCGTTCAGATTCGGATTCATGAAGTCGCCCGTTATGACCACCTTTCTGAAAGAATCTCCGATCTTCCTGAGGGGGCGCAGCTCCTGCTCCTTCTTGTCCTCATCATCCATGCGGTAGGCGGATTGGATGTACGTGATCCTCGGACCCTTCCTGGCGATGAAATCGACTTCGGTCGTAACCCTCACCGACCTTCCACCCTCATTCTGTCTGGATTCCACAACACCAACATCCACCGAATAGCCTCTTGAGCGAAGCTCATTGTAGATTATGTTCTCCATTATGTGCGGACGGTCCATCGTCTGACGGAATCCGACCCTTGCATTAGCAAGACCATGGTCCACAGGATAGTATTTCGCCAAAGCACCGATGTATCTTCTGCCCTGGACATCGTATCTCACAGCCTTCTCGAACAGGAACGCGTCCTCGAGGAAGCCGAGGTACCTCACGATCGTGTCCTCGTCTGCGGATCTGTATCCGGACGACGCCATCGTATCCTTTATCTTCCGGGGGTTGACAAGGGAGCCCGAAGTCGATGAAAGGACATCTACTATGTTCCCCATGGCGTACGGCAGTTGGACCCTGTTCCTTTCGACGATGTCCAGAATGTATGTGGTATCCATGATGGATTTCAGATACGCGGCCTTCTGTTCGTCGGTCTTTAGCCTCAGTAATTCCGGCAGGCCCCCGTAATCCATGTACTCCGCCAATGCGTCGAACCTGTCGCCTTCGTAGACGGAAAGGAATTCCGAGAAAGACAGCGGCCGGACGTTCACTACGTCCCCCCTCCCTCTGAACTCCGTGATGATGTCTGACGATAGGAATCTGGAATTGGAACCCGTGACGTACACATCAAGGTTCTCGCGTCTAAGAAGCGAGTTCAGGACGGGTTCGAAACCATCCACCATCTGGATCTCATCCAGTATTATGTAGTGATAGGATTGATCCTTGACCTTTGACAGCAAGCAATCGTAAAGCTTCCTTGGATCGCGCAATTCCCTGTTCTCCTCGGAATCCAAGGCTATGGCAATGATGTGATCCCCATCTACACCAGACTGCTCAAGATGCTCTTTGAAGAGGTTGAACAGAAGATACGATTTACCGCATCTGCGCACCCCCGTCACTATCTTGATGAGACCGTTGTTCTTTCTTGCAATGAGCCGGTCGAGGTATCTGTCCCTGGAAACCCTCATACGATCACTTTCGGAAATTCTGGTAAGTTTACAATTATTTCCGATTATATAATAGGTCATACAGAAAACCCCGGATCTCGAACCATATTGGAAACAGATGAGTGCTCGTCACAGAAGTGTCGGAACATCTTGGTCTACCCTATGATGCGCCTGGACCGAGGGCACTTCCTGAGATCGGGTATTTGATGTTGTCAGGTTCTTTGCCTTTCAACCCTCAAAGCTAAAGAAACATGGGGCAGAGTGACTTTGACCACGAGCTATTTAATCAATGAGGTCGTGATTCTCATCGTGACGGAGGAATCCCTAAGGGTGGGCTTTTAGACACCGGGACGATGATGACCGCATGAGGGCACACTGAGTCGTTCAATAATACACGGGTCGTACTTTCACAAATTCCATCGACAACGGTAACTGTGTGCCTGGCGTTGTCGTGGGTTCCTCATTTTGCAGTTCTATCTTGTATTGTAACCCGCTCAGAATCATCTTCGGAAAAAGCGGTAAGTTAACCATTATTTCCGATTAGTCATCGTCGGACGATCGAAGGATCTGCAACTCGGATGACATCCGGAAACGGAATGATCCTCGTCACAGAAATGTCCGGAACCTCTGTAACGTAGAAATACCACCACGCATGATGGCCCGACAGAAGGAAGTGCGTCGGTACTGACGGGGTAAGAATTCCGGGAAGGCCCTGATGCGCATACAATAGATCGGAGGTGAACATGTTGACGAAGTACGAATCACTCGGCGATGCGATCGAGGAATCGGTCCGCAGCTCCTGCGAAGGCAAGGATGTTGGGATAGCATTCTCGGGCGGTCTTGATTCCGGGCTCATCGCCGCACTCGCGAAGAAGTACGCCCGCTCCGTCACGCTTTACACCTGCGGTTCCGACGGGGCGTTCGACGTCCGTGCCGGAGAGGAACTCGCCGGAAGGCTCGGTCTCCCGTGGAAGCATGTCAGGATATGCAAGGAGACCCTCGAGGACGAGATCCGTCATTTCATAAGGGCGACGGGCACCGACGACCCGTTCACCATTTCATACGATCTGCAGCTCTTCACCGTCTGCAAGTATTCGGAAGAGAGCATCATCCTCTCCGGACAGGGCGCGGACGAGTACTTCATGGGCTGCGCCAAGTTCGTGGAATGCGCCGACTGCGACTACAACGCCTATGTCAAGGACGGCGTCAAGAGGCTCATGGAGATCTCCGTCCCCTGCGAGCTCAGCATAGCGGAACATTTCGGCAAGACCCTGAAGTACCCGTATCTCGAAGACAACGTGCTCCATGAGATAGCCAAAGTCGATCCGGCGGACCTGAAACCCGTCGATCTCGATTCCAGGAAGAAGGTTCTCAAAGACATCGCCGTGTATCTCGGATACCCCTATCTGGAGAAGAGGATCAAGAAGGCCTCCCAATACGGATCCGGGACCACGGACATCATCCGCGCCATAGCCAAATCGAAGGGGATGATGTTCAACAGGTACATCCAATCCGTCTACGACGAGGTCGTCCGGGAAAGCCCCGAAAGGGAATGATTCCGTCCGGGACTCCGTTTTTCCATCGTTTTTCCCTGCAAATCGGTATGTTGCGGGGGCCATCGGACAGATATGACCGAAACAAGGACCCCATGGTTTATTAAAAGGCGAGTGTTAGGGGACCCAAAGAGGATATGGTGTAATCATGTCTGCTGAGAAAGTCACAGTTTCTGTAATCAAAGCCGACGTCGGTTCCGTCGTCGGTCACTCTAGGCCTCACCCGTCCATGCTCGAAGCCAGCAAGGAGATCCTTGCCGACGCGCAGAAGCAGGGAATCATCGAGGACTTCTACGTAACCCGTGTCGGAGACGACATCAACCTTTACATGACCCACTACAAGGGCGAGGGCAACAAGGATGTCCACGGAGCCGCCTGGGAGTGCTTCCAGAAGGCCGCCAAGATCGCAAAGTCCATGAAGCTCTACGCCGCCGGACAGGACATCCTCACCGATGCATTCTCCGGAAACGTCAAAGGAGCCGGACCCGGATCCGCCGAGATGTCCTTCGAGGAAAGGGGATCCGAACCCCTCATGTTCTTCATGGCCGACAAGACCGAGCCCTCCGCATACTCCCTGCCCCTGTCCCGCATCTTCCTCGACCCGTTCACAACCACCGGACTCGTCGTCGATGCAAGGGCCAAGAAGGGATTCGATGTCGAGATCCAGGACGTCATCGGACACAAGAAGGTCGTCATGCAGTCCCCCGAGGAGACCCTGAGCATCCTCTCGCTGCTCGGAGACACCTCCAGATACGCCATCAAGAGGATCAACTCCAGGTCCGGAATCGGACCCGCATGCGTCGTCTCCACCGACAAGCTCAACCTCACCGCAGGAAAGTACATCGGAAAGGACGACCCCGTCTGCGTCTGCCGTGCTCAGAGCGGACTTCCCTCCGTCGGAGAGTACCTCCAGCCCTTCATGAACACCACCATGCTCGTCGCAGGATGGATGAGGGGATCGCACTACGGTGCATTCTACCCCTGCTCCCCCGAGGACTCAGATCCCGTCTACTTCGACGGACCTCCAAGAATCTGCTGCCTCGGATTCCAGCTGAACGAAGGAAAGCTCCAGGGTCTCGAGCCCATGGGCGCCAAGAACGGAGAGCACATCCCCGTCGACTTCTTCGGCAACCAGACCTGGGACCTCGCCAGGCAGAACTCGATCAAAGCGAGCAAGTTCATGAGAAGCCAGGGACCCTTCATGCCCTCCATCCTCGGACCCGAGGAGATGGAGTACACATCCAGGCCCGAGGTCCTCAAAGAGCTGACCTCCAGGTTCGAGGATCTGTGAGAGCGATGTTCAAAGCCCCTCCGGTGATAGTCAACTTCAAGGTCTACGCCGAGGTGGAGGGCCTTCGGGCCGCCACCCTGGCGAAGACCTGTCAGAAGGTCTCGAAGGAATCGGGTATTGAGATAGCCATCTGTCCCCCGGTCATCGATCTGGCCGTGCTCGCCCATGCCATGGACATCCCCGTCTACTCTCAGAACGTGGATCCCCTGTCACCCGGCGCGGGAACAGGATACGTCACGCCCTCGATGCTCCATTCGACCTTCGTGAAAGGCACTCTGATCAACCACTCCGAGCACAAGAAGCCCGCCGAAGAGGTCGGGAAATGCATTTCGATGTGCAAGGAGCTCGATATCGTCTCCTGTGCCTGCGCCGAGAACATTGACAAAGCCAAGGAGCTTGCCGTATTCGGACCCGAGATCATCGCCGTCGAGCCTCCGGAGCTCATCGGCGGAAATGTCTCCGTCACATCTGCGGACCCCGGCATCGTTTCCGGTACCGTTGAAGCGGTGCATTCCGTCGACAAGGACATCTGCGTCCTCTGCGGAGCAGGAATCAAGACGGGCGAGGATGTCCGCGCAGCCATGGAGCTCGGTGCGGACGGTGTCCTCCTGGCCTCCGGCGTCGTGAAGGCCAAGGATCCCGAAGCGGCCCTCAGAGACCTGATCAAGTACATCTGAAACCGGCCCATACGGGCCGGACCTTTCCCTTTTTTTTTCTTCTATTTTCACTCCCTATGACCTCATCTGTTCCGGCTTCATAATGACATTAAAATAGTTGAACAATTGTTCATATTTTCAAGTGATAATGATGAAAGCCGTTCTCAAACTCGAAGGGCTCTGCTGCGCAAACTGCGCCGCGAAGATAGAGAGGGAGGTTCAGAAGATCCCCGATGTGGAGGAAGCGAACCTTTCCTTCATTACTCAGAAGCTCACGGTCATAGCCGATGAGAAGAATATGGACAGGATTCTCGATGACGCCGCGAAGATCGCCAAGAAGATCGAAGGCAAGGTCAAAGTTGAAAGACTGAAGTGATGAGATGAACGGATTCCAGCTGAAGATCGGGATCGGGGCGGTTCTCTTCGCAATAGGCCTCATCCTTCATTATGCACTGGACGCGAATGTTTTGGTCCAGCTTGCTGTATTCCTTCCTGCATATCTCATCCTGGGTTACGATGTCATTCTGGATGCCCTCCGCAACATCGGCAACGGACAGGTGTTCGATGAGAACTTCCTCATGTTCATTGCCACCGCAGGAGCGTTCCTGATATCCGGACTCCCAGATGCGGGAGAGGTCATGTTCCCGGAGGCCGTCGCAGTCATGCTGTTCTTCAGGATCGGAGAATGGTTCGAGGACAGGGCCGTCGGAAAGACCCGCAAATCGATCAGCGACCTCATGGACATCCAATCCGAGACAGCCCATGTCATCAGGAACGGTTCCACGGAAACGGTCGATCCGGAAGATGTGGAGGTCGGGGAGACCATCGTCGTCATGCCCGGCGAGAAGATCCCGCTGGACGGGGTCATCACCAAAGGATCCACCTCCGTCGACACCCGCGCACTGACTGGGGAATCCATGCCACGCGACGTCTTCGTCGGAAAGGATGTCATTTCCGGTACCGTCAACCTGTCCTCCGTCATAGAGGTGGAAGTGACAAAGGCGTACGAGGATTCCACAGCATCCAAGGTTCTCGAACTCGTCGAGGAATCCGCCGCCAGGAAGGCCCCTACCGAGAAGTTCATCACGAAATTCGCCAGATACTACACACCTGCCGTCGTCGTATCCGCTCTGCTGATAGGGATCATCCCCGGAGCACTCACAGGCCAATGGACCATGTGGATCTACAGGGCGCTGACATTCCTTGTCGTCTCTTGCCCCTGCGCATTGGTGATATCCGTGCCGCTGAGCTACTTCTGCGGGATCGGAGCGGCCTCCAAGATGGGAATACTCGTCAAAGGCGGGAACTATCTGGAAGCCCTTTCCAAGACGGATACCGTCGTCTTCGACAAGACGGGGACGCTCACAAAGGGGGAGTTCCACGTCTCAATGGTCCATTCGGACACGATGGAGCATTCCGATCTGATCTCCACCGCCGCCAAGGCGGAGAGCATCTCGCTCCACCCCATCTCCAGATCGATAATCGAGGCCCACGGGAAGGAGATCGACCCCATGTGCGTCACCGATGCCGAGGAGATACCCGGCAAAGGCATCCGTGCGATTGTGGAAGGGATGGAGGTCTACATCGGAAACAGGAAGCTCATGGAGGACATCGGCGTCGAATACTGCAAAGAGGACGTCGCCGGGACCAACGTCCATGTGGCCATAGACGGCACCTATGCGGGACACATCGTCGTCGCGGATATCCTGAAGGATGATGCTGAGAAGGCAATGGACAGCCTCAGACGCGCAGGCGTCAGAAGGATTGCCATGTTGTCCGGGGATTCCAAGAACATCTGCATGGATATCGGAACGAGACTCGGCATAGACGAGATCAGATACGAACTGTTGCCGTCCGATAAGACCGAGGCTCTCGCATCCATAATGGAGGGTTCGGAGGGTTCCAAGACCGTGTATGTGGGGGACGGCATCAACGATGCCCCGTCGCTTGCCATGGCCGATATCGGTATCGCAATGGGCGCCTTGGGATCGGATGCGGCGATCGAAGCTGCGGACATCGTCATCATGAACGATGCCCCGTCGAAGATAGCCGAATGCATCGGTCTTTCCAAGAAGGTCAACCGCATCGTGTATCAGAACATCATCTTCGCACTCGGAGTGAAGTTCGCCATACTGGGGACCACCATACTCGGCATCACCGACATGTGGGCCGCCGTCTTCGGGGATGTAGGGGTTTCCGTCATCGCCATCATGAACGCGATGAGGTGCATCGGCTTCTCCGAGATGCCCGAGGGACAGGTTTCCGCAGCGCCGGAAGCATGATCCCCCGAGAAACTTTTTCCGTCCTCTGGACAGGGTCCGATAGGATTATCCGTTTTCCTTGCATCCAGCATCTATGGATGCACTCAAGAGATCCCTCGCGGCATTCGCCGTGATCGTGGTCATGCTCTGCGTCGTCCCGGCCTCCCTGGATGCGGACTCATCCACAGAGACCGACGGGCTCCTACTCTATCAGATCAGCCCGTACGGAAACGATGAGGGCGTCTCCATACGCAACTATGGAAACACCACGGTGAATCTTCTGAACTATCAGATTCAGACCAAAAACTACGAGCTGACGATCACCAAATCATATGACGTCAAGCCGGATTCGTTCATAACATTCTACAACACAGATGTCGAGAATTCCAACTTCACCACACAGGGCGAATCGTACAGATTCCTCGACTGCTGCTCTTCCAACAAGACCCTTACCGAGAAGAGCAACATCCTCGTCAACGGCGGCGACTACGTACACCTGATCGACAACAAGGGCAAGATCATCGATTCCGTCTACTACGGAAGCAAGACCGAGACCGATCCCGACCACTGGGTGGACAGGCCCCTTTCGATATCGAGTCAGGGCTCTGTCAAGAGGGTGAACGGCTACGATACCGACTCATCCGTCGACTGGGTGAAGTACGTTATCGGAGGCACTAACTATGATTTCGATCCGAACCTCAAGTTCGATGCGAAGGTCACGCCCTTCCTCTTCCCCGAGAGCGGAGGGATCCCGGTCCTCAAAGCACTGGAATCCGCTACGAAGTACATCTACATAGAGATCTACATGCTCGCCAACGAGAACGTCTACTCGCTTCTGAGGGACAAACTGGATGCGGGCGTCGAAGTGAAGATCCTTGTGGAAGGTAATTCTGTCAACAAGGGCAGCGAGCTTGAGCCCAACCTCCCGTACATGCAGACGCTGATCGATCACGGAGCAAGCATCCGCCTGATCGGTGTCGGAGACGATGGCGTCAAAGACCGTTTTGTCTACGACCATGCCAAATTCGCGGTCATCGATGATCAGAAGGTGATCGTTACATCCGAGAATTGGACAAAGAGCAACCTCAACGGTTCCATATCCGAGAATCCGTACAAGGGAGACAATGGAAACCGCGGATGGGGAGTTATAATCGAGAATTCACCCCAATATGTCGCATACATGAAAGGGGTCTTCGAGAACGACTTCAAGACCGATTACCAGGATGTTAAGGAGTTTACAAAGGTCAATCCTCGCATCAACGCTGCCGTTCTAGGAGATTACAAATCACCTAAAGATGTTGCCTTCAAGTCATATTCGGCAAAGGTAACACCGATCCTCTCCTGTGACAACTCCGCCAAAGCTGTCAACTACTACATCTCTACAGCCAAGAATAGAGTATACTCCGAACAGCAAAGCTTCCAGGATTATTACATCGATCAGAACATAATCTCCCCATTCAGCACCATGGCCTCCAAAGCTAGTAGTGTTGATTGCCGCCTCATTCTCTCCAGCAACTGCAGCAAAAATCTGGTCCTCCAGATTAATCAGACATCCCTCGTAAAAACCGCCTGGATGAACGGTTCTACTTACGTCCACAACAAAGGTGTGATCTGCGATGACATCTCTTTAGTATCGTCCATAAACTGGACCGATAACTCGTTCAAAAACAACAGGGAATGCTGCGTTGCCATCCAATCCAAGGAAGTGGCCGATTTCTTCACTGAATCGTTCATGCAGGACTTCAACAAGTTCTACACATACGACGGATTCAGCGTAGATATCACTGAGATCAAATCCTCCTATCCTGCAGGAAAGGAGATCACGCTCACTGTTTCTCCCACTCCCAGCACAGGCAACTACCAATACACATGGGACCTTGGAGACGGTTCTGACCCCATAGTCACAACCGTTCCCCGCATAACATGCACCCCGATCAACAACGGAGATGCCTCGGCATATATGTTGAAAGTCACTGTAGAAGACCTTGATACCAAGAAAGTGGTGACAGTCAGCAAAACATACTCTGTCGTCGAAGAGGAAGAACAGGAACTAGGACTCATAGCAATTATCGCAGCCGCAGTAGTTGCTCTTGTAGCAATCTTCAAATCCGTATCTAGCAAGAAAAAGAAGAAAAAGAAGAACACCAACACCAAGCGTAGGAAGTGATCCGACGCATCTCATCAGAAAGATGACCGGGGCCGATGTCATGTCGGTCTTCGGCATCCTAAACCTCAATCTGGATGACTTCTTCTCGGAGGATGTCATCCTCTTCTTCCTCCAACAGTGGCCGGAAGGACAGTTCGTGGCCACTGATTACAGGGGGGAGATCATCGGTGCCCTGTGCTCGGCCCGTCTGGACCCTTCCAGGGCATCGATCAGCCTCCTTGCCGTCGATTCCCAATACCGCGGAACTGGAGTGGGATCATCCCTCATGAACTACTTCGACAGGGCCTGCATGATGAATGGCATCTCCACAACACAGCTGGAGGTCAGAGTAACCAACTCCAGCGCCATCGGATTCTATCAGAAACGCGGATACCGTATCACCGAGACACTTCCGTCATTCTACAACGACGGCGGTGCAGGATACCGCATGGTCAGATCCTCAGGTCCCTTCAGTCCTTCCTGAGGAGCATGTACACTGTCGCCACTCCGACCAGGACGATGCTTACGGCCAGAGCATAGTTCATGATGATGTTCTTCCTGGTGGCATCGGTGCCGGGTTCGTCTGATGTGTCCGTGACCCTGTAAGTCCCCGTGCCTTCTGCGATGAACGTCAGGTCGGGGTATGTCATATCGGTGATCGCCATCTCCTTCCCGTCCGATCCGTAGACGTGATACTCGGAATTCGAGGGCATGGGAATCGTGACCGACACCGTCAGAGAGGACAGGATCGCCTTGTCTATACCGTCGATATGAAGCTGGTAGGTCACCCCTTTATCATCGGATTTAGAGGCCTTCAGCGATACGAGGAACCAGTTGCCCTCGAAGTACATGGACGGGGGCGCGGAGATATGAACCTCATAATCCCCGTTGGACAGCAGTACCGATATGCTCTTTATGAGGATGATATCGTTCGACCTGATGACGACCGAATCGTCATCCGATGCCATGACATCGATGGAACCGTCCTCGCGCGGAGTGACGCTGATCGAATATGCGATGTAGCCGTTGCCGGAGACCTTCCCCTCGATGGTGCCTCCGCGGCTCTTCTCTATGACGCCGGTGTTGTTCACGGTGCCTTCGTTGACCAGGACGCCTTCGAGATAAAGCTGGTTGGCGATGGTCAGCGATGCTCCCTTCGAAACAGTGACGGTCACACCCGAGGGGATGTTCATCAATCCCGATATCATGAGATGATATCCGGTATGGATCTCCATGTCGGATGCCGAGCTCCATATGCCGCGTTTTCCGTAGACCTGCACCGAGCCTATCTCGCTGCCGTAGCAGTAAGAGCTCAGAGACTTCGTGCGTGCATTCCCTCCGATCGTATAGGAGGAGAGCTGGTAGCACGTGTTCTGGGAGCGGTTGGAGGTCCTGAAGCACTTGTCCAGGTCCACATTCGTGTCCTTGGCGTCTATTAGGACGTTCTTCGAGGATGTCTCGATGGTGTTCGTCGATATCTTGTCCCCGTTCCAGAGCACAGCGGGAAGCTCCATGATGCCCGATCCGATGATCACTGAGCGGTACGACACAGTGGAATCCATGTCGACTGTGACGGATCCGCGGGCATAGAACGAGTTGATGTTGGACAACGAGTAATTGCTTCCGTACTCTGTGTCCGCCCCTATGCAGAAGTATTCGATGGACCCGGAGCGGAAGCGGTATTCGAGACTTCCGACAACAGCCTTCAGATTGGTCATGTAGCCGACGGAGCCTCCGTCAAGCTCCACGTATACCGAACCGTAGCGCCCGTTCTTGCCGGACGGGAAGATACGGTCGACCGTGCTTCCGGAAGAGACTTTGATAACGATATCGGATGCCTCCACCATGTCCTCGGTGGGACTGAGCTCGGTTATGTCCGCTGACCTCAGATCGATCGAGATGTGGCCCAGGGGCTGATACATGATCGTGTAATGGTCCTTGAGCGAGCTTCTGACCGAGGAACTCACTGTCAGCACTTTCAGATAATCGACGGAACCGCCTTCCATCGTGAATGTGACGTCGCACGGATCCCTCTGATCGTCCCTGTGATCCACACGCAGAAGGTTCAGCGTGGACAGCGACCCGGACACCATCACCACGTTCAGATCGCCTTTCAGCTCGGAAAGCTGTGCGACCGTGAGGGAACCTCCTTTCATGACGGACGTGACGGTCCAGTCCTCTTCGGAAGGTTGTGCGGAGACGAACGAATCGGTGCGCTTCATGATGTTGACCGATGACTTCGTTCCATCGTAGATGATCACGTCCGCATCGGGGAACTCGGAGATGAGCTGCCTGTCAGGGGTGATCGCGGAATCGCCCGATTCCACGGACAGCGTCGCCGACAGAAGTGCAACGGCGATGAGGGCGAATATTATCCCGTTCCGGGTGACGGTCCGCATGCTCATCCAATCGTATCAGGAGTTATAAAGAAATGTGCAACGGATAATCGGAGAAATGGGGGATGGACCCCCGGTTTGCTCAGTTGAACATCGTGTCGTCCAGATGCTCTGTCTGATAATAGTAGGATGAGCGCTCCTTCTGCGCGGAGGAGACATCCTTGGAGAGACCCTTGTTGTAGGAGCCGTAGCGTTCGCGGATCTGCTCCTCGACGCTCCTGGAGCGCCTGAGAGCGCGGCGGATATGGTCGCCGGTGATGAACTCGGCACCCTCCATGACGGCTATGTCCCCGGCTGCGCGGATGAGTCCCCCGAGCTCCCTGAGCCTGAGGGTGAGCGCACCGTTCTGGTTGTCCGCCTTGGCGCGGGCCTTGCCTTCCTGGATGATGAGCTCTACAGCTTCCACGGTAGCGTGGGGGATGTGCCCGTCCAGGTTGACCTCCTGGGCCACGAACTGCGCGTATTTGGCGCGGTTGTGGGGGTTGTCGGGCATCGCGATGTCCACGAGGACCTCGTATCCGCCTCCGATTATCCTGGACCTCAGCGGGGACAGGATGTTCTCCAGGTCCTGTATGTTGCACGCGGCGACCAGAATGAAGTCGCAGGGGACGTCCTCCACCTTGACGCTCGCTCCGGCCGACTGGGGGTTCCTTCCGACAATGGGGAACGTCTTGTCCTGCATGGCGGTGAGGATGTACCTCTGGAGGTCTCCGAGATGGGAGATCTCGTCGATGAACAGAACACCCTCATGGGCCTCGTGGATCGCTCCGGCGACTATCCTCTCGTATGCGGGGGTACCGAGCTTCTCGTGTCCTCCGTAGGGATCGTGCCTGACGTCTCCGAGCAGTTCTGTCTCGGATGCGCCTGTAGCAAGGACGAACGGGTCGCGGTGGAGTTTGACCAGGACCTTCTCGCTGCTTGTCCTCTGGAGCTCTCCCCTCTTGTCCAGCGCCTTCTGGTCGAGCATGCGGATCTTCTCGCCTGCGCGCTCGAAGATGACCACTTCATCGACACCGTCGCGGGTGCGGGTGGTGTGGACCTTCTCCTTCCCTGCGGTGACCTGAGGCATGGCGACCTCCAGCATACCGCCCAGGATGTCCTGGAACGGATTGTTGCGGTTGCCCATGTCCATCTTGCTCTGACTGCAGTGCGGACAGGTTATGTCCGTTGGCAGGGAGTACATGCCGCACGACTTGCACCTGTAGCCGAGATGCTCGGCCACGTTCTTGGGTGCGTCCTCGGGCTTCAGCAGGACCCCTACGGACTCGGCGCGGATGTTCTCCTCCCTGAGGACCTCTTCTGCATCCAGGACCTCGAGGAACGGCCTTTCGGCGTTCTCGGGGTTCTTGACGACCCTGATCTCCTGCTTGGGCTGGGGAAGGTTCATCGAGAGCGCGCGTGCGATCATCGACTTCCCGGTTCCGGGAGGGCCTACGAGGAGGAGGTGCCTCCTCTGTTTGGCCGCGATCTTGGCAAGCTCGATGGCCTCCTGCTGCCCGAGGACCCTGTCCAGAGGGTCCGTGGGGATCTGGATGTCGTCGGTGGACTGCATGGAGGCGAAATCCTCCCAGGTCTCGACCGGTCTCTTCTCGCTCATGAAAGACCTCAGTAGAGATTGTCCTTGGTCCAGATGGTCAGATCGGCGGGCATCTTGGTGATGTTGCCTCTCCTGGTTCCGACGACGATGCCTATGCCCTTGTCGGCGGAGACATCGACGATCCTCTGGGAGATGACACCGTCGAACACGATGAACGCGACGTTCTCGGAATCCTCTTTCAGGGAGTTGACGAGGCTCTTGACGGCGACCTCGCGGATGACGTTCATGTCCTTGTCCAGGACCTTGGCGTTGTGGGTGGTGGAAAGGCTCAGGAGCATGTCCCTGAACTGTTCCTGCTCGGGTGTGAGGACCTTGTCGCTGACCTTCTTGCGTCCGCGGGTCTTCGTCTCCTTCTTGGGCTTCTCCTCGACGGATTCCTCTGCAACAGGCTCCTCGACGGGCTCCTCTGCGGGGACCTCGACCTCCTTCACCTCTTCGATCTGCTCGACGACAGGCTCCTCGACGGGTGCCTCCACGGGCTCCTCGGGGACCTCGACGGATTCGGGGACCTCCTTGACGACGTCCTTCTCGCGGACCATCAGGCGGGCCTCGGGTTTGATGGCGAGGGACCTCTGGGCTGCGGGCATCTCGATGACATCGCCTTCGCGCTTCTTGCGGTACTTGTCGATGGCGCCGTTGTCGAACCTGTCCTTCTTGGACTCCTTCTCCTCCCTGCGCCTCTCCTCGCGGTCCTTGCGGTCTTTGCGCTCCTTGCGCTCCTCGCGGTCCTTCCTGCGCTCGTGCCTGTCCTCATCGGACTCGTGCCTGTCTTCGGCAGCGGGCTCGTATTTGGCCTCGTGCTCTGCCTCGAGCTCCTCAAGGGGCCTCTGCTCTGTGATGAGACCGTTCATCTCCATGTACTGGTCTCCGGGGACCTTGTTCCTGAGGCATTTGATGAGCTGCTTGGCGGTGAGCTCCTCGACCTCGTGTGCACGGGGTGCGCGGGCGACGAAATCGACCTCTGCGACCTGGAAGAGCTCCCTGAGGATGAGCTCTCCGCCCCTGTCGCCGTCCACGAATGCGGTGGCGACCCTCTCGCGGGAGAGCTCCTGGACGGTCTTGGGGATGTTGGTTCCCTCGACTGCGATGGCGTTCTTGATGCCTGCCTTCAGAAGGTTGAGGACATCGGACCTGCCCTCGACGATGATGATTGCCTCGGAGTCCTTGACGTTGGGTCCGGCGGGGCACCTGTCCTTTCCGTAGGTTGTGATCTCCTCGACCTGGACGCTCTGCCTGACGCTGTCGGTGAGGTCGAAGCTGGAGCCCTTGGACTGCTTGATGAGCTCGTTGAGAAGCTCCTTGGCCCTCTCGACGACCTTCTCCCTCTTGGTGATGCGGACATCCTCGATACCGAGAACGTGGATGGATGCCTTGCAGGGACCGACGCGGTCGACAGTCTCCAGAGCGGATGCGAGGATGACGGTCTCGACCTGGTCGAGACTCGAAGACATGTAGATGATACCCTCGGACTTTCCGGACTTGGATGTGACCTCGACCTCGATCCTGCCGATCCTGCCTGATTTCTGCAGGTCCCTGAGATCGAGCTCGTCGCCGAGGAGTCCCTCGGTCTGTCCGAAGATCGCTCCGACGACGTCGGGTTTCTCGACTATGCCGTCGGCATTGATCTTCGCTTTCACCATGTATTTCGTTGTATTCGGATCTATGTTCATGAGCACCCTCCTGGGGTGTTGGAAAAAACCGAACCTACCTGTCGATCCTATACTGTCGTCGTCGGAACACATCCGACTGCTTGCCTGCCGGTTGTTGCAGACCTACCTTTGACGGGTCGGAGCACCGTTGCCCGCATTGATGATGGTTTCCGTCGCATTCAAGACGGAGATGACTGTGATGATATTGACAGGGAACTGATTCAGTTCTCCCTAAACGACGTATCGCAATATTATTTATAAAGCTAAGGGAAAAAGTTCCGTTTGCACGGTTATTTTGGGGTTTGTCTGGACCCCGGGCGCGGACCCGGGATCCTTTGTGGTCATATGTCTAAAACCTCTATGCCGTCTATTCCGCGGCAGATGTCTGCGGTCTCCCTGTCGCATGTGAACAGGATCACCTGCATCTCGTCGGACACCTCTTTGAGGGCCCTGCAGGCCCCTGCCTTCCTCTCGGAGTCGAACACCGTCAGGACATCGTCCAGTATCACGGGGACCCTGCCTCCGCCCATCTCGCGTGCGATGGCCAGTTTGACTGACAGAAGGGCCTGGGCGCGGAGTCCCGTGCTCCACTGCGTCGCTGATTTCGATATCCCGTCGCCGACGACACGGAGGGTGTTGTCCGCAGGAGTAAGGTCTATGACATACCTGCCGTCGGTCATCATCGAGAGATAGCGTCCTGCGGATGCCGTGACACCGGGCTGCATCTCGGATTGGATCATGATGCATGCGTCCTCCGCTATGGACGATGCAAGCAACGACACCGCACCCTCGGTGAGGTACGACTGCAGCTCGCTGTTGAGCTGGGATCTCCGATCCATGAGCCTCTCGATGTCCTTGTCGTTAAGGATGGATGACATCTGCTGCACGATCTGTCCCTTCTGGCTTCCGAGGGATTCGAGCTGTGCGGCAGAGGAATCCTCTACTGGGGCTACAGGACATTCCCTTATGTCGGGGTTCAGTCCCGCACCCTCTATCGTCCTGCGGAGCATGTCGATCCTCCCTTTCAGTTCGGCCTCCTTGGAGGTCCTGGCCTTGCAGTCCGAATATCCATCCTGTCCTCCGAATCCGGAGTAGAACGTCTGGAGTTTGATTCTGGCATCCGAAAGGTCCGCCTTTGCCCTGAAGAGATTGTTCCGAAGGTCCTGAAGCGAGTCGTATGCGACGATGATCTCACCAAGGAGCGCCAGGTCCGATCTGATGCTCCTGTGCATCAGACAGAGATCGGACATCAGTGAAGTTACATCGTTCTCGTAATCGGCCACGAATCTGACATCATCTTCCGACTTCCTGACAACGGGCTGGAATGTCTGGGGAACGGTCTCGTAGGTCACTTCCACCTTGGGATTCCTGAACCCCCATACGGCGGCGACAGCTCCTGCAACACTCAATGCGAGTATGTACGGAGATACGATCAGACCCGCAACACCTGCGGCGACGAGCACCACACCGAGATAGACCAGAGGGTTCGTGTTCCTAACCTCCCTTCTGACCTGCTGCTCCTGCGGTTCGACGGGTTTCGCTTCTGAGATGTTCTTCATGCGGAGATTGTAGGCGCTCTCATCCTTCAGCAGCTGCCTTATCCTCGAAGAATCCCTTGCGACCTTCTCCGGATCGGCACCTTTCATCCCATCCGTCTTATGCCTGTAGCTCTCCTCGATGCTGTTGTACTCTCCCTGAGCTAAGCTGACGCCCTCTTTCAGCTTGGACAGGGTGCCCTCGTCTTCAGAGGTGACCCTCCTGAAATCCCCGAGGTCGGAAAGCTCCTTCTCACAGGAGCCGAGTCTTGCATAACTGTCCTGCATGGACTGGTAGAGCTCGTAGGTCCTCCTGTCGCCTGATGTGGCTTCCGACTCCTTTCTGATATCGGAGGATTGCTGCTCCAGCTCCGCGAGTCTGCTCTGCAGCTCCCCGTACCTGTCAACGGAACCTTTGGCCTCTGCGATCCTCCTGTCGAGATCGTCGATCTGCTGTCCGACCGCGTTCACCTTGCTCTTGGACCTGTTGGCCTTTCCAAGGATGTCGTCTGTGACGCTCTCGCATGCCGCCATAGCGGATGGCATGCGCTCCCCTCCCGGAACAGTGAGGAACCTGCTGCGGAGCATCTCCACCACCTTTTCATCGTTGAGATTAGTAGAGTTCATGGCGAACACAGAACGGTACATGTCGGGATCGTCCGCCCCGTTGGGCATCTTCGGTACATCCCCGGACAGCTTCTTGTTCTTGTAGAAGACAGTCCTGACCTCCCCGTCCTCCTCGTACTCCATGCTTCCGGAGTCCGACTTGTCCCTTTCGGGATACAGGTTACGGCCCTTCGGAGGGACTGTTGCCGAACGAATGAACTCCATCGTCGTGGTCTTCCCGCTCTCGTTGGGACCATAAACTACGGTCATCCCCCTGTCGAAGTCCATCGTCCTTCCCCTGAGGGCTCCGAACGAGTCTATCCTCACCTTGCGTATCCTCATTGCGGACCCTCCATCCTTGCCACGAGCAGACGCATTGCCGAATCGGCCAGTTGGGAAAGCTGCTCATCGGTCAGTGATTCGAAGAAGTCCATCCTGGACTTTGCAACAGGATTGGACGCTATGCGGTCGAGGATCTCCTGTCTTCCGGATGCCGCCAGCGCCCTTCCGGAACGTATGACGCATGCGGTCATGTCGGAACCCTCGGCGCGTGATTCTATATCTATCTCGGGAGAGGTCTCCGCGATCATACCGCATGTGACGCATCCGATCTGTGAGCCCAACTGCATCTCAACATCATCCGTGTGCAGCCTGAGCATGGAATCGAGCGGGCCCGATCCTGTGAAGCGGAACCTGACGATGGTGTTCCTTCCGATCCTGCCCTTCAGCTCCTCGATGACCTGCGGCAGCGACTTCCCTGTGATGTCCGTGTCTATGATATCCCAGACGAATCTCTGTGTCGGGATGAACTCCGCATCCGTGACGGTCCCGTCGGAGACTGTGACGACATACGCACCCTTCTCGCCGGCTTCTGTGATCTTGCGGCCCTGAATGTTCCCCGGATAGACGACATAGGGGCTTGTGGACAGGACCGCCCTCTTGTGAATGTGTCCGAGTGCCCAATAGTCCACTCCGCGTCCGGAGAGGTCTGCGAGCCTGCACGGGGAATATGAGTATTCTGCTCCTACGGAATCGACGTCGCAATGCAGACATGCAATTGTGAAGCGGGACGGATCGCCGTGTATCAGCTGCGGCAGGTTGCGCTCTTCATGCCAATCCCTGAAGCTCACACCGATGACCTCCACACCGTCGACACCTTCCACGGAATGCGATTCGGGCTCGGTGCCGAACTCCACCACATTGGGCGGATAGGGGATGGACGATTCCCAAGACGTCCTCGGATCGTGGTTGCCGCGAGCTATGTAACATGGCTTGCCCAGCCTTCCGAGCTCGTTCACGAAGCGCATCCTGGTCGCAGGCGTTATGGTCTCCTCGTCGAACACGTCGCCGGAGATGACCATGAAGTCTATGTCGTCCCCGGAGGCTATGTCCACGATGCGGGAGAACGATCCGAAGACGGATTCGGTCAGGCTCTCGCCCGTGCCGGGGTCCTTCTGCGTTATCCCGCGGAACCTGCTACCTAGATGCAGGTCCGCACAATGGACGAATCTGCATTTGGCATTCATACTTTCTTAGAGTGAGGATTCAATATAAACGGTTTCGGTAGGGGTCATCGAAAACCTTCCGAAGCCCCCGGAATGCCGGCGGTCTGCGGATGCTCCCGAACGACCGGCGAATCATGCCGGGGTGCAGCCAGCGCATATGATTTTATTTGGATAATGCATCCAGCGCACAGTGGGTTCATGGATTGCATAAAGAAGAAGGTGAACGAGGAGATCGAGAGGGGCTGGATAGGCACCAACAGGGATTGCGCGTACAACCCGTGCCATTTCGCCGGTCAGGACTGCACATTCTGCTACTGCCCTTTCTATCCGTGCAAGGATGAGGACCTGGGCTCTTGGCTCAAGACCAAGGACGGCCGTGAGGTCTGGAACTGCACTGACTGCCTTCTGATCCACCGCACGGAGGTGTGCCGCTATATCATCAACCGCATGGAGGAGATGGGCGTCAAAGAGGCAACCGATCCTCGCATCAAGGACATCTTCACGGAGATCGCCGCACGCTTCAAAAAACGCGGGAAAGCGCTGATGGTCGTCGGAGCCACATCCGATGCCGGCAAATCCGTGACTGTAGCTGCCATCTGCCGCATTCTGCACAGACACGGACTCCTTGTCGCGCCTTTCAAGAGTCAGAACATGAGCCTGAACTCCAAGGTCACCCGCGGAGGCGCCGAGATCGCCATGATCCAAACCCTCCAGGCCAAAGCTGCAGGACTCAAGAACCCCGACAGTCACATGAATCCCATCCTCCTGAAGCCCAAGGGAGACACGGTCTCGCAGGTCATGGTCTGCGGCAAGCCGTTTGCGGACTACGACGTCCCTTCATATTACAACGACTTCGTCCCCGGACCGGGAGTGGAGATCGTCAGGGAGAACATAGACTTCCTTCTCAAGAGGTACGACTGCGTCGTCATGGAAGGGGCCGGTTCCCCTGCGGAGATCAACATCTACGACAGGGACATCGCCAACATGGGCGCCGCCAAGATAGCGGGAGCGGATGTCATACTGGTCGTCAACGTCGAGTGGGGCGGTTCTTTCGCCTATGCGCTCGGCACCATCAAGCTCATACCCGAAGAGGACCGCGGAATGATCAAAGGCGTCATATTCAACAACATCCGCGGCCGTCTTGACGGTTTCAAATCGGCGATATCGGAATTCGAGAGGGTGTCGGGAGTCCCCGTCCTCGGGGTGGTACCGCATGCGGACGTCGTCCTTCCGTCGGAGGATTCCGAAGGCCTGAGAGGACTACGCTCCAAGGGAGAGGGCAAGTGCCTCATCGGAGTCGTCAAATTCCCGAGGATCGCCAACTTCACAGATCTAGATCCGCTGTTCCTCGACGATGTCTCCGTCGTGTTCGTGGAACAGGCATCCGACCTCGACAACGTGGATGCCGTGATCCTCCCGGGAACCAAGAACACGATAAACGACCTCAAATGGATGGATTCCAGAGGGATATCCGACAGGTTGAAGGAGCTCCGCGGCAAGGTACCGATACTCGGAATATGCGGAGGATACCAGATGATGGGCGCCACTTTGGAGGATCCCGAAGGCATCGAGGACAGCGTCCCCGGCGCCGTCCTGGAAGGATTGGGATTCTTCGACAACATCACCACATGGCACGACTACGACAAGAGGATCACCAACGACGCAGGAACCATGCTGGTCGGCGACGGAGGCGAGATCACGGGATACGAGCTCCACATGGGGATGACGGAGGTGGGCGAGAAGCCCCTCTTCGAGATCAACAGCAGGGCATCCAAAGACCCTATGCCCGAAGGTTCTGTCAGAGAGGACGAGATGCTTTTCGGAACATACCTGCACGGCATCCTCGACAGGAAACCGTTCAGAAGGTACTTCCTCTCCTTCATAGAGCACAAAGGGAAGCGTGTCGACACCACGGTCACAAAGGATTACGATGAGATCATGGAAGAGAACATAGACAAGCTGGCGGACGTCTTCGAACAGAACATGGATGTCGATGCCATCCTCAGGATGATCGGGGGATCGGAATGAGCGGGATCCTGTTCCTCGGAACATCATCCGATGCCGGGAAGACGACGGTATGCGCTGCGATATGCAGGATACTGGCCGACCGCGGCATGGACCCTGTGCCTTTCAAGGCCCTCAACCTCTCTTTGAACTCATATGCCACAGAGGACGGCGGAGAGATCGGCATCGGACAGGCGTTCCAGGCCTGGTCCTGCGGACTCGAACCCGAGACGTCGATGAACCCTGTCCTCCTGAAGCCCTCCGGCGGAGGTAAGATACAGCTCGTCCTCAACGGGAAGCCCGATTCCGACATGACCGCCGACGCTCCTATGGACAGGCCTAGAGCGCTGAAGGTCGCGGTCGAAGCTTACAGGAGACTTGCGTCGGAGCACCGCTTCGTCGTCTGCGAAGGTTCCGGCTCCCCGGTGGAGATGAACCTCATGGAGACCGACATCGCCAATGTCGGCATGATGAGGGGCCTCGCGGTCCCTTCCGTGCTGGTCGCGGACATCGAGCGCGGAGGCGTGTTCGCCGCGATATACGGCACCTGGATGCTCATTCCTGACGACGTGCGTCCTCAGCTGAAAGGCTTCATAATCAACAGGTTCAGGGGGGATGCAACGATCCTCTCGGACGGCATCGCAAAGGTGGAGGAGCTCACCGGGATGAAATGTCTGGGCGTCATGCCCTATGCGGACCTCAGGTTCCCCGAGGAGGACTCCCTTTCGAGATCCGAAGGGAGACTGGAAGGCACCGATGCGAAGACCGCCTACATCGACAACATCTGCGAACTGGGTCGCATCTTCATCGATGCGGGGCTCGACGTGGACTCCATCATCAGGATGATGGAAGACTCATCCGCCTGATGCCACCCTGAGGGCGCGGACCTCCGAATCCTCGGGAGGGACCGTGTCCATCGGGACCGGCCTGCCGCCTATCATGAAAAGGTATGCATCGGGGAACTCCCCCGCGGCGGACATGGACTCGGATATCGTCTCTCCGAAACCCATCTCGATCCTCCTTCCGCCTACGTCGATAGTTGCCATGATGTAACACCGTCCCCGGAATAGGGGACATCCTATTATAACACGAGCGCCCAATCCGTACCGGGTGAGAGCCATGGACAATGATGATTCTTCCAGAGCACCGCATTTCGTTCCTATGAGGGGATGGTTCTCCGAAGGCAGACCCATCTCCGAAGACGAGGCGGAGCGCATATCTGCCGAGATGGACATTCCGTTCTGCCGGCCGAACCCGTCTATGAGGGGGTTGGTGTTCCTTATCAGGACCTGGCTTTCCGGCGTGGAATTTGCCGTGGATGCCCCAGGGATCATCCGGAATCTTGAGCGTTACGACCCCCTGAAGCTTGTCAGAATCCCTTCCAACACACACGACTCCGATGCCATTTCCGTCAGGGCATCGGATGTCCACATCGGATACATACCGAGGAGGGACAACCAGATCCTAGCAAGACTGATGGACAGCGGCCAGGACCTCATGTGCCTCGTAAAGGAGACTGGCGAAGACGGCCGCAGCATCTGCGTTTCGGTCTTCCTCTGGGTGATCTGTCCGACCGCGGTCCGCCACTTCGATGTCGGATACGGGTGCGAGATTCAGGATGTGCCCGTCAGGAAATGCGACATGATATCCGACGATTCAAAAACTGATTCCTTCTGCATATGGCGCAGGGAGTTCAACGAGATACAGAAATGGCACCTGAGATGGGGGTATAGTCCCAATGGCATGATAGACAAATTCACCATGTCCTTCGAAGACGGCAGATTCTATATCGGCAGCAATATAGCCTATATCACTGTGTTCGTGGTCGAGATCGGCCCCGACGGGGAGAACATCGTCAGATACGACTCGGAGAATGTGCGCTGCGACGATGAGGACATCAGATACATCCTGGACGACCTGTTCGACAGGATCCTGAGTCCCGCCCTCATCCCTGCAGAGTCCTTCCCCTGCGGAATCGACGGGAACCTGCTCTTCGGTCTCTGAGCACTGACTTTTCCCGCGTATGCGCGCGATGGCCCTTCCGATAGTTCGTAGCGTTCCGTCGACTTTCCGACGTAGGTTTATTAGCAACGACGCATAACCCGACCATTCACCTCCCGGTACCGACGGTCCCGAGGGGTCCGGGTGTGCAGCCCGATCTTCCATGGGGGAAAGAGAATGAACAGCGACTACAGGAAATTCATCGAGAAGAAGGCCGAGATGTGCAGGAACATCGACAGCTTCGCACCCGAGCTCTACGGCAAATACGATGTCAAGAAAGGACTCCGCGACGCGAACGGGAACGGAGTCGTCGTCGGACTCACCACGGTGTCCCAAGTGGACGGTACCGAGATGGTCGACGGCAAGAAGGTCCCCTGCGAAGGAAAGCTGAGGTACCGCGGCTACGACATCGAGGACCTGACCAACGGGTTCATCAACCAGCGCTACGGATTCGAGGAATGCGCCTACCTCCTTCTCTTCGGGTCGCTGCCCAACGAGGAACAGCTTGAGGAGTTCAAGCTCCACCTGACCGAGGAGCGCAAGCTCCCCGTCACATTCGTCAGGGACGTTGTGATGAAGGCCGCCAGCAAGGACATCATGAACTCCATCGCCAGATGCATCCTGTTCCTCGCCTCTTATGACAAGAAGGCTCTCGACAACAACATCGAGAACGTCCTCAGGCAGTGCATCTACCTGATCAGTGTATTCCCCATGCTGACCGTGTACAGCTACCATGCCTACAACCACTACATCAACGACGAGAGCATGTACATCCACAGGCCCGACCCGCGCCTGTCCACCGCCGAGAACATCCTGAGGATGCTCAGGCCCGACAAATCATACACCTATCTGGAAGCTACCGTCCTCGACCTCGCCCTTGTCCTGCACATGGAGCACGGAGGAGGTAACAACTCCACATTCACGACCAGGGTCACCACATCCTCCGGATCGGATACTTATGCTGTCATCGCCGCGGCCATGTCCTCCCTGAAGGGACCCAAGCACGGAGGAGCGAACCTCAAGGTCATGGACATGATGGACAACATCAGGCGCCATGTCAAGCACCCCGACGACGAGAAGGAGATGAAGAAGTACCTCAACGAAATCCTCGACAAGAAGGTCTTCGACCACCAGGGGCTCATCTACGGCATGGGACACGCGGTCTACACCATCTCCGATCCGAGGGCCGTCGTCTTCAAATCGTTCGTCCAGAAGCTCGCCGCCGAGAAGGGAAGGCTCGACGACTACAAGCTCTACGAGACCGTCGAGAAGCTTGCCCCCGAGCTCATCCTCGCCAAGCGCCCCAACGCAACCAGCGTGACCGCCAACGTCGACTTCTACAGCGGATTCGTCTACGACATGCTGGACATCCCGAGGGAGCTCTACACCGCCCTCTTCGCGACCGCGAGGATAGTCGGATGGAGCGCACACAGGATCGAGGAGCTCGTGACATCCAACAAGATCCTCCGTCCCGCATACATCAACATGATGCAGGTCCGCGACTACATACCCCTCGAGGAGAGGAAGTAAGGGTAACTCCAAGGGATAGTATCATATCCCACACGGGGATGCGACAGTCATGTTTGGAAGGGTCAGAGAGAACAAAGTCAGGGCTAACGTCCGCAAAGCCCTGAGGAAACTGGATCTGAAATATCAGACCAGCGACAGCAACGATGTGGTCCTGAGCGCCATGGGCGATGACAACCCGATAGGGATGATGATCATGTGCGACTCGGACAACATGACCCTCAACATCTACTGCTACCTGATGTTCGACATCCCCGACGAGGCCCGCAACAAGCTCATCCCGGAGATCAACACCGTCAACAACACGCTGAACAACGGCGGTTTCTACATGTCCGATGCCGAGCCCAAGATCTACTTCAAGATCGTCCAGAGCTTCTTCGACCGCGTCCCCTCTTCGAGCACAATAGCGCACCTCATCATGGTCGCATTCAAGACCGTGGATGTGAACGACGGCAAGCTCAAGGGCCTGATCCCCTCGAGCGCTGTCGTGAAGGACCCCATGTTCAACTGAGGCGGAAGAATGGACGACAGGGAATCATTGGCAGACTCCAGATTCAAATGCACTGACAGGGAGCGCGCCTCATTCGAGGCCGGCATCAAGATGGGCACGATCTACCACCAGTTCGTCGGGACCCCGTTCAACAGGGACAACGTCTCCTCCATAGAGAAGCTCATGGAGGAGGCCGTCTCCGTCCAGCCTTACGTGGAATCTGTGAGCATCAGCATCGACAGATCCGTCTTCTCGGATTCCGACGACAGATACTCCTACCAATCCCTCACGGGGAACATGATCGACGCCACGGTGGTCATCTCCCTCAACGGCATCAGGATCAAAGCGGAGATGCGCTTCGACGAGGAGCTCAACTACCCTCTGATGTTCATATCCGACGTACACTGAGCTCCGGACACGGCTCGGCGTACGTCGATCGTCGAACAATTTATCATTCGTTATATTTAAGAATGTCTAAACCAACTTTTAAATAGCAATTTGCGTATTATGGTGAAGCCAGCCTTTACGCTGACGTGCGTGTCCATGGTAGCTGATATCAAGATTGGAATCACAGGTTTGCCGGGTTCCGGCAAGACCTATGCTCTGCTGAGGGTCATTGAAATGCTTCAGACCGATGACCTTCGCATCGGTGGGATGATCGACGAGCCCATCGAGGACGGCAGGCACAAGGTCGGATTCACAGTCAGAGACCTGGCCACAGGCGAGACCGCTGTCTTCGCCAGTACATCCATCGAAAGCAAGGTCATGGTCGGTAAGATCGGTGTCGACCTCTCGAAACTCGAGGAGGTCGGGGTCAAAGCCATCCGCGACGCCTGCGAGAACTGCGACATCATCATCATCGACGAGGTCGGCAAGATGGAGGTCGAGAGCGAGTTGTTCATCGAAGCAGTCAAAGAGGCTCTCGATGTCGACAAGCCCATGATCATCACACTTCACAAGAAATCCAGGAATCCCCTCCTGCAGGACATAAGGAGAAGGGACGACGTCAGGATCTTGGAAGTCACTCCCACTAACAGGAACATACTTCCGTTCAAGATTGTCAAACTCATGAACGGTGAGAGCATTTGAATCCGACAGGGGATATCATCCGCGAGGGATCCACGGACATTCTCGTCCCTCACGAGCATTCATCAGGCGGTCCCGGAAAGAAGATGGGCACCGTTTTCTTCAACGAGCAGATGGCGTTCAACCGCGACGTCAGCGTCATGCTCCTCAGGTCTTTGGAAAGAGACTCCATCACGGTCGCCGATGCCATGTGCGCCACAGGCTCCAGATCTGTCAGGATCGCCAACGAGGTGCCCAACAGCATCGTCACCGCCAACGACATCAGCCCTTCCGCGATGCCGTTCATCAACGCCAACATAGAGCTGAACAACCTGGACAACTGCACCGCATCGTGCAGGAACATGCATTCCCTGTTCACCGACGAGTCGTTCGACTACGTCGACCTGGACCCGTTCGGATCCCCCGCACCTTTCATCCAGTCTGCAATACGCGGATGCGGAAGGAAGGGCATCATGGCGATAACCGCCACCGACACCGCCCCTCTGGCCGGTGCGCATGCCCAGAAATGCAGGAGGCGCTACCAGTCCGAGCCCATAAGAGGGTTCATGTGTCACGAAGGAGGACTCAGGATCCTCATGTGCACCATCGCCAGGGAGCTCGCCAAGTTCGACAGGGGGATGACCCCTCTGCTGTCATTCTACGCGGACCACTACTTCCGCACATACGTCCGCATCGACGAAGGCGCACAGGCCGCCGACGACACGCTCTCCAAACTCGGATACATGCACTACGACATGGATACTCTGGAGAGGTCCACGTCCCGTCTCCCAGACGACGACCACAGGCTCGGCCCGTTCTGGCTGGGACCCCTTCACGATCCCTACACCCTGTCGAGGATGTCCGCAGAGGGCATGGCCGACCAGAGGAGATGCGTCAAGTACCTGGACCTCTGGAGGAACGAGCTGGACGACCAGGTGTTCGTCTACGATATCGCGGAACTCTCGTCGCACATCAAGATGTCCCCTCCGAGGATCGATGACTTCATGGTTTTCCTGAACGAGCACGGAAGGGCATCGAAATCCCATGTGTCCCCGACATCGTTCAAGACGGACATACCCCTCGAGGACCTCATACCCCTCTACAGGGAGTTCAGCCCCGACGCCGGGAAGCAGTGAGCACCCATTCTCGCTCATCCGCTTCTGCCCGGACCGGAACCCGCCCTTTCCCAGACTCATAACAATTATATTTGCCCAATACTAGCCTGGACGCAGGTGCCTAAAAATGCCCAGTCTCGCAATCATCGGAGCCCAGTGGGGCGACGAAGGGAAAGGAAAGATCACAGACTACCTCGATGAGAAAGCGGACATGATCGTCCGTTTCCAGGGAGGCAACAACGCCGGCCACACCATCATCGTCGACGGCAAGACGTACAAGCTCCACGGACTTCCCTCGGGTGTCGTCAGGCCCGGGAAGCTCGCTGTCATCGGAAACGGGGTCGTTGTGAATCTCGAAGAGCTCGGGCAGGAGATCGAGGAGGTCAAAGCGAACGGCGGAAGCATCGACGGCCTCAGGATCTCGGACAGAGCACACCTTATCATGAACTATCACAAGAAGCTCGACGGAGCCGAGGAGAAATACCGCGGCAAGAACGTCGTCGGCACCACCAAGAAGGGTATCGGACCCGCCTACCAGGACAAGATCGCAAGGATCGGATTCAGGGCAGGGGACCTCCTCGAGGACGATCTCCTCGAAGAGAAGATCTCATTCATCCTCCCGTACAAGAAGGACCTCATGGAGATGATGGGCGCCGAGAAATGCTCGTGCACCGTCGAGACCCTCCACGAGAAGATGAAGGGCTGGAAGGACATGATCGGAGACTGCATCTGCGACACCTCCGTCCTCGTCAACGACGCTCTGGACCAGGGCAAGAACGTCCTCTTCGAGGGAGCCCAGGGCGCGATGCTCGACGTCGACCACGGAACATACCCCTACGTCACCTCCTCCGCCACATGCGGAGGCGGAGTGTGCACCGGAGGCGGGATCGCACCTTCCCGTCTCGACGGCGTCCTCGGAGTCATAAAAGCGTACACCACCCGTGTAGGAGAGGGACCCTTCGTCACAGAGCTCTCCGGAGAGGATGAGAAGGCCCTCCAGGCAAAAGGCGGGGAGTTCGGTGTCACCACCGGAAGGGGAAGGAGATGCGGATGGCTGGACCTCGTCGTTTGCGAGCACGCCACCAGGCTCTGCGGATTCTCCTCTCTGGTCATAACCAAGATCGACGTCCTCAACGATGTCCCCGACCTCCCTGTGTGCGTTGCATACGAGATCGACGGCACCGAGTACAAGCACTTCCCCGCATCCATCGCCAAGCTCAACAGGGCCAAGCCCGTCTACGAGCACCTCAAGGGATGGAAGAGCTGGGACGACCAGGAGAAGCTGCTGAAAGGCGGATACGATGCCCTCCCCGGCGAGATGCAGGAGTACATCGAATTCGTCGAGAAATACCTCAAGGTCCCCGCGGACATCATCAGCATCGGTCCCGACAGAAACGAGACCATCGACCGCCGCGGCGACTGGTGGAACTGAAACCTCTGGCCCGGACACCCCGGGCCTTTTTTCTCTCAGTCCGATACTATCATATCGGATGATGCTTTCGTCCCCGTCGCAGCTGGGGTTGTCAAGCCAGGTCAAAGACGCAGGACTTAGGATCCTGTCCTTAGTGGTTCGTGGGTTCGAATCCCACCCCCAGCACTCATTGTTATCGACAGGGTGTAAGGATGGCCGTATCGCTCTATATCATCAAATTGACCAAGGAGATCGACGAGGGGAACCGCGCTTCGTATGACAAGCTCAAGGCCCTTGCCAAGACCGATCCGGACGCCAAGCGCGTCCTTAGGACCGTCAAGGAGCCTCCCAAGCCGCCGTCCCAATCCATAAAGGTCGCTCCGGTCAAGAAACCGGACACCTTCGAACAGACCGTCCAGAAGGCAGGTTCCGGGGACGAAGCCGCCATAGCCCTGCTCAGGAAGAAAGCTGATTACGAGGATATCAAAGCACAGCACAGCCTCGGAATCATGCTGATGGACAAGGATCCCGACGAGGCATTCAAATGGCTTCAGAAATCGTCCAAGCTCCCCGAATCCCAGGAGGCCATCAGAAGGCTCGCAGGCAAAGGCAACGCCAAGGCCAAGGCATGGGTGGACCAGCAGAAGGAACCGCCTACTCCGATGTACAGGGGAAAACCGCTTGCCCCCACCGGTCCGAAGACAGACGACCTCGGATACATCAGACCTCCGACCAAGCATTCCAAGCCCAAGATCGGGGAGGTCTTCAGGATCAACGACGCCCTGCTCCAGACGGGACAGAAGAACACCATGGTCCTGATCAAGGAGATGAAAGGGGATTTCGTCACTGTGTGGACGGTCACACGCGAACCGGGCAGACACAAATGCGTCAAACTCCTGGAACCTTGGCTTGCGGGATTCCCCACAAGTTCGGTCTATGTCCTGACCGATGTGGAGAGGACGTACAAGAAGAGCATGCTTGCGGAGTACCGCGGAACCATCGGCGAAGCGGACGTCAAGCAGTTCAGACTGTCCGCTTGATCATAATCCTGCATCGACATCCTTGACGTATGTCCTCTGAACGATCTCGGCGACCGCCCTGCTGCCGAAGCGGATGCTCCCTATCGAATTCACGGGCATCACGCCCAGGGACCTGAGCGATGCGACGACGTTGTAGATGAACGAATCCCTGCAATCGATGACGACGAACACTTTTCGGGGATAGTCAATCGTCTTATAATACTGCGATGACAGAACCGCTTAAGCGGATTAGGGTCGGACGGCGGCCCTGTGAAATAAGGCTGAATGGGGGAGAGAGGTCCTCTCCCCCAGTTTGAACTCAGTAGGAGACGCCCTGCCAGAGCATAGCGTTGGCGACCTTCTCGAATCCGGCGATGTTGGCTCCGGCGACGAGGTTGCCTTCCATTCCGTACTTCTTGGCGGCACTGGAGGCCTCGGCGTAGATGGTCTTCATGATGTCCTTGAGCTTGGCATCGACCTCTTCGAAGGACCAGGACAGCCTTGCGCTGTTCTGACACATCTCGAGAGCGGATGTTGCGACTCCTCCTGCGTTGGCGGCCTTTGCGGGTCCGAAAAGGACACCGGCGGCCTGGAATGCGGCGATTGCCTCGGGTGTGCTGGGCATGTTGGCTCCCTCGGCAACTGCGAAGCAGCCGTTGGCGATCAGGGCCTTGGCGTCGTCGCCGTTGAGCTCGTTCTGTGTCGCACAGGGGAGTGCGATGTCACAGGGGATGGTCCAGATTCCCTTGCCCTCGGTGTACTTGGCGGTGGGGACGTAGTTGACGTATGTCTTTATCCTGTCCCTCTTGACCTCCTTGATCTCCTGGAGGGTCCTGTAGTCGATTCCGTTGTCATCCTGGATGTATCCGTTGGAATCTGAGACTGCGATGACCTTGGCGCCGAGCTCGGTGGCCTTCTGGCAGGCGTAGATGGCGACGTTTCCGGATCCGGAGATGACGACCTTCTTGCCCTCGAAGGACTTTCCGTTGTCCTTCAGCATCTCGTCGGTGAAGTAGCACAGTCCGTATCCGGTGGCCTCCGTCCTGGCGAGGGATCCGCCGGAACCGATGGCCTTTCCGGTGAGGACTCCGGTGAACTCGTTCTGGAGCCTCTTGTACTGGCCGAACATGTAACCGATCTCCCTTCCTCCGACTCCGATGTCACCTGCGGGAACATCAGTGTCGGGTCCGATGTGCTTGGCGAGCTCGGTCATGAAGGACTGGCAGAAGCGCATGATCTCGTTGTCGGACTTGCCCTTGGGGTCGAAGTCGGATCCTCCCTTTCCTCCTCCTATGGGGAGGGTGGTAAGGCTGTTCTTGAAGATCTGCTCGAATCCGAGGAACTTCAGGATGGACAGGTTGACGGAGGGGTGGAGCCTGAGTCCGCCCTTGTAGGGTCCGATGGCGGAGTTGAACTGAACACGGTATCCGCGGTTGACCTTCACGTTTCCGTTGTCGTCGACCCACGAGACACGGAACATGATGATCCTCTCGGGCTCCACGATCCTCTCGATGATGGCGGCCTTCTGGAGTTCGGGCCTTGCCTCGATGACGGGCTGGAGGGACTCGAGGACCTCCTCGACGGCCTGAAGGAACTCGGGCTGGTCTGCGTTGCGCTGTTTCAGATCGTTGAAAACGGTCTTGAGATACTCGTTTGATATTGCCATTTTTTCACCTTTGTCAGGACAAATGTCCATTCAACGTGAGGAAAAATACAACTTCGTCTATATATTGTAATCGGAGGAAATACCTTCTTTGTACATTGAGAACTATATTCGAATGTACGAATCGAAGTAATTTAGACATAATTCTGACATTTGTCTAGTCGATATTTTTTCTGGATGTGAAAATGTCTAAAATGGATTTTATTGCCGATCCGACATCATTCGTAGGAATCGGACTTCCCGCGGATGCGCATAAGTGCGGTGTCGAGGAGCTGGCAGGACTTGCAGCTGGAACCTACCGTGGGCTCTCCACACCTCTGACACGGGTGGAGTGCGGATTGGGCGTATGCGGAATGGAGCATCGGCCTCAGCGTGTCCATCGACGAGAGTATCCCGAACCTGGCTCCGGGGGAGCGGTCCTCAAGGGAATCCACCACATCGCGGTACTGATTCCTCAGGGCGGCCTGCCAATACGGGCACACTCCGTCCCAGAACTCCGTTCCGGAGACGATCGCATAGAGCAGCGACTCCTTCTCCGGGATTGTCCTCAGAGGCATGAAGCGGGGGATCAGACCGGGCTGGACCCTCTCGTGGGGGCCCATCCTCGCCAGACGCTCGATGTCGCCCCTCACGAAATTCATCATTATGGATTGGGCCATGTCGTCCAGGTTGTGGCCTGTGGCCAGCCAGCTGGCGCCTATTTTTCTGGCCTCGTCGTTCATGAGCCTTCTGCGGAACACGCCGCAGTAGGTGCACGGACTGGAATCCCCGCATATCGGTGCTACTTCATCCATGCTCACACCTAGCTCCGAGAAGGATCTGAGGTGGAAGTGTATATCATTGGATTCGCAGTACCTGCGGACTATGTCGACGCTCGGGGGCCTGTATCCGTCGATGCCCTCGTCGATCGTGATGGCATGAACCTCGACGCCGTTGCGCGGCCCGAAGACGGATGAGATCATCCTCAGCGCCACCATGCTGTCCTTTCCGCCGGACACTGCCACGGCTATGCGGTCGCCGGCCTTCACATGGATCTGCTTCCTGATCTCCTTCTTGACCCTGCGGTCGACGTAGCGCATGAAATGCTCGCCGCAGAGATGTGTGCCGTTGTATCTGAGGAATGTTACGGCATCGCGTCCGCAGAGGTCACATTGCATCGTCATCAGCCTCCAGCTTCTCCTCGATAAGAGCTTCCATCTTCTCGGCCAGGACCTTGGACGGTATGTCCGTCAGGGTGATCATCCCGTTGCGTCCGCTCGGATCGTTGCGGACATCGACCTTCACCACTCCGAGCCTGTCGAGATCCTGGAGGTAGGTCCAGAACTGCGTGTGCTTCCTCGCTTTGAGGTTGTACTCCTCGCATACGACCGCGTACGTCTTCTCCGCGGCAGAGGAGAGGATCGAAGGGTTCTGCTTCATCGCCCTTGCTATCGCCAGAAGCACGGCCATCCTGTTGATGTCGATTGTGCGGAGCTTAGTCTCCGACACGGAACTGTATATCATGGCCTTGGCGGAGCGGGCATGCTCCACCGTGATCTCTCCGGCGGTGTCCTCCTCCGCTATGCATGCGGACCTTTCGAGAAGCTCTATCGCCATCCTCGCATCCCCGTATTCCGAGGACTGGTCCGCGATTATGTCGAACACGTCGTCCGTTATGCGGCCGGGATACAGGGCCCCCTCCGCCCTTGCGACGAGGATCTCCCTTAACTCGTCCCTGGAGTAGCTGTTGAACCTGACCGTGTTGGACCTCTTGAACGTGGACAGCGACGCATCGTCGAGAAGGTTGTCCACGGGGAACTGGGAGATCATTATCAGCGATACGGGGGCGGTGCCTCCGGAACGGGTGAGCTGGTAGATGAGGTTGCAGGGACCCTTCTTCAGAAGGATGTCGACCTCGTCGAGGATGACGGTCAGAGCGGTGTCGTTTGATGACAGGTGCATCGCAAGCGACCGGGACATGTCCTCCACGGAGAAACCCCTCAGAGGGTATCCGGGATCGAAATGGCGCATGATCGCTATCATCGCGCCAGCCTCGGAGCTGTTCCTGCAGTTGATGTATATCGTGTCCATCGAGCGGCCGTTCTTGAACAGATAGGCCTTCAGATCCTGGCAGAAGCGGTTGGCCGTGACGGTCTTCCCTGTTCCGACGCCTCCGGTCAGGAATGCCGTGCACGATCTGTTCTGCTCGGCGAGCGGACGGAAGAGGAGCTCCATGCGCGACATCTGCTCCTCACGGTGGATGAGGACGTTCGGGACGTAGTTGTAATCGAACTTGGTCCCGTCGCGTATGATGGTTGAAGACTTCTCGAACAAGATATCACATCATGGCGTATCCGCGATGCCAGTGACGGCACGCGTGCATCCTTGTGATTGCGACCTGCCTTAAAGGGATATTGGAATCCCGAGCACCTGCCGGGACCTTTGACGGGATCCCGGCAGCACAGGCATCAGTTCCTGGAGAACCTCGTGAATCCAGAGCAGGGCAGCACATCTATGCCCTCTTTCTCCCACAGGTCGCAGATCAGGTTGATCCCCAGGGAATCCGAGGACATGTGTCCGGAGATGATCATGTTGATGTTGTGCTTCCTGGCCTCCTCAAGATGGCTCTCGGGGAAGTGCATGCCCACAACGGTACCCACTCCGGCCTGTGCGAACTTCTCGTATATCTCCTTGGGTCCGGATGTTCCTCCGGTCATCTTGCATACGATCTTCCCGCAGCGGTTGCCCTTGGAGCCCACCATGATCTTCGGAGGGCTGTTGTACTTGGCAGCCTGCCTGAACTCGGGCTCCTTATAGAGTATATCTATCATGTCGCCGAGCGTCGAAGGGGATCCGTTCTCGAACATCTCGGTCATGTACCTTTGGACCATGTTGTCCGCAGGTGAGTGGACGTTGAACAGCGGGATGCCGAGGAGGCGCGCCGCATCCGCCCCCTGGTTGTAGTTGGAGCCCATGACGCCTCTCAGGACCTCGTCCATGCGGCCTTTCATGAGACCTTCGGAGACGTTTATCGGGACTCCGGCATCGGCGTACATGTCGGTCTGCATCCACATGACCTCGGGGAAGCATGTCCTCGCAGTGCCGATTGGATGGTGGCCCACAAGCGATGAGATCGTGCGTCCCTTCTCCCTGAGACGGTCCGCCAGAAGGACCTCGGCTGAACCTATGTCGATGCCCCACATCAGGCACTCGGCCTCGATGTCGCGGGCCTCGTCGGCCATGACAGAGAACCTGCAGTCGGAATAGGGGTTCCAGAGCCTCTCCTGGTCGAACAGCTCCTTCCTGTCGTCGGCCAGCTTGTCGTAGGACTCCTTGGCATCGTCCAGAACCTTGCGGACCTCCGACTCGGGGCGGGGATCCGCCTCCATTCCTGCTCTGATCGCCATCTCGTAGGCTTCGTAGACCTTCATGGTCACCCGTAGGCCTTCTCAGTATGACTTACTTTTCCTGCACGGATGATTCCATGAACCCCGATGCGTCGTTCAGCATCCTGCAGAAAAGGTCCACTTCCTCATCGGTGTAGGCCCCGCATATCCTCTCGGCCATCCTGGATGTGATCCCGAAGCATATGTCGTAGGCTTTGGACATCTTGTCGGATATCCTTATGTTGAACACCCTGCGGTCGGCCTCGGACCTCTCCCTGACAAGCAGCCCCTTCTTCTCCAGACGGATCACGGTCGTGGATACTGTGGCCTTTGTCACGCCTATCGCCTCGGCGATCTCCGTAGCGGTGCATCCCGGATGGTATGTTATGTAGTCCAGGTACAGCACGGTGTTGTACGGGAGGCGTCCGAGGTCCCCGAACAGATCGGAGAACTTCAGCTCGGCCACCGAAAGGGACAGGTAGTACCTGTTGAACGCATCCGTGAGCTCATTCATCCGGCTTCGCCACCTTCTTCTCGTTGACGATCCAAGAGAGGATGAGCATGACCACGGACATGATCAGACCGACCATCATCGCGAATCTGAATCCTTCCAGGAACACATCGGGGGAGAGCAGCTGCATCTCAGTGCCGGAGGAGCCGGAGCCCAGTCCGAACAGTCCTGCGAAGGATGCTGTTCCCAACGCGCATCCGAAGTAGATGAAGAACGACAGCAGCGCGGAGGCCTTCGGCCTGTCATCCTCGGGGACGTTGTCCAACATCCTTCCTCCGATGGGCCCGCCTGCAAGTCCCCATGTAACTCCGAGTATGAACAGTCCGGCGACGAGGTATCCAATCGTATCGGCATCCATGATGTAGAACAGGGCCATCGTTACGATCATCGCCGCCGCGGATGCGATGACGAACGGCCTGTTCCCGATACGGTCCGCGGCCTTTCCGACCCACAGGCAGAACGACAGGATACCTATGGACGGGATGAACAGGTACAGTCCGCTGCCAATCGTGTCGAGTCCCATGACCACCTGGAGGTAGAACGGCAGGAGGTAAACGGCACCGAGATAGACCACGTTGATGATGATCAGCGCGATGATGACGGCATCCAGCCTGGGGAGCCTGAACAGCCTCAGCTTGACGATTGGATCCACGGCCTTCTTCTCGATGAGAACGAACACCGCCAGGGAGATCAGCGAGATCACGACGCACAATCCGGATACGGGGGTGATCCCGTGGCTCGGAACCGATTCCACTGCATACAGGCCGGTGATCATCACCAGGAAGAGCACGGCAGCGCCCTTGATATCGAATCCGGGGGACTCGAATCCGCTGTCGCGGGGGATCGCATGCATTGCGACGAGCGCTCCGACGATACCTACGGGCACATTGATGAAGAACACCAGATGCCAGCTCATGAACTCCGCCAGGACCCCTCCGACGGCCGGACCTATGGCCGCTCCTATCGAGGTCCCCAATACACCGACTGACAGTGCGAACGTCGCCATTCCTTTCGGGAGGTACTTGACGCACAGCATGAACGCTGTGGTGGCTATCATGGCGGCTCCGACACCCTGCACTGCTCTGAAGACAAGCAGCATGCCGAGATTGGTCGACAATCCGCATGCAAGGGAACTGAATGCGAAGATCAGCAGCCCCATTATGAACAGCCTCTTGATGAGCCCGCTGTCCGCTATCTTTCCGAAGATGAGGATCAGTCCTGCCATCATCAGATAGTAGACTGTGACCACCCACGAGATCTTGCCTGTTCCGACACCGAACGACTCGGCGATATTGGGCAGCACGACATTCACGATCGTACCGTCCAGACCGTCGAGGAACAGCGCCAATGCCACTACGGACATGAGCAGCCACTGCCTGCGCCTGTCCTGCAGTACCTCTTCCATATAATAGAAAAATAGTTAGACTTATTTAACTATGCTATAAACAATCCCCAATCGTTTTAATGGTTGCACGCATAGTGAGGAACGGTTCCCATGAATGAGATTTGGACAGAGAAGTACAGGCCGAAGAACCTTGACGAGGTCGTCGGTCAGAAACATGTCACAGAGAGGCTCAAATCGTACGTCCGTTCGGGTAGCATGCCTCACCTCCTTCTCACGGGGCCTGCCGGTACCGGAAAGACGACATGCTCCCTCGCACTCGCAAGGGAATTCTTCGGAGACAACTGGAGAGGGAACTTCATCGAGCTGAACGCCTCCGACGAGAGAGGGATCGATGTCGTCCGCGGTAAGATCAAGGAGTTCGCCAGGACCGCTCCGATCGGTGCCGATTTCAAGATAATTTTCATGGATGAGGCGGATGCCCTCACATCCGATGCCCAGGCCGCCCTCAGGAGGACCATGGAGAAGTACTCCGGCATCTGCAGGTTCATCCTCTCGTGCAACTACTCGTCCAAGATCATCGACCCCATCCAGTCCAGATGCGCGGTCATGAGGTTCAAGCCCCTCACGCAGGACGATATCAAAGGATACCTTTCCAGGATAATCGCCGAGGAGGCCATAGACATCGAGTCCGATGCGCTGGACGGACTCGTCCGCATCGCCCGCGGGGACATGAGGAGGTCGGTGAACTCTCTGCAGGTAGCCGCATCCCTCGGGAAGAAGGTCGACCTCGACCTGATCTATCAGACCGCAGGTATGGCGAATCCCGATGCGGTGAAGAAGATGATGGAGACGGCGCTCGACGGCAACTTCATGCAGGCCCGCTCCCAGCTGGACGACATCATGGTCAACAACGGACTCTCCGGACAGGACATCATCAAACAGATGCACTCGTCGATCTTCGACCTCACGGTGTCGGATTACGACAAGGTCAAGATGATCGACAAATGCGGAGAAGTTGAGTTCAGGATCGTCGAGGGAAGCAATGACAGGATCCAGCTCGAGGTCTTCATCGCCTACCTTGTGATGGTCGGCGGAAAGGCCAGATGATCAGGCCTTTCCGAGGATCCTCGGAACAAGTTTGTCTACGGCGTCGTCGGAGACCTCTTTCGAGGAGCACAGCATCAGAAGCCTGTGGTCCCCTATCAGGTCCCTGTCGAAGTACGCGCCGGCCTTCGCGGCCATGAACAGTCCCGGCAGGTAGTCCCATTTCTTGTTGATGAACCTGAAGTGTATGTCGGTGCGTCCGGATGACAGATACGCGTAATCCACGCAGGACGCTCCGAACATCTTGAACCTCCCCAGGAGGTCGTAGCATGTGCTCATCAGACGGGCCTGTCCGACCCTGTACTCCTCCGCCCTGCGGCTGAAGTCACCGGTGGAGATTATGCATTCCTTCAGGGGCCTAGGCTCCGCGGTATGCATGGGGCATCCGTTGAGACACGCTCCGGACTCATCGGCGACGTACATCTCGTCGAACACCGGAAGGTAGATGCACGACAATATCGGGACGCCGTCCTCCACAAGGGCCGCCTGCAGTCCGAAGAACGGGATGCCGCGGGTGTAGTTCATGGTCCCGTCTATCGGGTCGATGTACCAACAGCGCTCCCCTTCGGCCGCGTCGGGATGCGTCTCCTCGGAGATCACCGAATGGTCGGGGAACTCCTCGGAGATGCGGGAGAGGATGTACTTCTCGGTGGACACATCGGAATCCGTCACAACATCGTACACATTCAGCTCCGTGTCCTTCTCGTGCGCTGCACGGTTTCCCGACAGGACCTTGGGAGCTATGGTGCGGAAGACATCCTGGATGAAATCGGATTCCCTCATGTTACCACTCAATACCTGTTGTCGAAGAAGCGGTTGGTCTTCTTCTCGCTGCGGGGCAGGTATCCGATCGGGACGGCGCGGGGGATGACGGTTATGCCTATCCTGTCTTTGATGAGCTTTACGAGCTCCTTCTCCAGTTCCGGACGGGATTCCTCGGGAAGCTCCGTCTCCACATAGACCGTGACCTCGTCCTTTCCCATCAGGTGGTCGATCATGACCTGATATTCGCAACTCGCTCCGTCGATGGCCATGAGGACCTCGTCGAACTGGGCCGGGAACATGTTGACCCCTTTGACCTTGACCATGTCGTCGGTCCTTCCGACGATGATGTCTATCCTGGGGAATCTGGAGCCGCATGGGCATTCGCCCGGGATTATGCGGGTGAGGTCGTGGGTCCTGTACCTGATGAGCGGGGCTCCCTCTTTCCTCAGAGTGGTGATGACGAGCTCTCCGATGGTGCCGTCGGGGACGGTCTTCCCGGTCACCGGGTCGATGATCTCGAAATAGATGTAGTCGTCCCACATGTGGATGCCGTTGCGGTAGTCGCAGCTGATTCCTATCCCGGGGCCGTAGATCTCCGTGAGACCGTAGATGTCGTAGAACTCGACGCCGAGATTATCAGCGATCTCCTTCCTCATCTTGTCTCCCCAGCGCTCGGAACCGATGATACCTTTGCGCAGTGCGAGACGGTCCCTGATGCCGCGCTTCTTGATCTCCTCGGCGAGGAGGAGGGCATAGGACGATGTGGCGCAGAGGACAGTGGTCTGGAGGTCCTCCATCATGCGCAGCTGCTTCTCGGTGTTCCCCGGACCCATGGGCACTGCCATGGCACCGAGCCTCTCACAACCAGCCTGGAATCCGATACCTGCAGTCCACAGCCCGTATCCGGGGGTGATGTGCATGCGATCCCTCTCGGTTATACCGGCCATGCGGTAGCAGCGCTCGAATATAACGGCCCAGTCTTCGACATCCTTCTTGGTGTACGGGATGACGACGGGGGTCCCCGTGGTCCCCGAGGACGAATGGATCCTGACGATCTCCTTTTCGGGGACTGCTGCAAGACCGAGGGGGTATGCCTCGCGGAGGTCCGCCTTGTCCGTGAACGGAAGGGTCTCGAAATCCTCCTGAGTCTTGATGACGGATGTATCGACATCCTTGTACTTCTTCGCGTAGAACGGACTGCGGTCCTTTATGGAGGAAAGCAGGTCCAGTATGATCTCCTTCTGATACTCGTTCATCTTCATGATATCACAATCCTGATAGTAACGCGGCTGCCTCCTCGTTTCCTCTGGCGGCTGCCTTTGAAAGCCATTTGCGGGCGTTGTTGACGCTGCGGACCATCCCCTCACCGGAGAGGGACATCCTGCCCAGCTCCAGCATGGCGTCGGGAGAGCCCATCTCCGCTCCGCGTGCGAAGTACTTCACGGCCTTGCTGACGTCCTTCTGGACGCCTTCTCCCGAGAGGTACATCGTACCGAGCCTGTATGCGGCCTTCTCGTAGCCCGCTTCCATGCATTTTTGATAATATTCCATTGCGCGTCCGGGATCGGCGGGCATTCCGCGGCCCTCTTGGAGAATGACGGCTGCACGGTACAGGCCCATGACGCTTCCTGCCTCTGCGGACCTCATATACCACTCGAATGCCTTCTCCCAATCCTGCTCTATGCCCTCGACATCGGAGTACATGAATCCGAGGTTGAACATGGCGCGGGCGTATCCTCCCTCTGCAGATCTGCGGTAGAGGTCCATGGCCTTCTCAAGGTCAAGGGACAATCCGCTCCCGTGGGCCCTCATGTGGCCCAGATTGCAGAGCGCTTCGGCATTGCCCTGATCCGCGGCGAGCCCGAACCAGCGGGCCGCCTCCCTGCGGTCCTGGACGACGCCGTCGCCGCTGAAGAACATGTAACCCATGGCCACCTGTGCATCGGGATCCCCGGCCTTGGCCCTTGCCAGAACATCCTCGAATGCCATGTCAGATGCTCCTGTGTGTGCGTCTCACATAGATCTCGGGATGGTCGATGTACTTTCCGAGATAGTAGAACGCCGCGAGGAATCCGTTGTAGGCCGCGTCCGAGTACAGCTTGATCACACGATCCTCATCCTTTCCGAGTACCCCGCACTCGTAGAACTTTGCAAGGTAGAACTGCGCATCCTCTGAACCTGCAGTGGCAGCGCGGGCGAGAAGGTGCATCGCCTTCGCATCATCCCTCTTGACCGCTATCCCCTGATGATGCATCATGGCGATGGCGAATAGCGCCTCCGGACTTCCGAGGTCGGCCGCCCTCTGATAATAGGAAAGGGCTCCATTCTCGTCACCCGACTCGAAGAACTCGTCCGCGTAGGCGAGGTCGTTGGCCCTCGCATCCATCTCCTTCTGGGAGTTCGTTGTCATCAGTTTGTGGAGCCTCACTTCGTAGGAGTCCTGCTCCCCGCCGTCGAGGGCGGCCATGACGGCATTCCAGCATATGGAGCACTTCTCGTGGCCCATGTCCACACCGTACTTGTACCACCTGGCGGCCTCGAGCTTGTCGACATCGATCATGTTGAGTCCGTACTCATAGCTCATCCCGATCTTGAGGAACAGCTCTCCGTCCCCCGATATGGCGACGGACGAGAACCATGTCTCGGCTTCCGGAAGGGATTGGGTGACGCCGAGTCCGTGTGCGAGCATATATCCGGTCTCGAACCTCGCTCTGGGGATGCCCTGCTGTGCGGCGCGCTCATACCAATTGTAGGACATCTCGAGGTCCCTCGGCATGATGTATCCGCTGTTGTACTCGGAGCCCAGAGTGGCCTGTGCCTCGGCATTTCCCAGCTCGGCCGCCTTCTGAAGATGGTCCAGATAGTGGGCGACGTTCCTGGTCACGAACTCGCCTTCGATGTACATCTTGGCGAGCTCCCAATGAGCACGGGGGCATCCCTCTTCGGCGGCACGCTCATACCAGCGCACTGCCAAAGGCATGTCCTGTATGAGCTCCTTGCCGGTCTGATGGAAATATGCGACGGCGAGACAGGCGTACGGGTCACCCGCGTTGGCATCCTTCTTCAGATTGTCCTTCACCTAGATCTCTCCGTCTTGATCTTGTTCAGGAGGGCGAGCGCATCGGGATCGCCCTGCTTGGCGGCCATGTTGAGGAACCTCTTGGCCTTGATGTTGCTCTTGGGGACGTATTTACCCTCGTAGTAGAGCTTTCCGAGGTAGTATTGGGCCTCGTAGTAGCCGGTGTCCGCGGATTCGTTGAGGAGCCTGAGTCCTTCGTCGACATCCTGGTCGCAGCCCGTTCCCGTGATCTTGAACATTCCGAGGAACGCCTTGGCGGCGGGATGTCCCTGCTCCGCAGCCTGGTCGAACCACATGGCGGCCTCCTTCGGGTCCTTCTCGGTTCCCCTTCCCTCGTAGTAGAAGCATCCGAGGCAGTACTGGGAGTTGACCTCTCCCATCTCCCCTGCATCCCTGAAGTATTTGAGGGCCATGGATTCGTCCCTGTCGAAGTAGTATCCGGAACCGTACATGCATCCCAGTGCGTACTGCGCGTATCCGTTGCATCTGTCCGCGGCCATCTGGAACCATTTGGCGGCTTTCGCATAGTCCTTGGGTACCAGCTGTCCTTCGAAGCACATGTTGGCGAAGTCCACCATGGCCTGCTGGTATCCGCCCTCGCAGGACTTCTCCAGCCATTTGACGGCCATCGACGGGTCGCGGGGTGCTCCCTGCCCGTAGGCGTAGATCATCCCTATCTGATACTGTGCCTCGGCGTGTCCGTGCTCTGCTGCGAGTCCGAACATCCTTGCGGCCTCCCTGTCGTCCGTGTAGCGGTTCTTGGGGGTGGCGTGGATGCAGCCCATCGCGAACTCCGCGTCCGGATTGTCGGCGTCGACTCCCTTCTCGTACCAAGAGACTGCGCTTGCGAAATCGGGCTCGGTGTCGCAGAGACCCTCGTCATACATCTTTCCGAGACGGTACATGGCGCGTCCGCATCCGTTGTCGGCGGCTGCCTTCAACCATTTGACGGCCTTCTCATGGTCCTTGCGGACACCTTTTCCCATGAGGTACATGAATCCAACTGTGTCCTGCGCCTCGACGTCGTCGTTCTCGGCGCAAACGGTGTAGAACCTTACCGCCTCGACATGGTCCTTCTTGACACAGGAAGAGCCTTTCTCATAGAGGTCGAACAGCTTCCTGCAGGCGTCGACGTCCCTCTCCTCGCCTCTGAGCCTCAGGGCCATGACCTTGTCCTGGACCTCAGGCTCGTTGCGTTTCATCTCCTCGCAGACGATGGAAGCGGGGCGGTATCCTGCCGCGGCGGACAGGGACATGATCTCGGATGCGGTCTTGCGGTCCTGTGGACAGCCTTCGCCGAGATAGAGGAAGAGTGCATGGAGATACTGCGCATCCGGCTCCCCCTGCGATGAGCCTGCCTCCGCTTGGGAAGCTGCCTGACGTATATCGAATTCGGGGGAAGCGCAGTCCAAATATCTGCGGGATGGGGTGAACAACCCGCCATCCATGCTCGTTGACTGGGACATGGTCTCTACTCAAGACACAGTTAATAATAATGTTTGCGAGGGTCCGCAACGGACCCTCAGAAAAGGTTGACGAAATACTCGTGGACGGTCCTGTCGGAGGTGAGCTCCGGATGGAACGCACAGGCGATCTGATTGCCGTACCTGACGGCAACGGGATATCCGTCGTAGCCGCAGAGCGTCTCGACGCCCTCTCCGCATGATGTCACACGCGGTGCGCGGATGAACTCCAAGGGGATCTCCTTTCCGCAGAAGTCGCCCGTGGCGGAGAAGCTTCCAAGCTGACGCCCGTATGCGTTCCTCTTGACCGCTATGGGCATCGTGGCGAAATGCTCGATCCCGCCCTCGACATCCTTGGCGAGCATGATCATGCCCGCACAGGTGCCGAGAACAGGGGTCCCGGATTCGATAAGCCCCTTGATCCTATCGAACATGCCGAGATCCCTGGTGAGCTTGCCCATGACAGTGCTCTCTCCGCCCGGAAGTACGAGCGCATCGGGGGCGGCGTCGAGGTCGGACTTCTTCCTGATCTCGAACCATTCCGCTCCGATGTCGGAGAGGACATCCTCGTGCTCCCTGAATGCTCCCTGGACCGCGAGGACGCCTATGCGGCTCATTGACCGCGCTCCGCCATCTTGATGTTCTCGAGCTTCTCGATCTCATCCTTGTTGATTCCGACCATGGCCTCTCCGAGGTCCTCGGAGACCTCTGCGAGGACCTTGGGGTTGTTGAAGTCGGTGACCGCCCTGACGATGGCCGCCGCCCTCTTCTCGGGGTTGCCGGACTTGAAGATTCCGGATCCGACGAAGACTCCGTCCGCGCCGAGCTGCATCATGAGAGCAGCATCTGCGGGGGTGGCGACTCCGCCTGCGGCGAAGTTGACCACGGGGAGCTTTCCGTTCTCGTGAACGTACTTTGCAAGGTCGAGGGGGACCTGGAGCTGCTTGGCGTACTCGTAGACCTCGTCGTCCCTGATGGATTTGAGCTCTGCGATCTGCTTGTTCATGGCCCTCATGTGGGAAACGGCCTGGACGACGTCTCCGGTTCCGGGCTCTCCCTTGGTCCTGATCATCGAGGCTCCCTCTCCGATCCTCCTGAGTGCCTCGCCGAGGTCCCTGGCTCCGCAGACGAAGGGGACCTTGAACTGTGTCTTGTCGATGTGGTAGACATCATCCGCGGGAGAAAGGACCTCGGACTCGTCGATGTAGTCGATCTCGATGGCCTCGAGGATCTGGGCCTCGACGAAGTGTCCGATCCTGCATTTCGCCATGACGGGGATGGAAACGGCATCCTGAATGCCTTTGATCATCTTGGGGTCGGACATCCTGGAGACTCCTCCGGCAGCCCTGATGTCTGCGGGGATCCTCTCGAGCGCCATGACGGCGCAGGCTCCTGCGGCTTCCGCGATCTTCGCCTGCTCGGGCGTGGTGACGTCCATGATGACGCCACCTTTCAGCATCTGGGCCAGTTCCTTGTTGAGTCCGTACCTGTTCTCGGTTGTCATACTAACACCTCTTCCGTTCTCCGGAAGGCTGGGTCGGCCGATTCATACATAGGTTTTATAGTTTCCTACAAAATCCGTATGAAATGGTGTAATAGAATATTATTGTACATCAGATACCAAATTAGTTCCATGACCTTTAATCATCCATGGTGCCTGTTTTCATGCCTTACGTCACGGAAAATACACTAAAAACGACTTATAAACCGCAATTCATATCACATCATTTTTAAACATGTCCTCAATCTATGACACGATAGCCAATGTGTACCGAACCGAACAATGAAGAGCCACTTGAGTGGGCCAAGTTCGTCCTCCGCAACCGCAGGGAGGGTGAGTACACATCTGCATACAACATCCTTATCAGACTGGCGAAGGACAATGTCGCCGACGCCCAATATTATGTTGGCCTGATGTACGCCCGCGGTCAGGGAGTCCCCAAGGACTACGATGCTGCGGCATCATGGTTCGTCAGGGCCCATGAGCAGAAGCACAAGGGTGCATCGTTCTTCCTCGGCAAGATGCATGCGACAGGGGTCGGACTCTCCAAGGACTCCAACAAGGCTCTGTCCTATTTCGAGGAATGCGCGGATGTCGACGCGAGGGCGCAGTACGAAATCGGACTGCTATACTTCGACGACGATCAGATCCGTCATGACTACGCCAAATCCGCGGAATTCCTGGGAATGGCGGCATCCAACGGACATCCGGAGGCTCAGTTCATGCTCGGCCAGTTCTACAAGAACGGCGTCGGAGTGGAGAAGAACATCGACGAATGCGTCAGATGGCTGTCGGCAGCTGCATACAACAGACACAAGGGTGCTCAGATCCTCCTCGGCAACATGTACAGGATGGGGGACGGCGTACCTGTCGACAGGGTCGAATCCGACGCATGGTACGACATGGCCGACGGCAAATCGAATCCTCAGAGATGAGCATCCGTCCGCTTCTTTTTTAGTAAATATTGGACAGACCCCGTTTCCGGGACCTGTCTGAAAAAAGAATGAGGTGGGTTCGACCCCACCTGTTTTGGTCTCACTTGAGTCCGATGATCCTTCCGTCGTCGGTGAGGTCCATCCTCATCGCTGCGGGCACCTTGGGGAGTCCGGGCATGAGGGTGAGCGTTCCGCACACGGGGACGACGAAGCCGGCTCCGGAGGACAGCTGGACCTCTCTGACGTTGAGGGTCCATCCCCTGGGCGCTCCCTTCTTCTTGGAATCGTCGGTGAGGGATGCCTGTGTCTTCGCGATGCACACGGGGAGGTTTCCGAATCCGTCTGCCTCGATCTGTGCGATGGCCTTCTCCGCTACTGCAGAGTATGTGACCGCTCCGGCTCCGTAAATCTTGGTTGCGACAGCCTCGATCTTCTCCTTGATGGATGCCTCGTCGGGGTAGAGGAACTTGAAGTCAGGCTTGGAGTTCTCGAGTGCGTCGAGGACTGTGTTGGCCAAGGGGATCGCTCCCTCTCCGCCCTTGATGAACGCATCGGAGAACGCGACCCTGACGCCGAGCTCCTTGCAGTGCTCCATGACCAGGTCCATCTCCTCCTGGGAGTCGTGCTCAAAGTGGTTGATGGAGACGACGATCGGAAGTCCGTACGAGGACATGTTCTCGATGTGCTTGTCGAGGTTGCAGAGTCCCTTCCTGAGTGTGTCGACGGTAAGTGTCTCGGGCTGGTCGAGGAGTCCTCCGCCGTGGGTCATGAGCGCCCTGATGGATGCGACGATGACGACGCAGTCGGGCCTCATGCCGGACTGCCTGCAGACGATGTCCATGAACTTCTCTCCGCCGAGGTCGGAGGCGAATCCCGCCTCTGTGATGACGTAGTCCCCGAGCTTCAGAGCGGCCTTCGTGGCGATGATGCTGTTGGTTCCGTGGGCGATGTTCGCGAACGGGAATCCGTGGACGAAGACGGGCTCTCCCTCGAGTGTCTGGACGAGGTTGGGGTTGATGGCGTCCTTGAGCAGGACCATCATGCTTCCGACGCACTTGAGGTCGGCGACGGTGACGGGCTTGCCGTCGTATGTGTATGCGACGACCATGGCCTCCAGCCTCCTCCTGAGGTCCGCCCTGTCGGTGGACAGAGCGAGGATGGCGGAGATCTCGGATGCGGATGTTATGAGGAATCCTGCCTCGTGGGGGACTCCTCCGAGGATCCTGTCCCTTCCGAGACCGGTCACGATGTTCCTGAGCTCACGGGCGTTGATGTCCATGGCCTTCTTGAGGACGATCTTCGTGGGGTCGATGTTGAGCGGGTTGTCCCTGACAAGCTCGTTGTCGATGATCGCCGACAGGAGGTTGTGTGCCGCTGTGACCGCGTGGATGTCACCTGTGAAGTGGAGATCGATGTCCCACATGGGGTAGACCTGGGAGTAACCTCCTCCGGTCGCTCCTCCCTTGATTCCGAAAGTGGGTCCGATGGAAGGCTCCCTGAGGGCACCGACGACTTTCTTGCCGAGTTTTCCGAGACCCTGGATGAGTCCGATGGTCGTGACGGTCTTTCCCTCACCTGCGGGCGTGGGTGTGATGGCTGTGACGACCACGAGCTTTCCGTCTTTCTTGTCCTTCAACTTCTCGATGCTGGCAAGGGGGACCTTGGCGATGCTCCTGCCGTAGAGCTGGATCTCGTCCTCGGAAAGGCCGATCTTAGCGGCTACTTCCCTGATGTCCATGACCTTTGCCGATTCCGCAATCTCGATGTCTGTCATCATGTAGGATTGTGTACAACTGACTGCTTAAAAAACCAATTGTCTCCACAATGAAACGGAACAACACACTGGCTCGGAACCGCTTGCGGGTATCATCATAAGATTTAGTTTCGAGTCCTGCTCAGTCATATGACGCCTTTCCGAAGACAATCTAATATAGGAGTTCGTCGGCACGGAGGTTTTCCTGCCCCTATTGAGAGATTATCAATCATTATGGCCTCCGAAAAAGTTAGGCAGAACTAAATTTATATAGATTTAGGCATTCCTGAAAAACATGGAACTGAGTGCATACTCTACCGCGAAGACTTGCGGCGACGGCGACCGTACGGCTAGACTGTCCGGCATGCAGGGGATCCCGATCTCACTTGCCAGGGCAGGCGACTGCGGTACGATCGTCAGCATCTCCGGAAGGGAAGACGTCCGGAAGTACCTGGCGAGTCTGGGTTTCATGTCTGGAGCGAAGGTGAAGACCGTCAGCGAGGCCAATGGCAATGTGATCCTCGACATCAGGGGATCCAAAGTGGCCATCGACCGCAAAATGGCGCACAAGATCATCTTCTGCCCGGAAGGCTGATAGAATGAGAACATTGAGAGATGCCGAGGTCGGCTCCACCGTCAAGGTCGTCAGGATCAACGGCGAAGGCGCCCTCAAGAGACATTTGATGGATATGGGCATCACGAAAGGATGCGAAATCTTCATCCGCAAGGTCGCCCCGCTCGGAGACCCCGTAGAGATCACAGTCAGAGGCTACGAACTCAGTCTCAGGAAAGGAGACGCGGAAGTAGTGGAGATAGACTGAACTTCTGAGATCCCCCTCATGCCGGATCCGCTTCGAAATGTGTTGTTCCAGCGTGAGCTATGGAAGGAGAAATGAACATGAGTTACACAATAGCATTGGCCGGTAATCCCAACTGCGGAAAGACCACGATGTTCAACAAGCTGACTGGAGCCAATCAGCGTGTTGGGAACTGGCCCGGAGTCACGGTCGACAAGAAGACCGGGAAGATCCACGGCACGGACTGCGAACTGGTGGACCTGCCCGGGATCTACTCCCTGTCCCCCTATTCGCCGGAAGAGATAGTCTCCAGGAATTTCCTGATCGACGAGAGGCCCGATGCGGTCATAAACATCGTCGACGCGACCAACCTGGAAAGGAACCTCTTCCTCACATATCAGATCCTCGACACGGGACTGCCCGTGATAATCGCCCTCAACATGATGGACCAGGTCCGCAAAAGGGGCGACGAGATAGACATAGCGAAACTCTCCAAGGAGCTGGGATGCAAGGTCGTCCCCGTCTCCGCACTGAACGGGGAAGGCGTCGACGACCTCGTAGGGTCCCTGGAAGTAATCTGCGGATCCGGAAAGGCACCCGAGCCGCTGTACTTCGACGGCGACATAGAAGGGCTGATCTCCGAAGCGGAGGATGCCCTCCGCGGAAAGGTCCCCGAGGAATCCCTCAGGTTCTGCGCCGTCAAGCTGATCGAGAAGGACGAGAAGATCTGCGAGGACCACCCCGATGCGGTCTCCGCCGTGGAGGACTCCGTCAGGAAGCTGGAGGATGCCAAGGATGACGAGATGGATTCCGTCATCGCAGATTCCAGATACACCCGCATCTCCGAGATCACATCGAAATGTCTGAAGAAGGCACCCCGCAAGAGCGAGGACACCCTCTCCGACAGGATCGACAGGGTCGTCACATCCAGGATATGGGGTATCCCGATCTTCATCGGGGTGCTCGCATGCATCTTCATCGGGATCATAGGATTCTCGACCTACGACGAATCCTTCGGCATCACCGGTATCGGAACATGGTGCACGGATTGGATGAACTCCTTCATCGAAGACCCCATCCAGACCGGCATCGAGGCATGGTGCGTCGACCACGGCGTGAGCGAAGCATTGACCGACCTCCTTGTGAACGGTATAGTCGCGGGAGTCGGAGCGGTCATCGGATTCCTTCCCCAGATGCTCATCCTGTTCCTCGTCCTCTGCATACTCGAGGACATCGGATACATGGCGAGGATCGCATTCGTCATGGACCGTGTGTTCAGGCACTTCGGACTCTCCGGAAAATCACTCATCCCCATCATCGTGGGAACCGGATGCGGAGTGCCCGGGATCATGGCCTCCAGGACCATCGAGAGCGAAAGGGACCGCAGGATCACAGCGATGACCACCACCTTCATCCCCTGCGGTGCGAAACTCCCCATAATCTCCATGCTCGTCGCATACGTGTTCGGCGGGAACGGACTGATCGCCGTGCTCTGCTACGTCGTCGGAATAATATGCATCCTCATCTCCGGAGTCATACTGAAGAAGTTCAGGTCCCTCTCCGGCCCTGCCACACCCTTCATCATGGAGCTGCCCCCGTACCACGTCCCCTCTGCGGTCAACGTGATCAAGGGGACCCTCGACAGGGGATGGGCGTTCGTGAAGAAGGCGGGTACCATCATCCTGCTGGCATCCGTCCTCATCTGGCTGCTGTCCCACTACGACGCCGCGCTCAACTACCTCACGGAGGATGATATCGGAGATTCCATCCTGGCCACCATCGGAAGCGCGCTGCATTGGGTCTTCGTGCCCCTCGGATGGAGCGAGACCGGGGAGAACTGGGAGTTCACCGTCGGTACCATCACCGGACTCATCGCGAAGGAGAACCTCGTCGGAACGCTCGAGGTCCTGCTGGGAGACCAGGAGGCCGTCGGTTCCATGCTGACATACGCCGGAGGACTGTCCCTGCTGTTCTTCAACCTCATCTGCGCGCCCTGCTTCGCCGCCATCGGTGCCATGCACAGGGAGCTCGGATCCTGGAAGGACACCGGAATCGCAGTCGGATACCAGTGCATACTCGCATACTGCGTATCACTGGTGATCTACGGAATCGTCGGATGCTTCAGCGGAATGAACTCCGTCAACGGTGTGGACTACGGAATCCCGATAGGAAGCACCATCGCGGCAGTGGCCGTCATAGCGGTGTTCGCATACCTTCTCTGGGCCAAGGACCCGTTCAGACAACTGAAGGACGCAGAGGAGTACTGAGATGGACGGCAACATAATCGTCGGACTCGTCATCGCCGTCATGGTGATAGCCGCAGCATGCTGCCTCATAAACAACAGGCTCAAGGGCAAATGCTCGTGCGGATGCAGCTGCGGCGCATGCGGAAGATGCGGGAAGAACGTGAACGTCGAGGACGAACCGGAAGAGAAGGATCAGTGAATCCCTTCCGGAACGGACCCGCTTAAACGATCCATCGGATCACTTTCAGGTCGGACGAAGCTCCGACCTCCTACTGTTTTATACAACGTCGTGAGTGGAACGGACATGAAATACAGATGCCCGCTATGCGGATATGTATACGACGAGGAGAAGGAGGGCGTTAAGTTCGCCGATCTCCCCGACGACTGGTGCTGCCCCGTCTGCGGAGAGCCCAAGTCCGAGTTCCAGCCGATGGAGTGATTACAGTCCGTCTATCTGGATGAGCTGCGTGTTCTGGCGGCGGCGGAGGTTCTGGACAAGTTCCATGGCCATCTCGTTGCCTGCCTCTGCGGCGCGTCCGAAGAACTCGAAACCCTTTTCCGGATCCTTTTCCGTTCCGATCCCTTCCAGATACATCCTTCCGACCATGAACAGTGCGTCGGCATCCCCGGTCTCGGCAACTTCCGAGTAAAGGTGGAACGCCTTCTCCTTGTCCTCTTTGGTGCCCTGGCCTTCGTAGTACATCGTGGCAAGGTTGAACTTGGCGGGCATGAAGCCCTGCTCGGATGCCGAACGGAACCAGTTGAACGCCCCGGCGAGACCTCCCTCGATCTCCCCGTCGCGGGTGAGGACGGCCATCTTGAACATGGCCTCCGGGACTCCGTGCACAGCAGCCATACGGAACATGCGGATGGCCTCCGCCATATCCTTCTCCGTTCCGACGCCTTCGGAGCACATGTACCCAACCTTGAACATCGACAGGGGATCCCCGATGTCGGCGGCCTTCCTGTACCATGAATATGCCTTCGCGGGATCTTGCGGGGTGCCGTAACCGTAGAGGTAGATCCCTGCGATCTCCGGGAACGCATCGGCGAGTCCGGCCTCGGCTGCCTTCTCGAACCAATGCCTGCATGCCTCGGGGTCCTCCTTGATGCCGGGTATTCCGGAATATGCGACTCCGAGCCTGTACATGGCCGGGGGATGCCCCGCCTCGGCAGCTATCTTGTAGAGATCCAATGCGCCTTCGATGTCCTGCTCCGTCCCTATGCCGGAGGCTTTGAGCTCCGCCATTCCGAACACGCCGTTCGGGAAGCCCTGGGATGCGGCCTCGGAGAATAGTTCGTATGCCTTCGCAGGGTCTGTCGGGTAGACGTCGACCGCCCTCTCGCAGAGCTCCATCGGATCGTTCATGCCCCGTGAATCCGCTGCTGATGTATAGAATGTTGCACCGCGACGGCTCCTCTTCGGACTGCGTTCGAAGCATGCTAGAACCATGCCGTAAGCAGTGTCCGGACGTCATATCCAACGATTCTGCGGATTTTCCGTCCCTTTTCCTTCACGGTTATATTGGAGTTATCGTATCAGGAAAAGAATGATTCTTAAGTACCTCGGGAAAAAGGACTGGGCGATGGTAGCCCTTTGTGTCATGTTCATCCTGACGCAGGTCTACCTCGACCTTAGGATCCCGGAGTACATGAGCGGGATCACGAACAACATACAGTTGGGCGTGGACACCGAGATCATCGCCCGCGACGGAATGAAGATGCTCTTGTGCGCATTTCTGAGCCTCGGGGCTTCGCTATCAGCGGGGATGCTTGTGGCCAGGATATCAGCGTCCCTGAGCAGGAGTCTCAGGAACCGCCTTTTCGACAGAGTCCAATCGTTCTCCCGCCAGGATATCGACTCATTCTCGGCCGCCAGTCTCATCACCAGGTCGACGAACGACGTATATCACATCCAGATGTTCGTGGCCAGGGGACTCCATATCTTCGTCAAGGCCCCGATAATGGCCGCCTGGGCGATCATGAAGATCAACAGCGGCGCGTTCGAATGGACTGTCGCCACGGCACTCGCGATGATGATACTCGTCACGATCATGACCACCCTGATGTACGCGAACTTCCCCTATCTGAAGAAGGTCCAATGGCTCATGGACGGCGTGAACAGGTCGGTCCGCGAGAACCTGGAGGGCATCCGCGTGATCCGCGCCAACGGCGCCGAGTCGGAGAGGCAGTCGAGATTCGACAGTTGCAACGACGACCTGCTGAACAACAATCTGAAGTCTGTAAAGCTTATGTCGCCGATCCATCCGATCTCGTCCTCGATGATGAACTTCCTCACCCTCTCCATCTATTGGATAGGTGCGGGACTCGTCGGGGGTGCAGCATCGCAGGCAGAGCAGATGGGGCTGTTCTCGGACATGATCGTGTTCTCGTCCTATGCGACTCAGGTCATAACATCGGTCATGATGCTCACCGCCATAATCAGGGGACTCCCCAGGGCGATGGTTTCCGCGAGGCGTGTGGAGGAGGTCATCAACCACGACCCCACCATCAAGGACGGTCCCGGTGTCCCCGATGCCCCGGTCACGGGAACTGTGAGGTTCGACCATGTATCGTTCTCGTACGGTGAGAAGGAGGTCCTCCACGACATCTCCTTCGATATAGCTCCGGGAAGCACATTCGCGGTCGTAGGGACCACGGGTTCTGGGAAATCCACCTTGGTCTCCCTGATACCCCGCATGTTCGACCCGACCTCCGGAACGGTGTCCGTCGACGGGCACGACATCAGGGAATACACGCTCCAGGAACTCCGTTCGAGGATCGGGTTCGTCCCGCAGAGCACCGTGATATTCTCCGGTTCGGTGTCGTACAACGTCTCGTTCGGGGACGATCCCGACGGCAAGACGGAGGAGGACATCAGAAGGGCCCTCGATATCGCCCAGGCATCATCCTTCGTGGATTCCATGCCCGAAGGTACCGATTCCTTCGTGTCCCAATACGGCAGGAACATATCAGGAGGGCAGAAGCAGAGGATCGGGATCGCCCGCGCCGTCTGCAGGGAGCCGAGCATCATGATCTTCGACGACTCGTTCTCCGCATTGGACTACAGGACGGACCGCGACCTCAGGGCCGCACTCGATGAACATACGAAGGGTTCCACCCGCATCATAGTGGCCCAAAGGATCGGGACAATAATGGATGCCGACCGGATCATCGTCCTCGACAAGGGATATGTCGTCGGATACGGCACACATTCCGAACTCATGTCGTCCTGCCCCCTGTACAGGGAGATGGCCGACTCGCAGATGGAGGTATCCTGATGGGAGCACCCGGTCCGAGATGGACCAGGGCCGAGAAGCCCAAGGACCTGGGCGCATCGGTGAGGAAACTGCTGTCCTACATGGGGCCGTACAGGAAGAGCCTGGCGCTCGGGATAGCGTTCACGCTTCTGAGCTCGTTCCTCTCACTCATAGGTCCGCAGTTCCTGTCCTCCATAGCGGACAGCATATCGTCATCCATCTCGACGGGGACGGGCGTCGACATGCGCTTCGTCACCTCCACGGGACTGTTCCTGCTTTGCATCTACCTACTGAGCACGTTGTTCGCGACTTTGGAGCATTATGTCATAGGATCGACATCGGAGAAGGTCGGTTCCAAGATGAGGGACGACCTGTCCAAGAAGCTCGACAGGATCCCCATGGGCGTCCTGGATTCGGAGAGCACCGGGGACATCATGAGCAGGATGACCAACGACACGGACACCGTGTCCAACTCCTGCAGCGAGAGCATCAGCGTCACCGTGACGTCGCTCGTCATGCTCTTCGGATCGCTCATAATGATGCTCTACACCGAATGGAGGCTTGCCGTGGTCGCAGTCATCCCCGCCATCGCAGGATTCTGCATCATGTTCGTGGTCACCCGCCGCACCCAGAGGTTCTTCAACGCGCAGCAGAGGGACCTCGGGAGGATGAACGCGCTCATCGAGGAGACCTACTACGGACACGACATCGTCAGCCTGTACAATGCGGGCGGGATATCGAAGGAGCGCTTCACCGAGATCAACGACAGCCTGTTCAACAGCGCGTTCATGGCAAGGTTCATCACTGGTACGATGCCCCAGACGATGAACTTCATCAACAACCTCGGATACGTCATCGTGTGCGTCGTGGGTTCGATGATGGTCCTCCAGGGTTCCATCGGGTACGGGGTGATCGTTGCGTTCATAGTCTACGTGCGTCAGTTCACGCAGCCCATCGGCATGATCGCCGATTCAGTGGCGATGCTCCAGTCGGTCTCGTCCGCCTCCGAACGCATATTCGAGTTCCTCGACATGGAGGAGATGCCCGCCGAGGCGGCTTCGGAAGTACCATCGGAGATCAAGGGCAACGTGGAGTTCAGGGATGTGCACTTCAGCTACTCCCCCGACACGGAGGTCCTACACGGCCTATCATTCAACGTGAAGCCGGGGCAGAAGGTGGCCATAGTCGGACCGACCGGTTCCGGCAAGACGACGATTGCAAACATCCTTCTGAGGTTCTACGAGATCGATTCCGGGGATGTTCTGATCGACGGCACCCCCATCAGGAACATATCCCGCGAGCAGCTCCGCGGAATGTTCTCGATGGTCCTTCAGGACTCTTGGCTTTTCGACGGGTCGCTCAGAGAGAACATAATCTTCAACACCCCCGGCCTGACGGAGGATGATGTCCGCCGTGCCTGCAATGCCGCAGGACTCGGAGACCTCATAGATTCTCTGCCGAAGGGACTGGACACCGTGATAGGGAACGGTTCAGGACTCTCAACAGGTCAGAGGCAGCAGATTACGATCGCCCGCTCCATTGTGAGGGATGCTCCGATGACCATCCTCGACGAGGCTACGAGCTCCGTCGACACCCACACTGAGAAGGCGATACAATCTGCGATAGATTCCCTGACCCGCGGCAAGACGTCGTTCGTCATCGCCCACAGACTGTCCACGATCAGGAATTCCGACCTCATATTGGTCATGAGGGACGGGAATATCATCGAAAGCGGTACCCATGAGGAACTTATGGCCGCAGACGGATACTACAAGATGCTCTACGACAGCCAATTCGAAGGCTGCGAATGAAACACACGGGCCCGACCCGTAACCTTTCCCCCATACCCTCTTTTTTCTCTCATTTATATTATAATATACTATAGTAATATTGTATTACAAACATTACATACGAATGTTATTATATTACTAAGCGTGTTTCAATTCTGAAAATGTCAATTTGAAAGATCAGCTCAAAATCCATGAAAAATGATGGCAATTCACGACAATTTCATGATTTGTGCCTCAAAAATGAGATGTGTAAATCGAAAAATTAAACAAAACCATAACATTCATTACAATCATATACAACATTACAAACATTACAAGTCAATGTTATTATACCCTAAACCCTATAAATTCCATGCACATACCGTATGTGCAGGAAATCAAAATGGAAGAAATACAGCGTGCAGCGGTCTTCATAGATCTGAACAACGTCGAAGAGAGCATCAAGCAGTACAAAGAGAGCGGAATGTTCCTGGATTACTCCAATCTTGTCAATTCCGTGACCGAAGGGATGGAATGCAACAGCGTTCACGTCTATGACTGCATTCCCGCCAAGGAGAATGACTCCTTAGATCATCTCCATCAGAGATTGGAAGCAGCCAACTATGAACTCGTTCTGAAGAGACCGGCTCCGGTCGAGAACAACATGAACCGCACCTGCACCCAGAAGGAGGTCGACACATCCCTCGTGGCGGATGTGGTCTCCATGGCCTACGAGGACAAGTACGACGTTGCGGTGATAGTATCCGGAGACCGCGACATGCGCCCCGCAGGGGACTGTATAGAGAGGATCGGGAAGAAGGTCGTCTACGCATCGTTCTACGACGTCATGTGCCCCGACCTCAGGGACAAGGAAGGCAGCATGATCCTCGATGATTTGTACATCCTGGAGGCAACTGACTACTCGATACAGCCCAACAACGACAGTGTTGCTACCCATGCTCTCTTCACGGAGGTGGCTTCCGATGTTTACTAAGACGTACTGTTCCACGAAGAACCTCGGCAAACCGGTGAAGAAGACCAAGAAGAATGAGGGGAACATGAAGGATATGGGACCCAGAGCACATTCCCTAATAAGCATAGAATTGACATTCGAAGAATGCAACGGGACCCTCGTGGCATACTGTGGCGATTACAAATACACACTGTCAAGCGATACACATCATGAAGTGAAGGCCGGTCAGACATGGAAATGCTACGTTGCCACAGTCGACCGCACCATGATACCTACTGCATTCCCAACTGAGTTTGTATCCGAGGCTGCCGAACCCGAAGAGGCGACCGCTACGGAAGAGATCGTCACAGATATCTCCGATATGCCCGAGAACCTTGTGGAAGATGCTGACATAGGTGCTCCCAAAGTACCGGAAATCGTTGCGGAAGACCCGATATCCGAGATCGAACAGACAACTGCGGTCCCGGAAGAGATCGTTACAGGGAAGACGAAACAGACGATCAGGAACCTGACCGCAGAGAACGAGAAGCTCACCAAGGAGAACGAGAAGCTGAAGGAAGATCTGATCAGGTATGAAAGGACCAACAAGGAACTGTCCACCCAGGTCAACAACCTCAACTCCAAGAACTCCACGTTGAACATCATGAGCAATGAATCCAAGATGCAGTCGCAGGATGAGAAGATAGAATCCTTGGAACTTGAGGTCAGACTGCTCAGGGAGAAGCTCCAATCGCTCGACATCGACGACCTCGCCGTCGTGGCCCGCCATCCCGTGGTCCCCAAGGCTACCCTGACCGGACCTTCGACGATCTGCTGCACGGTTCTGAAGGACGGACCCCATACGATCCTCGTCAGTCCCCGTCTGAAGAGCATACGCATAATCCCCGATGCCAACGGAAAGGTGAAATGCACTGATAAGACGATACGCATCAACTGCATCAGCGGATTCTCCAATTACAGCAGCGTCAGACCGCTGAATATCACGATAGAAGACGATGTCGTCAACATCCGCCTCTGAGGTCACAACATGACAAAATACTCCAATACAAGACTGACGCAGTTCGAGAACTGCCCCTACGCATACGACCTGAAATACAACCAGAAGATTGAGTCCCCGTTGAATACGGTGGAGGCCTTCATGGGCTCCAGGGTCCACGAGACCCTCGAGAAGCTCTACACGGACCTTCAGAACGACAAGATGGATTCCCTCGAAGAGCTGCTGGCCTACTACGACGATCGCTGGTTCCAGGAATTCGACCCAGAATACGTGATCAACAGCTCCAAGTACTCAGATGATGAGCAGATGGAGATAGGGGAGGAATGCATCTCCCTCTACTACAAGTCGAAACATCCGTTCGACGAGATCTGCATAGCCGGACTAGAGACCGATGATGAGCTCCAGCTCCCCGACGGAAACACATATTCCGTCAGGATTGACAAATTCGGATTCAAAGACGGGATCTACTACGTTTGCGACTACAAGACCTCATCCTGGATGAAATCCCAGTCCGATGCCGACCACGACAGACAGCTGGGGATGTATGCGCTGTGGGTCAAGAGGAAGTACGGCATGGGATCGCGCGTGAAGATGGTATGGCATATGCTGAAGTTCGGCGAGGATGTCGTCTCCGAGAGAAGCTCCGCCGATCTTGAGAACTGCGAGAAACAGGTCGTGGAACTCATATCCCAGATAGAGTCCTGCAAGGACTGGCGGACCAACAAGGGCCCGCTCTGCGACTGGTGCGCATACAGGGGCATGTGTCCTGAATTCAAAATCGACGATTCGGACGAGGAACTGTTCTGAGGGTCAGATATTTACAACGGGACCACATAACATGATTCCATGAAAGGACCTTTGGTGACTGCGGCAGTCATTCTGGCTAGTATGCTGATCATCCTGTCTCTGCTTATATCCGTCCTCCCGGACATGGTATATGAGATAGGCACAGTGGCCGCCGTCATCGCAGTCGCGGTCGTGATCGTCCTGATCCTGATCCTTGTACGCACGAGGAGAGCGGTTGAATGAGCGACGAACACAGCGGATCCTGCGGTGCGTACGCCACATCATCGGAATCTGCAAACCCTTCAATGCCAGGTCCGTCGGTCATCGACGACCTGGCAGATTTCTTCAAAATATTCGGAGACTCCACCCGCGTGAGGATACTGCTTGCTCTGGACAAGGGCGAGATGTGCGTCTGCGACATCAGCGAGACGCTCGACATGAGCATGTCCGCCATATCCCATCAGCTGAGGATATTGAAGGATGCCCGCCTGGTGACCAACAGGAGGGACGGCCGCACGATGTACTACAGGCTGTGCGACGACCACATCAAGATTGTGCTCGAGACCGCGTTAGAGCACATGAACGAGTGATTCCGACCCTTCTACGAATTCCGAAGAATGGCTCTGATCAATCTTCGGCGGCGTCGTGTCCTGTCCGACAGTTTTCGAAATTCGTAGTGCAAACTGACCTGTCACATTAATATTAAAATATCAACAACATGATACGAAATTCGATGGGACATGAAGGTAGGAATTGACCTCGGAACAACGTACTCTGCAGTTTCTAGATATGACACTAAGACAAGCAAACCTGTGATCATCCCGAACACATTCGGAAAGGACATCACCCCTTCCGTAATCTGCTTCCTCGACGACGGCGACATCCTCATCGGAGAAGATGCCAAAGACATGCAGTCCGGCGGTACGGGAGTCAACGCCGCCGCATTCAAGAGGAACATGGGCGACGGGACCACGGTCGTGAGCTTCAACGGAAAGGACTACACCTCCGAGGAGCTCAGCGCCATGCTTCTCAAGCACCTCATCGAGGGTGCCGAGAAGACCACGGGCGAGAAGATCACCGAGGCGGTCATCACAGTGCCTGCCTACTTCAACGATTTCCAGAGGACCGCCACCATCCGCGCCGGAGAGGCATGCGGAATCAAGGTCCCGAAGATCATCAACGAGCCCACCGCGGCCGCCATCTCTTACGGATACAAGCACTCCAGCGACAAGACCGTCATGGTCTACGACCTCGGAGGAGGAACATTCGATGTCACCATCGTCAGGATCTCCAAAGGTAACATCGAGGTCATCGGAACCGAGGGTAACCACATCCTCGGAGGAAAGGACTGGGATGCTGCCATTGTCAAGTACATCTGCGACCAGTTCATCGACGAGTACGACGTCGATCCCAGGGACGACCCTGCCACCAAGAACGAGCTGATCGTCGCGGCAGAGGGTTACAAGAAGACACTCTCCATCGCCGAGAGCGTCCTCATCAACCTGAACTACGAGGGATACAGCGCCAAATACACCCTCACAAGGGACGAGTTCGAATCCATGACCGAGCACCTGCTCTCTGCCACCAGGGACGTCTGCACCAGCCTCATCGGCGATCTCAGCATGTCCTGGACCGACATCGACGAGATCCTCCTGGTCGGAGGATCCACCAGGATGCCCGGAGTCGCTAGGTTCCTCGAGAGCCTCACCGGAAGGCCCGTCATGACCCACTCCGACACCGACCTCGCAGTCGCCAAGGGTGCGGCCATCACAGCCGAGCTCTACTGCAGCAACGCCACCGGACTCAGGGCCATGCAGGTCGCAGACGTGACCGCCCACAGCCTCGGAGCCCTCTCCGTCAGCCAGGACGGCAAGAGATACGTCAACGAGATCATGATCAAGAGGAACTCCAAGGTCCCCGCCACATTCCGCAAGCAGTTCCAGATCAAACAGGGCAACATGACCGACAAGATCGAGGTCTACACCCTCCAGGGAGAATCCAGGGTGCCCCTCGACTGCAGCATTCTCGCAAAGGTCGTCATCAGCGGATTCTACAACAGGGGACAGGGAGTCGTCGTCGACATCGAGTACAACTACGATGAGAACGGAGTGGTCAACATCACCGCGTTCCAGGACGGAGAGCCCCTCCAGGTAGTGGCCGAATCCGTTCCCGAGGACGTCAGGTGGATGGGAGGAAGCCCCGAGGACAACCGCGGAGACACCGACATCCTCAAGAACATCGCCATCTGCGTCGACCTCTCCAGAAGCATGGAGATGGGTCCCGCAGGCGAGGTCCTCCCGATCGACGCCGCAAAGCAGTCCATCCACGACTTCGTCACCGCCCTCGAGGGAGACAACACCTACTTCTCCCTCATCGGATTCGGAGACAAGATCAAGGTGGTCCAGGAGCTCACCAACGACTCCCGCAGCATCCTCGGCTCCATAGACGACCTGAAGGTCAAGATGGTCGGAAGAGGAACAGACGCAAGTCCTCTCGACACCGCCCACATGATCCTCTCCGGAAAGCCCGGAGTCGGGATCATCGTCGTTCTGACCGACGGAATCTGGGGAAAGAAGGACAAGGCCGTCGAACAGGCGATGAGCTGCCGTTCCGACAACATCAAGATCATAGCCGTCGGATTCGGCGAGGCGGACACCTCGTTCCTCAGGCAGATCGCCACAGTGGAGCAGGGCGCATTGTACACGACCATCGACAGGATGGGAGAGACGTTCGGCACGATCGCCACAGCCATCTCGTCCGGACAGATGGGAATAGTCGCAAAGAACGAGTGATCGGGGACCACATATGGGTAACAGACCGAATTTCTGCCACCTTCTGGGGCTCAACCCCCAGAAGGAGAGCACATACTCGAACGAGACGATCCTCAAGAAGATCGACGACATCGGAGTGAAGTGGTCCAACGAGAGCAGGAACAAGCAGAACGACCCCCAGATGAGGTTCAAGTATCAGAAGCTCGAAGGCTACATCGACGAGATGAAGCGCGTCCTCACGGACCCCGTCCTCAAGAGGAAGGAGTTCGCAGATGCGAAAGAGGAGTTGAAATCCAAGGCGCAGAAGCTGAAGATGGACTGCGTCATCCTTCCCGACGGGACCCATCTTGTCTTCGGCAACGCGGTCGACGCTTTCGTGAAGACCCTCCACTGGAACGGCGTCTCCTCGAAGGACGTCATGGACCTCGTCGGACTCAAGCAGGGCGCACCCAAGTCCCCTGTGAAGAGCAACATCACCAACACCTTCAAGGAGATCAACGGAGTGGACACCTACACACCCGTCGAGCTCCTGAACGTGCTCATCACGCATCCCAATCTGGAGATCAACCTCGACACCCTGACCGACGGAAGCAGCCCTTCGCAGATCAAGAAGGCATTCGAGGTCTGCGAGAAGAGGGTCAACAGCGTCCGTCCGGACATGCTCCCCGAGCAGGATTCCTACATCCAGGCGCTCAGGGCCATCAAGCTGTGCTTCGACGGCAACGACCTGGAGATCCTCACCAGATACGGGAAATGCCAAAGGGCGCTCGAACCCGTGATGGAGACGATGACTCAGGAGTACTCCAGGCAGTTCACCAGGAAGTACATCGACGAGCTCCTCAACGCCCATCTGACCAAGGACGTGGACTACGAGATGGCCCTGTCCATCCTGGCGGGATTCTGCTACAAGAAGAAGTTCCCGGCCAACTTCTCAAGATCGGACAGCACGCTGATGAGATGCCCGCACTGCGCCGCGATGGTGGAGATCGGGCCCAACACGCTCTTCTGCCCGTCATGCGGGAAGAACTTCAAGATCCAATGTCCCTCCTGCAAGACGATGCAGGATTCCAAGAACACGATCTGCATCAAGTGCGGATTCGACTTCCAGGAAGGGGAGAACAAGGCCAAGCGCCTGGCGCTCGAGTTCCGCACCAACATGAGCAAGGGGAAGGTCATCGCAGCCAACAGGAACCTGATGATGCTGAGGGAGATCTATCCCACCTACAACGGGATCTCCATAATGGACAACGACCTCAAGATCGCCAAGGAGGATCTGGCTTCCAGGCGCAAGCTCATAATGGAGGCCTCCGACAAGAAGAGGTTCTACGAGGTCAAGACCATGACCGAGGCGCTCATGGGCAAGTACCCCGACGCCGTGAACAGCGATTCCGAACTCTCCCAGAAGTATACGGAAAGTGTATCCAAATTCAACCTGGCGGAGCAGTACTGCATCAAAGCGAAGGCGGAGGCCAGCAGGCCCGCCCGCATGAAGTACTACGTCCAGGCGATGGATGCCTGTCACGACCATCCCGTCGCAAAGGCGAAGCTCAAGGAGGATCCCCCGACCGGGCCCAGCGACCCGTATGTCACGATCGACAAGAACTGCACGTTCATCAGGTTCTCGGAGTACGAGGACACCGCGGGAACGACATACTGCATCTTCAGACAGAGGGGATCGCTTCCGGTCATCACGGACGACTCCAAGCCTCTGGCGGAGATCCCCACCACGACCAGGGTCTTCACGGACAAGAACATGGAATCCGGCGTGGAGTACTATTACGCGGTGCACACCAAGCGCTACGGCATCCTCTCCAGGGAGAACATCCACTTCGGACCAATCTTCATATGCGCCCCTGTCGACGAGGTCACCATCGACGAGGCCGCCGGCGGACTGCGCATAATGTACGAGAAGCCCCGCGGGGCATACCGTGTCCGCGCATGGAGGGAGGAGAACTCCAAGAACGCCCACCCCATAGAGATCGGACTCAACAACATGGACGTGTACGACGACTACGTGCCCGGAGGAAAGGAGTACAAGTACACCTTCATCGCCGAGTACAAGGTCGGAAACCACATCTCGAGGTCGGACCCGACGGTGATCTACAAGGAGACCCTCGTGGCACCGAATCCGGTCAACAACATGATGATCAAGAGGGACGACGAGGACGGTTCGTTCCTGGCCAAATGGAACGCCGGCCAGGAGCCCATCCTCTACTCAACACCCAAGAAGATCCCCGTCGAGGGCATATCCTACAAGATGGAGGACATCGAGGCCTGGATGACCCCCGTGAAGGTCATCGAGAAATACGCCGACGGAGTGAGGTTCCGCCTTCCCGACGGCGATATAGAGTACATCTACCCGATCACCCCGATGGGCAAGCGCGCCATCAAGGGCAGGGAGATCCTCGTATCCAACGCCAGGCCGTTCCGCGACCTGGAATACGTACTGAGCGGAACAGACTGCATCATAACCATGGTCTGGCCCGAAGGGGCCGCCCTGGCCAAGATCGTTGTCTCCAACGACACGTACAAGAGCATCGACGATGCAAGCGCCGAGGTCCACACCATCAGGCGCGAGAAGTACATGGAGGACCGCCAGATCAGGATCAGCATGGGGCAGTCCCCGAAGAGGTGCTTCAACCTCTACGCGATATACAACGTGGACAACGTCGAGCTCAACGCCAGGGGAGTCGCGTTCGAGGTGTATTCCCAGAACGCCAAGAAGGTCAGGTACACCGTCAAAGAGGAGAGGAACGGCATGCGTCTCGACTTCCAGACCGACAGCGATGTGACGGAGATACCTCCGATCGTCGCCATCCAGGTCGTGTCTGGGATCCCTCTGAAGAAGAACGACGGAGAGACCATCTGGAGGTCCCACGGCCCGGTCCAGCTGGTACAGGGCAAGGGATCGCTCAACGTCCAGTGCAAGAACCTGAGCGACATCTCCAAGATGAGGCTGTTCTTCGTCAACGACAGCGACTACAACATGTTCAGATTCATTCACCCGCTCTACGGAAGGAGGGATTGAAACGGCAAGGAAACAGAAGGAATCCGCCTCCAAAGGGGGCGAGTACATCTGCCCGTACTGCTTCTCCGCCGTGGACCTGTCCAAGGTCCACTACGTGTGCACCAGCCCGTCCTGCGCGAAGAACTTCGCAGCGATGGCCGTGAGCACCCGCAACGCCAATCAGATGAAGTACGTGACCAAGGACGGCCAGAACGAGCTCGACGTCGAGAAGAGCATGTTCTACGGAAAGACCCTGAACGGCGACGATGCGATCGTCGCCAAGCAGCACATCATCCGCGGCGGCAACCCCGAGTGCGACGTGTGCAGGCGTCCGGTCTATTCCAGGGTATGTCCTGTATGTCACAACCCCATACCGACCGGTGCGGAGGAGGACGGGAACAAGATCTTCGTCATCCTCGGACCGAAAGGGGTCGGGAAGAGTCACTACATCGCAGTCCTGATCGACCAGCTGAAGAACTCCGTGTCCGCGGAGCTGAACGGTGTCCTGAGCCCGGCGACGGACAGCACCACGCTGAAGTACCGCGACATCTACTATCACAGACTGTTCGAGGAGAAGCGCAAGCTCCCCATGACGCAGTCATACGAATCGCCGGATGCCAACAGGGAGCCCCTGATCTACTATCTCAGGATATTCGACAACAACAAGCCGAAGTCCGTGTACACGTTCGCGTTCTTCGACACCGCGGGCGAGGACCTGACATCCCTTGAGAAGATCATGACCCTCAGCCTCAACACCTTCATCTCGAAGGCTGCTGGATTGGTCTATCTCGTGGATCCGCTGCAGAACAAGTACATCAACTCACGCATCAACATAGACGGCAAGCCCAAGGTCGGACCCGACGAGTCGGATATGCTGAACAACGTTTGCAGAGCGATCCGCGAGAGCTCCGGGAGCAGGATCCGTCCCAAGGACAAGATCGACATCCCCATCGCCGTGTGCCTGACCAAGAGCGACGTGCTTCTGAAGAAGCCCGAGGATGCAGAGGAGGACAAGGTCCTGTTCGGACCCGCCTCGTCGCTGAGGATCCCCAGGGAGCACGGGATGTACGACAAGGAGAACTTCGACCAGATCGACGCAGAGCTGGAGGAGTACATCCGCAGATGCATAGGGGACAACTTCATCCAGATCGTGAACGGATTCTCGAAGCACAGGTTCTTCGCGTTCTCCGCTCTCGGATGCAACCCCACCCAGAGCAGCCTTCCCAGAGCGGTCTCCCCTTCGAGGGTCGAGGACCCCTTCATATGGCTTCTCAACACCGAGGAGGAAGACAGATGACCGAGGAGAACAAGCTGAAGAACTTCCTGATGAACGGCTTCCAGGCACTGGAGCGCCGCGACGAGGAGCCCGAGACCGAGACGGAAGAGTTCGTCGAGGAAGAGGAAATCGAAGAGGACGAGATGCCCATCGAGGAACAGCCCTCGGCATCGGACTGCGACACCAAGGCCGCGATCAAGGCACTCGAGACGGAGCTGCTCAGGATCAGGTACATGCTCGAGGACATGAAAGCCGCGGAATCCGAGGAGCAAGAGGCTCCGAAGATGCCCGACATGTCCGCATATTTGACAACAAAGGAACAGTTTAAATCCGTGACAGCCGCAATCGAGAAACGCAACGGCGAGACCGCGGACAAGGTCCTTGTGAGGGCCATGGAGGCAATCTCCGTGATGAGGGAGGACTTCTTCAGGCTCTGCAAGGGCATGAGGGACAGGCTGGACGTCATGAGCCCGGAGACGGTGCTCTCAAGTTTCGAGGCGTACACCGTCGACATGGAGAACATCCTATCGGATGCGGGCGTCCACATCGGGCCTTTCCCCTATGACAAACTGAACACGCTTCATCAGCGCATCGTCGGCGTCGTGCCGACGGGCGATTCTGAGAAGGACGGGATGATAGCCGCAAGGCTCACGGACGGATACAAGATGGGCGACAAGGTCCTGCTCAAGGAGAAGGTCGACGTCTACAAATTCGATCCGAAGCTCGTGCCCGTCGAAACCGCTTCCAAAACAGATTCCGAAACCACTTCAGACATTGCCGGCGACACAGCGGCGGCGGAAAACAGGACTACTGAAATCCAGGAGGAAGAAGAATGACAGATTATTGCATCGGTATCGACCTCGGTACGACTTACTCGTGCCTTGCCTATATCGACGAGGATGGGGACCCGGTCGTTGAGAAGAACTTCGAACAGGAAGACACAACGCCATCGGTCATCCTCTTCAACGAGAGCGGAGACATCATCGTGGGATCCCCCGCAAAGGAGATGGCCACACTGTATCCTGCCGAGAGGGTCATCACCTCTATCAAAAGGCAGATGGGAACCGACTACACCGTCGACATCGACGGCGAGAGCTACAACCCCATCATGCTTTCCGCGGTCATCCTCAGGAAGATGATCAACGACTTCAACGAGAACCACGGATGCGATGTCAAGAAAGCTGTCATCACATGCCCCGCTTACTTCGGACAGAACGAGAGGGACGCCACCAAGACCGCCGGAACCATCGCCGGTCTCGAGGACGTCACCGTCATCAACGAGCCCACCGCCGCAGCCATCTCCTTCGGATTCGGAGTGGGAGGCGGAGACAAAAAGAGGGTCATGGTCTACGACCTCGGAGGAGGAACATTCGATGTTACCGTCCTCGAGATCGACGGATCCTCCTTCACCGCAGTCGCCACAGACGGAGAGAGGCTCCTGGGAGGAAAGGACTGGGATGCCGTAATCTCCAAGATCATCAAGGAGAAGGTCAGCGAGGAGACCGGCATCGACGTCGAGTCCCTGGACGACAACGAGGAAGTCAGGCAGACCCTGATCAACGACTCCGAGACCATCAAGAAGAGGCTGTCCACCGCCGAGACCACGAAAGGAACGCTCTCCGTCGACGGACAGAAGGCGGTCTTCACAGTCACAAGGGCCGAGTTCGAGGCCGCTTCCGCCAGTCTGATGCAGACCACCATCGACCTGATGGACAAGGTCCTCGCATCCAAAGACTTCACCATGGCCGACATCGACGAGGTCATCCTCGTCGGAGGATCCTCCAGGATGCCCCAGGTCAAGAACGCCATCTGCGAGAAGTACCCCGACGCCAACGTCAAGGTCTACGACCCCGACCAATCCGTCGCAAAGGGTGCTGCGATCTTCGCGAAGTCCAACGCATTCGACCCCGAGGCCATGCCCGTCGACCCCTCCACAGGCGCTCCCGCCGAGCTCCCCGAGGGAACGCTCCAGGTCCACAACGTCCTGAGCAAGACATTCGGAATCAAGGCCATGTACGAGGACGGAACCGAGATGATCTCCAACATCATCTTCAGGAACGAGGTCCTGCCCATCGAGTCCGTCAAGACATACTACCCCGTCGACGACGGCCAGTCCACCATCAAGGTCGAGATCTACGAGGATGCGGCATCCAACGACGAGGAAGGAAAGAAGACAGCCGTCATCGACGGAGCACCTGTCGGAGAGTTCATGATGGAGCTTCCGATGGATGTCACCAAGAACACCCCCATCGTCGTCAAGTTCACGGCAACCGACGAGGGTATCCTCATCGCGACCGTCGACTGCATGGACCAGCACACGGACTACCAGATCGAGAACGACCTGAAGATGTCCGCCGACGCCATCCAGAGGTCCCAGGGACTTATGGAGAAGGTCAACAACGCGAACTGATCAAACTTCGGGGCTTCGGCCCCATCTTTTTCTCATCATCCTTTTACAGGCCGTCCCTGCCACCATAATATACTGTATCATCATCACCGACCATGGATTCCGTTACGGTACGCGACATCAGATCGTTCCGTCGCTGTCCGTTCGCATTCAGACAGTCGAAGATCTCCAAGAGATGGACGATCACATCCGACGAATGCATGGACCTCTCTGTGGGCGATGCAATCCTGTTCCGCGAGAGCAAACGCATCATGGGGCTGGAATGCAGCATCGATTCCATCCTTTCCGCCTATTGGGATTCATGGGACCGTCACTTCCCGGACATTTACAAACCGCAGCCCAACAACATGGATCTGATACGCTACGGTGAGAAGTGCGTCCGCAACCACGAGATGCTCATGGAATCATCCAGGGACAGGATGCTCTCTTCCGGCTGTACGGGCTCCGTCGACCTTCCTTCCGGGAAAAGCATCATCGTCTCGGCCGATGACGTCAGGATGCGCGGAAGGACGGCCGTGGTCACCAGATACGTCACCGATCCCATCGTCAGATCCAGAGACGACCTCTCGTCCAACCTCGAGATGAGGCTCATGGCATTCTGGGCCGTAATGAACATCGCAGACTGCTCCGCCATCGTCATGAGATGGGAGTTCCTCGGCCCCGGGATCGCCGTGGAGGCACATGCGACCAGATCCATGATGAACGATGCGGTTCAGGAAGCGTCTGCCATATTGTCGGAGATGACAGCCGATTCGGAGATACTGCCTAACGAATCGAGCTATTGCAGTATGTGTCCCTATCTCGATCTGTGCCCCAGACACGCGCACGAACTCTCGCTCAGCAGAGATCCCGGTGCAATGGATACCGACCTCGGCGTGAAACTCGTCGATGAGATCGATGAGATCCAGGAGAAGATAGACGCCCTCACCAAACGTCGCGAATCCCTGGAGCTGAAGAAAGGAGTCTTGGAATCGGAACTCGTCTCTTTCGCCGACTCGAACGGATACATGTCGGTCACCGGCCATTCATCCAAGGCCCTGATACGCCACGAGAGGAGGGTGGATCTCCCTCAGGACAAGACAGCCCTCATCAACAGACTGAAGGAGACAGGACAGTACGATTCCATCAGCATGGTGAACTACCCTCGGCTGAGATCGGAGATATCCAAGGGGACTGCAGACCCCGTCATATCGGGAATGGCGAAGATAGTCGATGTCGACAAGGTCTACATGAGGAAGAGGATCGACCGCTGAGGATCATCTCGTGTGACTGCGGTGAGCATGATGGTTCGGAGCGCACATCACCGTGATCGAGACCAGGACGAGCACCATGCCCGCGATCATCAGCATCGACGGGGTCTCCGCATAGTACAGGAATCCGAAGATGGCCGCGGAAAGGGGCTCTCCGCAGGATGCGATGATGGAGACCGCACCGGCTTCCGTATGGGCTATCGCGATGTTGTACAGCAGGAAAGGCAGCACGGACACGAACAGAGCTTGTAAAGCGATGAACGGCCAGGACCATATGCCCTTGGAGCCAAATGACACGACGGCATTGAAATCCGTCAGCGGGATGAGGCACACGCTCGATACGAGCATGCAGTAGAACAGTGCCGTGTAGACAGAGTAACCCTTTCCGGAGATCCTCTTCGTCAGTATACCGTACAAGGCGTACATGAATGCCGAGATGAGTCCTGCCATCACACCGTTCATCGACAGGTCGTGACCTTCCTCAAGGAACCCGCTGACCATCAGGCATCCGAATATCGCCAGGAACATGCTGGCGACCTTCCTGACCGTTATGGATTCTTTGAAGACCACGCGGGCCATCAGAAGCATGAATATAGGGGCCATTGCAAGAAGGACCGCGGCCAGCGAGAGCGAGACGTTGTCCGCTGCGACGGTATAGAACACATTTACGCAGATCATCGTCAGACCTGTGAACACAACCAACGGTACGTCCTTGCGTTTGACCTTAAGCAGGTTCTTGTCCACTGCGAGGATCAACGCGAGCATCATCAGCGATCCGAAGGATACGCGGGTGAAGACGATCGTCGTACTGTCCAATCCCGCACCGGAAAGCGTGCGGACGAATATGCCTGCGGCACCCCAGAGAATCCCCGAAATCAGAGGTAGAACGAGTATCGCAGACTTCATCCAGCAACCCAGCTCCTCGACCTATATGATACATTCGATACAACAACGGGGCGACCGGACGGTGAACATGAAATACCATCATCGGAATCGTTCCCGACGATGGGTGAGATAGAGATCCTCCGCTGGTTCGAATCCCTTCACGGTTCCGCATTGGACGGCATCATGACAGGGGCATCGCTCCTTGCGACATCCGGGATCATCTGGATCCTGATCGGAATTGCGCTGATATTGATGAAGCGCTCCAGAGACGGAGTCGGCCTGATGGCCTCCGTTGTACTCGCCTACATCATCGTGGATGTTGTCCTGAAGCCGATCGTCTGTCGCGAGAGACCCTTCGCGGTAGAGGATCTGGAAGTGCTCGGCACCATACCGACAACATGGTCGTTCCCATCGGGACATACCGCGTCGGCATTCGCCGGAGCCGTATCGATACTGTTGATTAACAGAAAAGCGGGAGCGATCGCCGTGGCCTTCGCAACCCTCGTCGGGATATCGAGACTCTACCTGTGCGTCCACTGGCCCACAGATGTTCTCGCCGGCGCCATCATCGGCACCATGTCGGCGGTCGCCGTATATATGATGATGAAAAGAGCCGTCACCGCTAAGAACGCAGATGACGGCGTTTGACCTCACTGCTCGTCCCATTCGGAGAACAGCTTGGCGATCCCTTTCTTGGATACCGACCAGCAGGGCACCCCGCCGATCAGCACTGCGACCTTGATAGCCTCCAGGATCTCCTCTTTGGTGGCCCCGTAGTTCTTGGCCACCTTGGCCTGGGCATATACGCAGTCCTCGCACATCCTGACGGCCACGCAGGACAGGGCCATCAACCTCTTGGTCTTCCTGTCGAGGGCCCCGTCCTCGACCATCACGCGGTCCATCACATGGAGCGTATCGATGAAGTCGGGGTCCAGATCGTTTATTGCCTTCAGCGTGTCCGGTGCGAATCCGCCCATTCCGCTGCACATCTCGCCGAACTTGCCGTTTCCGCGGCAACCGCATCCGCTTTTTCCGTCCATGGAATCAAATCGGAACATCAGGACTTAATGACTCGCATCAGGAATAGGGGGTCTTCCCGCCGAACTCCTCCGCGACGATGTCGTGCATTACGGCGAGATTCTTCTCATTGTTGGCGGCAAGGACAGGAGACGGACGGTCGAACCTGATATCGGAATCGATGCCTGTGAAGCATCCTCCTGCGGCCTTCACGCATGTGAGAGCGGCGGCGTGGTCCCAAGGGGACAGTCTGATCTCGAAATAGAGATCCATAGCACCCTGTGCGAGCATGGACAGCTCGATCGCTGCGGTTCCGATCCTGCGGATGTCGTTGATCACGGGATACAGACGTTCGCTCACGCGGAACACCGGAGGTGCGAACTCCTTGCGGTAGCAGCACCATGCCGTGCTTAGAAGGCAGTCGTTCAGGGGCCTGTCCGAGACCTTCATCGGAACCCCGTTGAACCATGCTCCCTTCCCGATCTCCGATGTGTATATCCTTCCGGTGAATGGGTTGTGCACAACGCCGATGTACGGCTCCCCGTCTTTGAAGAGAGCGACCGAGATTCCTATCTCCGGGATCCCCCTGGAGAAGTTCATCGTGCCGTCTATGGGATCGACGATCCATGTGTATCCCTCGTCCAGAAGCGGCGAATCGTCGCCTTCCTCGCCCATGAAGGACGAGCCCGGGATCAGAGAAGTGAGCTTCTCCCTGAGGAACCTCTCGTTCTCTATGTCCATGGAGGTCACGACGTTCTCCCTGGAGCCTTTCTCCTCTACCGAGAACCCGTTGGCGGAACAGACGTTCCTTCCGGATTCGGACACTATATCGACGATCTTTCCGAGCACGTGACCTCGACTGACGGAATCTGTATAATAACGTGCGGATGATACTCATGGCATGGCATCCTCCATACCGGATGAGATAGTGGACTCGATGGTCGCGCTCCAGCGCAGGATCGTCGACGAGAAGAAGCGCGTGCTGGTCGTTTTCGAGGGACGCAGCGGAAGGATAATGGGACGCGTGATCAACATGTTCATGAACATGCTCGATCCCAGAGGGGTGCGCTACAGCCACTTCATCCCCGAGGAGATATCCTCGCCGGACATGATGCTCCGCTACCTCGCAAGGGAGCCCGCCGACGGTCAGATCGCCATATACGACAGGTCATGGTATTCGCTTGTCGTATCCAAAGGAGGCCGGAACGAGGATGCGGAGACTGTCTGCAGGGTCTTCGAAAGGTATCTCTCCAACTCCGGGACAGTTGTTGTGAAGATCTTCCTCAACGTCGATGATGATTCGATTGAATCCGTGGCCAAATCCATCGGGACCCGTCGCAAAGCGGACGGTACCTTCCTGACAGACGACCACATAGACCCCTCCAAGTGGAGGGACAAGGTCGTGATGCCGATGATAGCGACCACGAACACCCCCAATGCCCCTTGGGACATACTCGACGTGAACAATCTCGACAGAACAGTGACGATGGTCTGCAACACTTTCATAGAGAGGGTCACCCACAGGCTCGACCACCCTCCGAAGCAGGAGTCCGGCATGATGGAGAGGCACTACGTCAATCCCCGCAAGACGGCCGACCTCACATCCAAGGCCAAAGGGTATTCCTCCGAGCTGGAGAAGCTGTCCGAGGAGGTCATGAACCTTCAGAGCAAGCTCGCCGCTTCCGATAGGTCCCTGGTCATAGTGTTCGAAGGCTGGGACGCCGCAGGTAAGGGAGGGAGCATAAAGCGCCTCACACGCGCGCTGAACCCCAGAGGGTACACCGTGAACCCCGTGTCAGCGCCCGCAGGGGACGAGAGACTCCACTCGTATCTTTGGAGGTTCTCCAACAACATGCCCGCTTCCGGACACATATCGATATTCGACAGGTCGTGGTACGGCCGCATGATGGTCGAACCCATAGAGGGATTCTGCTCCGAGGCCGAGTACAGCAGGTCCGCTTCCGAGATCAAGGGATTCGAGCGCATGATATCCGATTCCGGAGGCATCATCATCAAGTTCTGGCTGGAGATCAGCCCGGACGAGCAGCTCAAGCGCTTCAGGGCAAGGGAATCCGATCCGTTCAAATCGTGGAAGATCACCGACGAGGACTGGCGCAACAGGGACAAGTGGGATGTCTACGAGACATACGTCGACACGATGATCTCGACCACCAACACCCCGAACGCCCCTTGGGTCGTTGTCGAATCAGAGGATAAGAAGTACGCCCGCCTGAAGGTGCTGAAGACTATCAAAGATACTCTGAAGAAGGAACTCGACTGATCTGCCCATTTCGTCGATTGCCGGTAAGACCATACGACATTCTTATATAGCTACTGCAGTTTGTCTGTCTCAATGGTTGACGAGTTCAAGCAAAGGATCGCAGGCGAGATCGCCATCTCGCCGGACCCCGGCAAGACCATCAGGAAATGGAGGGAGGAGTTCGGGCTCTCCCAGCACCAGCTGGCCGACGCGATGGGCGTCTCCCACTCCGTCGTCAGCGACTACGAGTCCGGAAGACGCAAGTCCCCCGGAGTGAACGTGGTCAAGAAGATGGTGGACGCGTTCATCGAACTCGACATACAGAACGGCTCGCCCGTGATCTCAAGGTACAATCCGGACTTCAAACTGGATTGCATCATGGCCATGGACGAGTTCCCCGGAGGCGTCGACGTGGAGAGATTCATTTCCGCCATCACGGGGAAGAACCTGAACCCCGACAGGGTCCTGTCGAAATCCATCTTCGGTTACACCATAGTGGATTCCGTGAAGGCCATCCTGTCCCTGGGTTCGGAGGATTATCTTAAGATCTACGGGTGGAACACCGAAAGGGCCCTGATTTTCACTAATGTCCATTTCGGCCGTTCACCCATGGTCGCCGTCAGGGCGCATCCGCTCACACCCGGCATGGTGGTGTACGTGAGACCCGAGAAGACCGATCCGCTGGCAGTCAAGCTGGCGAGGCTCGAAGGGATCCCGCTGGTCACCACCGAACTGAGCGTGGACGAGATCGTCGCCAGGATGCAATCCCTCAAGGAGGGGATATGATGGATGTTGGAATCGTAAGTTACGGAGGTTACATCCCCAGGTACAGGATCAAACCCGAGGAGATCGGAAGGATCTGGGGAGTGGATGGGAAATCTATGGGCAAAGGACTGATGATCTATCAGAAATCGGTCCCGTCGCCGGACGAGGACGTCGTCACTATCGCCACGGAGGCCGCCAGGTACATGATGGCAAGGGTCCCCGAGGTCGATCCCCAGGACATCGGCGCCATCTACGTCGGATCCGAATCGCACCCCTATGCGGTCAAGCCCACATCCACGATCGTCGCCGAGGCCATCGAGGCGACACCTGCGATGACCGCAGCGGACATGGAGTTCGCATGCAAGGCCGGAACCGCAGGGATCCAGGCATGCATGGGTCTCGTCGGATCCGGTATGGTGAAGTACGGAGTCGCCATCGGAGCGGACACCTCCCAAGGAGCCCCCGGAGATGCGCTCGAATACTCCGCATCCGCAGGAGGCGCGGCCTACCTGATCGGAACCGAGAAGATCATCGCCAAGATCAACAAGACGCTCAGTTTCACCACCGACACCCCCGACTTCTGGAGGAGGGAGGGACAGCCCTACCCGCTCCACGGAGGAAGGTTCACCGGAGAGCCCGCCTACTTCAGGCACATCACATCCGCCGCCAAGATGATGCTGGAGGCGATGGGAACACAGCCCTCCGATTACAAGTACGCCGTGTTCCACCAGCCGAACGGCAAATTCCCCAGCAGGGTCGCCGCACAGCTCGGATTCACCCCCGAGCAGATCGAGTACGGCCTGCTGACCCCCAACATAGGGAACACATACAGCGGAGCAGTCCCCCTCGGTCTGGCCAACGTTCTGGACCACGCCGAGCCCGGAGACAGGATCTTCGTCACATCCTACGGATCCGGTGCCGGAAGCGATGCCTTCGACATCACCGTGACCGACGAGATCAAGAACTACAAGAGGGAGAACGCACCCGTCCTGGAGAAGATCATGGAGGACCCGATCTACATCGACTACGGCCTCTATGCGAAGTTCAAGGGAAAGATCGTCATGCCGGAGTGATACAATGAGGGATGTAGCAATCATAGGAGCAGGGGTCACCAAGTTCGGTGAGCTCTGGAACAAATCGTTCAGGGACATCGGAATCGAAGCGGGAATCAAAGCTATGGGAGACGCAGGTCTCGCAGGCAACGAGGTCGACGGTATCTTCATCGGGAACATGTCCGCAGGACGCTTCATCAACCAGAAGCACATCGATGCACTCATCGCAGACTATTCCGGAATGGCAACAAACCACGTCCCGGCCGTCAGGGTCGAGGCGGGAGGAGCATCCGGAGGAGTCGCATTCAGGCAGGCTGTAATGGCCGTCGCTTCCGGAATGAACGACATCGTCCTCGTCGGAGGAGCCGAGAAGATGACCGATATGGACGACGTTTCCATCAACTCCGTCCTCGATACCACCGCAGATGCAGAGTGGGAGGCGGGAATGGGAGTAACATTCGCCGGACTCCACGGAATGATCGCCCAGCGCATGATCCACGACGGAATCGCAACAAGGGAGGAGATCGCATCCTTCGCCGTCAACAGCCACTTCCACGGCGCACTGAACCCCAATGCGCAGTTCAGGAAGGCGATCACCCTCGACACCGTCCTCAGGTCCGGTCCCGTCGCATCCCCTCTCGGAATGTTCGACTGCGCACCGATCTCCGACGGAGCCGCATCCCTGGTGCTGTGCCCCCTGGAGGACGCCAAGAAGTACACCGACTCCTACGTCAAGGTAAGCGCCGTGACACAGGCAAGCGACACCCTTGGTCTCTTCCAGAGGCCCGACATCACATCCTACGGAGCCACCGTCGCCGCAGCCAAGGCCGCATACGAGCAGGTCGGTATCACCCCCGCGGACATCCAGGTCGCGGAGGTCCACGACACCTTCACAGTATCCGGAATCATGGCCCTGCAGGACCTCGGATTCTTCAAGAAGGGAGAAGCCGGAAAAGCGGTCCTCGCAGGCGAGTGTCAGCTCGGCGGAGGAAAGGTCACCGTCAACACGTCCGGAGGACTCAAGGCCCGCGGACACCCGATCGGAGCGACCGGTGTGGCGCAGATCGTCGAGCTGGTCGAACAGCTCAGGGGATCCGCCGACAAGAGGCAGGTCGAGAACGCCAAGTACGGTCTCGCCCAGAACTCCGGAGGAACCGGTTCCGCTGTCACCGTCAGCATCCTGGAGGCGATCTGATGTCATCTGTAGCAAGAGAGTGGAGGGAGATCCCCGGCAGGTACAACCTCAAGGGAACGAAGTGCACCAACTGCGGGACCATATACTTCCCCAGGCGCGACTTCTGCCCGAAATGCCGCCGTGCGGGTATCGGAAAGATCGAGGAGTACGCGATCGAGAGGAAGGGAGAGGTCTACTCCTTCTCCATCGTCTACGACGCTCCTGCGGCCAACAATCTGATCAAGCCCTACGCGGTCGTCCTCGTGAAGACAGACGACGGCGTCATGGTCACCGGTCAGCTCGTCGATGTCAACCTCGACGATGTCAAGATCGGACTCAGGGTCAGGGCGGTTCTCCGCAAGCTCGACGCCGACGGAAACGCCGGTATCATCCACTACGGATTCAAGTTCGTACCGGAATGATCAAAAACGGGGGCTCACGCCCCCTTTCTTAAAACGTTTTGTTTTTCTCAGTATTCGAGCTGGATCGAGCTTCCCGTGGAGTCCTCCGCGCGCTTGACCAGGATCTTCCTGTCGATCTCGGACTTCAGAGCCTCCACATGGGAGATTATTCCTATCAGGTTGTTCCCGTCGCTCAGCTGCACGAGAACATCGATCGCCTGCCTGAGAGCCTCCAGATCGAGGGAACCGAATCCCTCGTCGACGAACAGCGTATCGATCCTCACGCCTCCGTTCATCCTCTGGACGGCATCGGAGAGACCGAGCGCAAGGGACAATGCGGCAAGGAACGACTCCCCGCCGGAGAGTGTGGCCGAGGGCCTCTCCCTTCCCGTGTACCTGTCAACGATGTTGATGTCCAGACCGCCCTTGGAGCGCTTGTCCCTGACCTCTGTGCGGATCTTCATCTCGTACCGCCCCTCGGTCATCCTGGTCATCCTCATGTTGGCGTAGCGGAGCACCTTCTCGAAGTACACCGACTGCATGAAGGACTCGAAATCCTGCCTCAGAGGGTTGTTGCCGTTCGCGATATCCGATAATGCTACAAGATCCCCGCCGTTGCTGTCGATCTCCTTCAGCTTGCCTGTAAGGGCCCTTATCTTCGATGCCGCGGCGGTGTTCCTGTCCATCGAAGAGGTGGCTTCGACCAGCTTGGCATCCAGTTCCTTCTGAAGATCGGAAAGCTCGGCCTCCTGCTGCTCCAGCGAAGCGACATCGACATGCTCGCGACCGGCGATATCGTTCTGATAGGTGTCGATGATCCTCTTGCAGGATGCGACGCGCTCATCGTACCCTTTCACCTCGGCCTCGAGCTCCGGAAGGACCTTCTCCCTCGAAAGGAGCACTTTGCAGAGGTCCTCATCCATGTTCATAGCACGGAGCGCCTCATCCTTGGATAGGATCTCCTGCTCCAGCCTCTTCGAATCGGCTTCGAGTTCAGCCTTCCTGTGCTCCAGGATGCTCTTGGTCGATGCGAGCTTCCTGCTCCTCTCTTCCATACGCATGCGGCAGAATTCCATCTCCTTGGAGATCGCATCCTTTCTATTCGTCAGCGATCTTATCTTATCGATGATGGATGCCCTGTCCTTGAATGCAAGGCCGTCGGACTTCAGATCCTCCTCCGCCTTGACAGCGGACAGCTTCTCCCTCAGCGAGGAGACCTCGGATTTCAGTTCGGATGACGAAGCATCCAGCTTCTCGGACTCCTTCTCCATCTCCGCCTTCCTGGATTCCTCCGATCTCATCTTGGATGCCATGGCCTCGAGTTCTCTGAAGCGGGCCTCCACGGCCGAGCGGTTGGCCATGCTCTCCCTGAGTCCGTGCTCCATCAGCGTACGGTATGGGATGTCATCGCCGACGGCACCGAACCTTCCGCGGACGTACTCGTCCAGCGATGCGGACATTACGTCTGCCTTGGACGTCGCCTGGGCCGATTCGGCGGTCATCTTGCCGACCTTGTCCTGCATCCTGTTGCATTCCGTCATGAGGCCGTCCAGTTCATCCTTGGACAGCACGCCTTCCACGGCCGTTGCCGGACACGGATGCTCGGTCGATCCGCAGACGGGGCACGGACATCCCTTCTCGAGATGAGTCGCCAGTATCCCCGCCTGGGAGCGGTAGAACTTGGATTCCTCCTCGGCGTATCTGCTGCGGAGGTCCGAGAGTTGGGACATGGTAGCAAGGAGCCTCTTCCTCCCATTCTCCAGTTCGACCTTCGCCTTGTCGACATCACAGGCTGTTCTGAGATTCTTTTCCAGCTCATCGCAATCCCTGACCAGCTTCTCGTGCTCCATCTTGACGGAAGAGAGCTTATCGTAGACGTTGCGGTTCTCGCTGACGAACGATTCCGCGGCGGTTTTCTGCTTTTTCAGGACCTCGATCTCCCTGGCGACCTTGTCCAGGGATGCTATCTTGAGACTCAGCGTCCTCTCGATCGTGATCCTCTTTTCCCTGATCTTCTCCAGTTCATCGAACACGGGAAGTGCGTTCTGCAGCTCCCTGATCTCCGAGATCAATTTCTCCAGTTCGACATCCGTCTTCCTTTTGAGGTCCTCTTCCTCCCTCAGAGCCGTCTCCACATCGACCTCCTGCGAGGCGATGCTCCTGCTCAGTTCCTCGGATGCCGTCGTTCCCTTACTTATCCGCTCTTCGAGCTCAGCTATCCTGGACATGCAGACTTTCAGCTTGTCCACGACCGCACGTATCCCGGCCGCCTGCTCGCGCTTGTCCTCGATGTCCTCTTCGGAACACATCAGGGACCTGAGCTCCTGTTTAGCAGCCTCCAATCTGTCGATCTGTTGATTGAGGTTCTTCGCATCGGCGATGCTGCCACTCAGTCCGAATCTCTTCTCATCGGCCTCGGCCTTCCTCTTCCTCATCTCCCCTATCTTTCCATCATCGATGGCGGTCTGCTTGGAGATTATCGAAAGCAGTTCGTCGACGTAGGAGATTCCGTTGATCTTCTCCATGTCGTCCTTGTAAGGGCTGTCCTCGGGCAGGACGACGCGGTCCATCTCCTCGATGATGCAGTTCTCGATGTACTGCCTGTCCTTCTTCAGGCCGTTGGCCTGCTCTTTCAGGGTCTCCTGGAAGCGGCTGACGTTGTCCGTGGAGAATATCGTGCGCATGGTGTCGCTCCTCTCGTCGGATTTGGCCGTGAGGAGCTTCCTGAACTCGCCCTGTGCGAGCATGGCGATCTGCTTCCACTGGTCGTAGGTTATCCCCAGGATGCGTACGATCTCGGCGTTGACCTCCTTGTCCTTCGTAAGAGGCATGCTCCCGCTTCCGATGAAGGAGACCTGGGCGGGCTCTTTGGTGAAGCCTTCCCCCCTCTGCTTGGGACGCTCGTATTCGGGGGACCTCTCGACCGTGTACTCCCTGCCGTCGTGGGTGAATGAGAGTCTGACGAATGTTCTGACCGTGGGGGCGGCGAAATGACTGCGGACGTTCTTCGGCTCGCGGTCCCCGCTCATCCTGCCGTAGAGTGCGTATGTTATCCCATCGAAGATCGATGTCTTCCCGGCACCGGTGTCCCCGGTTATCAGGAACAGTCCCTTTCCTCCGAACCTGTCGAAATCGATGGTGACCTCTCCGGCATAGGGTCCGAATGCGCTCATCACCAATGTGTGCGGCTTCATTCCGACTCCTCCATGAGCAGTTCTCCGACCATCTTCCTCTGATGGTCGGTCATCTCCTTCCCGGTGCACTTCCTGAAGAATTCCGTGAAGGTCCCCAGCTCGTCGATCTCCCCTTCGTACCCGATCTCTTCGACATCTTCGGTCATAGGAGTGGATTCCGGAGTCTCCATTCCGATTATCCTGGGGAACACCTCCCTAAGCCTTGACATCGCATCCATAGGAGAGTCTGTCAGTTTGACGTACACGTAGTCGTCCTTCCCGGGATCGTCCTTCGCTGCATCGATGATGCCCTGCAGGGGACCTTCGAGGACCCTCATATCCGTCAGGGGCTCCAGCGGGACCCTGTGCCTTTTGAACCCGTTCTCATCGATATCGATGATGGTGGCGCCCTTCTCCTGTTTCCACTCCGAGATGGAGTACTTCAGAGGGGATCCGCAGTAATGGACGCGCGAGGAACCAACATCCTGCGGCTTGTGGATGTGCCCCAATGCGACATAATCGAACCTGTCGAACAGCGATGCATCCACATTCTCCGTCGCTCCCACGTAGACCTTCTCGGACCCGCTGCACTCGGGCGGGATGCCCGCGGATGTGACGAACTGGTGTGTCACAAGGATCCTGAACCTCTTCCCGTCGAGGAATTCGGCATTGTCCACCGCCGCCTTCACGGCATCATTATAATCTTTGATATCCCCGCCGAAGATCCTGCGCGCGTGGATCGGCTTCAAAAACGGAAGCAGATAGATATCGACGGTGAGACCGTCCTTGGACTTGGTGTACCTGCACATCTGCTCCTCCGGCCTGGAAGCGATGTGTATGCCCCTCATGGCGAAGAAGCTGGAAGCGAAGTTCAGACGGTCCATGGAATCATGGTTCCCGCTGATGATGTACGTCTCGATCTCATTGTCCGCGAGGTTGTTGAGGAACCTGTCGAACATGTTCACGGACTCGGCGGTGGTGTTGGATCCGTCGTCGAACACATCGCCTGCGATTATCAAGCCGTCGACTTCGTTGTCGACGGCGGCCTTCACGATCTTGTCGAGGATGTAGGCCTGGTCCTCATCCAGGGATCTCTCCCTCAGCCTCTTCCCGAGATGCAGATCGGAGACCTGCATGAATCTCATCTTTCCCATCATAATCACCTGAATCTAAGCTCCTGAAGACCGGAGCTGACCTCGCCACCATCCGTTTTGCACACCACTTCATACCTGTACCCGGGCCTCGGGATGAGGTCCGACACGACGAAGAACCTCCTTCTGGGTTCCGAAGGATACTCGGCTATCCTGTAAGGGGAACCGTCGATGTTCATCCACAGCCTCAGACTGTACTCCCCCTCAGGCCCGTCGTAGATGACCATGCAGCGTCCGGACTGACCGAACGATACCACTCTAACATCCTTCCCGGACCAAGATAGGGAATGATCTATGACCGTGCGCCTCTCGACGCCCTCGGCGATCTTCCTGACCGATACTATGGATCTATCGAGATCGGGCCTGCCCGCCTCTTCGGGGCGGCTGCTGCGGACCCTGTTCTCGCGCCTCATGTTGATCAGGAATGCCTGGGCCTCCTCGGCCCCGACATCATCGCGGGTGACGATATCGAAAAGACGGATCGCGTCCCCGCGGAGGTTCTCGTACTCCCCGTTCTCGTAGCTCTCTATCATACGATAGAGCGTGGGGCGAGAGACGCCGAGTGCGTCGGCGGTGTCGGAGATCGAAAGCTTCCTTTTGATCGCCTCGTTGGTTGAAGATGGTGTGCTCTCCATGCTGACGGGATTATGGTCTAAGTATTTAAGACTGATTGATGTGTAAAATTACACATTTTGTAAAATCGTGTAAAGTGATTTTACACATGATTTCCGACCGCTTCCGCCGCCTTTCGCCCTATTATAATAATAATATATTACTATAATAAGGGCCGAACACGGAGATCATTTCGTCTTTCCGCTAATCTGTAAAATCACAAATTTTCAAAATAGTGTTTTGACAGGTTTTGTGGTCTAAGAAATATAGTTCCCATAATCGCCGAAATGCACTGAAAACACCATCATCCGCCGATCGGATCGATGATATTCCCGTCCTTCCACCGGTACCATTATAGCTGCTATACGAATCTATGAGTGTCTGATCACAGGACTTACGATCAGACGGATGCACGTTTTGACCGACATCTTTCCGATGTTCGATCACTCCTATCACAGGGAACGGAACTAACCGCATCCGTACTGTCCGTATCCGGGGATCCGGGGCTGCAGAGAATGATCGAGGATTACTTCATCAAGGGGTTGGAGAGAGGCTACATCGACGAGAGCGTCATCGCATCAGAGGAGTACAGACCGCGTCTGATCACAAACAGCACGGAAAGGAAGGAGAAGGTCATCACATCCATCAAACAGGAGATGGAGACCTGTGACGAGTTCATGTTCTCCGTCGCCTTCGTCAACTCCGGCGGAGTGAACGCACTGGCCCAGGAGTTCAGGAATCTCGACCGCAGAGGCGTCAAGGGGAGGATCATAGCATCCCAATACCAGAACTTCACTGAACCTGCAGCACTTAGATCCCTTCTGAAGAATGGCAACGTGGACATCCGTATAATCACGGAGGACGTCTCCAACATGCACTCGAAGTGCTACATCTTCAGACACGGGGATGTGTACGACGTCATCATCGGCAGCAGCAACCTCACAAACAGTGCGCTGTGCGAGAACATCGAATGGAACCTGAAGATCAACTCCAAGGAATCCGGAGAGATTATCAAGGACATCCTCGCGGAATTCGACCGCAACTTCTCCCTTGCGACGATCGTCGATTCGAAATGGATAGACGAATACTCCAAGATCTACGACGACCAGAAGCTCTTCAGAAGACAACTGAATGCGAAGATGGTCCCTTCGTTGGGGAACAGCGGAAGGCCCCAGCCCAACAGGATGCAGAAGGAGGCCCTGGAATCCATCGAGAGGATAAGGTCAAAAGGCGGGGACAGGGCACTGGTCATCTCCGCCACAGGTTCTGGAAAGACCTATCTCTCCGCTTTCGACGCCAGGAAGACCGGGATGAAGTTCCTGTACATCGTCCACAGGCTCCCCATCCTGAGGAAGAGCATGGAGAGCTTCGCGAAGGTCATGGAGGGGACAGAGACGATCGAGCAGTATGACTCTTCGATCAACAACCTCGGAGCCGACTGTACATTCGCCACCATCCAGACGCTTTCCAAGCCCGATGTACTGCGCAGGATCGCCCCGAACACCTTCGAGTACATCCTCATCGACGAGGTCCACCACGCGGGTGCCGAGACCTATCAGAGGGTGATCAACCACTTCAAGCCAAAGTTCCTGCTCGGAATGACCGCCACACCCGATAGGACGGACGAATATGACATCTACAGACTGTTCAACTACAACGTTGCCTACGATATCAGACTCAAGGAGGCGATGGAGTACAAGCTCATCTGCCCGTTCCATTACTTCGGGATATCGGACCTGTCCTTCGACGGGGAATACGACGAGAACTACGAGCACTTCCTGGACGCCCATGTCGATCAGAGGGTCGAACATGTGATCTCCAACGCGGAGTACTTCGGATACTGCGGGAACAGGGTGAAGGGTGTCGTGTTCTGCAGGGACCTGGAAGATGCCGAACTCTATTCGAAAAAGTTCAACGCAAAGGGATACCACACCGTTTGGGTCTCGGGTGAGATGGACAAGGAGTACGTCGATACGTGCATCCAGCGTCTCGAGGCCGATGACGGACCCCACACCCTAGATTACATCTTCACCGCGGACCTGTTCAACGAAGGTGTCGACATCCCCTCGATAAACCAGGTAATAATGCTCAGGCCCACCAAATCGCCCATCGTGTTCATACAGCAGCTCGGAAGGGGGTTGAGGCACCATGTCGACAAGGAGTACGTCGTGGTCCTGGACTTCATCGGCAACTACGAGAACAACTACAACATCCCGATGGCCCTGTCGGACGACCGTTCATACAACAAGTCGGAGACCAGGAGGGCCGTGTCCACCGGGGATTCCATCATCCCAGGGAACTCCACGATAAGCTTCGACGAGATCTCGAGAAAGAAGATATTCGAATCCATCGACCGTTCGAACTTCACAGAGACCAAGATCATCAAGGAATCGTACAAGAACCTCAGGATGAAGCTGGGCCACATCCCGAGACTCACCGATTTCAGGAAGTACGGAACATATGATGCGACGAACATCCTCGACAAATACGATTCGTATCACAAGTTCCTCCAGACTGTGAGGGACGACGATTACCATGTCGTTCTGGATAAGACATCTGAGTTGTACCTCAAACAGATCACAAGGTTCTCCGCCAAGGGCATGAGGAAGGACGAGTTCGTGGCCCTGAAGCTCCTCCTTGACGGAACCGGGGACCTTGCCCGGGATCTGGTCGAGAACGGAGTGGATCTGAAGCACAGCAATGTCCTGAAGGTGCTGAACGGGGAGTTCTATGTCAACGACATCAGATTGATCGAGGAGGTCGACGGCAGATACGTCATCTCCAAGACATTCGGAAAGATGTTGGAAGATCCAGGGTTCAGGGATCATATCGTCCAGCTGGCCGAGCTTTCCGAGGACAACTGGAGGAACGATTACATCGACCATTACAAGGAGACCGATCTGACGCTGAACATGAGGTACACGTATGAGGATGTCTGCAGACTACTCAACTGGGAGAAGAACATCACCGCCCAGAACCTCGGGGGATATTTCTTCCAAAGGGATTCGAACACATTCCCGGTGTTCATCAACTACGTGAAAGGCGACGATGTTGTTGAATCGCAGAGGTATGAAGACCGTTTCTTCAACCGCGGTACGCTCATCGCCATATCCAAATCCAGGGAAAGCAGCAGAAGCCTCTGGATGCAGACCATTCATGACGAGCATATCAACGGTGTGCAGATTCACCTGTTCATCAGAAAGAACAAGGATGACAAGGGTTCCAAGGAGTTCTACTACCTCGGTCGGATGCACTTCTCGAAATTCCTGGATGACAATAAACCGGTCACGATCGAGTACAAACTGGAGAACGAGGTCAGATCGGACCTGTACGAGTACTTCATGACGCAGATGTGAGTCGTCAGGAGATCATCATGCTCAGCACGGACATGAACAGATAACCCATCACGGCAGGCTCTGAATCGACGACACCGATCTCCTGGGCGAGCAGTCTCCTGTGACGGTCCATCTTCGAGTCCAGGGCCTCCCTGACATCCATTCCGGAATTGGAGACGATGTCCGTTGTACCGGCAGTCAGTTCGATGTACCCTCTGTTCCGCTCAGAGATGTCGGAAGTCTCGATCCATCTGCGGACACGCTCAGCCTTCTCGTGATCTGTGAACCTGAAAAGCCACTGCTTGTCGAAACGGATCTTGCATGCCGACAGCGTCTTCCCGTCATGCTTCAGGTCCTGCATCTTCGCATTCTGCGTGGAACCGTAGGATGCCGGAAAATCAGGTTCGATCAGCAGATACTCCTCCTTCGACCTGTCGAGCGCCATGCGGTTCTCTCTGCTGTAAGGCACCCTGTCGGTGACGATGATGCGTCCGTAGCCCCTCAGCTCCGAATAGATGTACGCCTCATTCTCAAGATCGCATCCGAATGGTATCATCCCATTGGGATTGCCCTCCATATCCGTGAGGACCACTATGTTGAAACGCGGTCTCACATCGGTACGGGGTCTTTCGCAGAATCCGGGAACATCCCCGAACGGGCCCATGTACTCCATGGCGAGGCCGCGTTCGCATCCCATCATCTTCGAGAACGATGCGATCGCCTTGCGATCCTTTCCGACCGCCTCCAATACCATGACGGGATCTTCTACTCCCATCTTGCTCACAGGAACATCAGATCCCGCTCTGGCCGCGGCCATCTTCAGGAGCCCGTCCGACACCTCGGGAAAGCATTCCCTGACAACGTCATTCACATCCATATGATCACTCCAGCGGGATCTCCACCAGCACCGATACCCTACTGGCGACCTGGGAAGGCTTCTTTCCGATCTCGTATCCTTCCATCGAGGTCTCGCAGTAGTGGTACTTGATGCCGTACTCCGAGTAGTAAACGCCTTTGACCCCGTCGGTCTCGAGACCGGCGGCAACATGGTCGGGGAACAGCAGGAGCGCGGTCCTGTATCCGAGCGAGGACATCAATGCACAATAAAGGATAGACGTGTCCTCGGAATCCCCTGTCATGGCGAACAGGGTCTCCACGGGATACTTCCAGATGTGCTCCCCGCCTGCTTCCTCTTCCAAATCGACATGTCCCATGGCCTGAACGAAGGACAGGATGAACCTTGCTGTATAGGGAGCGTCGAATCCTTCCTGGTCGGCGATGGCCTTCAAGTCGGAAGCTACCTTGACAACAGTCGGATCACTGCGCGTGACGAACGAAGCATCCGATTCAGGATCGATGTGATGTCTCTCCGAATCGTCCTTGGCGTTGACGTATCTGACGTAGTCCTCATAGGGGATCTTCGCGGTGTACGTGTACTCCTTGTCGTCGAATGCCCACTCGAACACCCTGTCCACTGTTCCTGCGACGAACACTGTAAGGCACCAATGACCTTCCTTGCCTTCCGAAGTGGTGCCTGCGACCTCGATCCTGTATGTTCCGGCATCGTTGACGGTGAATCCGGGCTTGGAACCCGATGCGGTATCGAGAAGGTCCGGGTACAGGGCGCATGTCATCGACCATTCTCCATCCGTGAGGACGAATCCCGTATCCGGATTGAATGTGGATCCGGACTGCACCTTCAGATCGTATCCGGATGTTGTGAGCGCATAGTATGATGCATCCGATATGCCGACCTCGACGTCGCATTCCAGCGAACCCGAGATCCTCTTTCCGGAGGAATCGAACCATCCTCCGAACAGCACGCCTTCGGAGACCTCCGCGGACAGATGGGCCATCAAACCCGGCCTGTCCGATCCGGACACGGATGCCATGATCCCCTTGCCGCCGAATGCTGTTATCTTCACGGATTCGATGATTTCCACTTCGGAGCTCTCCATAAATGTCAGCTCGGACCTGTATCCCTTGCCGTCCAGCACGACCTTGTACGGGACGCCGTCATCGGCCCCGCTCCATACGGTGGCCTTTCCGTCCCCGCATGCGAAGGTCAGGACCATGCATCTCATGAGACCGTTGACAGTGTCTATGCTCTCGTAACCGGCGAACTCCCTGTCGGACATCCTGGAATCCATCCAGAACGACTCTGTTCCGGAGGATGTCCTGTCCTCGATGACCTTGTTGAACCTGTAGACCTGTATGGACAGGTCGGATTCCTGCGCGGTGTAGTATGCGAGGCGGTACGGGTTGTAGTACATCATCGAGAACGACTGTGTTCCTGAGAACTTCATCGTGCGGACGCCGTCGTCGCGGTATCCGACCACATCGTAGGTGTAGCAGACCCTGCTGCCGTCCTGGTCCCATCCGGCATAGAGGGTGAGGTCCCTGCAGTCCGTGGACCTGACCGATCTCACAAGATGCTCGAGATCGGGATCGCTGTACCATCCAGTGAAGACGGCCCCGTCCCTTGTGGCGGGAAGGAGGTCGAAGGAATCCCCGCGGACGTACTCCGACGGATTCGACTCGTCGTTGAAACCTCCGTTCAGCTCGTAATCTATGGAGAACGGACCTTCGTCCTCATAGGCGCCGGCTTCGGTGAGCGCAACAGCGAATACGCAGCCCATGACTGCGATTATCGCGGCTGCCAACAGGGGATCCTTGAACCTCATCTTATCGGCGGATGACGGATGTGCGGATATATGAACTGCTCCGAGGAAAGGAGCCGTGTTACGGGACATCTATCAGAATACGGCAGTGATGATGATTTTACATGACTGCTGTTCATCGGACGCAGATGATGTCTGAATCCATTCGGTGTATCAGATAGTGTTCGCGCCTGCTGTAATCTGAAAATTCTTCAGGTTATGTTCTGATGGTTTTTAAATGAGTTTGAAAAGTTCAGGTTATAACCGTGACTTTTCTTTTTCAAGATCGTGCCAATGTCCCGGGATCGAGTGTATTGACCGCGGAAGAAGCAGACATCTGAATTGAATAATACCTGAAACGGCCCCTGCGCATTCATGATGTGATTCCCCAACACGCAGGGGGCCGCTTCGGGGCATGATGCCCTTATTTATTGGTGCCCGTCCTTCACCATCTGATGGACAACAGGGACAAACTGATGGCGGTCACCGCATTGGGCTTATGCATGCTCATCAGCAGCCTGAGCTGGATGTACATGCGCTTCCCCCAGTTCATCATAATGTCCGAGACCGGTTCGGATCTCACGAGCTGGCTTCTCTCAGGATACATCATCGCCGAAGTGTCCATGGTCATCGTCGCGGGAACGCTCATCGACCGTCTCGGTCCAAGGAACGCGGTGCTTATCGGATGCACATTCTTCTTCGGAAGCTCCATGGGGCTCTGCCTGGCGGAGACCGTCGAGATGATGATCATGTTCCGCGTCATACAGGGATGCGGAGCCGGATTCCTGTTCACCGTAGCGCTTGGATACATCCCGAAGGTGTATCCCAAGAGCAAGAGGCTGGACCCCCACAAGGTCATGACCCTGACATTCAGTCTCGGTTCCCTTTTCGGGACCGCCGTGGGATACTATTTCGGAGTCGACCTCGGCAACTGGAAAATACTCGTCCCGATCAACGCGTTCGTGGTACTGTTCTGCGGGATAATAGCTTACAAATCGCTGCCGGAGATGCCTAGGGAGTTCGTCAGGGATGTCCCCGGACTGATCCTCACGATAATCACCATCGCATCGCTGATGATCTACACCCAGATGGTCAACGACTCCTTCGAGCTGGTGAGCTATGAGAGTCTCGCATTCCTGGAGTTCTGCATACTTCTGATATTCCTGCTCGTCCACGTCGAGAGGAAGGCAAAGGATCCGATCATCCCCCACGGTATCGGCCGCAACCGCATAGGACTCCTCGCGGGGATGTTCCTCGCCGGATTCTGCGGTCTAGGTCTTCTGCAGTTCATCACTCTGTTCATGATGGTGACCTATGGAATCACTCTCTACGCAGCAAGCAAGATGCTCCTCTGCCTTGTCATGGGAGGTGTCGTTACATCGCTGATGGGGATGAAGATGGTCTATCCCATGGGGATCCGTCCGCTTCTCCTGACGGGATCGGTTGTTATCGCAATAGCATTCTTCGGAGCTTTCTTCCTGATGCCCCGCGGCCTTGCCGGAGCCGGGATCTCACTGTTCACGATGGGACTGGGATTCGGCCTGATCATCACAGAGATGCTCGTGAGCATACAGGCCGTCACGCCGGTGAAGCACGTCGGATCCGTCACGGGGATGCTCATGTCCGCCCGTTTCATTGGTATCATCCTAGGGATGGCCGTTTACAAGGGGATAATCCACGGCTCCCTCGAGGGATTCGTCAGGGATGTCCAGGGCGACGCCGTGGCCGACATCGATCTTTGGGTGTTGGAGCACATGCACGAGTACATCAACGATCTCGTGATGCTCTTCGAGGACACCGTGCGCGAATGCTGCATGGCAGCAGGCATAGCGGTCCTCTCCGTTCTGATCGTGTGCTACTTCATGGTCGGGAGACAGGACCTCGACGCCCCGGAGTTCGTGGAAGAGGAATGATCAATCCCTGTTCTTTCTCCAGGAACCGCTGAAGAGCGTGGGCGAGACGAGGGTACGTATAACGAACGCATCGATCACTATGCATATCGCAAGCGAGAAACCGAGCTGCGATATCATCTGTATGGATGACGACGTCAAGGCGAGGAAGCACACCGTCAGGATGGATGCGGTGACCATGATAACCGGCTGCACCCTGAGGAGCATGTCCTTGGTGGCGGACCTCCTGTCGATGCGTCTGTCTGTGAGCCTGCGGACGTGACTGTCCTGTATCATGTCGAACCATATGCCTATGGATACGGCCATGACGATCATCGCCACCTGAACCGTCATCGAAACACTTCCCCAGATGGCAACGGTGGCGTATTCCATGACGAACATGGAGATCACGATGTTCATCACCGTCGTGACTATGGCTCTGAACGAGGACTTGAACGAGAATGTCACTATGAGCAGCGTCACTGCGAGTATTATCATGAGTATGGCGGACACGACGTTGAACCCGTTCTCCACCGACCCTATGACCTCGTGATACACCATCCCGGCCCCGGTCATCCAGATGCCCTCCATCTGATCGTATTGGCCGGCAAGCGGGGCGAGTGCGTTGGAGACCGATTCAGTGGTCTCAAGGGATTCCTTGGACAGTGATGATTCACATGTGATGTAGCTGACCATCAGATGCGTGACGACGACATCCCTGGCGCTGTTCATCTCGTATCCTATGAGTCCGAGAGCGCTGTTGATGGCATAGTCTATCTCGGGACCGCGGGTGTCCACGATGTCCTGCGACGAGCATCCTACGAGTCTCAGTCCGGAAACGACCTTCTGATACGGCTGAACCGCCATGGGCTCCCTTTCACCCAATATCGCGGTGGCGTTGTCCAATATGAGATCGGGATCGTCGACACCTTCGCTCGCCTCGGACAGGACCGAGGCCCAATCGATGAGGGAATGCACGGTGGAGATGTTGTCCCCTCCGGCGGTGCGTATAGAATCCGTGATGGAGGACATCATTGCGAAGACGGAGTCGTCGTTCCATGCGACCGTCCCGAAGCCTTTGTCGCCCGTCGAGATGATGCCGATGGGATCTTTGAATCCCACGACGACGGAATACGGATAGAACATGCCGCCCTTCCCGTAGTCCTCCAATACTTCCAAACCGGCTTTGGACTCTCCTGTGGTTATGGAATCGGCCAGATCGTAAGGGGTCTTCTCCACGGGCCCGTTCTCGTCAACTAGGACAGCAGATCCGACGGATGCGAGGATAACCACGGTCAGGATCGCAACGGCCTTGCCCCTGGACATGTGCGAAATCACCCTTGCAGATGATACGAAGAAGCTGCTGAAGCGGTTGTATATCCTCTGAACGGAGCCGAACCTGACCTTCTCGTCCGGAGTGGCGGTCCAGAACAGTTCGTTGCGTGTAACATGGATCAAAGATGCGGGAACTGTCAGGGATGCCATCATCAGCACCATGGATGCGACGGCCATGCACATCCCGAACCTCTGAAACGGACCGTCGGTCATGAAGGCGAGCACGAGACTCGACACCGTTATGCACACGACAGACGAGAACACTGCGCGTCCTGTCCTTAAGACGGTGTTGCGGAGGGCATCGTCCCTCGAATTCCCTGAGAGGAGCTCGTCGCGGTAAACCGCTATAATGTACATGCAGTGGACGAAACCCATCATTATCACGGCGAACAGCACCAGAAGCCCGGGGATGAAGAACACCCCCGTCATCCTGGAGATGCCGAAAACCGTCGCCATCGACACTATTGAGACGAAAGACACGGAGATGAACGATATCGCGGAGGACATCGCCGATCCGAAGAACAGTCCCGACAGAACAAGGGTCATCAGGAAGACCAGTCCGATCATCACCATCAGGGCGCTCTCGGAGTCCGAGCCCATGTCGTACGTTATCGCGGATGCGCCGGTGAGATACGTGTCGAAGTGCCTGTCGGGCTCGTACAGATCGTACATGTAGCGGTCGGTGAGCTCCGCGACCTTGTCACGGAGCGCCTGCGTCTCTGCCACGATGTCGGAATCGCTGTGCGAGCTGTCGTAGAGGAATCCCATGAGGATCGCCCCTGCGTTCACGTCCCCGTAGGTGTCGAGGACCTTCAGCCCCCCGTCGACCAGGTCGAGCTTCTCGGCCCAATCCGAATCCATGAGGAATCCCGACCTCAGATAGTCCGTATAAGGCTTCAGGGAGACGTCCTCGTCGCCCTGCAGCTGCCTGTACCCGTCGCGGTCCCTGTAATCTATCACAAGGAGCGGCATGCGGGACACGTCGACCTCCGGGCCGTCGAAGTACTGCGTTATCATCCTGTCAGCGACCGAGGACTCGCTGTCCTCGCCGGTTATGTCGTGGATCCCGTAGCCCATGCTGTCGAAGGCCTTGACCGCGGGCGGGATGAGCACCAGCACTGCCACTATCCAGACAGCGAGGATGATCTTGCCGTGACGGTCTATAGAATCTGCGAGGCCCTCTAGCATCCCTCCTGGATTGTCCGACGCGTATTTATCATCATTTCAGCGGCGTCTCGTCAGCATTATATGCTCCCAGGTCATCGCATCGCCGATGCCCTCCAAGAAGCTGGTCATAATAGTCGTCGCGGCGCTGCTGTCCGTGGGTGTGGGATTCCTCGTCACCTACGGCTATGTGCACAAGGGCCCCGACGGATACTACGACTACGACCTGGAGTACGCCGATTCGTTCACTTCCGAGCAGGGTGTGGAAGTGTTACCATCCGCAGGCAAGACCTTTGTGATAGCGGACATCGTCCTCAAGAACGAGTCCTTCGAACCGGGCATAAACACCAATCCTCTGATCCTCGCATGGAGGCTCACCTTGGACCACATGAAGTTCGAGATCGACAGCATCCACACGTTCTCCCATCCGGATTTCATATCCATGATACTCAAAGAGGGAAGGACCTGGGGGTACACGGTGGTCTTCGAAGTCCCCACTGAATGCGTCGGGAAGAAGGATGCGAGCATCGACTTCGTCTATTCCGCTCTGGGCGACAAGCCCAACATACAGTTCGACGGCGAGCTGAGGCTCAGGTCCTGAACCATTTGAAAACTCTATATATAGGCCGTATCTGCACGTCTTATGACTGATGCGGCTGCGGGGCGCAGGAACGGCCCCGGTGTGATGATATCCCTTCTGACATGCTCCATGCTGATCCTCATGGGTGGAGCTGCCGTTGCACCCGGGCTTCCGGGCATAGAGGCGCGCTTCCCGGACAGTTCGGAACTTGTCTCGTTCATCATCACGCTGCCCAATCTCGCCGTGGCCGCAGTGGGATTCCTGATGGGTGTCTTGTGCGACAGGATGGGAAAGCGCAAGCTGCTCATCGCTTCGCTCCTGGTGTTCACCGTCACCGGTGCGGGATCGTACTTCCTGGACAACATCTATGCGATCCTCGTGCTCCGCTTCCTCCTGGGATTCGGTATAGCCGGTATCATCTGCACCGTGACCTCGCTCATCGGATGCTACTACTCCGGAGCGGAGAGGGTGAGGATGCTCGGACTCCAGTCCGCATCGATGGGGGTCGGAGTGCTTCTCCTCGAGCTTCTCGGAGGCATACTGGCGGAAGTGGGATGGAACACCCCGTTCCTCGTGTACTTCATCGCGGTGCCGCTCCTGATAATGGTCCTCATCTTCATCCGCGAACCGGAGATATCTCCGGAACGGACCTCGGACGGAGGGACAGATGACGGAAGCGACATGAAGGTCATCGCGGGCTGCTACATGTCGATATTCGTCGGTATGATGCTCCTCTTCCTGATCCCCACCAAGATGCCGTCGTTCATGGAGACGACCATGGGCGTGTCCTCGACGCTGATGGGACTGTTCCTGGGATTCCACGGGATAAGCAATGCGATCTTCTCGTGTCTGCACAGCAGGATCGCGGGACGCATATCTTCGATGAGGCTAGTGTCCATCGCATTCCTCCTGCTTGCGGTGTCTCTGTTCCTTCCGATGGTCATCGGAAGCAACGTCCCCGTGTGCCTTGTCACCCTGATAGTCTCCGGGATCGCAGTGGGTGTGATGATCCCGTCGATAGTGAACTCGATAGTCTCCGCTTCGACGGAACACAACCGCGGCAAGATGATGGGGATATACGCTGTCGCCCTCAACCTCGGACAGTTCACCGTCTCCCTGATCACCATACCGATCTTCGGCTACGTCGGAGAATCCTATCCGGAGATGTTCTCGATCTTCGCGGTCCTGGCGCTCGTGATGTCGCTGTCGGTCATGCTGATCTTCGGACGCGGGAAGAGCGTCGCAAAGGCTGTCTGAAGGGTATTTCGAGGACTGCTAAGGTTTTATCAAGCAACCCCCTACTGACATTAGCGTGAATACTGTATATATCCAATATACACAGTTATATACAGGTACGACCTATCATCGTCAAAGAGGGAATAATGGAGATCATAATCAGCAACTCGAGCGGAAAGCCCATCTACGAGCAGATAACGGAGCAGATCAGAGCACAGATCATCGACGGACGCCTCAAGGCAGGGGATCCTCTGCCTTCCATGCGCGTACTTGCACAGAATCTCAAGATAAGCGTCATAACCACCAAAAGGGCCTACAACGATCTTGAGGCGGAGGGATTCGTCGAGACGGTCGCCGGAAAGGGATGCTACGTTTCCGCCAGGGACCCGGGCATACTGCGCGAAGCGAACCTCAGGATGGCCGAAAGGCACATCCAGGATGCGATAGCCGTCGCCAAACGCAGCGGGATCGGCAAAGAGGAGCTGAAGGATATGGTCGAGATATTCTACGAAGGCGATTGAATGTCTGATTCTATCGAGATAAGAGGCCTATGCAAATCATTCCCCGGGTTCGAATTGGGGAGCATCGACCTGGACCTGCCCAAGGGCAGCATAACCGGCCTTGTCGGGAACAACGGTGCCGGGAAGACCACACTCATAAAGTGCATAACGGGCGCGGTGACACCCGACTCGGGCACCATCACGTTCCCCGACGATGACATGAGGAAGCGCATCGCCGTCGTCTTCAGCGACTGCCACCTGCCCCGTGAGCTCACCGGCGGGCAGATGTCCGCGGTCATGTCGGGCATATGCGGTCATTGGGACGATGCCGCATTCTCCTCCGCCATGGAGAGGTTCGGCATACCCATGGACAAGAAGATCAAGACCATGTCGACCGGTATGCAGAAGAGGATCCAGATATCCGTAGCATCCGCACAGGATGCAGAACTGATCATCCTCGACGAACCCACCTCCGGACTGGACCCTGCGGCAAGGGATGAGTTCCTGGACGATGTGCTCGGATACATACAGGACGAGGGACGCATCGTGCTGATGTCGTCGCACATCACCGGCGACCTGGAGAAGATAGCGGATTACATCGCATTCATCCATGACGGGAAGCTGGAGATATCCGGGATCAAGGATGACATCCTGGAGAGGTACGGCATCCTCAGATGCGGGAACGACGCGGACCTCCGGCGCATCGGAGGCGACAGCATAGTTGCCGTCAGAAGGAACGACTTCGGCGTTGACGCCCTGATAGACGACCGCGCCTGCATCAGAGAGGCGTACCCGGAGGCCGTGGTGGACCCCGCTTCGCTGGATGACATCCTCATCTTCACCATCAGGGGGGAGCGCATATGAACGGACTGATCCTAAAGGACCTGCTGAACCTCAGATCCACCATCGTGTCCATGGTCGTGATAAGCATAATCTTCAGTGCGATATTCGAAAGCAGCTCCCTGATCTTCCCTGCCATGATCATGGCATGCATGGTCGGGACATCGTTCACATACGACCGCATGGCGGATTGGGACGTCTATGCAGTATCGATCGGTGTCGACCGCAGGAAGATCGTCCGCTCGAAGTTCGTCCTGGCGTTAATGCTGCTGTCGGTCGGAACAATCATAGGGATACTGCTCTCAGTCTGCTGCCATGCCTTGAGAGGAACCGGGACCGACGTCGGATGGCTTGCGGACAACATCATGTTCGCCGTCGGTGCGGGACTGATAACGTGCGCCGTCTCCTGTACCGCCAACTTTGCCGTGGCACCAGAGAAGGTCGCGGCCGTGAGCAGCATGATATCCGCCCTGTTCATCGCAGTCACCATCTCGCTGTCGACGATCATCGGGTACAATGAAGTGTCCATACCGGAGATCATCCCGTATCTGGTCCTGGCGATAGGGTTTGTGACCTTGGTGTCGGGATACACCGCATCCAAGAGGATATTCCTGAAAAAGGACCTCTGATGAATGGGTATCCCCGACGAACCATATTCGGTCCCTTCGATCGTAACACCGCGGGAGGCTCCGCATTCCGCATACGGATGTCCTGCCCGCGGACATTTCATTTTTAAACACGCTTCTGGGCCCTTCGTGATTCGTCTTCCTATTTGGAACGCATTGTCATCAGGGAAATCTCAATGACTGTCCCGAAGCGTTGAATGCCGTCGACCATCTCATCACAGAACTCCGTGAAGATCTCAGAATGTCACGACTCGTAGAGGAGCCTCATGTCCTTGGATATGGATCTGCTGAAGTCCTCACGAAGAGACCCTTCGCACACGATGTCGATCCTCGCTCCGAGTGCTTCCTCCAGCTTTCCGTAGAACCCGCCCATCTTGAACAGACCCATGCTCTCCGGGGTCTTGACACAGAAATCATAGTCACTGTCAGGGCGGTTGTCACCGCGGGCCCTGGAGCCGATGAGGTACACCCGGAGTATCCCGTACTCGGCGGCGATGGCCCCGACTATCCGACAGAGCTCCTCGAACGTGTACTCCTTCGCCTCAGCCATAGTTGTTGAAAGGCGTTACATTATATGAACAAGGCTCGAACAACCTGTGGAATGGACAGCAAACATGTCAATGAGGCATGGATCCGAAGCAAGAGTGAATAAAAATTGGCGAACAGGAGGGGATTCGAACCCCCGGCCTGCAGCTTAGGAGGCTGCTGCCATATCCAGACTAGGCCACCTGTCCGTCGAATCAGAGCATTGACATCCAACATATAAAGATTGCTATTAGAATCCAAGTCCTGGGTTGTCGGAAAACCTTCCAAGACATTGTCCCCGGCACCGGCATCCGTTCCGATCCACGATCATACGTCATATCCAAAGCACACAGAGATTACGTTCATTCTGTAATCAACGAAATCAATTAATGAGCGTTCACCATCGTTCATCCAGTGAAGAGCCTTGACATCGGGACGCAAGAACAGAGTCATGATAGCCTGTGTTACATTCGAGACATCCAAGATCGTGGAACCTGCGCTGTACTACGAGATCAACAAGATCCATATCATCAGGTACATCCGCGACCCCGACTCCGAGACCGGGAGGATGTACGACGAATTCCGCCAGACCGTCTGCGAAAGGCTGGAGGCCGAATCCCCCAGGCCGATAGAAATCGTCGTCCACAACGTTCCCGTCACCCATTTCGCAGACATGCTCCGCACTGTCCTCTCAATAATCAGAGCGGAGAAATCATCTGACGCCAACGAGGAATGCGATATATTCGTCAACATCTCCGCAGGCACCCCCGAATACTCCGCGGCATCCACCGTGGCATCTATGATGATCCCCGGCGTCACACCGTTCTCCGTCGGGACAAAGGAGTACACCGTCTCCAACGAGGTCGTGAAGCAGATCTACTACGTGGACGGGAAGCCTGTGGGACTCAGCAAGACCACGTATCCGCCGAAGGCCGTGCCCATCTACCCGATAAGCATCCCCGAGGAGCACCTCGTACGCGGCCTCAGGGTCCTCTACGAGCGCAGCACGTCCAAGAAGTCCATCACGAGCGGAGCCATGATCTCCGCCCTCAAGGATGCAGGCATATGGTACCGCGACCCCAGGACCGACGATTCCGGCAAGAAGAGCTCCGGAAGACAGACCGAGGCCGTTTACTACCAGAGGGATTTCATCGCCAAATGGGTCAAGAACGGATGGATAAGGAAGGACGATCTTCTGAACAAATACGAGGTCACCCTCGACGGGAAGAACGTCATAGACACATTCTATGTCGATCTCGATGAGACGTCTTCGGAATGATCCGAGAGGATTACAAGTATAACAAACATAACAAAATAGTGTTATTATATTCGCTCCGCATATGATGTATTGCAACTGAGAGATGTTGCAGGAGCGAAGAAATGGCATACTATCAGCAGACCGTACTGATCCCTAGGCCAAAGCAGGCACTGAACACGGGTGTCAGGCGCTATGACTCCAGATCCTCAAGGGTCGGAAACACGAAGAACACCGCCAACCAGAACCTCAACTCAATACTGACGTTCTTCGATTGAGTGTATAACGGGAGCCCAGCTCCCTTTATACCACGATCACGATTATCCCGCCGATGTCTGCCATCGGCATATCTGATGTTCCGCAGGACGATGCGGTCTGTTTGAAGGAAATCGGCATAAGGCGCTGCATAGGCTGCGTCAAATGCCTCACAGAGCATCCTATGGCCTGCGACATCACTGACGGGTTCTCCGACATCATCAAGACAGCATTGGATTCCGATGAACTGGTGATATCGATCCATCCTCAGAACGGAAGGATGCCCGCGGATATCAGGAAAGCTGTCGAAAGACTCTCCAACATTCTGGAGATCTTCACCGATTCCGGCGGCAACGTCCCCATGAGCTATGACAAGGTGAAGCTCAGACACATCATCGTCATCATCCACGGGGAACTGTCCGATGAGGGGGCAGAATCCGAGATCCGTGATCTTTTGAAGAAGGGTCCCGTTGAAAGCGTATCGTTCAGACACGTGTGAAAAAACAAGATGAAAGGGTTTCAGGGACCCGAAGGCCCCTGAGAGAATCACTCGGCCTTCTTGGCGGATTCCCAGACCTGCACGAACTCGATGCGATCGACACCGAAGACTGCGCGGAAGTCGGAGACGAGCCTGTATTTGGCGAGTGCCCATCCGTCGTGGAATTTGCAGATCTCGGCCTCGGTGACGACGACGGAGTCATCGTTGATGGCGAACTCGAATCCCTCGGATGTTCCGAAGTCCATCTGCATAACGCACTTGGCCTTCTCGACGGGGTCTGCGACCTCCTCGGTGACTGTGAAGACGAACTTGAGGTCGTGACCGGCAAGGGGGCTGTTGAAGTCGACCTTGACGCGTCCGGCACCGGCGGAGATGACGTATCCGGTCCTGTTGTTCAGGCTGACGGCCATTCCGGGGTAGGGGTTGATCTCGTTCTTGTAGAACTCTTTGATGGAGTGGAGCTCGATGAGCTTGGGGTTCCTGACTCCGGCTGCCTTCTCGCAGGGGATGACGACCTCGGTCTCCTTTCCGATCTCAGCGTTGGCGATGGCCTCGTCGAGGTCTGCGTAGAGCTTCTTGGATCCTACGACGTAGGGCATGGGGCCGTATACGGCCTTCTCGTCGAAGACACCTGCCTCTTTGGCTGCATCGGCGTTCGTAGTGTCGTACATCTTGTCGGCATCGGCGAAATAAGCCTTGTAGTCGACACGGACAATCTTTTTAGCATCTGCCATTTAAATCACCATTAAATGTAAGAATGATTCTCAGCGATTGCTTTTTCTAATATAATAGTGTCGGTAGACCCAGAGTTAATTGCCAGGACATCAATCCATCCATAGAAATCAATATAAACGAGTTTGGATTACACGGATTCGGTGCCGCCTTGGCTTAGGGGTATAGCGGCTGACTTGTAATCAGCAGGCCGGGGGTTCAAATCCCTCAGGCGGCTCCACTATTATCACCTGACTTCGAATCGTAGTTGTTCTCCTGTCGAAGCTATCGACAGAATCTTTTGAACACTCGAAAATAGGATGCTCAACCCCTTGTAAAAGCTCTCTTTCAAGATTAGTATATAAACAAACGTATAAAACTTTCAGATTCGAAAAGTTTTATGACGTTAACTGCCAGTCTTCCAATATGGGATCGGCCTGCCATCCTGCAGCATCCGATGCTACTACCTTATCATCATCCCATGACATCGGGGACGCATGAGGTTCGATGTCATAGGCATCAGAGGGGATGCCGAATTCGAAACCATAGTGAAGCACTTCACCGGGATGGGAGGCGATGTGGTCCTCCTGAATCCGGATGCCGTCGCGGGAAGAGATCATGTCCTCGCAGCCACCAACCATGCGCAGAGAGCGTTCGAAGAGGGCACCAACAGGTCCAAATCCCTGCCCACCGAGATCATCCTCTATGCCGCGTGGGAGAGGCAGATCGGCAGGGCGATGGACAAGATGAGGCCGAAGCCCGGCAGCGACAGCTTCGTCGCCGTGCTCATGAATATCGAAGATCCGAAACTCGATGAGATAGACATGGTGCGCGACGATTCCGTCATGGACGTCACGCCCGAGAAGGCGGAAGCGTTGGGCTTATCGGGGAAGATGGTCCCGCCCGAGGACCAGGCGATAGAGAACGTCGCCATGGTCGAGCTTCAGAAGGCCTGAGAAGAAAATCAAAAACGGTTCAGGCCGATAGCATCCTCCGCCGCCTTTATGCAGGCGAGGAGGTCATCGGCGGTGTTCCTCAGGGTGCCCGCGTTGCTGGCGGACATCCTGAGGACGAGTCTGCACCCCTGGACCGATGTCTCGACGTACCCTTTGTTCTCCGGGAGGACGGCGTTCATCACGGACACCGCCATCGCTTCGGACGGATAATCGATCTCCAGGTCCAGGGATATCAGGCTCTCACCTCTTCTGGCTGCGGATTATGTCCGCGACGTGCTTTCCGACCTCCGACGTGGAGAGCTTGCCTCCGAGGTCGGGGGTGGTCATGCCGGTGTCCAGGCACTGCCTGACGGCGTCGTGGAGCATCCTGCCCTCTTCGGGGTGTCCCTGGTTCTCCAGGAGCATCTGGGCCGCGAGGATCGACGCTATGGGGTTCGCGATGCCGCGTCCTGCTATGTCGGGGGCGGATCCGTGGATGGGCTCGAACATGCTGACCCCTTCGGGGTTGATGTTTCCGCTTCCTCCCATTCCGAGTCCTCCCTGGAGCTGTGCTCCGAGGTCCGTGAGGATGTCTCCGAACAGGTTGGGGACCGCGACGGTCCCGAATGTCTCCGGCCTGACGATCATGGCCATGGCCATGGCGTCGACGAACATGAACTCCAGATCGAGTCCGTACTCCCCGGTCTTCTCCTGGAAGATCTGCCTCTGCATCCCGTAATTCTTGGTGATGACGTTCGCCTTGTCGACGAGGGTGACCTTCTTGTCCCCCCTTGCAAGGGCGTACCTGCAGACGTAGTCCGCGAACCTTGTGACGCCCTTCTTGGAGAGCAGTCCGATCTCGAATGCGAAATCGTCGTTGTCCGTGGACTTGGCATCGATGTCGATGTCTACGCTGTACAGCTCCCTGTCCACGTGGACGTGGGCCTTGTCCCCTCCGACGTTGGGGCCGAAGTATCCGTTGGCGCCCATGTAGAAGTCCTCGGTGTTCTCCCTCAGGAAGTGGATGTCGAAGGGCACCTCCCTCTTCAGGGGGACCAGCGGGAACCAGGACGTGACGGGTCTGAGGTTGATGTACTGGTCGAAGACCGCCCTCATCTTCAGGAGGATACCCTGCTCCAGTATGCCGGGCTTGACCCTGGGGTCGCCGATGGCGCCGAAGTAGATCGCATCCTTGGATTTCAGGTCGGAGATGTCCTGGTCTGTGAGGAGCTCCCCGGTCTTGAGGTACCTGTCGGATCCGATGTCGGAGTACTCCGCATCGAACTGGAACGAGGATATCTCCGAGACTGCGTTCAGGACGTCCATTCCCGCGGAGATGACCTCCTTTCCGATACCGTCTCCGGGGATGATCATCAGGTGCTTCAGAATCTCCCCTCCTTGGCGAGGTTGACGAGTCCTCCGGCCTTGACGAGCTCGGAGATGAACGGCGGGTACTCGGGGAAGGAGTACTCCCTTCCGCCTGCGATGACCTTTCCGTTGTCGGGATCGACCTGCACGGTCTCCCCCTCCTTGACATCCGCTTTGCACTCGATGAGCAGGAGTCCGATGTTCATGGAGTTCCTGTAGAAGATGCGTGCGAACGATTCCGCGATGATGCAGGAGAATCCCGCCTCGATCAGGGAAAGCGGTGCGTGCTCCCTGGAGGATCCGCATCCGAAGTTCCTTCCTGCGACGAGGATGTCCCCTTTTCCGACCTGTGCCGCGAAGCCCGGCCTGACCTTCTCGAAGATGTAGTCGTTGAGATGGTCGAGGTTCGCTGCGACGAGCCTCTCGGCGGGTATTATCTGATCGGTGTCGACGTTGTCGCCGAACACCCATGCCTTTCCTTCGATCGTGTCCATTCAGTTCCCCTCCAGCTGGTCGGGTGTGACTATTTTACCTGCAATGGCGGATGCCGCGACGACGGCGGGACCTGCGAGATAGACCTCGGAATCCTTGTCGCCCATGCGTCCGATGAAGTTCCTGTTGGTGGAGGAGACGGCCTTCTCGCCCGCGGCGAGGATTCCCATGTATCCTCCGAGACACGCTCCGCATGTGGGTCCGGAGATGAACGCTCCGGCATCGAGGAAGATCTGCATGAGTCCCTCCTCGACCATCTGGCGGTAGACCTTCTGGGATGCGGGGACCACCAGGAACCTGACTCCGGGTGCGACCTTCCTTCCCTTGACGATCTCGGCTCCGATCCTCATGTCCTCGATCCTTCCGTTGGTGCATGATCCCAGGTATGCCTGGTCGATCTTCACATCGGCGTCCTTCACGGGGCGTCCGTTGCTGGGAAGGTGGGGGTAGGAGACGAAGGGCTCGATCTTGTCGAGGTCGTACTCCAGGACCCTGCAGTAGACCGCATCGGGGTCCGCGTCCACGGGTGTGTACTCTCCGCGGACGGTGTCCTTGATGTACTCCCTGGTCAGGTCGTCACAGGGGAAGATTCCTGCCTTCCCTCCGGCCTCGATGGCCATGTTGGAGACTGCGAGCCTGTCCGCAACGGGAATGTTCTGAACATCGCCGTGGAACTCGAACGCCTTGTAGTTGGCTCCGTCGACACCGATGTCTGTGATGATCTTCAAGATCAGGTCCTTTCCGCCGACGTACTTGTTGAACTTTCCGCGGACGACGACCTTGATGGTCTCGGGGACCTTGAACCAGAGCTTGCCGGTGGCGAAGGCAACGGCGGCCTCGGTGGAACCGATACCGGTGGAGAACGCGTTGATACCGCCGTATGTGCATGTGTGGGAATCCGCACCGACGATGAGCCTTCCGGGTGCTGCGAAGCCCTCCTCGACCATGAGCTGGTGGCAGACGCCGCTCTTTCCGATCTCGTAGTAGTTGGGGAGCTTGTGCTGCTCTGCGAACTCCCTCATCTCCTTGGCCTGCTCCGCGGAGGCGACGTCCTTCGCGGGAACGTAGTGGTCCGGGATCAGGACCATGCGGTCCTTGAACATCTGCTTGGCGCCGAGCTTGTCGTACTCGCGGAACGCGATGGGCCCGGTGACGTCGTTGACCATGACGTAGTCGATGTTGGCGGTCACGATCTGTCCGGCCCTTGCATCGGTGCCGGATTTCTCGGAGAGGATCTTCTCTGCAATCGTTTTTCCTGTCATTCTCACTCACTTCTGAATCTTGCGAAATCCCTGTTGATGGCTGCCATCATGGCGTCGACGGATGTCTGGACCACATCCAGACCTACAGCCTTTCCGACGGACAGGTTGCCGTCGTTCTGAACGTTCTTGACCATGACCGTCACCTCGCAGATGGAGTCGCTTCCGCCTGTGATCGCGGCGAGCTTGTACTCCTCCAGGGTGATCTGGTCGTTGACGGCTTCGCGGATGGCCTTGAGGGCCGCATCGACCGGACCGACTCCGATCTCGGCCTTGACCCTCTTCTCGCCCTCGATGGTCAGGTTGACCGTCGCGGTGGAGGTCACGCCCTTTCCGGTGACCACTGCGATGCTGTCCAGTTTGACCGTCTGTACGTTGTTCTCCTTCTTCCACAGCACGTGCTCCGCGATGGCCAGCAACTCGGCGTCGTCGATCTCTTTGCCTCCGACGGCGATTCCCTTGATGGCGGTCATGAGCTCGGGCATGTGCTCCTCCGGGAACTTGATGTTGAGCGCGTCCAGCCTTCCGCGGACGGAGTGCTCTCCCGAATGCTTCCCGATGACGATGTGCCTGTCCACACCGACGAGTTCGGGGAGGAAGGGCTCGTAGGTTGCGCTGTTGTTCATCACACCGTGGACGTGGATTCCGGACTCGTGTGCGAACGCGTTGCGCCCGACGATCGGCTTGTTGTAGGCCATCGGGAATCCGGTGATCCTCTCGACCAGCTTGGAGGTCTGTCCGATCTTGCCCAGGTCGATCGTGCGGACGTCGTAGTTGGCGAACAGGTTGAGGGCGACCTCTTCCAGGGATGCGTTTCCGGTCCTCTCGCCTATGCCGTTCACGGTGGCCTGGCAGATGGTCGCTCCCGCCTCGACCGCGGCGAGGGTGTTGGCGACCGCCAATCCCATGTCGTTGTGGCAGTGGACGCTGATGGGGACCTTGATCTCCTTGGCGATCTCGCCGATCATGTAGTTCATTCCCTGGGGAACGATGACCCCCACGGTGTCGGGGACGTTGATGGCGCATGCGCCTGCGTCTACAACTGCCTTGTAGACCTCGATCATGTAGTCGAGCTCGGTGCGGGTGGCGTCCTCGCAGGAGAACTGGACGTCGAGGCCCCTGGACCTTGCGTACTCGACGGATTCCACGGCCCTCTCGATGACCTGCTCCTTGGACATCTTCAGCTTGTATTCCCTGTGGAGCGGCGATGTCCCGATGAATGTGTGGACATAGTCGACGCCCGTGTCTGCGACGGCATCGATGTCCTTCTTGACGGACCTGGCGAGGCTCAGGACCTTTGCGTGCATGCCCGCATCCATGATGCGTTTGATGGTCTCGGACTCGATCTCGGACGAGACCGCGAAACCGGCCTCCATGTAATCCACTCCGAGGTCGTCCAATGCGAATGCGATCCTGACCTTGTCGTCGGAGCTCAGGGCTATTCCGGGTGCCTGCTCGCCGTCGCGAAGGGTGGTGTCGAAGATCTCAACCTTCCCGCGTCCTTCCGGAAGCTTAGGAAGGGCCATCTGATTGTATGGGCTTATCGCCAACATGTCCCTTACATCCTTAGCGCTTTCACTGGTTTGAGTCATTCATAACACCTCAAACCGTCATAGTCTCGACTGGTCAAACAAGAAGAAGGATTGAGCCGGTACGGACGTTGCAGATCATTTTTAGACCTCTGACGGTTGATTTCCCGAAATAGTGATTATATAAAAAACCTATTCTGAGGCGACTCTGGATGCATGTATGACCGCTTTCCGGGCGGTTCTGATGAGGAAAACATCCGGGATCCTACAGAATCCATGATGATCACGAGAACCTTGCCGTCGAATGTATTCCGTACAGAAGCGTACGACCGCCCATATCGCAAGTATGTTGTTTATCATAACCTGTTTCAATGCAGTTCAACGAGTTCATTCGATGAAAGAGATGCATCGGACTCGCTCCTCCGCTTGAGTTCGATGTGAACACAGATTCGAACCTGCTTTATGGCACCGACGCGATTGCCCAAGCATGGCAGAAACGAATGAGTATACATTCGAAGAGCTCCGTCAGATAGTCGGAGATGTGGCAGCCCGCCATGGAATGATCCGCGTGTACCTCTTCGGCTCCAGGGCCCGCGGTGACAATCGCCCCGACAGCGACTATGATTTCTGCATTCTGACACCGGATGACTATGGTCTATTCGAGGTCGGAGGATTCTATGCGGACCTCAGGGATGCCTTGGGCACCGAGATAGACGTCGAATGCGAAGAGGCCCTCAGAGATGACTTCAGAAAAGAGGTCCTCAGAGACAGAAAGCTGCTCTATGAGGCATGACCTTTAGAACATCTGTACACCGGATCGTTCTACCGACGTCGCTCGGGCCATTATATATTGTATATACAGAGGCCAGACAACGTACCGATTATGAGAAAGTATGATCCCCGGGATCCCGGGGTAAGTGATTTTCAACAGGCGAAGTACCCGCGCGTTCTCAGCATGTACTTCTTGATCGCATGAGCGCCGAAGAAGTACACCGCTGCGATGAACGGCATCCAGATGAGCGCCCAATACGGCACGGTGATGATCTCCGTGCAGCCGCAGATTGCCTCCCAGAGCGGTCCGGAGTACGGAAGCGATGTTCCGATGACCAGCGCCAGGATCGTGGTTAGCACCAGCACCTTGGACGACCATGACTGGAAGAACGGGAGCTTGTTGGTCCTGACGATGTGGATCGCCCAGACCTGCATCCAGTACTGCTCTATCACCCACAGGGACTGGAACAGGATCATCACCGGGACCAGCGACTCTATGTCACCCAACGGGACACCGCTCAGGAGCGCTCCGCTTGCGGTGGTCACTCCGGCCAGCTCGGGGTAGGCCAGGATGACGGAATCGGGTATGGATATCGATACCGTGGGCATCACGACGAACACGAAGAACGCCCATGACATGAGATCCGTGACGACGCACAGCGGACCGTAATGGTACATGACCTGTCTCAGGTTGACCGGGTCCCACTTGCGCGGTTCCTTCACGAACTCGTCCTCGACCTTGTCCCAGCAGATGAATATGCAGGCGAAGTCGTTGATCAGGTTGAAGATCAGGATCATTATCCCGCCCATCGGCTCGAAGTTGAAGAACAGCGATCCGAGGATCAGGGAGAACATGAATCCGAAGTTGATCGATCCGATCATCTTCACGTACTTTATCGAGTTGACGTAGACCTTCCTGCCCTCGATGGCCCCGGTCTTGAGTATTCCGAGGTCCTTCTCCAGCAGGATCATGCTTGCTGTTTCCTTTGCAATGTCGGTTCCGGTGTCGACGGAGATGCTCACGTCGGCGTTCTTCATGGCGACGACATCGTTGATACCGTCTCCCATCAGACCGACGGTGTGACCGTTGGATTTGAGTGCTGTTACGATCCTCGATTTGTTGTCGGGGCTGAGCCTTGCGAAGATGGATGTCGTCTCGACAGCTTCGGCCAGTTCCTCGTCCGTCATCTTGTCGATGGCGTTTCCGATGAGGATGTTGTCCGAATCGATGCCGATCTGGTCGCAGACGTGGCTGGAGACGTATTCGTTGTCTCCTGTGAGGACCTTCACCTGGATACCGTACTCCCTCATGTCCTCGATCGCGCCCTTGGCGGATGTCTTGACGGGATCTGTGAACACAAGGAATCCGGCTATGATGAGGTCCGTCTCGTCGGCTTCGGTGAACTCGGTCTTGCCGGCGGGGATGTACTTGTGCGTGATACCGAGGACGCGCATACCCTTGGTGCTGTACCACTCGACGAGACCCATGATGTCGTTGAGGGTCTTCTGGTCCAGGGGCTGTATGTTGCGCTCCGCGTCCAGGTATCCTGTGGATATGGCGAGGATCTCGGGCATGGCGCCCTTGGAGATCATGACGTTGACCTCATCGCTCTTCTTCACGATGACGGTCGCCCTCCTTCTGATGAAGTCGAAGGGGACATCCGCGACGTACTCGTATTCCGCAACCTCCTCGGCGAGGCCGTTCTCCTCCGCGTACTCGTCGAGGGCCCAGTCGATCTGGTTCGTCGCCGATCTGAGGTTGGCGGAATTGATGCAGGACATAAGCTCCACGGAACCGCTCGCGTTTCCGTAGATGTCGTTGCAGTCCTGGACGGAGATGCGGTTCTGAGTGAGAGTGCCGGTCTTGTCCGAACATAGGACGTCCATCGCACCGAAGTTCTGGATGGCGGTCACGTCCTTGACGATGACCCTGTTCTTCGACATGTCGATGGATCCCTTGGCGAGGTTTGCCGAAACTATGGTGGCCAGCATCTCGGGCATCAGTCCGATGGCGAGCGTGAGTGCGAAGGTGACTGCGGACAGGAGTCCGTCGACTGAGAATCCCCCGTTGTTGAGGTAGTCCTTCACCATCATGATGAGGAACACAGGGGGGACCATGAGGTACATTATCTTCAGCAGGACGTTGGCGATGGCCTTGCTCCCTTCGTCGTAAGTGGTCGGGTTCTTGCCGCGGGTGAGGGTCTCGGCCATCGAACCGAAGATCGTGTCGTCACCGACGGCCACGACTATCGCCTCCGCGGATCCACCGATCACATTGGATCCCATGAAGGCCAGGTTGTTGCATCCGAGGATCTCCTCTGTCTGGACGGCCTCGGCGTGCTTGGAGACCCCTCCGGATTCTCCTGTCAAGGCGGACTGGTCCACCTTGAGGTGGTTGGAGGTGATTATCCTCACGTCCGCAGGGACCATGTCCCCGGTGTCGAGGATTATTATATCCCCCACGACGAGCTCCTTGGAGTCTATCTCGATCTCCGTGTCCTCGCGGCGCACCGTTATGATTGTAGTTACCATGCTCACTAGCTGAGCGGCCGCCTTGGAGCTGCGGGTCTCCTGAATGAACGTCACCGAACCGCTGACAAGGATCAGGGTGGTGAGTATGACGAAGTAGATTATGTCAGGGTCCAGAACCATCCATAGGATGTCTATGACCGTAAGCGTGATTATGAAGATGTTGGCGAAGGAGCGATACAGCCTTTTCAGTACCACATTGCGATTATGGTTCGTGACCTCGTTCTTCCCGTACTGGATACGGGAGGTCGTGACCTCTTCGTTGTAGTGTCCCTCTGTCCTGCTGTTCAATTCTTTGATGATGGCGTCAGCATCGGCCGATGCCGCATGCCTCATCCTTTCCTCTGGTGTCGACGAACCGGTTACCACGGGCTGTCGGATAGGCTCTAGGTATTTAGCCGGTATCCTCGGGACCGGCCTGAAAAAGGATGCCCCGGCGGAGAACGCGCGTCCGACGGGGCGGAAATGGATTCTGGACGGGGGTTCTCGGAGGGACCCTCACTCCTTCTTCTCGGAAACTTCCTCTACAGTGTCTGCGGGAAGCTCTCCGGGGACGCCTTCCTCGGCGGGGGTCGGCTCGACGGTGTCCTGCACCTCTTCGGCGATCTCCTCGACCTTGGTCTCCTCGGCGGTCTCCTGCTTCTCGGAGGTCTCGATGGCATCCTCGACCTTCTGCTCCTCGTGTGCCTGGGCTCCCTCGGCCTTGGCCTGGGCCTCCTGCCTCTCGGCCTCGCGCTTGGCCTTCTTGGCCTCCCTGGCCTCGATCTTGGCCTTCTTCTCGTTCTCCTTGCGGTGCCTGATCTGCTCCTTGAGCTCCTTCTTGGCGGCGGCACGCTCCTCCTTCGGGAGCTTCTTGATCTCGTCCTTGCGCCTCTCCTCCGCACGGCGGGCCTTCCATTTCTCGTCGGAGATCTTGTTCTTCTCCTTCTCCTCGGCCTCTTTCTTCTCGTTGGCGATCTTGGCGTGCCTCGCCTTCGCCTTCGCATCATCACTGACAGTCTCCACAATCTTTGCCATTATAGGACCTCTTACTGGGGGTGGTTATCACTGCCACTTGTATAAAAATCAACGGCGGAACATCCGGAGACCGTACGAAACGATGGCGGGAATATCTGGATTCCGCATCCATCCAACATCCGAAAACAATGTTAAGAGGGGATTGGAAGAGGTTTGCGGTCCTGTCCGGAAACGGATCGGATCACTGGTTCGAGACCCAGAGCAGGTGCTTGTTGCAGTACTCCCAGGCCTTGACGACCTTCGCATCGGTTGCGAAGAAGGCCTCGGGGGCATCGCCGGGCTTGAGGTACTTCCTCATCAGGGTGCCGTCGGCGCAGATCTCGATGTACACGATGTAGTGGTCCTCTGCCATCGGATGGGGGACCTCCTTTCCGACCTTCACCAGCACCCCTCCGTCGACCTTCTCGATGTAGGGGACGTGCTTCTCCTTGACGAAATCCTCGGTCTTGGCCGTCACGGCCTCCATCGGGGCTCCGCAGCATGAAGGGATGCAGCCGCCTTTGTAGAGCAGCTCGACCGCGGTTCCGCACTTGGGACATACGAATTTCTGAGACATTTTCATCCTCGGCATAATCTGCACTTGTACGGATATAAACATTTCTTAACGCTGATTATTCGTTAAGGGCCGTGTAACCTCAGGATAGTGTAATATCGGCGGTGCGGATTCCCGCGTCATGGACTGCATCCCCGCATTCTTCGTGACGACGGACGACGGAACCCTCCTGACATCAGAGGGCCGGTTCGAAGGCCGGACGCCCGTGATGACAGGGGACCTCATGCCTTTCTCTGAAGCCATTGAGTCCGTGCCGCGCGGGGAGAAGAGGAGGAAGATCGTCGTCTGCGACGTTTCGAGCCTCCGCAGGAGGGAATTGGTTCCCGATGTCCTGAAGAGGATGAGGGCCAGAGGCTCCGACATATGGTTCCTCACATGGATAGAGGATGCGAACGACCTCTTCGATGCGTTCAACACCACCGCGGAGACAGTGATCGGACCTTACCATGCCTCGGCTTCGGATGCCGATCTTAAGGACATGCTGTCCGTCTCCGACAGCTACATGCCCGCAGTGTTCGTCGAAAAGGGGGATGCCATATCCCGCGGCGGAAGCAGAGAGCGTCTGGACAGGGTCGTGGACGGGCTGTTCCGCATAGGATTCCCGGAGATCGTCATGGTCGACACGGATGATTCCCTGTCAGCAGATGATTGGGAGCGCATGTCCGAACGCGTGATACCGTTCGTGAGCAAGGAACCGGAATCCCATACCGCGGAGAAGGTCATCACACCTTTCCGGAAGTTATGATATCGTCAAAGGATGAACGGACCTGACCGTAGACATGGTCGTTGCCTCCGTCTGTTCCCGTGACGTATATTTCCCCGGCCCATTCCATTCCGAGTGTTATCGAGAACGCTCTCATTATCGATCTGAGATGCGAGAAATTAGGTGAATCCGAGCCGGAGCATGCCGACATCACGATCCATCTCGGACGGGGGACCTCCGGATGATCCCAATATATCTGCATACGGTCCATGACCGCTTTTATCACCGAAGACGGACCGCTGAACCTCAGCGGAGTCGCCATGACCACGCCGTCGCATTCCCTGAAAAGAGCGTACAGCTCGGACATCCTGTCCTCTATGACGCATTCCGCATCTGCGGAGCAGTTCTGACATCCGGTGCAGTGGGAGATGCCCATCCCGATGGGCATCACGACAATCGGAGTGAAGCCAGCTTCCGAAAGGGAATCCGCAGATGCGCGGCACATCTCCGCAGTGGAGCCCCCCGGACCCGAACCGCACAATATCAGGACCTTCCGTCCGCACCCCGTATCTTCCATGTATTACGTATCCGCCATCAACAGATATAAAGTTCAATCAGAGGATATGGCGTGTATGCAGCAGACGGATGTTGATGACTTCACAAAGGTGAAGTTCGTCGAGTTCCCCAGGAACATAGTGGCAGGACACGGGGTCCTGGGGACCGTGAGGAATATGTGCGACGACGACCATGTCGGGCATACCGGCACCGTGATCACGGGAACGAAGACGATGGATGCTGCCGGGAAGGAGGTCCTGGACAACATGGACGGCTACGACATGGACGTATGCACCGTCGGGGAGGCCACCATGGACAATGTCAACATGGTCATCGATAGGATCAGGGAGTTCGGTTCCGAATTCGTCCTCGCGGTCGGAGGCGGAAGCAAGATCGATGTGTCCAAGGTCGCCTGCAACGAGCTCAACATCCCGTTCATCAGCATACCTACGTCGGCTGCGCACGACGGGATCGCCTCGAACAGGGCGTCCCTGAAATCCGAAACGGGCTCGAAATCGGTGAGTTCCGCATCCCCCATGGGCATAATAGCGGACACGGAGGTCATCGCGAAGGCCCCGTACAGGCTTCTCGCCTCCGGATGCGCGGATGTGATATCCAATCTCACCGCTCTGGAGGACTGGGATTTCGCGAGGAGGCTTCAGAACGTCCAGTTCAGCAGGTCCGCGTACTCCCTTTCAATGTACGCGGCAGAGAGCATAATCGACAATGCGGAGCTGATCAAGCCCAATCTGGAGGACAGCGTGTGGATCGCGATCAAGCCCATCATCATCTCGGGCATATCGATGAGCATCGCCGGAAGCTCCCGCCCCACCAGCGGCGCGGAGCACATGTTCTCCCACATGCTCGACCTGATGCATCCGGGAAGGGCGCTGCACGGGGAGCAGTGCGGAGTCGGCTCCATAATGACGATGTACCTCCACGGAGGGAACTGGGAGCAGATACGCGACGCTCTGAAGATGATCGGCGCACCGACCACGGCGAAGGAGCTGGGGATCTCCGCCGAGGATACCATCTACGCTCTGTCGCATGCTCACGAGATCCGTTCGGACAGGTTCACCATCCTCGGCAATGCCGGGATAAGCGAAGAGGTCGCAGAGAAGGTCGCTAAGACCACAGGCGTGATTTGAAGGTGATTCGATGGCATTGATTACATTGGTTGGCGAGCCCACCGCGAAGGTGGGTGCCGAATTCTATTTCATGGGTCCTCTGACGGATTGCAAGGACTGCAGGCTCAAGGGGGTGTGCTTCAACCTCGAGGCGGGATCGAGATACAGGGTGACGGAGGTCCGCGGACAGCGTCACGAGTGCATGGAATCCGAGAGCGAGGTCGTCGCTGTTGTCGTGGAGAAGGTCCCGGAGCCGTTCGCGGTTACCAAGAAAGGGGCGATGGAGGGCGTGACCCTCACCTACTCGGAGAGGGTCTGCGACGAGATCGCCTGCCCCAACTACAACAGATGCCACATCCCCGGAAAGGTTGACGGTCAGAAGTACACCGTCGTGAAGCTCGGAGAGGACATCGAGTGCCCGTTGGGCGAGAAGCTCGTCCAGGCGGACATCATCTGAATGCTCCGGATGACGGGAGATCCGTCGGGACCTCCTCTCATCCGATCCAAGCTTCCATAAGCCAATCCACGACCTGTACGACCCTTATCCCGTCGATGTCGTCGAACATGTACCTGTCATATGTCACGATGCACTTCGGATAGTCGTCTTTCAGCATCCTGAGCGGGCGTATCTCCCTCTCCAACGTCTCGGGTTCCGAGAGGCTCATGCACACCTGCCAATACGACGGCGTCCCCTGTGGGTCGGCGACGAAATCGATCTCCGTGCCGTTCACGTCGCACACGGCCACCTCCCCGTACCTGAACCTGAGCTCGTTGAACACGATGTTCTCCAGAAGCCCGTCCATGTCCTCCCGTCTGAACGGCACCACCTGATTCCTTATCCCCAGATCGGTGACGTAGAACTTGTCCGAGGTGCTCAGGTACTCCTTCGTCTTGGAGTCGATCCTCCTCGCCCTGGTGACCAGGAACGCCTCATCCATGTATCCAAGATAATCCTCCACGGTCACATGGCTTATCTTCACACCCTTGGACACCAGGTAATCCGACGCCTTCCGCGGTGATGTCCTGTCTCCGATGTTCCTCATCACGTACCTCACGAGGTTGGCCATCCTCACAGAACCGGACAAGTTGTGCCTCTGCTCGATGTCCTTCACGTACACTGTGTTGTACACCCCCTGAAGGATCTGGGGTATCAGCACCCTCGCGGGGGTGTCCTGGAGCTTGGCCACCGCCGGAAGGGAACCCTGTGCTACGAAGTCGCGGAAGAGGCGGTCGGCCGGGAGTCCGCTGTCCCTCCTGAACGACACGTACTCCCCGAAGGACAACGGCATCACATGTATCTCCAAATCCCTGCCGGACAGCTTGGTCGCCAACTCCGACGACAGCGTCTGGGAGTTGGATCCCGTTATGTACACGTCGGCACCCGACGTGAAGAACGATCCCACGGAAATCTCCCAGTCCTTGACGTTCTGGACCTCATCCAGGAAGATGTACGTCCCCGGTCCCGGAACGAGTCTGGATATGACGTGGTCTGTGAGCTCCCGGTGATCCGTTGGGAGGTCCGGGTCGTCCAGTTCGAAGCTAATGTAGACGATGTTCCCCTCGGGGACCCCTGATTCGATGAGCTCGCCGCGGAACGCGTCCATGAGGGTCGATTTACCGGATCTCCTGATGCCGGTCACCACCTTGATGAACGGTGTGTCCCTTGACCTCCTTATCATGTCGAGGTAGTGCTCCCTGGGTTCTATCTCCCACTGTTCCTTGGCCATAATGTAAAACATGGTTTACATTCTATTTAAAAATTTCATAAATGTAAAGTTGAATTTACAAAAATCAATGTCAAATGATGCCTATGCCACCACATGGTCGATTGAATCATCCGAGAATTATTTCCCAAATCTCTGTACTGCACGGGTCACGCGTCCATTTTGGGCGGTCTGCCCAGACCTCTCTTCGGCGGCAATTGAGGAATCAGATCGAGCTTCCTGAGGACATCCTTCTCCTTGTCCAGAAGGGCTCTGTACATCCATTCCCCGTCCCTTCCTTTGAACCTCAGCGTCTTCCTGAGTGTTCGAAGTGTCCGAGAACGTCATCTTCTCCAGCACGCCAGCCGAATCCAGCCTGGATGGGTATCGATCGAAGCGTTGATTGTAGTGAACCTCTTCATTGGGAAAGGGTTGCTGAAGATGATCACATTCGATAGTCCACACCATGGGGAATTGCTGATTACGTCAACACCGTGTTACTTCCTAAGAATCATTGAAATCTATCCAATCCGCGGACATTCATTCCCGGATTCCCGCTTCTGCATGTAGTCCAGATTAATCGATTCCGGGCTACGATCTTCGGAACCGCATAGATATCGGTCATTTCGATTTTCCAACTATGTTGGCAAAAAAGCGAAGTACAGTTATCCTTGAATGACATATATAGATTGTCATTTTATGCGTAAAAAGTATTATTAATACAAGATTAGTAACACGGCTATGAATTCCAAGGCAATCATAGGAATCATGGTCGTCGCGATAGTGGCGATCGCAGGTATTGCCGTCATTTCATTCGGAGATTCGGATGACAAAAAAGACAAAGACAACGGCGGCACCGATACCAAATACGTCAAAGACGCACTCGGCAGGGATGTCCCTGTACCCACCGACTTCAAGAACGGGATAATGACCATCGGAAGCTCCGGACCCCTCAGATTCGCATCCCTCTTCGACGTCTACGATGACATCATCGAAGTGGACAAGGGCGACATCACAGACCCCAGGAACGGAAGGGGCTACTCTTACGCCTATGATTACTACAAGATGGATGCCGACAAGCAGTCGCATCCTGACAGCAACCTTGATTCTGCAACAGCCGAGAAGATCGGTAAGAAGAACCCCAGCCTCATCATCACCCATGTCGGCACATGGAACAAGGCCGCGGAGAACTTCGAGAAGCTCGCTACGAGATGCACAATAGTCGTTCTCGCAGACCAGCAGATGAAGTACATGACAGACGAGAACGGGAAACTCGCAGACTACTTCACATTCAACGTCAACCTCCTCGGAGAGATCCTGAACAAGCAGGACCGCGCAAAGGAGGTCATCGACGGAGTTCAGAAGATCGTCGATGACATCAAGTCCATCTCAGGTACATCCGACAAGAACGTCTACGTTGCGGGTGTCACCATCAGCGGAAGCAACACCCTGAACACCACGTTCCCGACATACATCCCCTTCGTCCTCAACGGCATCAAGAACGCCTACAACGGCGGATCCACCGAGAACAAGGTCACCATGCTAATCGAATCCTTCACAACAATGCCCATGGACATGATCGTCATCGATCCCTCCTCCTCTGACAAGATCAAAGGGAACCAGGACAGCCAGTACGTTCTGGAGTACCTGTACAGGGTCAACAACGATTCCGACCCCAGCAACAACATACCTCTGTACGTCACCGTGCCCATCGTCTGGGACAGTATCAACTACGACTGCGCCCTCGCAAGCGCGTACTACACCGCGTACCTCGTCTACGGAACACTCACCCTCGAGCAGGTCGAGGAGAAGATCAACAACGTCTTCACGACATTCTACGGAGACCACGGAAAGAACGTCTTCAAGGACATGTGCGGCTTCTTCGTCGAGAAATCCAAGAACAACGGACAGGAGATGCCCGTTCTCGGTGAAGTCGTCGTGAAGAAGAACGGAAACGAATACTATCTGGCCGCGGCCTAATTGCATTCAGACTAAACCCTTTCCCAAACCCCTTACCATCAAGATGTGGTTAGATGCATGTCGAAGAAAACAAAACAGAAGGTTCCAAAGGCATCAAGGAAGGCTATCTGAAGTATGCGAGGATAAAGATCCTCTTCATCATAGGATGCGTGATCGCCCTGTTCTTCCTGTCGGTCTTCACCATAGGGCTGGGGGACACGGACCTCTCGTACATGGACATTATCAAACAGCTGTTCCGCCCCGACGGCACATGGGACACCACGGTCGTCTGGGACCTGCGCTTCAGGATGATCGTCGCCGCCATATTGGCGGGTGCGGCGCTCGGAGTCGCGGGATCCGTCATGCAGAGCATCCTCAGGAACCCACTCGCATCCCCGTTCACACTCGGTCTGTCCAATGCTTCGGCATTCGGAGCGTCTTTGGCCATCCTGTTCTTCAACGGAGGTGTGATCGTAAGATCATCGTCCACGGCGGCGATAAGCATCTCGAGCCCGGTTGTCGTCACGCTGTGCGCATTCGCGTTCGCGATGATCGCAACAGGAGTCATGTTGCTGCTGGTGAAGGTCACCGGATGCACTCCGGAGACCATCGTCCTTGCTGGTACGGCTCTCAGCTCGATATTCTCCGCGGGACTCGCATTCCTGCAGTTCGTTGCCGAGGACACCGCTCTGGCTGCGATCGTCTACTGGCAGTTCGGAAGCCTCAGCAAGGTCAGCTGGAACCAGCTGATGATCATCGGCGGCATCCTGCTCATAGTCGGTGCCTACTTCATGTACAAACGGTGGGACTACAACGCGATGGAGTCCGGAGAGGATGTTGCTAGGGGACTCGGCGTCAACATCATCAGGACCAGGTTCGTCGGACTCGTCATGTCCGCCGTCCTGACCGCTGTGGTCGTATCGTTCATGGGGGTCATCGGATTCATCGGACTCGTGGGACCTCACATGGTCAAGCGCATCATCGGGAACGACAACAGATACGTCCTTCCCGGCTCCATGGCCGTCGGAGCCCTCGTTCTGCTTCTCGCATACATAGTCGGTTCCTATGCGATGCCTTCCGTCATCCCGGTGGGTATAATCACATCCGCGATCGGAGGACCTCTCTTCATCTGGATCCTCGTCAGGGGGTACAGGAAATGATAGAGGTCAAAGATCTGAAATTCACATACAGGAACGGCAACGAGGTTCTTAAGGGCATATCGTTCGACTGCGAGGACGACTGCGTCATATCCCTTCTTGGACCCAACGGCACCGGGAAGACCACGTTCCTGAAGTGCCTGTGCGGACTGCAGAAGCCCACCGAAGGGAGCATCAAAGTCAACGGGAAGGATGTCACCACGCTCAAAGGCAAGGAGCTTGCCAAAGAGATAGGGTTCGTCCCCCAGACCACGCCGGTGTCCAACATGAGCGTGTTCGATGCCATCCTGGTGGGAAGGAAGCCGTACATAGAGTGGATGGCCAGGGAGGAGGACATCGACAAGGTCGCCGATATAATCGCGTCACTCGGCATGGAGAAGCTGGCGCTGAGGAACCTCAGCGAGATCAGCGGAGGCGAGTTCCAGAAGGTGCAGATAGCCCGTGCCATCGTTCAGGAACCATCACTCATCGTCTTAGATGAGCCCACGAACAACCTGGACATCGCCAACCAGCACCGCACCATGCACATGATCATGGATGTTGTGCGCTCGCGCAAGGTGTGCACGATGATGACAATGCACGACATCAACCTCGCAGTCCACTACTCGGACAAGTTCATCTTCTTCAAGGACGGACTTGTGCAGGCCTACGGCGGGCCGGAGGTCATCACCGCCGATCTGATAAAATCGATCTACGGGTTCGATGTGGAGGTCATCGATCACAGGGGAGTGCCGCTGGTGGTCCCCAAGGAGTCGGCGATGTACCACGTGACGAGCCACCATCACCCCCATGACATACACGACCACATGCATGACCATGGGCTCTTCGAAAACACGGAGAATGTGCTATGAAGGATTCCGATCTGCTTCTTGAGAAACCGGACATTCTGTCCGACGACCTGTTCTACGGCGAGTTCGAAAACATGTTCCATGGGTTCCGCAGGACCATGGCCCTGAAGACGGCCATCGACCTCGGACTGTTCTCCCATACCAGGGAGGCCGTGACCCCTTCGGAACTGAGCGAATCGATCGGGTGCGACGACGTCATGGTCGGGATGCTCATGGACTGCCTCGTGGACACCGGATTCCTTGTGAAGGAAGGTGACGCATACCGCAACGCGGAGAAGACGTCGATCTACCTCGACCCCGCATCCCCGAGATACCAGGGAAGCGGTCTGGAGAACACGTTCCTTCGCATCGAGAGATGGTTCTCCGCTTCTGATTATGTCAGGAACGGTCCCGAGATCGTGCCTCCGAACGAGATCTTCGGAGAGAGATGGATCCGCGCCATAGGGGAATCCGCATTGGGCGGAGGGATCGCCAAGATCGTCTCGTATGTCGCCGACAACGTGGACATGCCCTCCGAAGGCACGTTCCTGGACCTAGGGGGAGGGCACGGACTCTACACCGTTGCGTTCTGCAAGAGGTTCCCCGGACTCCGCGGGGTCCTGTTCGACATGCCGCAGATGACCGAGATCGCACAGGAGAACTTCGATGACTACGGGTGCGACGCATCCACCATCCCGGGGGATTTCTATGTAGACTCCCTCCAGGGACCCTACGATGTCCTGTTCTCGTCGTTCAATCATTCCGTATCGGATTCGTCTCTGTGCGAGACCGTTTTCTCTGCTGTCAAGCCCGGAGGCCTCCTGATAATGCGCAGGCACGTGAACCGCGGACAGCCCGACCCCCATGTCCTGATGGAATGGAACATGGTCATCAGAGAGGGCATCGAGAAGGGCAAGCAGCGCTTCCGCGGATCCTGGCTTCCAACATCCGACGAGTACATCGAGACGATGGGGAATCTCGGAATGGAGATGCTCAGGCGCGAGGACCTCAACGACGGATCCGAGATCGTGGTGATGAAGCGCATCGGATGATTATGGATACTTCAGACCGTTCAGTTCTCGGTTTCCGAGACCAACCTTTTCAACACACCGCCCGCAAGGGCGGTTCTTCGACGGAAAATCCTCCAAGAACGGACAGCAGATGCCCCTTCTCGGAGAAGTTGTCGTGAAGAAGAACGGATCGGAATACTATTAGGCTGCGGCCTGACAGCAACCCTGAAACAAGTTAACCCATGTGATCTCCTGCCTCTTCCGAAACATGTCGGAAGAAGCAGGGGATCACGAACCCTCATTCACCTTTTGATTAAAACCCGAAAATACAGATTTCCCACCAGTTCTTCTGGGAAACTGGACCTAAACATCTCCATCAACAGAATACTAAGTTATTATCAATAATAGATTGTAACACCATCATGAATTCCAGAGCAATGATAGGAATCATGGTCGTCGCAATAGTGGCGATTGCAGGAGTTGCCGTGATCTCGTTCGACGACTCCAAAGATGGCGGCAATGACGCCCCCAGAATAGATCATGTCATTGATGCCAAAGGAAGGAATGTACCCATCCCTTCGAATCTTAATAAAGGCATAATCACAATAGGAACCTCCGGACCCCTCAGATTCGTATCACTTTTCGATGTCTACGATAAGATCATCGAAGTGGACACCACTGATGCGAACAAAGACATCAACGGAAGGGGATTCTCCTATGCATATCCGTATTACAAACTTGATGCGGACAAGAACACTCACCCCCGCGATCAACTGGAAACAGCCACCGCCGAACGCATCGGAAAGCGCAGCCCAAGCCTCATCGTCACTAGCGAGGAGGTCTGGGACGAATACACCAAGAACTTCGAATCACTGGCCACAAAATGCACCATTTTAGTTCTCAAGGACCAGCAGATGAAGTACATAACGAACGATGACGGAACCGTCGCGGATTACATCAAATTCAATGTCGACCTCCTCGGAAAGGCCCTGAAGAAGGAGAAACGTGCCGAGGAATTTATCAATGGGGTGAATTGGATCCTTGACGACATCAGATCCCTGTCCGGAACCTCGGACAAGAAAGTGTACTCTGTCAGCGGGAGCAACACTCTGAATACCACGTTCACGACGTATCTCCCATTCACCATCAACGGGGTCAAAAACGCCTATGACGGAAATACCAAGGACAACGGGGTCATCCTGAAGATCGAATCCTTCACCAAGATGAAGATAGACATGATCGTCCTGGACCCTTCCTGCTCTAACAAGATCAAATGGAATCAGGACAGTCAGCTCGTCCTCGAGTACTTATACAGCATCAACAACGATACTGACCCGAACAACAACATCCCGATCTACATCGCCATGCCCATCAATTGGTGTCATATCAACATCGACGGTGCCCTCATAGGCGCATACTACACCTCTCATCTCGTCTACGGAAAACTCACCCTGGACCAGGTGATGGAGAAGATCGATAAAGTGTATACAACATTCTACGGAGAGCACGGCAAGAACGTCTTCAAAGATATGAGCGCGTTCTATACGGAGAAGTCTGCCAATAACGGGCAGGAAATGCCTATTCTCGGAGAGGTCGTCGTGAAGAAGAACGGAAATGAGTACTGTCTGGTTGCGGCCTGACGGTAACCCTGAAACAGGTTAGCCCGTGTGGCCTCCTGCCTCTTCCGAAACATGTCGGAAGAGGCAGGGGATCACACCCTCATGACGTGGATCGCCTGTGAACGATCCTCGTTTTTCCTTCGGACGTGTCTTTCTTCAGACATATCCTCTGACGCGGATCGCGAGGATTGTCAGGATACAGATACTCCACCCGCCCCTCCTCCATGAGCGTCCTTATCGCCTTGCGGACAGAAGCGGTTATCTTCCGACATCCCAGTTCTTCGCTTATCTCGCCCGTGGTCATGCAACCGCAGGCCCCCAGCATACTCACGATGAACGCTTCCATAGGGATGAGGTCTGTACACGATACACCATTCCTGAATGCGGGATGTAGACGGAAAACGATCTCCAAACGTCCGAGATCCCAATCCATCCTGTACTCGGGCATGGGGGAATAGTTCCTCACAAGGGATTCCCGAGTATCGGAGACTCCGATGTCCCCGCTGCAGACCAGATCCAATCTGCTCAGAAGATCCGCCAAACGTCTGTTCCTGATGACGAACGAACCCGGGTCCACATCTTCGGTCCCTTTGCCCGACATACCCGGACTGATGTAGGGATAGGTCGCGATCCTGACCTCCTGAGGTGTCACGATTATCTCCACTGGCCTGCCTACAGAGAAATCCTTGTAGCAGACCGCGTTGACGATGGCCTCCTCCAACACCTCATGGGGATAATTCCAGAACTTGATCGCTTCCGGCTGCCATCCGACCTTGGTTATGCGCCGCTTCACGACACCGTTGCCGATCGTCTGAAGCACACGGCGCAGCTGGCTGTCCACAGGACCTCCGAAGACCGTCGTCAACGGACCCACACCGTCCGTTGACAGCTTCTCCACGAGCTCTATCCTGCATCCGGGGATGAACCTCTCGGGCTCATAGCTGAACATTATAAGCGCAACGTTCACAGGTTTGCGCTGAGGGCCGGCCACCAGATTGAGTGAATCCAGCAACTCCCCCTTTCCGACATCCCGACCCTTTATCCCAAGGCCAGACCGGTTCAGATATTCCAAAATGGCATCTGTTCCGATATCGGATGCCGACGAATCATCGTTGATCTCCTCATCGAATGTGCAGACTGTCTGAGGCACAGCCCCGCTCCCAAGCCCGTCGGCATCCACATGCATCTTCGCAAACCCCCATCGGATTCATGCGGAACCACCCGCCTGAACGGATATAAACGGAATCTAGGGGGTACACCGAAAACCTTCAGGAGTACCTCAGCGGGATACCGATGCTCCTCTCGTAGTACGAGCGATTGAAGAACCTCCTCTTCCCCTCGGTGGTCTCCCCGAACTCGATGGCCTGCTTCGGACAAAGCTGGAGACATGACATGCACAGACTGCACCTGTCCTCGTCCCACACGGGCTTCCTGTGATAGACCTTGATCACCTGGTCGGGGCATATGTCCTCGCAGATCCTGCATTCGATGCATCTGTCCGTGACGATGAAGGGTTCGGTCACCCTGATCTCATCATATGTCGGATACACCTCCCTCCAGCCCTCGTCCCCGCGGTACCTCCTGAAATCGCCGCATTCGTGCGACTTGACGGACCTGGTGATGTCATCGACCTCGGCATCGGAACCCTTCAGGATCTCCGCCTCCTCCTCGGGCGTCGGGGAGTCGTACGCGAATATCGCATTGTCCGGCATGCAGACGTCGTAGAACGCATCCACCTTCAGACGGTCCCCCAGGAGCTCTGCGAGCATCTCGCATGCCCCTCCGGAATCGTCCCCGCATGTGGATACGGCGAACACGTGACCGGGATCGCGGATGACAAGGTTCCGGGCCAGTTCCCGAACCTTGTCAGGGACCCCGAGATAGTATGTGGGGAAAACGAACCCCACATCCTCCCCTCCGGCATCGTATGTGTACCTTCCGTAGCGTACGGCGGCGGCCAGGTCGATCAACGGCGTGCCTGTGGCATCACCGATGCGCCTGGCGACAGAATAGGAATTCCCTGTTCCGGAGAAGACGAATATCATGCTTCGTCCCTTGCGATGGACGGATTTTAATCTTCCGTCAAAATGATAACGGCGTTAAGTCCTGTTGACCCCGGCCGGTTCGGATGCGGGCTTCTTCCCGCGTCCCCTCTTCTTGGGCTTCGGATCGTCATCGATCAAATCCTCCATTATCCCCATGAGGTTGTTCACGGCGGCACGGGCGTTCTTGTCGCACGCGTCTATGTAGCATTTGAAAGTTGTCGACATGTCCGCGTGCCTCATCAGGACCCTCACTGTCTGCGGGTCCGCCTTGGACTCGTAGAACAGCAGAGTGGCGTACAGTCTCCTCAGACTGTGCGTGGTGGCCCTCACCCCCACGGACCTTCCCAATTTGCATACCAGGTCGCTGACGCGCGACGAATTGCACTGACTGAGCTCGCCTTTCCTGTTGAATGACTGCAGAAGATACCCGTCTCCGGAGTTCTCGTACTGCGATTTGAACCTGCGGTAGCGCTCAATCTCTTCCATGACCATCTTCGGTATGGGCATCTTTATGACCAGGCCGTCCGCACCGTGCCCCTTCCCGTGGATGACGGCCATGCCGTCGCGGATGTCGTCATCCTTGAGGTTCACCATCTCGTTCCTCCTGAGGCCCATCATGCCGCCGAGGGTCAGGATCATGCGCTCCTGAGGGCTTGCGACGTCCCACATGCGCCTGTACTCCTGCTTCGTTATGAACACGCGGTCGCGGACCTCTCTGTTGCGGAGGATGTCCGCCTGCTTCACGACATCCCTTCCGCACATCTTTATGGTGAACATCGCGAGCGTCCTCAGGTATGATTGACGGACCGTCTCCTTGACGGCCAGCGCCCCCCACAGGTAGACCACGTCGTCAGGAGTTATGTCCTCGGCCTTGGTCGACCTTCCCGCCTTGTCCAGATGGTACATGCACTGACACAGGTTGTTCTCGTAGCTTCTCACAGTACTCTTCTTCCTGCCCGAATCCAGAAGGCCCTGCAACCAGGCCTCGGCCTCCGGGCTCAATGCGAACTTCATTTCAGTCTCACTGTCCCTATATGATGAATTTATCTCTGATCGGACGAATCTGGCGTCCGGACGTGGATTGAATGCGTTTGGTTAATTGACGTTCTCATCGGATGGACACACATTGTGAAGTGAACAGCTAAGTGCTAGGTTCGTGAAACACTAACGGAAAATGAACCTGAATTAGACGTTTGTACACTGAAGATGGGGTCTGAGACGGCTCTTCGAGAGATAGATTATATGTGCCTCGCCTCAGTGACGAATTCGATTATAATCGAATTATACCATAGATTCGGGACTTTGTTCGACTATAATCGAATTTATATATCCCGAATCTGTACTATTGTCATGTCGAAAAACCCCTACGTCAGGAAGACATACCTGTCCAAGATCGGTAATCTGATAGGGAAGGACCTCGTGAAGGTCATAACCGGTATGAGACGTACGGGAAAGTCCACTATAATAGACCAGATCGTCTCCGGACTCATCGCCGAAGGGATACCGGAATCGGACATACTGAAATACGATATGGAGTCCAGAAGGACCCCGCGCTTCAGGGACGGGGACGAACTGTACGACGATGTGGCATCGTGGGCATCCGGAAAGGGGCACACATACATCTTCCTCGACGAGATCCAGAATCTTTCAGGCTGGCAGACCTGTGTCCGTGTGCTCCTCACCGACCTTGATGCGGACATCTTCATCACCGGCTCCAGTTCGAAGATGCTCTCGGGGGAACTGGCCACTCACCTGGCCGGGAGGTATGTGGAGATCACCGTCCTGCCTTTCGCATTCTCGGAGGTGGCAGACTACTATGCGACCGCAGGAGACGACATCGGGGCGGAGGACCTCTTCGGACTGTACATCCGCCACGGGGGAATGCCCCTGATAGTCGCCGACGGATACGATCCGCTCACGATGGACTCCGTCCTCAGAGCGATGTACGACTCCGTCGTCATCAACGATATCGCCGGAAGGAAGGGGATAAGGAACACGGCGGCCCTGAACGAGGTCATGATGTACGCCATGTCCGAGACCGGACATACAGTGAATTCCTCCAACATAGGGAACTACCTCAGATCCCAGGGGAAGAAGGCCTCGGCCGATTCCGTATTGGAATATCTCGACGCGGCGGAGGATGCGATGTTCGTGTCCAAGGTACCGCGGAGGGATGTGAGAGGCAGAGGAGTCCTGAAGATCGACCACAAATACTATCTCACCGACCACGGGATGAGGGAATCCTGCGGGTTCAGCAACACGGCGTCGATAGATCAGATCCTGGAGAACATAGTCTACAACGAACTGAGATACAGGGGATTCGACGTGACCGTCGGTAAGAGCGGCGGGAACGAGATAGATTTCGTCGCATCCGACGGCACAAGACTGGAGTATTACCAGGTGTCCTACCTCCTGGCCTCCGATGCGACGGTCGAACGCGAGTTCCGTTCCCTGATGTCGGTCGGCGACAACTACCCCAAATATGTGCTGTCCATGGACACCGTGGACATGAGCAGGGACGGGGTGATCCACAGGAACATCGTGGATTGGCTTCTCGGAAGATGATGTCGGATTTCCTGCAGAGAACTTCTCCGGAACTGTGTTCTTGCCTATGTTGCGACGTCCGGCAGGAAAATGCACTTTTGAATCACTGCTCGTAAAACTCGTCGAAACGTTACAATTCAGATACCCTATGCGACAAATAACTTGCCCAAAATGATTGCTGATGATATTGTTTTAAATATGATTCGGATTTTTCGAAATTTTGTTCAATCTTCGGATTTTTCGAATTTTTACCATAGCACAAGAATGAACCCATTCGTACGGTCGAAACAATGTTTTCTCCCGATGCATCAGGTCATGACATCCGTATGGATCGGTCGAACTCCCCGCCGCGGAGCAGCTTCCCGAGGTTATGACCTTCCCTGATCTCTCCGTCGGTCAGTTCGGCCAAGGATGACATGCCGCGGGAATCCAAATACAGATAGCAATCAGGCCTCAGGATCCCGTTGCTTACCAACAGGGTGTTCTGTGAAGTGAAGATGCACTGCAACCCCTTTTCCCTCAACAGACGCCGCATCACCTTCTCCGCGAGCTCGAAATGATAATACGCGTCGAACTCGTCCATGTACAGGAATGTGACATCGCCCAGATGCTTGATCCAGTAGTAATGTAGCATCAGGAGCTTGGTTCCGCTGGAAGCTGAACGGTCGAAGCTTAGAAGCTTGTGCCAGGTCCTGATGACCAGCCTCTCCGGAGCCCCTTCCGCTTTCAGAACGGCCAATTCCACATCCAGATCCGCCATCTCCCTCAGAACGTTGTTGAAATCCTCGGTGTATCCGTTGCGGACGATGTAATCCTGTATCGGTTCGGAGCCTCTTGTGAGTCCGATATACGTGTTCCCGTCCTGAACGGAACGGACGTACAGCATTCCTTTCACGAAATCGACCACTTTCGATACGGGCGAGCCTTCGGGCTGGTCTGTATTGCTGGCTATGAACCTCAGAACGGACAGGGGGCCGTCGCGGATGTCTATACGGAGATCTGAAGCGTTCGCATATGCAAGTCCGGAGTAGTCGGCTTCATCCCCGCTTCTTTCGAATATCAGCCTTCCGCCGACCTCCATCCTCTCGTAGATGATGATGTCCGGAGACGATTTCCTGTACTCGTAGACGATGTCCCCATCCCCGTCGGCGAACACGTATGTGAACGTCGCATACAAGAGTTCGGAATCTCCGTTGAGGAAACCGAACGAGTCCTTCTGCCTGTCGTCGGTCTGAAAATCTGTAAGGACGGAGACGATGTCGAATAGGGCGAGACCGAAATTGGTCTTACCGCATCCGTTGTGACCGATGATCATGCATTTGCCGATGAGTCCGTCCTGAATGTATTCGGAATGGAATCTGTATTTGCCTACCTTGGAGAGATCCATCTCGACGCGGTCTTTGAATCCCCGGTAGTTCTCGACGGCAAAACTCTTCAGCATCCTAATCACCGTAATTTTATTACGGATGTTTCTGCCTGATGATAAGCATTTCGTGATGGTTTAAGCTACCGCAACATATGACAAATTCAGAACTGCACAGATTCATTATCAGTGACTTATGTGTCAACCAATCAAGCCACCATTGCTATGAATCAGGATGATTGCATTTTTCTCATAATGAACACGTTTTTATGATTTTTAATAACAATTTTTGCAATAATTTTGTAAAAATAGAATATTATATATAAATATACAGTATATCTGCACCCATGATATCGGAGTTCACGCTGGAGAACTTCGGCCCCTTCAGGGACAGAGCGGTGCTGGACTTCAGGACCACGAAGCTGAAGGATCCGAAGGACAACATAATCGACACTCCCGACGGCGGTTCCGTCCTCTCGTCGATAGCGATATTCGGATCCAACGCCAGCGGGAAATCCTGCATCGTCAATGCCATGGGGCTGCTGTCCGAACTCATGAGGTTCCCGCTTCCTGCGAACGTTCCGATGCCGTACAACCCGTTCAGACTCTCCCCCGACACAAGGTCCGCACCCACATCCATGGGCATACGCATCTATCACCGCGGGACGCTGTACGACTATTCGCTGTCATACGATTCCAGGGAGGTCGTCTCCGAGTCGCTGTACTACTACCCGAACGGAAAGCGCACAAAGGTGTTCTCCCGCGACGGGGATTCGTACATCTGTTCCGCGAAAGGATCCAAGGTGAAGCTCGGAGGTCTGTCCGGGATGACAGGAAGGAACTCGACATTCGTCTCCGTGGCCGCGCAGTTCAACCATGACATCTGCCTGGATGTCGTGGATGCGATGTCGTCGGTATCCGTGCTCCCAGGGGACATGGGCGCGCTTCTGGATCAGACCGTGGACGAGATGGAGAGGGATCAGGGATTCAAGGAGCTGGTCATCGAGGGATTGCTCGCTGCCGATTTCGGGATAGACGGCCTGAACGGCTCGGTCCGCGGGACCAAGACGTCCGGGACCGACGATGCCGCCCCGTTCAGGTCCGCAGGCTTCAGGATGGCAGCGGGAGAGGCGGATCCGAACAGACTTCAGCTCAGTGTGAGCCGCAGGGTCGATACGGACGGGGTTACCGATGCGGACCGCACATTCCCGTACGTCATGGAGTCCAGCGGGACCATCAGGATGCTGTGCATCATCGGACCCGTCATCCGCACCCTCCGCTCCGGCGGGACCTTGGCGGTGGATGAGTTCGGATCCTACCTGGACAGCGACATCTGCAGATGGATAATAGGGCTGTTCTCGGGGGACAGGAACAGGAAGGGGGCGCAGCTGGTGTTCAACACCCATAACCAGCTGCTCATGGACACCGACTGCCTGTTCAGGAGGGACCAGATCTACATCGCATCCAAAGACCGTTCGAGTCAGGCGTCGGAGCTGTACTCGCTCTCGGACTTCAGCATCCGCAAGAACTACGATCCCCGCAAAGGCTTCGCTCTGGGGAAGTTCGGGGGAAGGCCCTTGATCATGGACGAGGGGTGGTTGGAGGATGAATGATAGGAGGTCCGGAAGGAGGAGCGGGACAAGGGCCCCGCTCAGAACCGTGTTCGCTGTGGTGGAGGGTGCTTCCGAGAAGATCTACCTGGAACGCCTCCGCAGACTCAACACTGGCATATCGGTCAGGATCAGGGTCACCAATCAGAAAAAGGCCGTCGATATCGTGTCTGAATGCCTCAGATTGTCCGAACGCGAACATACGCTGCCATCTGATGCCCGTGTCGTGATATTCGATTCCGATGCCGTATCCGAAGAGGATATGATCGAGGCAAAGGCTCTTGCCTCGAAGAACGGGATAATCATCGCAACGTCCAACCTCTGCTTCGAATATTGGCTGTTGCTGCATCTCGAGGAACCTCCGATGCGTCTGGACAGATACGACCTCTATGCGGATGAGCTCACGGGATTACTTGGCAGAACGTACGTCAAATCTAAAGGGCTGGGGGATGCCATCACCCCTAAATCGGTCTCCGATGCGATTGCGCGTGCGAAGAAGAGGTTGCCTTCCGGCGATCCGGCGGATTGCCACAGGAAATTGAATTCAACGTGCATGCATAATGTGGCCGGAATCCTGTTGAGCGGAAAAAGGGATTGAGCCTGGTGTTTCCACAATATATGAATCCTGCAGAGCACGAAATCCAGGATGATCCGTATCTCGGTCGCACCATGCAATGCGGTTGGGTCCCGATGTCCGTTCTTTGAACAGGGATACTGCCACCATCCACCCCCTTTCATCTGGAGCAATTGTTCCATATGAAAGGAGAATACGAAAGCAAATCAGTAGCGAAGCTGCTGGCAGTCACCATGGTCTTTGCCCTGGCGTTTGTCGCGGTCGGAGCTATTGTAACCAGCGACATCGATGCTACAGGTCCTGCACCAGAATCATCGATGGTAGGGGATGATTTCCTCAAGCTGGAAAAGGACGGAGTCATCACTCTCGAGAAAGATGTGACCCTCACCTCCAAAGTAAATGTCAGTAAAGACCTCAAAGTCATACTGAATGGACATACAATTAACTCAAATTATAGCGTCTTTGCTATTGAGGGCGTAACCGGCAGTGATGGAAGTCACAATGGTGTAGGTCTATACAAAGATATAGACTTGGCCATTGATGGAACTGTAAAAGGTTCGGCAATCATTTCAAAAGGAATGGTCGTATCCAACTGGTACAACCCTGACTGTACACTCACCGTGAATGGAGGTACATATGAAGGTTCATGGGGATTCCTGTGGTATGCACCTGGTGGGCTCAATGCTAGTTCGAAATCTACTATTTCGGTAAGTGATGCTACTATCAATGCTACCGATGTTGGGGTGTGGGCATCCAACGGTACTCACAAGAGTCTCGTTATAACAGAGTCGACAATAACCTCAAAAGATACGGGAATATATGCCTCTACAGTTATCACGACAACAATAACCAACACCACTGTCAATGCTGATAATTCTGGCGTTGAAATCAAAGCAGGCGAAGCAATCATCACGAATTCAAAGATTTCCGGTACATACACGCTTTGTACAGGGGAATTGAACAATAATGGAACCGGGAGTGGTAGCGCTGCATTGAATATAAACAACGCATACAACAAAGATGCTGGAACAACCGTGACGGATGTTACAGTAGACAAGAATACAGTTATCACTGACAAATCGAAATCCAACATTCCTGTTCAGTTGGCTGTCGGAAAGAATGCAAAAACCAATGAAGATTATCTTGGAAATGTTTCATTCACGGCCAACAATGGAATCACCTCCAACCAGATTTCTGTTGTAAAAGTGTCTGTTAATCCAAATGATACAAGGACCATAACAATCGGAACCTCTAAGGTCGTCATACAGGATAAAGTAAATGACGAAGTTAAGATTGAAGCAGGGACACAGCTCGTCATCGACGAAGCTGTGACAGCCACCGGAGAAAATGCCAAGATCGTCATCAACGAAGGTGCCACCCTTGTTGTGAACGAATCTTACTCCGGACCTATCGATATCGTCACCAAAGACGGTACTACGCTGTCCGTCAATGTTACAAACCTTGTCGGAAAGTACACAGTCGAGAAGGGATCCGTCAAATTCAACGGAGACATCACAAGCGGAGCCATCGGACTCCAGAATGGAGATGTTCTCGTACTCAATGCAAATGTTGCAGACAGTCTCACTGTGACTGTTGCATCTGGTGCGGCCACCATCCAGGTCCCCGGAAACGTCACTGTCAACAACCTCAACATCGGAACCATTCCAATGGAGGTCGAGGGAATACTCACGGTCACCGGAGAACTCAAATCCGGCGCAGATATCACTGGAAACGGCCATATCGAATTGAAGGACAACGGTAAGATCACAATCACAGGCAACGGAAAGGTGTCCGTGGCCGTGGATGGAATCGTAGATGTTGCAACAATTGACCAGTTCAAGGCAGCGGTCGAAGCTGGATCCAGCAAGATCAACCTTATCGCTGATATCGAATTCCCCGCACCCACATCAACCAGTACCGATGACAAGAGCTACGTCATACCTGAGGGAACCATCATTTACCTCAACGGTCACAAGCTGACCGTTTCGAATGAGGTGTCCCTTGTCAAATCCAAGATTATTGCGAACAACTTCAACGATGACATTGAATGTGTTCAGATCAGCACAACCGGAACACTCACAATAGACACTTCCGATGTTCTCGCCAATGTCAATACAGAAGGCAACGGATCCGCTGTCGTCACAAAGGCCAAGAGTCAGACTATCTCTGGACAGTCCATCGACAACACAGC